>JAPLTF010000112.1 GCA_026398275.1 Verrucomicrobiota bacterium
CGAGCTGCGGGCGCGGGCCTGCCACCTACTATCCGGGAAGCGGCTTCGCCGCACCCAGAAAATGTAGTGCCACAGCCCTGATGGGCTTTTGCAATCCGTTGACCATCAACATCTGCAATTTTGAAACTGTAGAAGATGGGCCTGCGCTTTGGATCCTGAGCTGAGGTTCAACGCCTCGCTTCGAACGAGCGCTGCCAGCCTCGGGGGCTGGCGGCAGTGCCTGGAGCTTGCCGGGATGTTCCTGCGCATGCAGGGGCGACCGGTGCCCTGGGAAAACGCGGAGTTCGTCGAATACGACTGCGCCGCGTGAAGAAACAAACCAATGCCCCGTCCGGCAATCCGCCGGGCGGGGTGACAACCAGAAAACCAATATGACAGCTATCCACTACTCAAAATCCATCATCCGCACTTCCATGCCAACACGCTGGACCCGCAAGGCGCTCCTCGGGATTGAAACCCCGCTTGACTACGCAATGGCCCTCGTCCGGGAAGAGAAGCTTGCGAAAGCACGCTCGCTTCCCCTGACCCCGCGCCAGAGCCGCAAGTTCAAGCGGTGGCTTGACATGCCGCTAAAAAGCTTCACTTGAACATCTTAAAAAGTTGTCGGAAACAGAATTTCTCAGGGTGCAGCTTTTTACATCGAGCAATCTGCTTATTAAACTCTTCTTTATGTGGTAGGTTAACAGGTATCTTCTTCGAAGCAAGAAACCTATAGTTTTTTTGGATCTCATCGTCATCACCTGAACGCAAAGCCAGTTTTAAATCTGAAAGGGTGTGCCAAGGAGATAGATTTGTAAGCGATTCAAGCACGATATTACTAAGTTGAGTCGAGTGATTGTCTTCAAGTCTGTATTCGCCCAAGACGAGAACCAGCTTCATGACTAGACTCTCTCGCTCCTTATGAATGGATTCCTGTTTCTGAGTTGAATCAGGTCCGCTCATAAGGACGCTCAAAAGGCGATCCTGAAGTGCGTATAGTTTTCCAAGCGAATTATCATAATGTTTCTTACTATCCGTATAGTCCGACCTGTGTTCAAACCCATCTGGGGCAAAGTCAGAGGTCACCTTACAATACGGCGCAATATACATATGAATTTCCGACTGTCGGTCGGCGGTTGAAACGGACCAACAATCAACAGGATACTTTGACACAGGTGACAAAACGCAGCCAACTCTTTTTGCAACTACCGCTGAACCGTCTTGATAACGGAGTTCTGAAAAATATCTAAACTCATGATAAATGGTTTCAACAGGAATAGGATTGGTAGGAACAAGACCCAACATCCCAGATGCATTAACGAGAATTCGGGTCGTTCGCAAAGGAAAATGTTCGCGGATATAAAACTGATCCGCATAAGGGTATTCGAATGTTTTTGTTTCATCTCCACTGGTTTTGATCATCAAAGCAAGGTCCTCGAATGGCGGCATATTGGCCTTTAAGGCCAATAAATGAAGCGACTCATGAACTGTTACTTTTGCATGGTTGTCGGGGTCTAGTCCCGGAAATATGTGAATATTCGCGTTTTTGCCATCTGAACCCACCGTTCCCACTATTCCGAGGCCAGCAGGAATTTCAGGTTCATTCATAAGTTGCAACCGATCTTTTGCTTCAGCCTTGAGTTCTCTCTCGGCTTGAACCCACGCACTGATCTCATCTCCAGGCACACCGTTTTTCTTTCGTTCCTCAAGAATCATATATGCACGCAATGCTACATCTTCGTTTGAGATTACGTTTGATGATGGAACGCTCAGGGCAGCAGGTTGCTGCTCAGGATCGTTGGCATTAATAAGTTTCAGTGGTTGTTGGAAGGAGGGCCTTAATCCGTCTGCGCTGTATTTCTGCAATTCATAGTCGATGTGCGACTCGAAAAACTCCGGCGTTGATATTCGATATACTTCAAGAAAATGCAGGACAATCATGTTCATGTTGTCCGCTGGGATACGTTCTCCGCGTTTCTCGGACGCTTCTCTGAATGCAGTGCAGATCCGGCTGTAGATCTGCATAATGAGGGCATCCGACATCTGGGGTGATGGCCCAGCTTCCACGGCAGCAAACACACGCCGGAAGCCTCCGACGATGAGAACGGCACTGAGTTCCTGAACCTGTTGAAGCACGTTCTGTGGTTTTGCCTTTGGTTTAAAGAAATTGAAGAATCCCATAATGTGTCGTTTTTCTGTATGTTGATTCTGCTGCTGAATGTTCCATACGGTTGAGCCGGGAAACCGTCAACCAGCCGCCCGGAAAACCACAATTTCCTTTTTGAGACTCGCCACAATAGACCCCGATTTGATGCTGCCGGCGAGGATGGCTTCCGCGAGGGGCTTGGAGATCAGGCGTTCGATGGTGCGTTCGAGTTCCCGCGCCCCGAATTCTGGGCTGAATCCTTCCTTCACGATCAAGTCAACCACCTCGGGGGACAGGGAAACGGTGATTTTGCGGTCGGCGAGGCGAGCGTTCAGCGCGGCAAGGCATTTCCCCACGATCTCGCGGATGTCGGCCGGGGCGAGTTGGTGGAATTGGACGATGGAGGACAGGCGGTTGACTAGCTCCGGGCGCAGGTGTTTTTTGATGGCTGACTTGATGCGTTCGTCCATCCTTGTCTGAATCTCTGCGGCGTCTTCCGGCTTTGCCCCGAAGCCCATTTGTTTCTTCGCAGCGAGTTCGCCCGAGCCGAGGTTGCTGGTCAGGATGATGATGGCGTTGCGGAAACTGCATTTCCGGCCGTTCGCATCGGTGAGGGTGCCTTCGTCGAAGATTTGAAGAAAGATGTCGAGCACACGGGGGTGGGCTTTCTCGATTTCGTCGAAAAGCACGATGCTGTATGGCCGGGTGCGGACTTTTCCGGTGAGCTGGCCTTCCTTGTCGCAGCCTTTGTATCCCGGCGGGGCTCCGATGAGCTTGCTGACGCTGTGCTCCTCCATGAATTCCGACATGTCGAACCTGATGAGGCTTGATTCATCGTGGAACAGGAACTCCGCGAGCGCCTTGGCCAGCTCGGTTTTCCCGGTGCCCGAGGGGCCGACGAAGAGGAACGAGCCGACCGGGCGGTTGGGATTGCCCAACCCCGTCCGTGCCAGGCGCACGGCCTCGGAAACCGTCTTGATGGCCGAATCCTGACCCTTGACCCGTTTACCGAGCACCTCTTCCATTGAGCGGAGTCGCTGGCCCTCGTCCTCGGTTAATGTGCCGACGGGGATCTTGCACCGGCTGGCCACCACCGCCGCAATCTGCTCCCGATCCACCCCAGATTGTTCAGGTTGGCCGGAAAACGTCAAAAACCTTGCCTGGGCGCAGGCCGTATCGAGGAGATCAATCGCTTTATCGGACAGGCGGAAGTCGGGGAGATAGCGGACCGACCACTCGACGGCGGCGGAAATCGCCCCGTCCGTTATCTTGATTCCGTGATGCTCTTCCATCCGGGTGCGGATGCCGCGCAGGATTTCCAATGCCTCCTCCGGGGTCGGCTCCTCGACCTCCACCTTCTGAAACCGGCGTTCGAGTGCGGCGTCCTTCTCGATGTGAAGCCGGTATTCCGTGATGGTCGTGGCTCCGATAACCCGGATCTCCCCACGGGCGAGGGCGGGTTTCAGGATATTCGCCGCATCCATCGAGCCTCCGGCCTTCCCGGCACCCATCAGCGTGTGGATTTCGTCCAGAAAGAGGACGATGTTGGCATCAGCCGACGCTTCCTTGATGACCGCCTGCATGCGTTCCTCAAACTCCCCCCGATACTTTGTCCCGGCGACCAGTAGCGACATCGAGAGTTCGATGATCCGGGTGGCTCTGAGTTCCTCCGGGACTTTTCCCTGGGCGATCCGTTGGGCGAGGCCCTCGACAATGCCGGTCTTTCCGACTCCCGCCTCGCCGACAAGAATGGCGTTGTTCTTCCGGCTTTGGATGAGAGTCTGAGCAATTTTGAGCATCTCCGGCTTCCTGCCGATCACCGGAGCGAGCTTCCCATCCTTGGCAAGCCGGTTCAGGTCGCGGCCAAAATGTGCAAGGGCTGACGGCCTTTTCGGTTTGGTTTCCGCTTTGGCCTCTGGCTTGGCTTCCTGTGCGGGCCTTCCAACCGGGTCAATTACTCTGCAATTTGCATCAGCCCCTTCCGCAGCGAAACCATCCACAAGGACGCAGCGTTCAAGAGCCTCTGCCATCGCCTTTCTGTCTCCACCGATAGATGACAGGCACTCGTCAAAAACTGAATCCGGTGTCTGCAAAAGGCTGAACAGCACATGGACGGGCTTTATGGAACCGCCCGCGATTTCAGCAAGGTGCTTCCCGGCAACAAACGCCGCCCGCAAATCCGGATGCCGGTGCATTGGGCGTGGAGTGGGTTCCCAGTGAGCTATGCCAAGACGACCACGTAATGCGCGGCGAAGTTTTGCGGGGTTGCCTCTTCCAGCGGATAGGGCGTCTCTTACTGCCTGGAAATCCTGAGCAATTTGCGATTCCTGCTTCTGAATCTCCGGCCTCGCATACTGGAGGAACTTCGCACAGTCGAGATCGCAGCACTTGCAGCAGCCAATCCAGAAATGGTTTGGTTGTATCTCCTGAAACCCGACCGCCGATGCTTCGATTTCGGCGATAGACCAAGCGATGTTAAGGGAGGCATTTGTCAAAGTTGTCTGTTTGGGTATGTGATGTTGCCAATAGCAAATAGGCACAAATCATCGAATTGAGTATATTCAGGTTGTATTATGCGTCGGCATTTTCAAGGTTCTTGGCCACGATGGACTTTTTCTCGTAGAGATCTGACAGATTGTGGGCCTGATCGCTTCGCCCTCCGACATTTACTAATCGTTTGCACATTTCAATGGCTCGATCAAACAGAGTCAGTGCCTCCAAGTATTCGCCCAAGTCTTGAACCACTTTGGCTTTATCTGAGTAAAGTTCAAGAAGGTCGTCTGCTAGGTCCAGCCGCTCGTAAATGTTAATAGCCCGATCAAAACAGGCCAATGCGCTATGTTTGTCACCTAGAATAGAAAGCGCATTAGCCTTAACCTTGTTGTGATATGCTAAACGGAATTCGTGTTCCGTCAGATTCTCAACATCAACATTGACCAACCTCTCAAATATGTTTATTGCGCGGTCATAGAGTGCCACTGCGCCAGCTACATCACCCATTCTAACCAACCCAGAACCCCTGGTCACGTAACGCATATCAAGGTCACCAGCGAGGTCGTTTTCACCATACACATTGACCATCCGCTCAAGAAGTTCAATGGAACTGTCAAAAATTGCCTCAGCTGCCAGATCATTACCTGAATCCCAAAGAGTAAAGGCTTTTGCACTGTAAAGGTCAGCAAGGCTAGAAGCCAGTTCGTTTCGTCCTTTAACATTGACCATTTGTTCGAGAAACGCAAGGCATTTGTCGTTAAGTGCCTCTGCTGCCTGATTGTAGCCTGATACCGTGAGCACATCTGATTTGTTTTTGTAGAGGCGTAATAGGTCTGCACCTAGTTCACTCCGGCCATCGACATTGACCATCCGCTCATATAGGCTGATTGATCGATCATACAGAACCAAAGCCCCCCGATTGTCACCCGATCGTTTATTACTAAGGGCCTTGTTTCGGTAGAGATTCGCCAATTTGTCGGCAAGATCGTCACGGCCCTCGACATTGACCAGACGCTCCATGATCTCAGTGGCCCGGTCCTCAAGAGTCACAGCGGTATGGTTGTCACTCAGCTTTGCGCACGCAGCGGCCTTGTTCATGTAAAGGCCTGCTAGTTCGCTTGCGAGTTCCCGCCGTCCGTCAACATTGATTAACTGCTCTGTAATCTCAATGGCCTTGTCATAAAGAAGCACTGCAGCACGGTAGTCGCCCCTCCCAAAGAGGGTTACCGCGCAATCCTTACTCACCGCGTTAGCCTTGTTCATGTAGAGACCTGCTAAGTCGTTTGCGAGTTCCCGTCGTTCCTCAACATTGACCAGACGCTCCATGATCTCAATGGCACGGTCATAAAGGGCCATTGCAGCACGGTAATTCTCCGCACCAAAGTTATCACTAACTGCCATGGCCTTGTTTCCGTTATCACTAACTGCAACGGCTTTGTTCTCGTAGAGCGCCGCCAAGCCATTAGCCAATTCACTGCGACATTCGACATTGACCAGCCGCTCACGAATCTCGATGGCTCGGTCATAAAAAACCAGTGCCGCAAGGTTGTCGCCTAACTCTAAAAGCATATTGGCTTTGTTCTGGTAGTTACCGGCAAGATAGTCAGCTAGTTCCCGGCGTCCCTCGATATTAACCACCCTCTCGTAAATCTCAATGGCACGGTCATAAAGTGCCATAGCCGCCCGTTTGTCACCCAGGTGTCCAACCGCAATCCCCTTGTTCACATAGAAGCATGCAAGGTCGTTAGCCAGTTCGCTCCGGTCCTCGACATTGACCAACCGCTCGTAAATCTCAATGGCACGGTCATACAGTGCCACAGCCCCAGAGGTGTCGTCGGCTGTTGCATGCACAGCCGCCGCATCGTGACACAATTTACCCAGGACATTTTCCAAATCTTTTCGACCACTCGTAATCAGACGCTCATATATTCGCCTCACCTCGTCAAACGCGGCCACATCGGCGACCAACTGTCCGCGCTGTGAACTCGCGCGGTGAGAAACGATTTCCGCTGCTTCGAACGGGTCGATCCCATCCTCCTTTAGCGCCCGCTCCAGCCACTCGCGCGGGTCTGTCCAAGACGTGCCATGACGTGTTCGGCGTTCGCCCGCTCCCACTTGCGGAGTAGTCCTGTGCTCAATCTTTCCCAAAACATTGCTATACTCGATTCCGACAGACATCTGGTAAACGGCACGCAGTTTCTGCACCACTATTTCAAGGTTCTTCCAACGGACTTCCAAATTAACACAGAAGCAGCCCCACAGAATGGCCTCCACTTCTGAAGGCATGGCAGGGATGTATTCTTCTTCTCCGTTATGCTCCAGAAAGGACTCCAACGCCTCCGCTGCCACGCTTCCCGAACGCCAAGTTACCTCGCCTTGGAACATCTCCATCACGCTCACTCCCCATGACCACACATCGGTGCGGCGGTCAAGCTTCTGACTGGATAACTGTTCCGGCGAGCAATATGCCGGTGTGTATCCGCCACTGCTCACGAGGATGCTCCGGCCAAGGTCCGGCTCATACCGTTCCCCGGAAGCCGCCCGTGCCCGCGCCAGCCCGTAATCCGATACCATTGCCTTCAGTCCCTGCACGGCAACTTGCGCACCGGTCCCCATCATCACGTTTGCGGGTTTCACATCCTGATGCACCAGACCCAATTCATGCACGCAATGCAACCCCCAGGCGAACTGGATCGCCGTGTCGAGGATGCGCTCCAGAGCCTTCTCTTTTCCGCCTTCATACAGCTTGCCCGAGTCGATCCAATCTTTCAGGCTGCCGCCCTCCACGAATTCGGCAAATATCAGCACTTCGTCGGCCACCGTGCGGAAGAACCGGCAAGGCACGAGGTTCGGGTGTTCCGGCAGATCAATCCAGGTTTGCAGTTCTGCCAGAAAGTTGCGCCGGTCCGCATCGCTCAATCCCTTGGCCCGCTTGACGGCAAACTGCATGCCCGTGGTCTGGCTTTTCAGCAGATACACCTTCCCCATTCCGCCCTCGCCCAACACCCGATCAACTACATAAGCGTCTAGCAGGATTTGGCCAATGGACCATTCGGAAGTTACTAAAGTCTTATATGTTTTACTCACTCAATTCCTTATTAGATCATGCGTTGAGCCGCTTAATTTGTTCGCTAAACGCTTTATTGTAGTCTGGCGCTTGAAACGATTGAAGGCCAATGGCATCACAGATTGCATTAAAAAGATTATTTGTCTTTATGATTGCACTCTCATACTTGCACGCTACTTTGTCCTCCCAATCCCAATGGTCTTGTATCGTTGCTCGTTCGTGCGAATGAGCGATCATATTGTGACGGAAATCAAGAAGGTCTTTGTAGTCCGCCTCAAGCAACTCAATCTCTTTTAAGAAGTTTAACGCCAGGTTTTTTGTGAGCGTTTTTACGCTAGGGTCATTTTCTAAACGCGCCTCACGTATTAGCCGCCTTATCCCGACGCTATCTTTTCGTTTGTCGAGCAGGCCTGCAAAGTGAACAACCCCCATCTCAAAAGCGGCATTTCTAGCTGTATCGATAAATGACATTTCTCGATCTTCGGAAGAGGCTCTTTTCTCCAAACAATCCCAAAGCGAAAGCGCTCTTGTAGCCTTCCACAGTCTTAGCCAACAAGAGTGGTATGCTTCAAACAGGTTGGCCTTCTCATCAGGATTGTCTCGGTATTTCGACTTTATCATTGTAATGTTTTATAGAACGCAGCATTTCTTCTCCGTTCGGGATTCTTTCTTTGTGCTTTTTCGTAACCGCCCGGTCGATGGCTGCGGCAAGGGGCTTGGGGATTGTAGCAAGCCGCTTTCGGATCGGAACCACATCATCATTCAAAATCACATCCATCGGATCGCGCTTCGCCGCGAACTCGAATGGGAACGCCCCGGTGAGCAGGAAATACATTGTTGCTCCCATACTGAACACGTCGCTGACGGGTTTGACGTATTTGAAGTTGACGATCTGTTCCGGCGGCATGAAGACCGGGGTTCCTGCGGTTTTTCCGGTCATGCTCATCCCGCTGAGGCCGGCCATCTGGAAGCTCTTGGACATCCCAAAATCCGCGACACGAGCAACGCCTTTGTGGATGAGGATGTTCCCCGGTTTGAGATCGCGGTGGATGAACCCCTTGCTGTGGGCGAATGCGAGCCCTTCGAGGGCTTTCAGTGCGTGGGGCATCAACTGCTCCGGGGTGAGCGGGCCTTTGTTCCTGCGAAAGAGATCCATGAGGGAGCCGCCGTCGCAGAGTTCCATGACGAAATAGAATGCTCCCTTGTGCGACCCGCTTTCGATGAACCGGACGATATTCGGATGGTCGAGCTGCCGGTTGACCTCCATCTCGCGCTTGAACCGCTGGACGGCATCCTCCGTGGCGTCTGCCTGCGAGAGCATGACCTTGATGGCGACCCGTGCGCCGTCTTTCTCACGGCGGGCCTGATAAACCGCTCCGAACCCGCCGCGTCCGAGTTCCTTTTCAGCGATGAATCCAGGGATTTTCAGCAGGCCAGGATCATGGGCACCGCCGAAGACGAGAGCAAAAAGGTTTTCCGGAGAAAGCTCGGAGAGTTCGCCGGGTTGGATGCCAGCATGGACGGCAGGCTGGGCGGCACCTTTTTCAATCGTGACGGAAAGCTCCGTCTGACCGACGGTGATTTTGTCCCCATCCTTGAGATCGACGACCGGGAATTGATGCTTCGCCCCCTCTTCGGGGGTTTCGTCTTTCTTTCGCCCACCCCATTTCTTTCCGTTGACGTAGGTGCCGTTCAAGCTGCCGAGATCGCGGAGGGACGCCTTCGGCGGGCAGGCTTCCAGGATGAAGTGGTGACGGGAAACCTGGGTGTCGTCCGGGAACGTGGCATGGCAGTCCGGCATGCGACCGAAAAGAAACGTGTCATGTTCCGCGAAAGTGAAGACTTTCCCCTTGGCGGGGCCTTTCGTGACCGAGAGGGAAACTGCCATACCGATGTTCTACGGTTCAGCGAGGAAACCGTCAACCAGCGGGAAATTTACTCCTGCCTGAACGACTTCAGCAGACCCACGGAATCCAGCCCGCCGAATCCCTGGGATTCGAGGTGTTCGCGGAGCGCCTGCGTGGCGGCGGCAGCGATTTTGTGGACGCCCTGCTTCGTCATGCCGAGTTGGTCGCCGATTTCCGAATAGCTGCGGCCCTGCCCGATAGCGGTGAGCACCACCCGAAAGCGTTCAGGCATCTGCGCCATCGCCCGCTGGAGGGCCGCGATAGATTCCGCCCGGTTGACCTGCGTGGCCACCGATTCTTGCTTTTTGTCGGGTGTGTTCTGAACCAAGTCCGTCTGGGTGGACTGCATGCCGGCCGGTTGATCAAGCACGTAGGCGTGGTGATGATGATGCCGAACCTGCTTCTCGTAGAGGCTGCGGAGTGCATTGCGGACGGCTTGGGAGGCGTAGGCGGTGAAGTCGCCCTTTCCGGGATCGAACTGGCGGCCAGCGGCGGCGAGCGCCTCCTGCGCCTGAATTTCAATTTCCGGCAGGTCGAGGCCGGGGATGTTTGAGAAATCGCGGGCGATATGCCGGGCGAGCGGCAGGAGTTTGGCGATTTCGGCATCCATGTGCCCAGAGATACCAGATACCGGACGGCGATTCAATTCATCTGCCGAGCGAAAGCCGCTGCGCGGTGAAGCGGGGGAGGCCGGCGCGGATGATTTTTCTCTTGGTTCGTTTGATGTCGTATTCGACGCGACGGAATTCGACGGTGGCCTGCTCTAGCCGGTAGATCACGTAGCAGGCACGGGTGTCTCCGTCGCGGGGCTGGCCGACCGCGCCAACATTCACGAGAACCTTCCCACCTGGCGGCAGCGGCATCACTTCTTTCCCTGTCCGCTGGGTGACTTGTCCGCCGGGCGATTCCTGCAACCATACCATCGGCTTGTGGGTATGGCCACAGAAAGCGAGATGGGTGGTCTGGTTGGCAAAGTGCCTGCGGGCGTCTTCCGGGGAAATGATGTATGGCCACCCGAACGAATTCGCCAGAGAGGCATGGGTGAAAACAACCCCATCGATTTCCAGATTCCGGGGTAAACACGTGATCCAAGCCCGGTCGGATTCACTGAGCCGGGCGGAAGCGAACACGACACCGGCAGTGGCCGTATCGTTAAAATCCTTGGGCGGTGCTGGCAGGCATGCCGCCTCATCATGGTTTCCCATCAGCACCGGGCATCCGAGTTCACGAACCGCCCGCATACAGGACTGCACGCTTGAAGCGTAGCCCACGATGTCACCCAGGCAGACGACCTGCTGAACCTCCTGCAACCGCACATCATCAAGAACAGCCGTCAACGCCTCGAAATTCGAGTGGATGTCACTGATGACCGCAATGGCGTTCTGCATGGACACGAATACGAGTCTGAGCGAACACCGTCAACCTGGCGAGCGAAAATTGGGCGAGACGAGCAAGGAAATCTATTATCCATCAATGACTTAGGCCATGGGGGGAGCGACCATCCCCCAAATTCCATGAGAACCTGTTTTTTCAGCTTTACACTATTTTTCCGGACACCCCACCAACCCACCTGACTGTGCTTGTGCCTGATAATGAGCATTCTACGCATCAAAAACGCCTGTTTTTTAGCCTCCAAAAAGGCCCTTTTGGATGTAAAGTTGGGCCTCAACTTTACATCGAAACGGTGGAAAGTGGCGTGACGGATGACGTGAGTGGACGCCGGGGAAGTGGAAAATTCCGTTCCGAGGTCACGACACCCGTCATCGGCAAAAAAATGAGCCCCGCATGCGCCGGTAAAGGCGTGGGGCGATACGGCAGCACGCTGAGGCAACCCGGCGAGCGGCGGGAAAATTGGCTCGTTTTTGGTGTCGCCCGACCCGTTTTTCGGAAAGGGGCAAGCAGTGCGCCGCTATGGGCATGGGGCGATACCGGCGCACAGACAATCCACGGCGCGGCGGGAAGAAGGCAGTTCTTCGGGCTGCCTCCCCAGCAACCGATTTTCCCGATTTCAAATCGGACTATTCCAAGCTTTCCGCAATCGTGCCGCTACCGCAGAGAAAGGGTTTTCGCGCAGGGGATTCTACGGCGCGGGAGGGTGGAAGTGGAGGTTCCAGGCATCTCGATCATCGTCGGTCATGGCGATGACGGTTGCGCTGCCCATGGAGCCAATCGGGCAAATGATGCCCTCGCGGATGGCGCGGAGCATTCGGGATTCGGGAACGTTCAGAAGGCGGCACAGTTCGCTTGTGCTGATGAGCGTCAGATCGTAACGGGGACGTGGAAGGTGGATAGACATAACGCCTGAGTTGGCATGTCAACCCGA
>JAPLTF010000028.1 GCA_026398275.1 Verrucomicrobiota bacterium
AGTTCCTGCCGAAAACGCGCAAGGGGGTAGGTCGGCACTACAAGCCCTTTTGAGGACTACCCCACTGTGTTTATGCGGGTCTGCGGGCCTCGGAGGGCTGAAAATAGCTGATTTTCGCCTCCAGTCCGCGAAGTGGGGCTAGTTGGGCTCGAGGGTTTTCACCTCCATCAGGGATTCGTAGTCCGCAAGCGTCCCGCCCTCGAGGCAGCAGGAAATGATCTCCCTGCCCTTGGGCAGAAGGTCATCCACCAGAAATGCGGCCAGCTCGCGGTGGAAAAATTCGGCGAGGATCCCTGCCCCGGCATCATAGGCCTCGGGCCCGACCTCGGGCTGCTGATCGACCTCAAAAAACCAGGGCCCGATCGTGCGGCCCTCGACGATGATCGTCCCGGTCGTGTAGCCGAGCAGCGGACAGCGGGAGGGTTTCAGGCGGGATGCGGAGAATTTGGCTCCGCCGCGGCGGGCGAGGTATTCGCGCATGATCCACTGGGGCATGAATCCGACCTCCCAGGCTCCGATGTGCTGATTGGGAACGAGCACGTAGCGCACCTTGGGGGTTTCGATGATCTGGTTGAGCAGGAGGTTGGCGTGATCCACCCGCCGACCGGTCGCAAACGGCCAGTAGGACCCAACGCCCTCCGAGGACATTCCCTCGCTCTGCACGATGCTGGGGTTGGCGTGCCCCCGCGGGGCCACCAGCCGCCAGAGCCAGCCCAGGGCCGGCGGAAGCACGTGAAAGAGACCGAGAATCCCATAGGTCGGGTTCTCTCGTGTGCAGGGAGGGGTGCGGACGCCCATGCTCCGGACATCCACGTCCACGGCACCGCTCACCACCTTGGGGATGATCCGCCGCGGGATGATGACGCGCGGGTTCGGGCAGGGCTCGCCGGGCGCATCCTCGATCGGCTCCCAGAGAAGGGACGTCGCGCCCGGCGTGCCCTGCAAGTTCAGAAAGAGGAGCGGCTCCGGCGGATGGACGGCCAGGCTCTCGAGGTGGGGGTCGGTGCCGTAGCGGGTGATGTGGTTGCAGCGCACAAACCAGGCGTCCTCGGCATCCATCAGCGTGAGCTTGTCGGCCCCCTTTTCCAGGGCCGGATGACAGAGGGCCATGTCGTCGGTCACGGGGCGCAGCTCGCAGGCGTGCGGCAGCGTGAGACTGCGCATCTCGCCTGTCTGCGTGTTCGTGCCAATGAGGAGGGTGCCGTCGCTGTTGCGGTGCGGGTATTCCAGCATCTCGGATTTTCCGCCGCCGCTCGCCCCCTCGTGAGAGATCACGATTTTGTTTTCGTAGGGGGTGACGACCAGCACCGTCGAGCAGTGCATGGTCACCCAATTCTCCTCCTCCCCGATGTTGAGCAGAACCCCGTAGATTCCCTTCTTGGCGCTCGGGCCGGGGTAGAGGTTGTAGCTGAAGAGCTCATGGCGTCCGGGGAGCCGGTTGTGCACGACGACCTGCTTCCCGTCGAAGTGCGTGTGCCGGAAAGGCGGGGCCACATAGATGATGGCACGCGGAGAGAAGCCGGCGGGGAGGTTCGCCGGATCCAGGATCCCCTGGAGCATCGACAGGCCGAGGGCGAAAAACCCCGCATTGTCGGGCGCAATGACCAGCGCGTCGGTCCCCTTGCCCGCCATCCCCGCATGGAAGGCAAAAACGGCCAGGGGCTGCCCCGCCAGCCAGGACAGCGTCTCCTCGCGCACCCCGTCAAAAGGTTCTCCAAACCGCTCGCCGTAAGTGGGCTTGTCGGTGGGGCGATCATCCCCAATCACCATGCAATCGGGATCACGCCGGCGCATATAGGGTTCAAGGTAGTTGGCCGATATGCCGTTGCGAACCCGGCACACCCGGGCCTCCACCGTCCGCCCCCGTCCGGGAACTTCATAGGCCACCTCGTGCCAACCGTAGTTGTCCGCGTCGCGCACCGCCAACTCCACCAACCCGCCCACCGAGCGCGCCACGATCACAGAGGGCGCGGAGTCCAGAATTTCTGCGGCCTCTTTGGGAATCTCAAAGGGGAGATGCCGGCTTTTCCGGCAGAGCGAACCCCGCGAGGAAAGTGGCACGGAGGAAGAAGGGGGCGGGGCGCATGGTCGTTCGGATGGTGTGTTCACGGCAGCACGATATGCGACTCCCCCTCCGAGTTCTCCGCACTCCCTGCGTTTTATAGCGCATTTTATGATATCAACACCTGATCAAATCATATCGGCCCGATTGCGTGTTCCTCCCAAGTCCCATTCTGGCACCGCGCTGGTCATGGTGCCCGGAGGCTCTTTCGGAACTCTCTGGGGGAGGCTCCCACGATTTTGCGGAAGATGCGGTGGAACTGGGACAACGATTGGAAGCCGGAGGCAAATGCGGCATCCGTGATGCGCACGCGCGGATCCTTCATCAGCTCTCTGGCTCTGTCAACCCGGTGGCGGCCGACATACTCACCAAAGGTTAGCCCGGTGGAGTGGTGGAAGGTTCTTGAGAAGTGCCCCTCGCTCATGCCGACATGCTGCGCGGCATCGCCGAGGGTGACATTTCGCAGCAAGCACTCCCGCCGCAAGAATCGACAGGCTTTTTTCACGGGATCAGGCAGATGAAGCTCCGCCGGGGCGAGATGAAGGGTCATCCGCTCGGAGAAAAGGCGGACTGCCAGCTCGACAAAATGAATGTAGGCCGCGCATTTCTGCTCTGTCAGTTCGGGCGTGGATTCCCAGTCAGCCCTCCACTCGCGGGTGTTTCCGTGGAATCCGTGCTGCTCGAAAAACCGCTTCGCGCGATCCCATTCTGTTTTCCCGGACGGCACGGTTCGGAAGCCGCCGAATACAAGATAACCGGCGGTCACTGCCCCGACCCGCAGGGGGATTGCCACCTCGCAAAGCCTGGCCGGGCATCTGCCTCTGGCCACTGTCTTCGATGCCTTCGCCAAGAGGTCTTGGCGGAACTGGGCACAGGATGCAGCCTCCCGGCTCTTGGATTGCAAATCACAACAAATCCTTGCTCCGCATTGCCCAGGATCCGGCGCATGCCTCCCGAACTCATCCACGACCTCCAGGCGAAATCCGGTGGCAACCAGAAAGTCCTCACGGAAGACGCCCCACTCGGGGGAACCAGCAAACTTCTCGACCAGTGCTCTCCGGATGATTTTTGGCATGCCTCAAGAATTCGTATCTGAATCAGCATGGAATGCTATCAAGGGCCAAAGGGTCCGCAAGCAAGCAGCGAACGCAGGAAGGAACCCGTTGGGGTGTGATCAAAAGTGGTTGCGGTTGATCCGTTGGTATTCGCGAGGATCGCCAAGGGAGCATGGGCGTCCCGCCCGTGTCGGCACTGGTTTCGCAGCACGGTCAGTCTCCAAACAGGCGGGACGCCTGTTCTCCTTTGGCCTCACCCACATTTGATCACACCAAACCCGTTGTCGCGATGGTGACCGCCCGGAGAATGTCGCAATCACCGCTTGATTCCCGGAAATCCTGCACTATGGATGACTGCAAATTTTTTATGGGCGATCAAGACTTGGCAGATCTGAAGATGAGACCGGGGGTGGCCGGTTGGAGGCTTGGCCTGGCGCACTGGGTCGAGTCGCGCGGGCTACAGCATTTCGTCGTCGGGGTCATTCTTTTGAATGCCGCGATCCTCGGGCTGGAGACCAGCCCGGCCGCCATGGAACGGTTCGGGCTGCCGCTTCGGGTTCTGGACAAGCTCTGCCTCGCGGTGTTTCTCGTGGAAATCGGCGCGCGGCTTCTCGCCTACCGGCTCTACTTTTTCCGGAGCGGATGGAATATCTTCGATTTTGCGGTGGTCGGGGTGGCGCTCGTTCCGGGTGCGGGTCCCTGGGCGGTGCTGCGCTCGCTGCGCGTTCTGAGGGTGCTCCGCCTCCTGACAGTGATCCCCTCTCTGCGCAAGGTGGTGGCGGCATTTTTGCACGCCATACCAGGGCTCGGCGGCGTCATGCTCCTGATGGGGATTTTCCTCTACACATCGGCCGTGCTCGCGACAAATCTGTTCGGGGCTCAATATCCGCAGTGGTTCGGCTCGCTCGGAGGAAGCCTGTTCTCGCTCTTCCAGATTCTCACGCTGGAAGGCTGGGCCGACATGGCCCGCGCCATCATGGAGACCCACGCTTGGGCGCCCTTTTTCTTTATTCCGTTCATCATCATCGCCACGTTCACCGTGCTGAACCTGTTTATCGGCATCATTGTTTCAACCATGCAGGAACTGGCCATGGCACCTGAAAAGAGTGACTCCTCCCCGGGAACGGTCGAGTTGATCGCGCGCATCGAGGCAGACCTCAAGGCGCTACGCACGCAGATGATCAATAACTAAACCGCGGTCTATTGCATGAACTCACTCGAATACCTTCTTCAGCCCGCGATCCTCTTCTTTTTGCTCGGAGTCCTGGCGGTGGTTGTGAAGTCGGATCTGGAAATCCCCGATTCTGTTCTGAAAATCCTCTCACTCTACCTGCTCTTCGCCCTTGGATTCAAAGGCGGAACCGAGCTCCAGCACACGGCGTGGAGCTGGGCGGTGGCGACTCCGCTTCTGGTCGCGGTCGCCGCCTCGTTTCTGTTTCCCCTGGCTGTTTATCCGATCATGCGGAGGAAATTTTCGCCCGTGGATGCGGCGGCGGTCGCCGCGACGTATGGCTCGGTCAGCGCGGTGACCTTCATGACGGCGTCGTCCTTTCTGGAGGTTCGCGGTATGGCGTTCGGCGGCTACATGGTGGCGGCTCTGGCGCTGATGGAAAGCCCGGCGATCCTCACCGGGCTGGTTCTGGCGAGGCAGGCGAACGGCGGGAGCGGCGGGAGCGGCGGGCTCTCCTGGGGGAGCGTCCTTCATGAGTGCCTCGCCAACAAGTCGGTTCTTGTGCTTCTCGGGAGCCTGCTCATCGGCTGCGTCACCCCGGCTTCAGGGGCCCGCGCGCTCCAGCCGTTTGTGGCCGGCCTCTTTCCCGGCGTGCTGTGTTTCTTCCTCATGGACCTTGGGATTGTTGCGGCGAGAAGGATTGCCGACCTGCGTGCCGGAGGAATTTACGCGGTGGTCTTTGCGCTGGCGTTCCCGCTGGTTGCCGGCGGGGGAGCCCTCCTGCTGGCAAGGGTTCTCCACTTCGGGGTCGGCGATGCCGTGCTGTTCGCGATCCTTTGCGGAAGCGGGTCCTACATCGCTGTGCCTGCGGCGTTCCGCGCAGCACTGCCGGAGGCAAATCCCGGCGTCTATGTCGCCCTGGCCCTCGGCGTGACGTTCCCGTTCAATCTCTTCATCGGCATTCCGCTGGCCTGCTCGGTGGCGCGGGCTCTCTGGGGTTGAGCCCGGCCGTATCGGGTGGCTCTAGTCACGGAAGCGAGAGCCGGGCGCTGGCTGCGCGCGCATCGTCGGCGATCCGCCCGCGGAAGGATTCCATTTTTGCCCGCAGCTCCCCGTCGGTTATCGCGAGGATTTGAAGCGCCAGGAGCCCCGCGTTGCGGGCATTGCCGATGCCGACCGTGGCGACGGGAATGCCGCCGGGCATCTGCACGATCGAAAGGAGCGAGTCCATACCCTTCAGCGCTTTCGACTCGACCGGCACGCCGATGACGGGCAGCACGGTGTGGCTCGCGACCATTCCCGGCAAATGCGCCGCCCCCCCGGCTCCGGCAATGATCACCCGCAGGCCGCGCGCGACCGCCGTGCGGGCATAGTCGGCCATGTCATCAGGCGTTCGATGCGCCGAGATGACACGGGCCTCGTAGGCGGCTCCGAATTCCTGGAGCGTTTCTGCGGCAGCGCGCATCGTCGGCCAGTCCGAGTCGCTGCCCATGATGAGGCCGACGAGTGGTGAAGCGGATTTGTTCATGCGGGAATCGGCTGGTCGAAGTGGATGCTGTCTGCGGCGCGCCGCGCGATGGCGAGCGCTTCCGCGGCGGTTTCTCCGAGGGCGGTCACGTGCCCCATTTTCCGGCCAGGGGCGGCGTGAAGCTTTCCGTAGAGATGGACGTGGGCTCCGGGGATTGCGAGCGCGTCCGCAATGCCGCGCGGCGCCCCGCTGGAGAGGGTTTTTGCCAGAAGGTTGACCATGGCGGCCGGAGCCCGCATGTGGGTGCTGCCGAGCGGCAGCCCGCGGATCGCGCGGATGTGGTTTTCAAACTGCGAGCACTCGCTGGCCTCGATCGTGTAGTGGCCGGAGTTGTGGACGCGGGGAGCCATTTCGTTGACGAGCAGGCGGCCGTCCTGCATCAGGAAGAACTCGACACCAAAGCTGCCGACGCCATCCACCGCCTCCACCGCCTCCCATGCGATGCGGGCCGCCTCCTCCGCAATGGCTTCCTTCACGGCTGCGGGCGCGATCACCTCGTCGCAGACGTGGTCGTTCTGCCGCGTCTCGACCACAGGGTAAACCGCCCGGTCCCCGGCCTTGCCCCGTGTCACGATGACCGCGAGCTCGCGGTCAAAAGCACACCATCGCTCGGCATACAATCCCGCCTCATGGCCGCCGAGTTTTTCCAATGCCGCAGCCCAGTCGGAGGCGTCCCTCACCGTGAAATTTCCCGTGCCGTCGTAGCCGAGGCAGCGGCGCTTGAGAACGAACGGATAGCCCATCATCGCAGCGGCGACGTCGTGTGAGGAGGGGGACGGGACGGGCTCAAAATCTGTCACCGGCACACCGGCCGCCCGCAGGGTTTGCTTTTGCACCAGCTTGTCCTGGAGGAGCGCCATCGTCCGCGACGACGGCCAGACCTCGTGCCCCAGGCTTTCGAGACCGGCGAGCAGCGGGGCCTCGACGAATTCGTTCTCCAAAGTCACCACGTCCGCCTCCTTCGAGAACCGGCTGAGCGTCGCGGGCGATTGATAGCTGCCCTCGCAGAAATCCGAAACCTCGCGCCGTGCGGGGCAGGCCGGCGATGCGTCGAGCACGCGCGCGCAAAGCCCGAGCTGGGACGCGGCGCGAGCGAGCATGAGCGCGAGCTGCCCTCCGCCGATGATGCCCACGGTGGGGAGACGCGGAACCGGGCCTTGCACAAATACGCGATTCATCGGGCGGGTTCCTTAAACATCGATTTTAAAACAATACGCCATGTCAGCAGGAGGAACACGATTCCATCACAGGAAAATTTTGCACATTCTTTTTTGTGCAGAAAATTTCCCGGGGACCAGCGGTTCCGGGGTTTGACCTCAACCCGCGTGCGGGCATGATGTGCGGGTGCTCACCGATCTGAGATTGCGCGACTTCCGCTGCTTCGAGTCCCTGGAGATTTCCCTGGGGCCGGGGCGCACGTTCATCATGGGAGCGAACGCGCAGGGGAAGACCTCGATCCTCGAGGCGGTCTGCCTCCTGCTTCGCCTGCAATCCCCTCGCACATCCACAACGGCCGACGCCATCAGGTTTGAGCGGCCCCGGTTTTCTCTCGATGCGCATTATTCCGGAACCCACCTCCTCCTCCACTACTCGCACGAGGAGCGGGAGTTGCTGCTGGATTCCAAGCCGCAGGCGCGGACGGACGACTACCTCGACGTGGCCAGGGTGGCATGGTTTGCGAATACCGACCTCGAGCTTGTGCGGGGAAGCGGTTCCGGCCGGCGCAGGTATCTGGACTTTCTCGGAATGCAATGCGTGCCCGGCTACAGGAAATCCCTGCGCGCCTACGAGCGGGCGCTGCGCTCGCGGAATGCTCTGCTCAAGGACAACCGTCCGCGCCGGGAAATCGATGCGTTCGACCCGCCGCTGGTCGAGGCCGGGGAGTTTCTTTTTGAGGCCCGGGGCCAGCTTTGCAAAGCGCTCGCCCCCATCGCCCGCACGGCGTGCATGGAGATCAGCGGCGGAGCCGACGCCCTGGAGATTTCTTATCGTCCGGGCGCTCCAAGGCCGCTGGCTGCTGCGCTTGCCGATTCGCGGGAGGAGGAGATGAGGCTCCGGCAGACGACCGTCGGCCCGCACCGCGACGACTTGAGGATGGCAATCAACAATCTGGAAGCCGCCGGTTTCGCATCCGAGGGCCAGCAGCGCGGGATCGCGCTCTCGCTGAAACTCGCCCAGGCATGGCACATCGAGTCGGTCCAGAACCGCGCACCGATCCTGCTCCTCGACGATATATTCGGCGAGCTCGACCCGGCCCGCCGCAACCGGCTGCTGGCCTCGCTGCCGCAGCAAAGCCAGACGATCATCACGACCACGTTTCTGGACTGGGCCGACCGCCAGCCATCCGACGCGGTGCTCCAACTGGCGGACGGTCGCCTCGAACCGGCGTAGGGCTTGTCGAAGGGGGATTTCGCGCTAAGGTTGAGCGATGATTTCGATTGAATCGGTTCCGGATGCGTCCGGGCATTTTGGCCCCTACGGGGGGATGTTTGTGCCCGAGACGCTCATGACCGCGCTCCAGGAATTGGAGCGCGAGTATCGCGCGGCGGTGGCGGACCCTGCCTTTCAAAGCGAGCTCGACGGCCTGCTGAAGAACTTTTGCGGACGGCCGACCCCGCTGTATTTTTCCGAACGGCTGACCGGGAAGCTCGGCGGCGCAAAAATTTACCTCAAGCGCGAGGACCTGCTGCACACGGGCGCGCACAAGATCAACAATGCGATCGGGCAGATCCTGCTCGCGCGGCGGATGGGGAAGACCCGGATCATCGCCGAGACCGGGGCCGGCCAGCACGGCGTGGCCACGGCGACCGCGGCGGCGCGGTTCGGCCTGGAGTGCGTGATCTACATGGGGGCGGTGGACATGGAGCGCCAGGCGCTGAATGTGGCCCGCATGAAATTTCTGGGCGCAAAGGTGGTTGCCGTCACCGCCGGTCAGGCGACGCTCAAGGAGGCGATCAATGAGGCGATGCGCGACTGGGTCACGAACGTGCGGACGACCCACTACATCCTCGGCAGCGCGCTTGGTTCACATCCGTATCCGATGATCGTCCGGGATTTCCACAAGGTGATCGGCGAGGAAACGAAGCGGCAGATCCTCGAGCGCGAGGGACGGTTGCCCGACCAGCTCGTCGCCTGCGTCGGAGGCGGAAGCAATGCCATCGGATTTTTCCATGCCTTCCTGGGCGATGCGGCGGTGCGGCTGACCGGCGTCGAGGCGGGCGGCGAGGGCATCACGCGCGGGCGTCACGCTGCGAGGTTTCAGGGCGGTAAGCTCGGTGTCCTTCAGGGAACGAAGACGTGGCTGCTTGCGGACGATGACGGCCAGATCGAGCTCACCCACTCGGTATCGGCCGGTCTTGACTATGCGGCGATCGGGCCGGAACACAGCTACTACCGCGACCAGGGAAGGATTACCTACGATTTTGCGACCGACGACGAGGCGCTGGCCGCGTTCCGGACGCTCGCCGAGGTGGAGGGGATTATCCCCGCGCTGGAGTCGGCCCACGCCATCGCCCATGTCATAAAAATTGCCCCATCTCTGCCGAAGGAAAGCATCGTCATAGCCAATCTCTCCGGCCGTGGCGACAAGGATGTCCAGCAGGTTGCGGAGATGCTACTCTGAGCCATGAGCGGCGCGGCGGAAAATCTGCTTTCATTCCAGCCCGGCAATTCGCAGGCCGGGGGGATCGAATCTGCGATCCAGAAATCCCGGAGCCACCTCCTCTCGCTGCAACATCCCGACGGGCATTGGGAGGGCGAGCTTCTCGTCGATGCCACACTCTGCTGCGACACCATCATCTTCATGCACTGGAGCGGGCGCGCGGACGCCGACCTCCAGTGCAAGTGCGCAAACCACATCCGCAAGCGCCAGATGGAGGACGGCGGATGGAACATTTTCATCGGCGGCCCCTCCGAGATCAACGCCTCGGTGAAGGCCTACTTCGCGCTGAAGCTGGCCGGGGATTCCCCGAACGCGCTCTGGATGCGCGAGGCGCGCGCAAACATTTTGAGGCTCGGCGGCATCCCCCAGATGAATACCTACGGCCGGCTCTACCTCGCACTGCTCGGGCAGTTTCCGTGGGAATTTGTGCCGACGGTCCCGCCGGAAATCTTCCTGCTGCCGAAATGGTTTTTCTTCAACATCTACGAGATGTCGTCGTGGAGCCGGACGATCATCGCGCCGCTCGCCATCCTGAACCACTTCAAGCCCACGCGCACGCTCCCGCCCTCGCTCCACCTGCACGAGCTGTATCCGGCCGGCCTCGAGAACACCGACCTCTCGCTGAAAAAAGACCCGCGCTTCTGGGCGTGGCGGAATTTTTTCCTGCGCTGCGACGAGGTGCTCAAGCTCTACAACCGGTTTCCATTTCACCCGCTGCGCAGTCGCGCCCTGAGAGCGGCGGAGGCGTGGATGACCAGCCGCATGGGCGAGGGAAGCGAGGGGCTCTCGGCCATTTTTCCCGCGATGCTCAATGCCCTGATGGCGCTGCGGGTGCTCGGGTATGCGGACGACCATCCGCTCATGAAAAAAGCCTGGGACGACTTCACCGGCCTCTTCGTCGAAGACCCGGAGGATTTCCGCATCCAGCCATGCCTCTCGCCGGTCTGGGATACCGCGATCACGACCATCGCCCTCGGGGAGTCCGGCCTTGGAAGCAAACACCCGGCCCTCCTTCGCGCGGCGAAATGGCTCGAGCAGCGGGAGGTGAAGTTCCGCGGCGACTGGGCGGTGCGGATGCCCGGTATCGAGCCGAGCGGGTGGGCGTTCGAACACGACAATAAATATTATCCGGATACCGACGACACGATGATGGTGCTCATGGCGCTCCGGCAGGTGGAGCCGGAAAATGAATTTGCCCGCAAGGCGCTGTTTGATCGGGCGTTGAAATGGCTCATGGCCTTCCAGTGCCGCGACGGTGGATGGGCGGCCTTCGATAAGGATGTCACCGCCTCATGGCTCGAGCATGTGCCATTCGCCGATCACAACGCCATCCTCGATCCCACCTGCAGCGACCTGACCGCTCGCGTGCTCGAGCTCCTCGGAGCCATCGGCCACGATCCGCGCGCCCCCGAAGTCCGCCGGGCGCTCGACATGCTCCGGAGAACCCAGGAACCTGACGGCTCATGGTATGGGCGATGGGGGGTCAACTACATCTACGGCACCTGGCAGGCGCTGCGCGGGCTCGCCGCCATCGGGACGAACATGGACGCGGAGTGGATCCGTCGCGGGCGCGACTGGCTCGAGAGCTGCCAGAACGATGATGGCGGCTGGGGCGAGACCTGCGAAAGCTACAACTTCCCCGCGCTCAAAGGCCGCGGCCCCAGCACCGCCAGCCAGACCGCCTGGGCGCTCATGGGGCTCTGCGCCTGCGGGGATGCATCCCGCGAATCGATCCGGAACGGAGTCGATTGGCTCGTCAAAACCCAGAATCCCGACGGCTCGTGGAGCGAGGACTACACCACCGGCACCGGCTTCCCCTGCGTGTTCTATTTGAAATACGACATGTATCGGAACCACTTCCCGCTTCTTGCGCTTGCTACTTACGCGCGGATGGAAGGCGCGGCGTAATCTCACCTGCCCGGCGCAGATTTTCCGAACTCGATGAGCCCCAGGTCGGTTTCTGCAAGCGTTCCGTGGTGCAATAATTGGAAGCCGACGATGCCGAATCCCGGGCCGGCAATTTTCTCCGTGCCCTCCCCCGGCACTGAGGCTAAAAACATTGCACCTTGAACCTCTATTCCGACCTCCTCCGCCCGTGCCTTTTCCGCTTTGAACCCGAGACCGCGCACCACCTCGCGCTCACCGGGCTGAGGCTCACTCCCGCCCCGATTTTGCGCGCGATGTTCGGTGCCCCTGCGGAAAAGCCGGTCCGGCTCTTCGGGGTCACCTTTCCAAACCCGGTCGGCCTGGCGGCGGGGATGGACAAGAATGCCGAAGTGCTTGGTGCATGGGAGGCACTTGGCTTTGGGTTCGTCGAGGCCGGCACGATCACCGCGCGCGCCCAGCCCGGAAACGACAAGCCGCGATGCTTCCGCTTCCCTCCGCAGCAGGCACTCATCAACCGCATGGGCTTCAACAACCCCGGCGCGGAGGCGGTCGCACGCACGCTCGCAGAACTTAAATCCTCGGGCCGCTGGCCGAAAATTCCGGTCGGCATGAATATCGGAAAATCGAAAGTGACCGCACTCGAGGACGCCCCCTCCGACTACGCCGCCAGCTTCCGCCAGCTCCTGCCATTCGGGGATTATTTTGTCATCAACGTCAGCTCGCCGAACACCCCCGGACTCCGCCAGCTCCAGGACCGGGATTCGCTCGCCGCGATCGTCCGCACGCTCAAGGCGATCGATTCCAAGAAACCCCTGCTCGTAAAAATCGCGCCCGACCTTTCCGATGATGCCGTGAAAGACATGGCCTCGCTCGCGGAGTCGGAAAAACTCGACGGACTGATCGCCACGAACACCACGCTCGACCACTCGTCGGTCCCCGCAGGCCACGACCAGACCGGCGGCCTCAGCGGCGCCCCACTCCGCTCGCGGTCCACGGAAGTGCTCCGGATCCTGCGCGCTCACACCGCTCTCCCGATCATCGCATCTGGCGGAGTCATGAGCGCGGAATCCGCCCGCGAAAAACTCGAAGCCGGTGCCTCGCTCGTTCAGATCTACACCGGCTTCATCTACCGCGGCCCGGGATTGATTCGCGAAATCGTCGGGGTTTGGGAAGTCAGCAAAAGCGTCTGAATCATCCCGCCCTGGTGAGAAATTCTTTCAGAATGGAAAGCCCGGCCTCGGACGCTTCGCGTCCTGCGTTGCAACCTCTACCTCGTGATGCGGGGGGTGTCTTCGTGGCGGAATTCTGAAAGAATTTCGTGAGAGGACGCGACAGGGAAATACTTTCAGAATCGCAACAACGTGATTGAATATCCGCATGCCATTGATCACCTCGGAATACTCGGCAGGCATCGGCACCATCACTCTCTGTAACCAGGCGAAGCGGAACTGCCTCAGCGGGGAGATGATCTCGGAGATCCTTGCCGCGCTCGACGGGTTCGAAAAGCAGTCCGCGATTGTCGTGATCTTGCGGGCGGAGAACGGCGTGAAAGTCTGGTCGGCCGGCCACGATGTCAATGAGCTTCCCAAGCCGGGGCGGGATCCTCTGCCCTATGCGGGGCCGCTGGAGAGCCTGCTGCGGCGGATGCAGGAATTTCCGGCGGCTGTCATCGCTCTCGTGCAGGGCAGCGTTTGGGGCGGTGCCTGCGACCTCGCGTTTTCCTGCGATATCCTGATCGGGGATGAGTCGGCGAGCTTCGCCATGACGCCGGCCAAGATCGGCATCCCCTACAACCCCTCCGGGCTCATCCACTTCATCAACATTCTCGGCATCAACAAGGCGAAGGAGATGTTCTTTACCGCCGAGCCGATCAATGCGCAGGACAGCTTCCACCTCGGGATCCTCAACCACCTTGTCCCCTCCGCAGACGTCGAGGCATTCACTGCCACGGTTGCCGCAAGAGTCTGCAAGAACTCGCCTCTGGCCATCCGCTCGTTCAAACGCCAGTTCCGGCTGCTCTCGAGCGGCCTGCCGCTGTCGGCGGAGACGTTTGAACTCATCCAGTCCATCCGCCGGGAGGTCTACGACAGCAAGGACTACCTGGAGGGGATCCAGTCCTTCCATGAGAAGCGTAAACCCGTTTTCCGCGGAGAATAACCACCCATGAAGAGGATTATTTCCAACCTTCTTCTGCTCGTTCTTCTGGCGGGAATTTCCGGATGCGCGTCGGTGTCCTCGACCTCCCAATTCTATTTGCCGGTCACCACGGATGTCTATCCGCCCAAGTCCAAGGACACGCCGATTCCGATCCTCGGAAAAGCCCCCGACAGGCGATACAAAGTCATCGGCCGCCTGTCATTCCGCTCCGATCTGGGATGGAAATTCATGCGCGACAGCATGGCTTACAATGCGCGCGCGAATGGCGCCGACGCGGTGATTCTGAAAAAAGCGGAGTCCAAAGATCAGGTCAATTTCACTGAGGTCCCTCCCCGCACCGACTGGGTTGCCGTGCCGGGACCGGTTGTCGCCGTCAACAACGGCGGAGGAAATAAGCACTGCAAGAACCAGACGTATGTCACCTACCCGAATTACATTCCGGTTTACCGTCCGGGGTATGTCTACCGCTGGGTTCAGACCATCATCGGCATTGATGCGGAAATGATCGTGTTGAAGTAGCGCTTCCCGGCATGGCGGGCGGGCGCATGATGAGTATGAAAGGAAAAAAGTGGAGGCTTCGCCGCGATCACGCCCCGACACAGCGGGTCGGCTACAGCAAACGCATTGCGTGGGAGGAACGCTGGCGGTGTAGTCGCGGCCCTGTGTCGCCGTGCTCGTTGCGATCTGCGCGAAGCGCACTCGCTGCCGAGATGCCATCGGAGATCCGCGGGCACCGGGTCTTCAAAACGATTAGGCATTGCGAATCCCGGATTTGAGCCGATGGTGGGGCATGGTCTTTTCCAAAAAGGCCGGACAACATGAGGCGGCAGCCGGAGTGACCATCCGGCAATGGTTCGAGTTTCTGGGTCTTCGCCTCGCCGGCCAGCTGGTGCGCTGGCTTCCCCACCGGTGCCTCGTGTGGTTCGCCGCTCCGATCGGTTCGCTGGCCTACCGCCTGGATCCGAGCGGACGCCGGGTCTCGATGCAGAATCTGGATTCCGCCTTCGGGGAGTCCATCGATCTCCGCGCCAAAAAGCGCATCGCGGAATCCGGCTACCGGAGTTTTGCGAGGACGATGTTCGAGCTTTTCTGGTCGCCCAACCTCACCCCGAAAAACGCGGGGAAAATTTTCCGCACCGAGGGCCTTGCGGCGGGGGAAACCGTCGTCCCGACAATCTATGTCACCACGCATTTTTCCAATTTTGAATGGCTGGGGCAGAACGTCCGGTTTTTCCACGGCCCGGGAATCATCGTGGCCCAGCGGCTCAAAAACCCGCTGCTCGGAAAATATTTCGACCGGCTTCGCGGGAGCACCGGGCACACGATCATCCCCCAGGAGCGGGCGATCGCCAGGATGCTCAAACATCTGAAAAGCGGTGGCTACTTTTGTGCGGTTGTGGATCTGAACCTCGACCCCGACGAGGCAAGCGTCATCATCGACGAATTCTCCGGCCTCAAAACCTGCGTGACGCAAATGCACGCGGCCCTTGCCCTCCACACCGGCGCGAAGGTCGTGCCGGCGGAGTGCCAACCCCAACCGGATGGAACCTACCGCATGATTTACCACAAGCCGCTCGAGTATCCCACGGATGCCACCCCGGCCGAGATCGCGCAGCAATGCTGGGATGTCCTTGAGCCCGGTATCCGTGCCGCGCCGGAATGCTGGCTGTGGTCCTACAAGCACTGGCGCTTCAAACCCTCCGGCGCGAATGTGGAGCGGTATCCGAATTACGCGAACACCGCCAAGCGATTCGATGCCGCGCTTTTGAATTAGCCCGCCTATCTCACGGCACCGTTGTAGGGGTGCTCTATGAGCGCCCATCCCAGCTGCCTGCCAAGCGACCCGCAGTCACAGACCACGGCTACAGCCTGCGGCCTCCCAAACCGGAGTGTGATATCCGGATTAGGGCTTCGCCTTGATGCCGCACGGCAAATCTGGCAGAAGAACGAATGACTTCGCGCCTGCACTTCCGACTTGAGGCCCGCGCAACGGGCTCTGCGGCGCGTGCCGGGGTGTTCCGCACCCTGCACAATGAGGTGCTGACGCCGCTGTTCATGCCGGTGGGAACCCAGGCGACGGTGAAGGCGCAACTGCCGCAGACGCTCGAGGATTCCGGGTCGCAGATCCTGCTCGCGAATACCTACCACCTCCTCCTGCGGCCCGGGCTGGATGTTTTCCGCAGCATGGGGGGCATCCACAAGTTCATGAGCTGGTCGCGCTCCGTGCTCACCGACTCGGGCGGGTATCAGATTTTTTCGCTACCGCACTCGCGCTCGATCACCGAGGAGGGCGCGGTTTTTCAGAGCTACACCGACGGGCGGACGATCCTTCTGAGCCCGGAGGTCAGCATCGGGGCGCAGGTGGCGATCGGCAGCGACATCATGATGGCGCTCGACCAGTGCGTGGCATCCACGGCCGACGAGTCTGTGGCCCGCGCGGCGCTTGAACTGACGAACCGCTGGGCCGCCCGCAGCCTGGCCGCGCGCGGGGATTCACCGCAGGCGATGTTCGGAATTGTCCAGGGCGCCCTGTATCCCGAACTGCGGCGCGAAAGTGCGCTGGGTCTCGTGGAGATGGATTTCGATGGCTTCGCGATCGGGGGGCTGGCTGTCGGGGAGGGCAGGAGCGAGCGCGAGGATACGTGCGCGTTCACCGCTGGACTCCTGCCGGCGGACAAGCCGCGCTATCTCATGGGCGTGGGCACGCCGCTAGACATTCTCGAGGCGGTGCATCGCGGTGTGGACATGTTCGACTGCATCATCCCGACGCAGGTCGCGCAGCGGGGCGGGGTCTTCACCTCGCGCGGGTATCTGCAGCTCCGCCGGGGGGTCTATAAATTCTCCGACGAGAAGCTGGACCCCGCGTGCGACTGCCCGACCTGCCTGCGCTACTCGCGCGCGTATCTTCACCACCTCACCAAAACCCGCGAGACGCTCGGCTGGCAGCTCCTCGGCAAGCACAACATTCATTTCTACCACCAGCTCCTGCGCGAAATCCGGGCGAGCATTTTCTCGGATACCTTCCTCGCGCTGTATGAGGAAAAACGGGCGACACTCCACGAGGATGACCTCGATAATCCGGTGCTTGCGCAGGTGCCCAAAAAGCAGAAGCGGCTGGCCCTTGGGAATTACGAGATCCACACGGCCCGGGAGGGATTTTCAAGCATCCGTCACATCCACTCCGGGGAGATCATGCACTCGCGCACGCCGCCAATGGAGGAGGCGCAGCGGCTGTATATCGACCAATCGCGGCTGGCAGAGCGCCTGCGCGAGGAGAGTCTGGAGCCGCTCGTGATCTGGGATGTCGGCCTCGGGGCGGGTGCCAATGCCATGGCCGCGATCGCCACTTTCGAGAACGAGCCCGCCCCGGGCCGGGGCCTGCACATCATCAGTTTTGAAAACGACCTCGACTCGCTGCGGCTGGCGTTCCGGAACAACGACCAGTTTCGATACCTTCGCCACAGCGGGCCGGCGGCAATTTTGAAGGAGGGCACCTGGCGGTCGAAATCCCATCCGGGCCTCTCATGGACGCTTGTTTCCGGAAATTTCCTCGAAACCCTCGGCCATGCCCCGCTGCCGCCGGACCTCATTTTTTACGACATGTTCTCCGGCAAAACAAATGCAGAAGCCTGGACGTTCAGCGCGTTCCGGCGGCTGTTCGAGTCCTGCCGGGGACGACCGGTCGAGCTGTTCACCTACACGTGTTCGACCGCATCCCGCGTCGCCCTGCTCGCGGCCGGATTCCACGTCGCCCGCGGTCGCAGCACCGGCGACAAAACCGAAACCACGATCGCGCTCACTGCGGAAGCCGCCCGCGTGGACCATAATCTTCTCGCGGCCGACTGGCTGGCGAAATGGCACCGCTCGACTGCCCGGTTTCCAGCGGACCTTCCGGCCCACGAGTATTCCGCATGGGAGGAAGTGATCCTGCGCCACCCGCAGTTCCAGCATCTTTCCGCTCCACCCAAACCCGTATAAACAGGGAACCATTCGATGATCCGATTTCAAAACCTCGCCGAGACGCGCACGCCGGATGGCTCGCGGTTCTCGCTCCACGAACACGACGGGGAATATTTCCTCAAGCTCAACGGACGCCAGCTCATGGGGTCAAACAACACGGTTTCCGAGTGCCTGCTTGCCGATCTGGCCTGCGATTTTCCGAAGGCGGTCGAGGCTCCGCGCGTTCTCATCGGCGGGCTCGGGCTCGGATTCAGCCTGCGCCGGGTCCTCGAGCTGACCGGGCCGAAGGCGGCGGTCGTGGTGGCCGAACTCCTCCCCGACGTGGTCGCGTGGAACCGGCAATTTCTCACGGCCCTCAATGGCCGGCTGCTCGATGACAAGCGGGTGGAGGTCTTCACCGGCGATGTCTTCGATTGCATCAAGCGCGGCACCGGCCGGTTCGACGCCATCCTCCTCGATGTGGACAACGGTCCGACCTCGTTCGTCCAGGTCAAAAATTCCCGCCTCTACACCGCGAGCGGTCTTTCGCTCATCCACCGGGCACTGCGACCGCGCGGGCGCGTGGCCTTCTGGTCCGCGGAACAGGAGCCCGCTTTTCCAACGCAGCTTGCGCGTGCCGGCTTCGCCACTTCGGAATTTGAGGCGAAGGCCCACGAGCGGGCGAAGCGCGCCGCCCACCGGATCTACGTCGGGGAAGTTGCGTGATGCCGGGGAAATCCGGTTGCCCGCACCACTCAGCCTGTCGAAAATCTTTCAGATTTTCGCTACACGCCCGGCGCGGATTCCGCCCGTAGCGGAACTCGGAACGAGTTTCGACGGCCTCCTCCTCGAGATTCTTTCAGAATTCCGGGATAGCGCTTGCGCCTACTCCTCGGCGGCCTCGCCGTTCCGGTCCAGGCGCTTTCTCAGGGTCGCCCGCGTGATGCCGAGAAGCTTGGCGGCCCGGACCTGATTGTTGTCGGTTTTCTGCATCGCGCGGAGGGTGAATTCGCGTTCTAGCCACGGCAATAGCTGGAGCGCAGGATCTCCGGCAGCCATCTGAAACAGGGCCTCCATCGCCGCTTCCTTGGTCAGCGGGGCGCCGTTCTCGGAGTCAGCGGGGCCGGCCGGCTCGCTCAGCTTCTGGCCCAGCGGGATATCCTTCGGCAGCAGCACATCCGCCGTGGCCAGCACCGAGGCCCGCTGCATCGTGTTCTCCAGCTCGCGGACATTGCCGGGCCACGGGTAGGCTTCGAGGACGCGGATCGCTTCCTCTGACAGCTTCACCGGCGGGCGGTGCTTCTGGTTGGCGATCTTTTGCAGAAAATATTCCGCGAGGAGCACGATGTCATCCTGCCGCTGGCGGAGCGGCGGTAGGTGGATGCGGACGACGTTGAGCCGGTAGAACAGGTCTTCGCGGAAGGCGCGGCGGGCGACCTCCTCCTCGAGATTTTTGTTCGTCGCACAGACGATGCGCACATCGGTGCGGAGGGTCTGGTTTCCGCCGACGCGCGAAAATTCCCCCTCCTGGAGGACGCGGAGGATCTTGCTCTGCACCTGGAGTGGCATCTCCCCGATCTCATCCAGAAACAGCGTGCCATTATCGCACTGCTCGAAGCGCCCGATCCTCTGGCTGTGAGCTCCGGTGAACGATCCCTTCTCGTGTCCGAACAGCTCACTCTCCAGGAGGTTGTCCGGGATGGCGGCGCAGTTGATGGCGAGAAAGCTCTTGCCGCTGCGGTGGCTGTAGTTGTGGATCGCGCGGGCGACGAGTTCTTTCCCCGTGCCGCTCTCGCCGGTGATCATCACGGGGGCCTCGCTGCCGGAAACCCGACCGATCATCTTGAAGACCTGCTGCATGGCATCCGAGCGGCCGACGATGTCCTCGCGATGCTGCTCGACGGTGAGCTGTGGCTTGAACGCGCTGGCGCTCTGTAGCTCCGCGGCCGCCTGGAGCGCCGAGTCCACGACCACTTTAAGGTTGAAAGGAAGCTGCTCCTTGCGGACAAAATCGAACGCCCCCATCTTCATCGCCTCGATCACCGACTGGGTGGTGCCGAACGCGCTGGTGAGGATGACCATGGCATTCGGCGTATGCTTCCGGATGCGGGCGAGCAGCTCCAGTCCACTGAACGGATGCAGGTTTGTCTCTGCCAGCACCAGCTCAGGCTGCTCCATGCAAAAGGTCTTGTAGGCCGTGTCGGCTGAGGTCTCGAGCAGAACCCGCGCGGCGGGGCTCTTCAGCTGGTTCTGAGCCCACTCGAGAAAGTCGGTCTCGCGGTCCACGAGGAGTATTGTCTGCAGTTTCGCCATATTGGGAAAAATCACAGTGCAGCGGATTTTCTCCAATAAAAAGCCTTTTCATCTTTGTCAGCCGGGGCGTTTACCATGTGTTGGACCGCAGGGGTCGCTTGGCAACTTTTTTTCGAGATGACGGGGATCGTGAGCTGTTTTTGAAGACGCTGGGGCAGGCAAAGGGGAGGGTATGGCGCGGATGCATGACGAACAGGAGGCGGAGCGTCTTGTGAAAGTGGGGTTGGCGGCTCTTGAGATCAAGAAGATCGACCTGGCCAAGACACCCAAGGGAAGTGCGGAGAACGTCGCGGTGGCGAGCTATATCCGGAAGCGGACGATGATGACCAATGTCTGGCGCTCGAAAATCTTCACATGGGCGACCCGAGTCGAGTCTGCCGGTATTGCTCCGCTGCTGCTGTCCGATCGGACATCAGAAAACTTGTCGATAAGTTGGAAATGTCAATAGGCAAGGCCTGCGGCGCGGTCAGATTGCTGAGTGCTCGATTTCAGCTTTCAAGTTTCAGCCTTCAGCTTTCTTCTTCGTCGTCCCTCGACTCTCGTCAATCGCCGCTCGACTTCCCCCTTCAGCTTTCAAGTTTGACTCCCGCTCTCCCGAGCGTCCCGCCCCTCCGGGGCAATCCTCCGAATTGTCTGCCCGGGCCGTCCCCACGGCCACGTGCTCACGCTTCAGCCTTCACGCTTCAGCCCTCTCTTCTCCCCTCCGCCGCAGGCACAAATATCAACATTAAATGGCTGGTACCATTTCCGCTTCCGCTCAAATGTAAACATGGAGAACATCGACTGCGGAAAAAGCCTTTACATTTTCGCTTTGCGATTTATCTTTACCTCGTCATGACAAGCACAATCAGTTCCAAAGGCCAAATCACCCTGCCCGTCTCCCTGCGGAGGCGCCTCGGGTGGAAACCGGGAACGAAACTGGAGTTCGATGAACAGGACGAAGGCATTGTTGCGCGCCCCGCTTTTAATGCAGATGAAATGAAGTCCGTGCTCGGCTGTGCCGCAACATTTGAACCCGCCCAGAGCAGCCAGCAGATTTTAGCTCGGAACCGCGGATACGAACGCCACGACTTGTGACCACCGCCATTGACAGCTCAGTCATTCTGTCCATCTACAAATCCGAGCCGGGCGGTCAAGCGTGGATGGAAAGACTCATCAGCCTCCGCAAACGATCCCGCTTGGTTGTTTGTGAAATTGTGGTGGCGGAATGCCGGCCGGCCCTGCCAAGCGATCAGATTCATCTCGCGCAACTGGAGAAAATGGGAGTGCAGTTTCTTCCCTCATCCTTCGAAGCTGCCTGCTTAGCCGGGCAGATTCATCGTGACTATCGGGCTGCGGGCGGGGAACGGGATCGCGTGATTGCAGATTTTTTTGTAGGTGCCCACGCCCAAATCCAGGCGGATCAACTGGCCACCGATGACGAAGGTTTCATGCGTAAATATTTTTACGGTCTTCCTTTGATCCATCGCTGAACTATGGACAGTAGGCTCATTGGCTCCGAAGTGGCGCTTTTCCTTGCCCGGCAAGGCTGCGCAATTCACGGCGTTGACAACAACCAGCGCGCCGGTCCGCAGGGAGACACTCGCTGGAACCAGGAGCGGCTCACAAAGGCGATCGCTGGCTACACCCACCACGAGCTGGATACTGGAGCTTCTGGATCGCCGCGAAGAAACCATGCTGACAATCAGAACCTGCGGTGAATTGAGCGACGCGCTCCGTGCACTCCCATTCTGCCGCATCCAGTGAAAACGGCGACGTCTCGCTTCGGCTGTTATGCCAACATTCTTAAGAATGTAGGAATATAGCAGGCCCGTGGAGAGACCCCTCTGGCCTTATCGCGCCATCAGCCCGGCCATGAGAATCCTGGCGGGAAGATAAAAACCCGCGATCGCCAGGTCCGGGGCGGAATAAACTCGTGAATAATTCCATCGCTTTGAATATTCTTTCATGGACGAAGGAATATAAGTTTGTATAAACAATTCGTGCATAGACGAAATATCTATCTTTCCCGATTGGCTGAACTTGCGTTCAAACCGATGATCAAGGTCCTGAGCGGAATGCGGCGCGTTGGGAAAAGCACCCTGCTGAAGTTGCATGCGGCGACTTTACGGGAGCGATTCCCTGACATCACACTGCTGGAAATTGACAAGGAGAGCATGGATTGGGGCCACATTCGCACGGGAGCCGAACTGCATGCGGCGGCCAAGGAGGCCTTTTTGGACGCGCCGGGCCGGTGCGCGCTGATGGTGGACGAAGTGCAGGACATCTCGGATTGGGAGCGAGCCCTTGCGTCAATTCTCAAATCCCGGTCGGCGGATATTTACGTCACGGGATCGAACGCGAGGGTGTTTTCCTCCGAACTGTCGGACCGCCTGAGCGGCCGCCATATGGAAATTCCGGTCCATCCCCTCACGTATGCCGAGTTCCTGGTCTTTGCCGACGCGAAAGATTCCGGGGAAGTTTTTTCTCGTTTCCTGCGGCAGGGCGGGATGCCTGGCATCCATTCGATCTCTGCCGCTGATGCCCCGGTCTTCGAGTATTTGCGGGCGGTTGCCGATACGGTCGTGTTGAAAGATGTTGTGAGCCGGCACCAGATCCGGAATGTCCGGCTTCTGGACGCGGTCCTGCGTTTTATTTTGGGCACCTCGGGCTCACCGGTTTCCGCCAAGCGGATCGCCGATTACCTGCGCTCTCAAAATATCCGCACGAGCGTGGATACCGTGCTGGAATATCTGGGGTATTTCGTTGATGCCCGGGTGCTGCAACGGGTGCCGCGACACGACATCCGCGGGCGCAAGATATTGGAGTTCAACGATAAATATTATGCCGGCGACGGAGGGCTTCGCAGTGCGATCCTCGGCCACAGGGCGCAGGATATCGGAATCCAACTGGAAACGGTGGTTTGCAACCACCTCTTGGCGGAAGGGTTCCGTGTCGAGGTCGGCAAGTGGAACGATTACGAGGTCGATTTTGTCGCGACGAAGGATTCCCTCCGCACTTACATCCAAGTCGCCTACCTCCTCCCGGAGCCTGGAACGCTGGAACGGGAATTGCGCCCCCTTCGCGCCATCGGCGACCAATACCCGCGCCTCCTTCTCAGCACCGACCCGCACTTCCGCCAAGACCACGAGGGCGTCCGTTGGATGAATATCCGAAACTTCCTGCTCTCCCGGATCGGAGACTGAGCACTGACATGCACCCTAAGAAACATGGGATGGATCTGGCCCTATCGCTCGATCAGCCCGGCCCTGAGGATTCTTCTGGGAAAGTGAGCATCGAAAAAAGCGACCGCACTCAGCCCATTTCGATTTGACGCTGCCAGCCATGCCACGTCCGCAAGTCGCGATTAGCGGTTTCCGACATTCAACAAATGAGCCAGTCGGAGCGCCTGCAGGCGATGGAGCTTCTTTGGAAATCCCTGTCCCACCCGGCATCTGAATTGCCCTCCCCTCCATGGCATGGACGGATACTCTCCCAAAGGTTGGCAAAAGCTGAGGCGGGAAGTGCCAGGTTCTTGACGGTTTTAGAGTTGAAGAATCATCTCAAACGATGAGGCGCGTCCTTGTCCTCGAAGACGCAGCTGAGGACATCAAGCAGGGCGCGGAATTCTACGATTTTCAAGGGGATGGCGTTGGAGATTAAAGAGAGAACCCCCTGATACCCCCATCTTTGCTCTCACATATCCTCCACCCTCTCCCCCCGCGATGCCTCCCGGCCCATGCCGCCTTGGGAACTTCATCATGGTGGCGGAGTAGCTCACCACTCCTCCACGGCGAGAGCCGACACCCGCAAGAACTCCGAGGTATTGCGGGTGATGAGGGTGTGTCCATTGGCCCTGGCGGTGGCGGCAATTATCAGATCGTTCGGACCGATGGAATTCCCGGTTTTTTCCAAGTCGCGCCGGATTTCCGCGTAGTGCTCGACCGCCTCCCCTTGGAAGGGAAGCAGCCGGATGGGTGCAAGAAACTTTTCCACGGCCAGCCGGTTTTCATCGGCCTTGGCGCTGACGCTTGCGCCAAACAGCAATTCTGCCCGAACCATTTCCGGCACGGAATAATTGCCCGGGGGCTTTGAAAGATATTTTTCGGACAAGGCGCGATCCCGCTTGCGGAGCAATGCCACGATGATGTTGGTATCCAGCGAGCAGATCATCGGTCGAAATCCGCCCTCTGGTCTTTTTTTCCCCCGCCATCGGCAGGGGCATGGAACGAGGTGTCCGAAACGCTGCCAAGCACCGAAGCGTATCCCTTTGGCCAGGTGGGTGCCCCGGCTGCGAGCACCAGCTTCTCCCTGGCCCAGCGGGACAGTGACAGCGACTCCCGCCTGGCGGCCCGCTCAATCAGGTGTCCGGATTTGGCGTCGAGGTAAATCGTCAGTTGAGCCATGAAAAGAGCATCGCGTGGACCACATACACTTGCAAGTATGTTTTATGGAAATCCGTCCGCAAGTCGGGTCGGACCAAAGCGCCAAAGAAGCGCCAAATGGGTCAGGCATTTAATGTTGATATGCGCCTGCGGTGGTGGACGGGCCCCATAAAAACAAAAAGCTCACATTGCTCGGCTTGGCTCCCGAGAGCGCGAAACGATCGCGATACACATTCGGAGCGATGGCTGAACTGCTCCCGCAGGACGTCCTGCAATCCCTTCCCGCCCCCTGATCCCTTCCCGGCCTCCGATCCCCGCCCTCCCTGCGCCCTCTGTCAACCCTCCACCCAATTGACCACCCCGTCCAGTTCCATTGGCTGTTATGCCAACATTCTTAAGAATGTTGGCATAAATGAAGGCGTGATGACGGAAAATCTCATTGCGGTGCGAGGAGGACGACTGCCTGCGTCGGCAGGGAGCACGTGGTGCGGGCGGCAACATTGCCGGTTCAAAAAAACCGTTTGGGCTCTTCCCGCCAGTTGATGTTTCCGTAGAGGACTCGGCGGACATCCACGCCTTTGTCGGTCGGTTGGTAGAAAACCAGCCAGCGATTGAACGGGGGTGGAAGGACGAAAAACCGCATGCCTTTCAAAGCCCGGCTCTTGAAGTCCGCCACCGGACCCATTTCCGGGAATTTGGACAATTGCTCGAATGTTTCAAATGCGGCATCCAAAAAATCGCGGGCAGCCCGCTCGTTGTCGGCGGCAATGAAATCCCGGGCTGCAATCAGATCGTCATCGGTCTTTTCTGACGCCTGCCAACTCATGGCGTCAGTCCGCCATAGATGCGCGACTTCCGTTTGGCGGTCATTGGCGAGGAAGGACCAGCCTGCAGCAGGTGGAACTCAAGTTCTTCGGCATTGCGAAAGCTCGCTCCAACAGGGCCGTGTCCCCGCGTCACCGCATCAAGCAAAGCCAGTGCCTGATGAATGACTTCGCTTTTGTTCGATGCGCGACCGGAGCGGATGTGCCGCTGGATGATCGTTTCATAGTGGGTGGTGCTCGTGTATCCCATGTGTGAAGTATCCATCTATTGGAAAATGCTGTCAAAAAGAATCGAACCTTGCAAAACGAGCATGGTTTCAGATGTCGGTAGAGCACGCCCGTCCACCCGCCATCCCCGAAGAGCATCCGCAGGGAAGGTGTGGGCTACGGTTCGTCTTCCTTGGGTTCCTTGCTGTGGAGTTTGATGATCTCAGCAAGCGGATCCGGCGCGTTCAGGATTTCGTCCGGCAGGGAAAGGGACCTGCTCCAGAAGCGGGATTTTTCGCAATCCGGTTCGGGGTTGGCCTTTTCGCGCAAGTGCCTCTGCCAGGCGTTCAGGCCGCTCATAAGTCTCCGGAACTTGCCCTGCCAGCGAAGGGCCTCTCTCTGCGAGTCCGCGAGCCACCCGATGAGGTCGAGCCTGTCGGTTTCACGCAACTTGCGCTCGGCTTCACCGGCATCAAGCTCAACAGCGGCGAGGACCGAGTGCCAGATCACAAGATAGAGCGGACGCACGGCCTGCCGGTCGGCATCCTGACAGGCCCTGCACCAGAACTGGTCCCGAATGATGCCCGAGTGACAGGAGGAGGGGACGACCGACCCGATGCGGTAATACGACATCAGGCATTCAAATTCTTTTGTCTGGTGGCTGGTCTCCAAGGCCCCGCATTCCGGGCAACGGATTGCCGGATCAAGCGTGATGGTGTCGAACATTCCCATATTTTGAGGTGTATGCGGCTGGAGGCTGGTGAATAAGAAAATATCTGAGGATTCGCAAGTTCCTTTGGAGATCAAAGACTTGGCAATTCCTTTGCCTGGGAATATATTATCCGCATGTCAGCTTTCCGCCTCAATGTTTCTGCAATCAACCCAAAGCGCGAGGACATGAAGTCCCCTCCTGTTGATTGCCTCGTTGACACGGGAAGCGAACTGAGTTGGCTTCCGAGGGAGGTGTTGGAGGGGATCGGGGTGATGCCGCGAAAGGCTCGTTCATTCCGGATGGCGGATGGGAAGCTGCTTTCACGCCAAGTCGGATATGTTATTTTGAATTGCGGCGACTTCGAAACGAGTGATGAGGTGGTTTATGCAGAACCCGGGGATATGAAACTTCTGGGGGTTCGGACTCTCGAAGGTTTCGGTGCCATGGCGGATCCGATTGCGCACCGGCTTGTGGCGGTATCAACACTGGCAGCCTCCGCTGCACCACTCATTGTTTGAGAGGGAATAGGCATTTTGCCAGTCATCCAGCCAATGACTTTGGAGCCCTTCAATCCGCTCTTGCGCGTCCCCCCACAACGATCCCCTTCAAAAGGAAGCCTGGCTTGAAGCCTGCCGGATTGTCGCCTGGCTCCGGGCAGAACAGCCGGGATGCAGAGTCCGAGCGTTCGGTTCCCGCCGGCAAGCCTCAGATCATTGCGCGGGCGTGCCACCAGATACTCGCGACCCGTTACTCTCCACCCTTCGTCGTTTCTTTCACTCTGCTGGTTTGGCAGGAGGAGGGCCTCTCCTTCGGGATATTTTTGGCTCGGGCCAAGTAGTGAGCAACGAGTCGATAGGGATCATCTCCACATGATGAGGAGATCTTCCTCCGGACAGAGCGGTTTTTTTCGATTTCTTCAGTGGCTGCAGTCATAGGTTTTCCTGAACGAGTTCCAACGGCGTCACAAGCTCCGGCGTGGAAATCAAAGCGTGTCGCGAGAATCGCGGGTTCGGAGGCGGGAGGCAAGCGCTCCGATGAATGAGGAGACGCCACCCGGACGCGTGCATTCATGTCCTGTGGGCGCAGGGCGCTCATTGGTCCGAACGTGTATCGCATCACCTCAATCCGCCAGAGCAACGTGAAGCTCACGCCAGTCGATGCGTTCCACGCCTGGTGCAACAACGCTTGATACCGTGCCTCCGCGAGGGGATCGATGGACGAGGCACATGCGGATCGGGTCCTTCTTGATCGCTGGGGCAAGGCGGCGCATGGGTGCGGCGTCTGACGGGGTGACCGATCGAGCGGCCTTCGCATTGGCCAGCAGGACACCCCCGCCACGAAGGGGAACAAGAAAATCCACTTCCAAGCCCTGCTGGTCGCGAAAATAAAACAGTTCTCCCCGATGGCCTGCATTGGTCTGGCTTTTGAGGATCTCCGAAGCAACCAAGCCCTCGAATACAGGGCCGAGAAAAGGAGACCGTTCCAACTCGGGCCGGGAGCGAATTCCGAGCAGGTGGCAGGCGAGACCGGAGTCGGCCAGGTAGAGCTTCGGCGATTTGATGATGCGCTTGCCGAGGTTCTCGAAATATGGCGGCACGAGGAGGATCTGGCCGGTGACCAGCAACACGTCGAGCCACTTCGAGATGCCGGGGACGCTCATCCCCAGCGGCGCGGCCAAATCCGTCTTGTTCAGAATCTGCCCGTGCCTCGATGAAACCAGAGATAGGAAGCGCCGGAATACCGCCAGATCGTGAATGGCGAGAACTCCGCGGACATCACGCTCCAAATACGTCTGGATATAGGACTCGAACCACAGGCTGGCAGCTCCGGGACGGGCGAGAACTTCAGGAAATCCCCCGCTGAACGCGTCCACCTTCGGGCTTTCCGACGCCGACAGCGGCGCGAGATGCAGGATAGCCGCGCGCCCTGCCATGCTTTCGGTGATCCCACGCATCAGTCCGGATTCCTGGGAACCGGTCAGAAACCATCGACCGACCCGGCGTGGTGAGGCGTCGATACGCGCCCGGATGTGATTGAACACCTCCGGCACATTCTGGATCTCGTCCAGGATCGCAGGAAGGCGCAAGGAATCGAGAAAGCCTTCCGGGTCGGCGCGAAACCTCGCCACGGCATCAGGAGCCTCCATCAGAACATAGGTGGCATCCGGAAACAAATGCCGGAGAAGGAACGTCTTGCCTGCCCTCCGGGGCCCGCTCACGACGACGGCGGGAAATGCTCTGGCAGCACGGCGAACGACTGGATCTATATCGCGCGGAATGCCTTTCATGAAATGAGTTATATGAACTGATAGTTGCCTTTTATCAACATCATTTGTAGCTGCGGATGCGGCAGAAGGCTTTTGCTCCGTCCTCGCTGTGGAACGTGCAGGAGATCTTCTGTTGCACTTTCATCATGCAGATATGTTCCCCCGTTGCGGCCGGATGTGCTTTTGATTCCAATGGCTGCGGTGACATCAATCCATTTTGTGGGAGAGCGCGTGAAGCTATTTGAACCAGCCTGGTTTTTAAAGAAGTCGAATTCGACCCCTGCGAAATCGGGGACGGTTGATTGGGCGGTGCGATTCGTGCAGACTCCTCGCATGCCCGTCGTCACACTTGCCGCCATATTGGGATTCACCGGCGTCGCCTTCGGGGCGTTCGGAGCCCATGCGCTGAAGGACCTGTGAAATAATTAGGAAAAGCCGCGCGAGAGTAGATCAGCACGCGCGGGAAGGGGGCGTATGAACTCAGGCGGTGACGGCGGCCGGCATCGCCTTCTCGAGATCGTCCAGAACAATCGCGATCGGGAGCTGGATCACATGCCGGCAATATGCGGTCTCGGTGGAATCGAAAGCGCCGTTCTCAAAATATTTGTTCGCGGGTGCGCCCCCGCCGCAGAGGTTGAAAAACGAGCACTCCCTCCGGCAACGCTCGACGCCGGACCTCGTGTCTTCGAGCACCGACAGGAAATTTTTGTTGGTGAGCGCGGATTCCAGCCCGCCCGACAGAAACGACCCGAACGCAAACGGCCCGTATTCCGCCGTCTGGAGCCCGAGCATCTCGGGCGAAAATGTCGCGAAGTTCCCCTGCCAGTCCACGCTGAGGATCCCGAACGGCCGGACCTGCTCGTTCTCGTAAACGAATGCCTCGGACGCCGATTCGCGCTTGCAGAGGATGCGCTGGAGGGCGAAGTCGAACTCGCGGATCCGCACGGCTCCTCCGGATGCCTTCTGGCGCTCGAACATCGTGCGGAAGAACGCGACGACCTTGTCGTCGGATCCTGAGTCGAGCGAACTCTTGGTGTGGATCCCCTCCTGCTCCTCGATGTTAAAACCGAAGCGGACGATCCCGTTGCCCACGAAAAAGTCGTAGATCTCATCCGCGTGATCCAGCGAGTCCTGCGTGACGACGGAGATGACATGAAAGCCAATCCCATGCTTGTGGAGGAGCCCTACGCCGCGCATGGCCGCCTCGTGCGTCCCCTTCCCCTGCCGGGTTTTTCTATGGGCATCGTGGATTGGCGCCGGCCCGTCAATGCTGAGCCCGAGACAGATCCCGGTCTCCTTGATGAATCCGCACCACTCGTCGTTGATCAGGGTGCCGTTGCTTTGGAACGAGTGGATAATTTTCAGGCCGTCGGGTGCCTCCTCGCGGATGAGGTCAAAGGCCTTGCGATACCACGAAATCGGGACCGCCATCGGCTCTCCCGCGTGCCAGACAAACGTGAGGGAATCACGGACAAGATCCGTGGCGAAGATCCCCGCGACGACCGCGCGGAGCGTCTCCTCGCTCATCCGATGGGTATCGGAGCGGGAGGGAAGGTAGCAGTAGTCGCAGTTGATGTTGCAAAACGGGGAGGGCTGGATCACCGCCAGCGTCAGCCACTCCTCACGGCAGCCTCCTCCCGGTGGACGTCTGTCCGCCGGGGTTTCCGTCTCCAGAATTTGGAGACCGGAGTCCAATTAGAAGTTGTGCCAGTTGCCCCAGCCGCCGTTGTGCCAGCCGTTGTGCCAGTTGTGCCAACCGCCGCCGTTGCCCCAGGCATTTCTCCACCACATCATGCCCGCATCGGCGTGGCCGGTGCTCTGGCCGGGCTTGAGGGCGTTCGGCGTCTCCAGGGCCTCGCGGACTTTGGCGACGCGCAGGTCGACCTGGGATTCGCCGGAAGGTGCCGCGGACACCGCCGCCGCTTGGGTGGTTTGGGTGGCGGCCAGAGCAAGCGCTCCGCCGAGCATCAGGGTCTTGAGGGTGTTCGTGAATGTGGGTTTCATGGTTTTCCTTGGATGAGTTGCTGGGCGGCCGCTTTCTCCGAGGCGGATTGCCCGGCGAGAACGGCGTCGTGGATTTTGAGATCGAACAGAAACGCGCTGCCGTCGCCGGTCGACTGGTTCAAATCAAAGAGGGCCCCGTTTTTCTTCGCGATCCAGACGGTGCTCGGACCCTCGTCCGTGGAGTTTTCACCGGTGCCGAAGGCATTGACCAAAATGTTCTTGAGCGCCAGCGAATCCTGCCCGTCGTTCGTGTGGAAGGCGACTCCGTAAAACTTTCCCTCGAAAACGTAGTAGATGACGGCCTCCATCAGCGCCGGTCCCACCAGCAGCGTTTCCCCGGTCTTTTTGTAGAGCTTCAGGGCACCGCGGTCCTGCTCGAGCTTGAACCCCTTCGTGGAAAATTCCGCCCCGAAGGCCACGCCGCCGAATCCCGGAACCTTGTCCAGATTCGCCATCTTGGCATGGTCGGCCTCCTCATCATACTTCGCCTCCTCGGCACCGGGAGCGGGAGCGGGAGCAGAAGATTCCTGGGCGAATACCGGCGACATGGAAAAGGCACCGACTGAAACGACTACGATCCGCTTGATTGTCGAAATCATGATCTGGGTCAAATATTCCAGACTGCGGGATGACGCAAGGATTCTTTTTGTTGCAAAATCGTCACAGAGTTCCGTGATCGGATCGGACGCCTTGCGGAGCTCAAATGCCTCAGGCGTGCCATCCGCCAGGGAGATGTGATATTTCAACTCTTCATCAGGCCTGCCGGGAAGGACGAGGAGGAGATCACGGTGGAAACGTCGGAGTGGCTCAATCCCGCGCGAGCATTTCGCGGAGCGAGGCGAATGAGGCGGCGATGTCTTGCTCGGCGACTGGTTTATTGACGATCTCCTCGTAGCTTTCGACGAGCACGCCCTCGCCTTCGATCTCCTGGAGGAACGGGCTCGGACGGCAATACATCGCGGTGCCGAACTTCGTGCGGTGGAGGCAGTGGGTGATGGTAAGGGATTTCATCGCGCGGGTGATGCCGACGTAGAACAGCCGGCGTTCCTCGTCGACCGTGCCCTCGGATTTCGAGCGCTCGTGGGGGATGAGCCCATCCTCTGCGCCGAGGAGAAAAACGTGCGGAAACTCGAGGCCTTTCGCGGCGTGGAGGGTGATGAGGGTGACGCCTTTTGCCTCCTCCTTCTTGTCCTCGTCCCGCTCGCGGTCGAGCATCATCTCGTCGAGGAACCCCTGCAGCCCGGAATTCGAGCGCTTCTGGTGGTCGGTCAGCGCGCGGAGGATTTCCCGGGCCCCGCCCTCGCGGTTGAGCGCTTCCTCCGGCGTCTTGCACGAGCGCTTGAGATCGTCGAAAAAACCGGACTCCCCGAGAAACTGCGAAACGATGTGGGCGGCATCGGCACCGGGAGTGAGCAGGCGGATCCGCCTCGACGCGAGTTCGTCGCCAAAGCTGCGGATCGCCTCCGCGGTTTTGCGCGAAACCTGCTCCCGGAATTCCGGGGCCGTGAGCGTCTCGAAGAGGCTCTTGTGGGCTTTCGCGCTGTGTTCGAGGGCGAGTTCGACGGTCGTCGTGCCGATCCCGCGAGGCGGAGTGTTGATGATGCGCAGCAGGGCGACATCGTCGGACGGATTGATCAGGCACGCCATCGTTGCGAGGACATCCTTGACCTCGCGGCGGTCGAAGAAGCTTTTCCCTCCGACGAGGCGATAGGGGATCCGCAGTCGGCGGAGGCATTCCTCCAGCAGGCGCGACTGAGCGTTCATCCGGTAGGCGATGGCAAAATGCTCCCACGGAATGTTGTTCGCGGTCCGCAGCGCGCCGATCTCGTTGACCACGAACTCCGCCTCTTTCTTATCGTCGGGCACGCAGACCACATGGACCGGATCTCCGCCTTCCTGCGGGCTCCAGAGGTTTTTTCCGCGTCGACGCGGATTGTTTTTGATCAGGCGGTTGGCCGCGCCGAGGATCGTGTTCGTGCTGCGGTAGTTCTGCTCGAGGCGGATGATCTCCGGGTTCCGGAAGTGCTTTTCAAATTCCAGGATGTTCGAGACCTCGGCCCCGCGCCAGCCGTAGATGCTCTGGTCGTCGTCGCCGACCACGCAGACGTTCGGGGGATCATCCGAGGCCAGCAGGCTCACGAGCCGGAGCTGCAGGTTGTTCGTGTCCTGAAACTCATCGACGAGCATGTGGCGGAACCTCGAACGCCATTTTTCGCGGACGCCCGGATGCTCGTCGAGCAACTTCACCGCCTGGACGAGGAGATCATCGAAATCCATCGCGTTGAGCGCGCGGAGCTCGCGGTTGTAGCGGTTGTATACGGCACCGATCGCGGTTTCGTCATTTGCGTTCCAGCCGTTGTTCTTCCCCTTGCTGATCATGTTCTGCGCGAGGCCCGGATCGACTTTCTCGTCGTGCGAGGTCACGCGGTTGATGACCTTTTTGATCAGCCCGAGCTGGTCGCCCTGGTCAAAAATGCTGAAGTTGTTTTTGTAGCCGAGCTTGTCGGCATCCGTCCGCAGGATCCTGACGCAGAGCGCATGGAATGTGCTCGCCGTGATCTCCGAGGCCTTCTCGGAATCGAGCATCCCGGCGATGCGTTCCTTCATTTCGCGGGCGGCCTTGTTGGTGAACGTGACGGCCAGGATGCCCGATGGCGGCACGCCCTGCGAGACGAGCCAGGTGATCCGCGCGACAATCGTCCGGGTTTTTCCCGTACCCGCGCCGGCCAGGATCAGGAGCGGCCCGGATTCGTGGGTGGCGGCGCGCTGCTGTTCGGGATTGAGATCCCACAGGCGGAATTTGCTCACGGAAGCTCCCCCGAGACAAACCGCGCCACAACGCTCGGGTAAAGTTTATGCTCCTCGACCTGGATCCGCGCGTGCAACGATTCCGCCGTGTCGCCGGGCAGGACCGGCACCTCCGCCTGCGCGATGATCTCGCCGGTATCCATGCCGGAATCCACAAAATGCACGGTGCAGCCGGTTTTTTCAGCGCCCGCCTCCAGCGCCTGACGCCAGGATTCCAAGCCCGGAAATGCCGGCAGGAGCGAGGGGTGGATGTTGATCACGCGGCGCGGGAAGCCCTCCAAAAGCGGAGCCTTCACCATCCGCATGTAGCCGGCCAGCACGACCAATTCCACGCCCGCATCGCGGAGCCGTTCGACGACATCGGCCTCGACTTCAGGGGAAAGCTTTGTGCGGAACTTCGGCTCGCGGATCACCTGCGCGGGAATCCCCGCCGCACGGGCGAGATCGAGGATCCCTGCCCCTTCCACATCGGACATCACAAGCGCAGCCTCCGCATCAAGCCGCCCGGCCTGGATTTCCGAAAGAATCGCACGGAAATTCGATCCTTTCCCCGATCCCAAAACACCGATTTTCAAACGTCCCATGGCACGGGGGATCATGCACGCCGCGACGCTGATGGCAAGCTGGGGGATTCGGCCGTTTTCACGCCGCGCGGGGCGCACTCCAGATAGTCGTTGAGCGCATCGAGTGGCAGCACGAGATTGAGAAAATCGTAGCGATAATACGAGCACCGGGCAAGAAAGGTGAACGTGACCTGCCGGTCGCACCAGCGGCCGTCCGAGCTCATTGTCGCGAGAAGGAAGCGCATCGCCCGGGTGATGACAGGATCGCCAGAGGAATAACCGATCCTGAGGAGCGAGGAGATAATGTGGGCGGTCTGGAGCGGAGTGCTCGGGCCGATGCCTGCAAGTGCGATGTCCGCATCAGACTGCGTCGTTTCGCCCCAGCCGCCATCAGCATTCTGGTGGCGGAGCAAAAACTCGACCGCCCGCAACATGGCCGCATGGGAGCGGCACAGAAGGGCATCGGAGCGGGTGGGAGCTTTGGAAATTTCCAAGCCCAGTTTCGCATAGGCCCGCAGAACAAACGTGGCCCCGACAAGGTAGCCGGCCCACCACCGCGACCACCACCCGCCGTTGGCGCACTGGGTCCGCAGCAAAAATTCGAGGGCCTTGCGCACGGCGCAGCCACCCGCATCCGTGTCGCAATCGGCGAGGATTTCGAGGATGCGGGCCGTGACATCGGGGGTGGGGAGGTCGAAAAATGCCTGCTCCAGGACGCCGGACGACCCGCGGTGCCCGTCGAGCACCGAACGCTTGTAACAGCTGAAGCCGCCCCGGAAATGCTGCCTCGCCAGCATGAACCCCTCACCGCGTTTCATGGCGTCGCGGATGCGTCTCCCGGTTCGCGCGTCGCAGCGGGCGGCGGCGATGCGGAACGACCGCAGGACATGCGCTGCGGTGTCGGCCTCGGGATCTGCGCGGCTCGACCCGAAGCAATGGCCCCCGTCGGCAGTTTGTGCCGCAAGGAGAAATTCCATCGCCTTTCCGGCCGGCGCATCCGCGTCAAGCGAGGCCCCCATCCGGACCAGGATGTCCAAAGCATAGCCCGTGTTGCAAATGTCGCTTCGGCCCGGTGCAAACGACCGTTCATCACCGTGCAGGAAGCGGCGGATGATCCACGCATGGGCTTTCTCAATCGCAGGATTATCCGCCCGGTATCCCGCCCTCACGAGCGCCATGACATTGAGCATCATGATTGGCGAAGCGATTGCCCATCCGCCCGTTTCCTCCTGGGAAATTCTGATCAGGGATGCGGGCCGTTGAATCCTGGGGGACGCCGGCGGGGTGCCCCGCACTCCCGCGACAAGAACCATGATTGCAGGTCCGACCGCCTCCGCAATGCGGTGAAGCAGCCGCTTGGTCACGAAAAGCAGCCCGGGCAGCCGGTGCGCGCAGTCCAGGAAAACGAGATCCCTTCTCTGCCATGGAGCCAGGAATCCGATGCCGCAGGAGTGCGCCACAAGCAACGGCGAAAGAAGGGACAGATCCCACTCGGACTCTCCAGAAGGCCTTGCGGCACCGCCCGAGCAGAACGCTTCGCAGCGCTGAAGCATCCGGCGCAATTTCTGCTCGGAGGACAAATCCCATAAAGGATTTTTTCGGAACCAGCCCGGCGGACGCCCCCCCCCCTGAACGTCGCCCAGGGCGAGCCGTATTGCGGTGCGGCAGATTTGAGAAAGCCTCGGGCCGGACGCCGCCCCTTCATATATCCAAAATCCGCCATCAGGATTCTGGAAGCGCTCGAACCCTTGAATCAGGTCCGCCTCGATTTCCATTTGCCCGGGACGCTCGATGAGACCCGTGGTCCGCAGCATGATGACGAAGACCGCCGACGGCAGCGCATTGAAGCGAATTGGCGCAAACCACGAGCCATCGGGGGACTGCGCCTTGATGAGCTGGGGGACGGCGAGATCGCGTGCGGCCGCGACGCGGCGCGCCAACCCGGCCGGATCCTCAGATGCCGGGCACATACTCCGTGAAGCGCCCGCTGTCGCCGACACTCAGCAAAAATGTCCAGAGCACGCGAAGCATCTGTTTGGCCTCGGATGGCGGGAGGTGAGCAGAGAGCCGCTTCCACTCTTCCTCGACCATGCGGCGGGCCTCTTTATTGCAAACCTCAATGGCCCCCGATCGGCGGACCAACTCGACCGCTTCGGCAATGGCTTGATCCTCCCCGCGCAGCTCCGGGGTGCAGAGGATGGTCTCGAGCCTCTGGCGCGAACGGCCGGGCAGACGCTCAAGTGCGCGTAGCACGACATACGTCACCTTCCCCTCGCGCAGATCGGAGCCCCCGCCTCCGTTCCTCCCCCGGTTCTCGCTGAAGTCCACGATGTCGTTCACGATCTGAAACGCGATCCCGAGCGTCCGCGCGAAACCGACACAGGCGGAACGCAGTGGCAGCCGGGCGCTGGCGATGATGCAGGCGCACTCCGCGGCCGATTCAACGACGGCAGCGGTTTTTTGCCTGTAAAGCAGGAGGATCTTTGACTCCATGTCGTCGGCAATCCAGTCCCGCAGGCGGCCAGCAGTCAGGTTCTTCGACCAGAAGATATCCTGTCCCTGGCCGAAGTGCGCTCCGATGAACTGGCGGCTCAGAACACGGTAGAACTCCAGCCTCTGGGAGTCGGAAAGCCCGGGATAGTCGATCAGCATCATCATCGGCATAAAATAGGCGGTATTGCCGGCATTGATGGCCACATCGGTCCCGTATCGGAGATGGATGCATTCCCCGCCCCGCCGGGTCAGGCTGTTGTCTTGGATATCATCAATCATGAGTGCTCCTACGTGCGGAATCTCCGTGGAGATGGTGATGAGAGGTTCAAAAGGTCCGGAGATAACGCCCATGGCCCGGAGCATGAGGATTCCAAAAATGGGCCTCCATCGCTTCCCGCCCCGGTCAATGAGATCCCACAAAGGACGGGCAATCATGGCCGACTGCGCCTCGATGTCGTATCGGCCGCGCGGGGTCCCCGCCCAGCGCTCCAATTCGTCTTCGGTGAAGCGACGCGGGAGAAAATCGGCGATGCCCCCGTGGACCCGTTGGGTCAGTTTCTCCATAAACCCATCGATGTCCGTGAGGTAGGCGTAGCCATGGAGCTCCAGCCTCGCGCTTCCCGAAACCGATTTTCCGCCGCAGGTGCCGGAGACGCGGCCCGCCCCTTCCCATACCGCGCGGATCGGGGGGAGCATGGGGATTTCCTGGTCCTCGGCAAACGGCTCGAAGAGAAGATCGATGCCGGTTGCCGGCAGGGTGAGGTGCCAACGGACCGGATACGTGGCCTCCGAGTGGGGGCTTGTCCACCATGAGAGCGCGGTGACGCTGAAATCGCGGTGAAGACGCAAGCTCCCGTCCCGCTCCACCTCGACGGCATATTGACACAGCGTCTCTCCGCTGCGCTGGTTCCGGTGGACCATGAGCATCAATTCGCGTCCGTCGTCGAGTTGGATGCCGAGCCAGTCCCACCCGAAGATGCGCTCCTGGTTGCCCCCTCCAACCAACCATCCACGGTTCCCCCATTGGTGATCGAGCCAGGCCAGCCCGCGCACGGGACGGCCGTCGACATCCCCGGAAAGGGACAGCCGCGTATACGACGCATAATCCATGTGTCCCCCCCCCCGGAAGTTCCAAATCCTCCAGGAGAAACCGCGGATGCGAGGGCTCCATGCTGAGCGAGAACAGCCTGCCGGTTTCCGGCTCCCTGAACCGGAGAAAAAAGCATCCGGCATCCTGACGGAGTTCAAAATCCTCCCAAACAGCGCAAAGCGGATCCCCGCGAAGGTCCGGTTTTTCTTTGGAAACGCGGATATTTTCCGGCGGCCCATACTTTCTGATTTCCTCGATGACAGCGCGCAGAGCGAGTTGATCAAGGCCGGCAAAAGGCGCGATTTTCTCCGCCTCTTCAAAAAATGACATGGCAGCCAGATCGACTCGGGTGAGCACACGGCATTTTCCCGTTTCCGGACCGAGCACGGAAACCATCAGCGCGTGGGCATTGTCTCCCGCGGGTCCTTCCCATTCCTGCCTGTGCCGGAACAACGAGACCATGAATTCGCAGGGTTCGACGCCTTCGCCCTCGAACCGCCCCTGCACGAACCACCACTCGACCGGATGCCCGGTCCTCGATGACTCGTCGGCCATCCGGGCGGAGGGTTCGGTTTTCAGATCCATGGGGGCGTGTGATATCTAGCGGATCAAGCGATCACCTTCAAGAAATCCCCTTGCAGACTTCGCCCATCACGTTTTCTCCAAAAATCCAACCTCGCACTGTCCGGTGATCGGAGAAAACCGAAGAGGAAACTCCGGCCTGTTCTTCCGGTGATACATGGCCTATGAATTGCTGACCAGTGGACCGCTCAGACTCATACGTATATTTGCTATGGGAGGTTTCGAAGCTGGCTTTCGCCTGCCTGCTCCTTTGCGCCATTGGGCGGAAATGGCGGCGGACCGCCCTGAAATGCGGCCTGTTCTCGATGCCGCTGGCGTTGCTGGGTTTGTTTTTGGTGCCGGGGTATTGGAAACCAAATGGCCTCTTCGATTTTTCAGTCTCGGCGGAAGACTTTCTTTTCATGTTCAATGCCGGGACTCTGGCGTGGCTTTCGGCGAGTTGGGTTTTCAGCGGCGGCATTTTTTTGGGGAAGGGAATGCGCAGGCTTCTGATCCACCGCAGTTTGCTGTTTGTCGTGCCGTCCTTTGCAGCATTGGCTGTGTCCGACCTGATCGATCTGAAAATCGGAATTCTTATTCCGACCGTGTGGGCGGCATCCGCCTTGGTGCTTTTCCGGTTGCATCCGGAACTGCGGGTTTTCATGATCAGCGGTGCGCTGACGTTCGGGGTGATTTACTTCATCCAGGTGGCGTGCGTGTTCGCGGCGGCCCCGACATTCGCAGCCGCTTGGAATTACCCCAATCTGATCGGAGGAAAAGTCTGCGGGGTTCCCCTCGACGAAATTCTTTGGGCGGCGGGATTCGGGGCGGTCTGGCCAGCATTTCTCGTGCATGTGACTCAGGGCGGATTGTCACCTCGGGCTTGCGGACGTGCCCATCAGTGGTTTCCAGTCAAACCTCGTGGTCCGGCTGAATGAACAGGGCTGCCGATGAGGTGACAAATCTCCGGGGCGGGCAAACTCAAAAGCGTTGAGGGGCCGGAATTATGGCGGAATCTGCGCGAGCCCGTCCGGCTCGAACCAGGCGCGCGGGGAGGTCCGGGCCTCGATCCCGGAAAATGTGGCCTCCGCCGTCTCCGGGCCCGAGCGGATCCGCATGGAGGCCACGCGCTCGCATTCCAGCACGCGCCCGTAGCGGATGTTGTCGATCGTTTTGAAAAGTCTTCCGCCCGCCGTGAAATGCTCGACGCGCCAGTATCGGCCGGAGTCGTCCACCCAGTATCGCATGCGGGCGGGAGCGGGCATCGCCTTGGACACGGGCACAAAGTCGATCACGCTGCAGCGGCGCGTCACGCCGTCGCCGCACACGATCTCCTCACGGCCCGCCGACTCCGCCGAAAAATCCTCCGCCAGCCGCCAGTTTGGCGAGTCGGACGCCATCGGCTGCGACCACATCTGCGCGGCGGAAATCTTCACCGGCCGCTTCGCGTGCGGGTCGAAAAACCAGCAGGCATCGTCCCGGAACAGGATCCGTTTTCCCGCGTCCCTGGGCGGAGCGGTGCAGATCATGAGCGTCGCAATGTTCTGCCGCCCGGGCTCCCCGGAAATCCGCGTGAAGAGCCGGAAGGCCGAGGTCTCCGGCGGCTGCGCGGGCTTGGGGTAATGCCGGATTTCCAGCTCCGAGGCGAGATCCCTTCCGGGGATGCGGATCTGATCGAGGCGGGCGATCAGACCCTTCAGGCCGGTGTCGGCAGCAAGCGGGACGCTGCCAATGAAAAACGAGCACGCCAGCAAGCGGACAAAGAAACCGATTGGGCGGCGGCACCGGGAGCGGGGCGCTTGGCTTTTCTGAAGAAAGCCTCTCCGGCGGCGCTGCGGTGGGGCCGGGAAATTCAGCATCGTTTCTTGTCCTCCTGCGATTTGCATCTTGTTCCGGAATGTCCGGTTTGGCACGCACTTTTCAGAGGGTGCGCGCCGCTCACATGCGCAGGGCATCGACGATCTGCATCCGGCTCGCGCGGCGCGCGGGAAGGAATGCCCCCAGCAGGGCAACCAGCAGGCAGCCGGCAAAGCTTGCAGCCATGATGGCAGGTGCCTCGGTCACCAGGATCTGGAGCTTCGCATACATGGTGACCATTGGGGGGATGTAAAGAATTTCAGCGCGGTTGATGATCCCGGAAATGCCGATGGCCAGCAGCAGGCCGAGGACGCCGCCCGCGAAGCCGAGCAGGAGGCCCTCGGCTGTGAACATGCGGATGATGTCGCCCCGGGTGAGGCCCATCGCCCGCACGGCACCGATTTCGCGGACGCGCTCCATCACCGACATCATCATCGTGTTGTAAATCGTGAAGACCAGAACCACCGAGATGATGCAGAAGGCGAACAGGAAGAACATGTCCATCATGCGGACCGAGCGGACATTGTTCGGGTTCAGATCCCAGCAGTTCCGCCATTCGAGGGCGAGCTTTCCATCGCGCACGAGCTCCGCGAGCCGGGCCTCGACGAGGGGCAATGACCGGAGATCCTTGAGCAGAATCAGTATCGAGGTCGCCCGCGGCTCCTCCCCGGGAAACAGGAGCGATGAGGCCAGAGGCAGGGGGACGAAGACCAGCCGGTTGTCGAGCTCCTCAAGCGGGCGGGTGCTGAGCTTGCGCACCGATGCGCTGACCATGTTCGCCATGCCGCCGGATGGCGGCTGGGAGATCAGCTCGACTGTCGGGCGGTCCTCCGCCGCGCCGTGCGGCTGCATGCGGATGTCGAGAATGCGGGCGAGACCGACGCCGAGCGAGATCCCGTCGGGATCGCCGGAAGCCAGCTCCGGCCCGGCGGCAAAGAGGGCGGCATTGGCCGCGAGGTCGCGGACATCGGCCAGGCCGTGCGGATTCCATTGGGTCAGCCGCTCGAGATCCTCGGGAACCGCCCCGATTCCGACGAACGCGGTCGAAGTCTGCCGGTCGGCGGAGCTGATCATCCCTTGCACCAGCAACTGCCCTGTCACCATTTCGAGCAGCGGGCCGATCACTTCATCTCCACGAAGCTGCCGTTGGATCCCTTCGAAGTTTTCGATTGCGAATGCCGCCGGATTGCCTGCGCCCTTGAGCCGGTAGCCCTCCTTGAAGAGTTGCAGGTGCCCGGTCATGGTCGTCGCGTGGGTCTCGCTGGCCAAGTGCGCCCAGACGACGTAGCCTCCAAAAAGCATCAGCCCACCGCACGACAGAGCGATCGCCAATACCGTCGCCAGAGAACGGCGCTTGTTCCTGAGCACATTGCGGAGGGCGAGTTCCCAGAACATCATGGTTCCACCAGGCGGCCATCCCGCAGCGTGAACCGCGCCTCCGCCATGGAGGCAATCTCGGGATCGTGGGTTGAGATGACAAAGGTGGCTCCAGTGCAATCCCTCATCCGGTGCATCAGGTCGATGATCGTCCGCCCGGTGGCCGCGTCGAGATTCGCGGTGGGCTCATCGGCGATGACCAGGGCAGGATGGGTCACGAGGGCGCGCCCGATCGCCACCCGCTGGCACTGGCCGCCGGAAAGCTCGCCCGGCCGCTGGTCGCTCGAGTCCCCCAGCCCCACACCCTCGGCCATCTCCAGGGCACGCGCTCTGGCTTCCGCACGCGGGACGCGCTGGAGCAGGAGCGGGTATTCGATGTTCTCGACGGCGGAGAGCACCGGGATGAGGTTGAAGTTCTGGAAGATGAACCCCAGCGTTTTGGCGCGGAAATGCGACAGGGCATCGTCCGGCCATGCGGCCATGTCGCGGCCCTCCACCAGAACCCTCCCGGAGGTCGGGTGGTCGATGGCTCCAACCAGGTTGAGCAACGTGGTTTTCCCCGATCCCGAAGGCCCCTGCAGGACGACGAACCCGCCCTGGGGCATTTCCAGCGTGACCCCTCGCAACGCCTCGACGCTGCGGTGGCCGAGCGGGTAGGTCTTGTGCACCTCGATTACTTGAACCAGGGGCTGGGAAATGCCGGGCATTTGAGTTTTTAAACGAGCCCGACCGCTTTGCGGACGCGGGCCATGACGGCATCGGTGACATGGCGGGCCTTTGAGGCACCGTCGCTCAGCACGCGGTCCACGAGATCCGCGTCGGCGAGGATCTCCTCGCGGCGTGAGCGCTGGGCGGAAAAGTATTCCCAGACCCCGGCGAAGAGGCGCTTTTTCAGATCTCCGTATCCGACGCCTCCGTTTAGGAAGTCGGCCTCCATCGCCTGGTAGTCGGTCGCCGAAGCCACGAGCTTGTAGAGCCCGAGGATCGACGAGTTTTCCGTTGGCTTCGGCGCTTCAACCGGCGTCGAGTCGGTCTTGATGCCCATGATTTTTTTCTTCAGGACATTTTCCGGCGCAAAGATCTCGATCGTGTTGTTGTAGCTCTTGCTCATCTTCGCGCCGTCGAGGCCGGGGACGATCGCGGTATCCTCGCGGATGCTCGGCTCCGGGAGCTTGAAAATCTCGCCGTAGGCCTCGTTCATTTTCACGGCGATGTCGCGGGCGACCTCGAGGTGCTGCTTCTGGTCGCGCCCGACAGGCACCAGGTCGCTGTCGTAGATGAGAATGTCCGCCGCCATGAGGACGGGATAGGCGAAGAGCCCGTGCGAGGCCGCGAATCCGCGGGCGGTCTTATCCTTGAACGAATGGCACCTCTCCAGGAGCCCCATCGGCGTCACCGTGCTCAGGATCCAGGAGAGCTCGGTCACAGCGGAAACGTCGGACTGGCGGAAAAAAACCGACCGGGCGGGATCGAGTCCGCAGGCCAGGAAATCCACGGCCAGCTCCCGCACATTCGCCCGCAGAACCGCGGCATTCTGGACGGTCGTCAGCGCGTGAAGGTCGGCGATGAAATAGAAGGCGTCGCCTTTTTCCTGAAGCTCGATCGCCGGCTTCATCATGCCGAAATAGTTGCCCAGATGGGGGGTGCCGGTTGGCTGGATGCCGGAAAGAATACGCATGGCCGGGCAGATTAGCAGGGGATGCCGCGCGGGCAAAAAAGAAATTTCAGGCCGCGATCCGGACGGCGCGGGTCTTGTCGAGTTTGAGGACACCGGTTTCCCCCGGCGGGAGGACCGCCTTTGCGTCGGCCACCTTCTCGCCGCGCCACTGGACGCTTCCGCCCTCGATGAGGCGCCGGGCATCGGAGCGCGACCGGGAAGCCTGGAAGCACTGCGCGTAAGCCTCGACGACGAGACTCACAAAGTCCCGCGCGGACCCGGGCGCGAAATCCGGAAGCTCGGCGGAATCCAGATCGCGGGAGCTGAAGCGCTTGTTGAACTCCTCCAATGCGTGGGCCGCAACCGCCTCATCGTGGAAGCGGGCGGTGATCCGCCGGGCGAGCGACTTCTTGGCATCCATCGGATGCGAGCCCGCAGGGATCGCTTCGCGCAGAAGGATGTCGTAGTAGCGCACCATGAGCTCGTCGCTGATGCTCATAATTTTTCCGAACATGTCCCCCGGCGATTCATTGAGGGCAACGTAGTTCCCGAGGCTCTTGCTCATTTTCTGATGCCCGTCGAGCCCTTCGAGGATCGGCATCGTCATCGCCACCTGCTGCGGCTGCCCCTCCTCGCGCTGGAGGTCGCGGCCGACCATGATGTTGAAGAGCTGGTCGGTTCCGCCAAGCTCGACATCGGCTTTCACCATCACGGAATCCCACCCCTGCATGATCGGATACTGGATCTCGTGGGCGCGGATCGGCTGGCCCTTGTCGAGGCGATCGCGGAAATCCTCGCGGACCAGCATCTGCTGGAGGGTGACGCGGCTGTTGAGCTTGATCACCTCCTCGAAGCTCATCGCCTCGAACCACTCTCCGTTGAAAACAATCTTCGCGCGCTCGCGCGTCAGGATTTTGAACGCCTGCTCCTGATAGCTCTTCGCGTTTGCCAGAACCTGGTCGTGGGTGAGCTGCGGACGCGTCACCGAGCGTCCGCTCGGATCCCCGATCATGGCGGTGAAGTCCCCGATGATGAGGATCGCCTCGTGCCCCGCATCCTGAAAATCCCTGAGCTTCGAGAGCACGACCCCGTGGCCGAGGTGGATGTCCGGAGCCGTCGGGTCCACGCCGAGCTTGATTCTCAGCGGTCGTCCGAGAGCGAGTTTGGTCTGGAGTTCGGCTTCGCTGTGAATCTTGGCGCAGCCCCTGATGAGAGTGGATAGCGGTGACATCGAAAAACTCAACGGGGTTTGTTCAGCAAGTCCCGCACCTCGTCAATCGTCATTTTCTCGTTGATCTTCTCCGAGATCCTGCTCACGGCACCCGGGGCTCCGGGCTTGGGCACAAATGTCGACAGCGGCACGACCGGCGAGCCGAGGCTGGCCTCTTTTGTTGCGGCGTAGTAGCCGGACACATCGGTGGATTTGTCGAATTTCTCCCCGGCCTTCATGACATCGTATTTCGACAGCATGGCCGTCTCTTTTGTGGTGTAAACCTTGCCGCCAAACCACGGGTTTTTCAGCCCCAGAAAAGACCGCATGAAGGGGAAATCCTTCGTCATGGCATTCTTGATGTCGTAGAATCCGTGGCTGGATGCCGGGGAGTTTCTGACCTTCACGGCGCTGGTTTCCGAGAAGGATTTGCCCTGCATCGGGTTCCCCATCTCCATGTTCGGCTTCATGATCCGGTCGACGAGTTTGACTTCCTGCGTCTGGGAGAATCCCGACACGAGCGAGGCCAGCAAGAGGGACGCAATGAGAATGGTTTTCACCGAACCGTACATCGTAGATCGGATGCCCTCCCGATGCGAGACATTGTTTGTGCTCACCCCGCCACTGGGTGCAGGACAAAAATCTTCCGTCAGGCAGCAAGGGGTAGCAAGTGGTTCTGCGCGGCCTGAGAGTTGAGGCGGTCTTTCCAGAAGGAATCGAGTCTGCGGCTCGCGTTGATGCAACGGAAAGCGAGGACTTTTTCGG
>JAPLTF010000074.1 GCA_026398275.1 Verrucomicrobiota bacterium
CGCTCCATCTGTTGGAAGGCGGCAAGTTGCTGAAGAAGGTTTTTTTCTGTGTTCACGGAAAAAAGATATACTAAAGTATATCTCTTGAACACAAAAAAAGACGGAATTCAAAATGCATGAAGAAATTTGTCCTGCACCCACGAAGGAGCACGTTCCGGCTTGTCCAAATCTGCCGAAATCCCCAGATGCCCTCCAAAAGGCCTTTGGGGGCGCTAAAACGACCTGCAACGTGCAACGCGCAGAGTTTTAGACAGAGTCGAATGCTTTCTGGTAAAGCTCCCTGCCGTTTTCGGCGAACTCTTTGCTCTTTTCGGACATGCCCTTTGCGAGCGCCTCTTCCTCGGAGATCGCCTGTTCGGCGGCGTATTTGCGCACGTCCTCAGTAATTTTCATCGAGCAGAAGTGCGGGCCGCACATGGAGCAGAAGTGAGCGGATTTCGCACCTTCTTGCGGCAGCGTCTCGTCGTGAAACTCCCGCGCCCGCTCGGGGTCGAGGCCCAGGTTGAACTGGTCCTCCCAGCGGAACTCGAAGCGGGCTTTACTCAGTGCGTTGTCGCGGTATTGGGCACCGGGGTGGCCTTTGGCGAGGTCGGCGGCGTGGGCCGCGAGTTTGTAGGTGATGACGCCTTCCTTCACGTCCTGCTTATTCGGCAGACCGAGGTGTTCCTTGGGCGTGACGTAGCAGAGCATCGCGCAGCCGTACCATCCGATCATGGCGGCTCCGATGCCCGATGTGATGTGGTCGTAGCCGGGGGCGATGTCGGTGGTGAGCGGGCCGAGCGTGTAGAACGGGGCTTCGTGGCACCATTCGAGTTGCTTGGCCATGTTTTCCTCGATCATGTGCATGGGGACGTGGCCGGGGCCTTCGTTCATGACCTGCACGCCTTTGGCCCAGGCTCTCGCGGTCAGCTCGCCCTGGACTTCGAGTTCGCCAAACTGGGCTTTGTCGTTGGCGTCGGCGATCGAGCCCGGACGCAGCCCATCACCGATCGAGAAGCTGACGTCGTAGGCGGCCATGATGTCGCAGATGTCGTCCCAGTGGGTGTAGAGGAAGTTTTCCTTGTGATGGGAGAGGCACCATTTGGCCATGATGCTGCCGCCGCGGCTGACGATGCCGGTCATGCGCGAGGCGGTCATGGGGACGAAGCGCAGGAGGACGCCGGCGTGGATCGTGAAATAATCGACGCCCTGCTCGGCCTGCTCGATGAGCGTATCGCGAAAGATTTCCCACGTGAGGTCCTCGGCCTTGCCACTCACTTTTTCGAGAGCCTGGTAGATCGGGACGGTGCCGATCGGTACCGGCGAGTTGCGGAGGATCCATTCGCGCGTGGCGTGGATGTTTTTCCCGGTCGAGAGGTCCATGACCGTGTCCGCGCCCCACTTCGTGGCCCAGCGCATTTTTTCGACCTCCTCCTCGATCGATGAGGCGACCGCGGAGTTGCCGATGTTCGCGTTGATCTTCACGAGGAAATTGCGGCCGATGATCATCGGCTCGAGTTCCGGATGGTTGATGTTCGCGGGGATGATCGCGCGTCCGGCGGCGACTTCCCCGCGGACAAACTCCGGGGTGATTTCTTTCGGGATGCGCTGCGGGAAGCGACGGAAGACGCTGGGGGTGTAGTCGGATTGCTGCTGGGCGGAGCCGGAGTGCTGCTTGTCCAGATCGCTGCGGACGATGTCGTTTGTGTAATCGGCGAGGCGGGCGGCGCGCAGGTTTTCGCGGATCGCAATAAATTCCATTTCGGGGGTGATGATCCCCTGGCGGGCATACCAAAGCTGGGTCACGGGATGGCCAGTGGCCTTGAGCGGGCGGCGCTTGGCATTTTCGGGAGACGTGAGGGCGGAGAGGCCGCCGCGCTTTTCGGAGGCGATCTGGGCGTGGCTGGTGCTGAGGTAGCCGTTGTCCTGCGGTTTGATTTCGCGTCCGTCGTATTCGGCGACGTCGTTGCGGTTCAGGATCCATTCCCTGCGGAGAGCGGGCAGGCCGCTATCCACATCCCCCTCGAAGGAAGGATCCCCCCAGGGGCCTGAGGTGTCATAGACGCGGACCGGTTCGTTGGCTTCGAGTTCTCCGGAGAACGTCTTTGTGGGGGAAAGGGCGATCTCGCGCATCGGGACGCGGACAGATGGGTGCAGCGTTCCCCCGACGTAAACACGGGAGGAATTCGGGAGCGGATCGGTGCTTTTTTTTTCGCCGGCAGGTTCGATGTTCATAGGTGATTCGCTGGGTTTAACCTCCCCGGATCGCAGCCCGCGGCAAAGGAAACGACCTCCTGAGAACATCGCTCCCTCCGCCGGTATGAGCCGGAATCAGGTTCAAAGGGTCTCGCAGACATTTCAGCCCGCGACTCTCAGCCCGTTCGGGCTCCCCCGCAGTATCCATATCCATCGCGCCTGAGGCTGGTTGCGTCAATGGGGAAATGACGGGCGCCGGCTAGAGCGGGAGGAGTTTCCCGCCGATGGCTTGGAACGAGAGCAGCTCCTGTGCGTTGGCTTGCGCCCGGTGGTCGACTGCGTGCCAGGCCTCGTCATTTTGAAGAAGATCCCTCGCACGTGTGGCGAGTTCGTCGCGTCCGGCCTCGGCAAACTCCTCAAACGCGATCCGGTCGATCACGCCGTTGCCGCCGACGCACGGCATGCGGCAGAGAAGGGCATCGCCCGCGACCTGTCCGGGCACAGAACTGGAGTCGAGCTGCCAGACGATCCGGTGGAGAGCCATCACGCGCAGGTAGTCGGGATAGGGGAGCGGGGCCTCGATGATGAAGAGGAGAGGATTATTTTTTCGAAGACTCTTGAGGATCATGCCTCCCTGCCGGCCTTCGGTATTGACGACCGCCAGCGGGCAGGAGAGGTCGCGTGAGATTTCATCCGCCATCGCGACCGCCGCAAGGTGGTTGCGGGACGGGGTGCCGAACTCGCGGGTTCCGATAAAGATTCCGCGGCGCTTTTCAAGCGGCTGTGTGAAATTCCACGCGGGGGAATCCACGGGATAGGGGGTCGGTATGAACTCCACGCGGGCGCATCCCGCTGCGCGGTAGATCGGCGCCAGCTCGGGCGTGCTCGAGATCGCGCCATCCGCAGCAGCGCAGATTTCCTGAAAGAGCTGCCAGCGGGTCACGTCGCCGAGCAGGTCCGCGACCTGGTGGCCGCCGGATTCCTTGCAGGAGACAAAGACCTGCGATCCCCGCTTGCGGAGAGAGGCGATGCAGGCGAGCGCCTTGCGGAGATTTCTTTTTCTGAGCAGCACAAGGACGCGACCGGTGCCTTTGGGGATTGCGTCCACAGACCGGAAGAATCCGCCCTGACAGCAGGCCGCGTAGGCATGGTAGTTGACCGGGGGATGCCCGGGGTCGTCCGGTGTTCCGGCACCATCCGGGAACAGCTGGTCCCTGTCACGGCCTCCGGGATTGAGCACGGCGAATTTCATGCGTGTTTGATCCGGTCCCAGATCTGGTCGAGTTCCTTGAGCGGCGTATCTTCCATCTTCCGGTCACCGAGTTCCCGCTCGACCGCCTGGAAGCGTTTGATGAAGCGGCTGGTGGCGGCCGCCAGTGTCGTCTCCGCATCGACGTGGAGCTTGCGGGCGAGATTCACCGCGGTGAACAGGATATCCCCGACCTCGTCCTCCACGGCTTTGGAATCGCCGGCGGCGAGGGCGGCGCGAACCTCCGCGATTTCCTCCTGCATCTTTTCAAAAACCGGTTCGGCATCCGGCCAGTCAAACCCGACCCGGGCGGCTTTCTTCTGCGCATTCTGCGCGCGGAGGAGAGCCGGCATCGAGGTGGGAAGCCCGTCGAGAATCCCGGCGGACTTGCCCTTCTCGGTCCGCTTGATCTGCTCCCATTGGCGCAGGACGGCGGCGGAGTCATCCGCAAGCTTGTCGCCGAAGACGTGGGGATGCCGCCGGATCATCTTCCGGCAGACCTCCGCCGCAACCTCTTCCAGCGTGAAGGCCGAGCGTTCGCCCGCCATCTGGGCATGCATGACCACGTGCAGGAGGAGGTCGCCGAGCTCCTCCCTGAGATTCGCGTCGTCCGCGCGCTCGATCGCATCGATGACCTCGTAGCATTCCTCGATGAGCGCGCCGCGCAGGCTGGCATGCGTCTGCTCGCGGTCCCACGGGCAGCCGTCCGGCGCGCGCAGGCGGGCGACAATTTCCCGCAGCCGGTCCAGCGGGGATTCCATTTCGTCCATGGCTTTCAAATCCGCCAGAGCGAGCTGTTCCCCGAGCCGAATTCGCTGACCTCCTCGCTCGATGTGCGCGCGACAAAAAACGTGAGCCCGGTGATGGAAATAATCGTTCCCACATAGACCGAAAATGCCAGCCAGGAGGGAAGTTCCTGGACGGCCAGCGCGTCGTAGAACGCGCCGAACGAGTGGATCGGCGTCTTGGCGTTGATGAGGATTTTCATCGTCCAGGCGACCATGATGATCGCGAAGATGAACACGTAATTTCTCTTCAACCTGCGGCCGATCGCTTCCAGGCGGGTGATTTTAAACGAGGGCATGATCAGGTCCTCGCAGACGAGCTTCCGCCATTCGCCGTCGAGGATTTTAGGATTCTGCGAAACCATCGGCACAAGGAAATGCGACTCCAGCATCCGCACCCGGCCGCGGAAGGCGTCGTAGAACCGGTAGCGGCGGGACTCGATCCAGAGCATGATCCAGACGAGGGCGAGGTTGAAAAAGAAGATGATGTGGGGGATGTCCTTGAAGGAAAATGCGGCGCCGATGATCGTGGTCGTGCTCGTGATCGCCCAGGTGGTGGTGACATCGAGCCGCTGGCGCCAGATCATGATTCTACCCAGCTCGCCACGGTAAAAGTGGGCCATCGCATTGACGTAGCAGGGATCTTTCAGGCTTGCGGGGGGAAGTTCGGGGGGTGACATTTCGCTTTTTTGCATTTCAGTGAGTTCTGTCTTTTTCGATGAGCTCGGCCCTGGCTTTTTCCAGCTGCGCCCGCTCCCTCGAAGTCAGGCTGCCGATTCCAGACTTCGAGATTTTCTCCAGAATCGAGTCAATCGAAGCGGCCGGTTGCTCGCGCACGTCCGTGTCCGCCGGGCGCACAACACGCAGATGCGACCGCCGCCGGGGCAGTTTGATGGCCCATTCTCCCTTCAGGAACTGAATCATGGCAAATGCCGCTGCGGAATCCAGCAGGAGAACCGTCAGATCCGCCATCATCGAATAGGCCACGCATTGGAGCGCGGCAAACGCCAGCAGAGCCAGCGCCATCCACCTGGCCTGGATGCTGAAAAAGATCTGCGCGGACGGATACAGCGTCGCAAAGGCGATGAAGACGCCGAAGTGCAGCGCGGATGATCCCATGTAGACGGTGGAAAATCCCGCGAGGCCGGCAGCCAGCAAAACCAGCGGCGGCAGCACGAGCAGGACCGCATACAATCGTAGAAAGGCATTCCGGCCAAAAAAAGTTTCGATCTCCCGCCCGAACACGACCAGCAGGTAGATTTCCAGCAGGAACAGAAGCTGTGGCGGATGGACGAACGCATACGTCACAATCTGCCAGACAGCGAAGTGCTCCAGGACGGCTCTGCTGGAGAACGGAAAGACGGATTCGATCAGCCCACGCGCTCCGACGGCAAAGGCCAGCGCGGTCAGCACCATCGTTGCCACATGCACTGCGGCCAGGACTGTGCTGGCATAGACGGGAAACGCCCCGACCCAGGTCAGCGGCGAGGTGTTTCCGGAATTTCGATCAGCGATCATTTCGGCACTCAGGATACGGGGGCAAAAAAATCTCACAAGACGGAACTCGTTTTGCTTGCCAGCGCGGCGGTTTCTAACGATATTAGTTCTACTAATACTACTTTACATGAGCAAATCCACCACACTCGGAACCAACAAACCCAATAACACGTCGATCGTGGCATGGGTCGACGAAATCGCAGCCCTGACCACCCCCGACAGCATCTTCTGGTGCGACGGGTCGGAGGCCGAAGACAAGCACATGCGCGACCTGATCGTCGCATCGGGAGCCGCCCTCTGGCTCAACGAAAAGCTCCGCCCGAACTGCATTCTTGTGCGCAGCGACGTGCGCGATGTCGCCCGCGTCGAGGAGCGCACGTTCATCTGCTCGAAGGCGAAGAAGGATGCCGGCCCGACAAACAACTGGGAGGCCCCGGAGGTCATGAAGGCGAAGATGAACGGCCTCTACAAAGGCTGCATGAAGGGACGCACGCTCTATGTGATCCCGTTCAGCATGGGCCCGATCGGCTCGCCGATCGCCCAGTATGGCATCGAGCTCTCCGACAGCGCGTATGTTGTCGCCAGCATGCGCATCATGACCCGCATGGGCAAGGCCGTCTACGAGCAGATCGAGAAGACCGGCAGCTTCGTGAAGTGCCTGCATTCGGTCGGGTTGCCGATCGCGGCGGGCACCAAGGATGTTGCCTGGCCCTGCAACCCCGAGAACACCTACATCACCCACTTCCCTGAGGAGCGGCTGATCATGAGCTTCGGCTCGGGCTACGGCGGAAACGCGCTCCTGGGCAAAAAATGTTTCGCGCTGCGCATCGCCTCCGCGATGGCCCGCGACGAGGGTTGGATGGCCGAGCACATGCTCATCCTCGGGGTCAGGGACCCGAACGGCAACAAGACCTACGTCACGGCCGCCTTCCCGAGCGCCTGCGGCAAGACCAACTTCGCGATGCTCATACCGCCGAAGCAGATGAAGGACGAGGGCTGGGAAGTTTCCTGTGTGGGCGACGATATCGCCTGGATCAAGCCGGGCCCGGACGGCCACCTGCGCGCGATCAACCCGGAGGCCGGGTTCTTCGGCGTTGCGCCGGGAACCGCCTACGACAGCAACCCGATGGCGATGGATTCCATCAAGTGCGACACCATCTTCACCAACGTCGCCCTCACCGACGACGGGGATGTCTGGTGGGAGGGAATGAGCAAGGAGAAGCCCAGGCACCTCATCGACTGGAAGGGCAAGGACTGGACGCCGGAGACGAAGGATGCCGATGGCAAGCCGGTTCTTTCCAGCCATCCGAACAGCCGGTTCGCCGCGCCGGCCCGCAACTGCCCGATCATCGATCCCGACTGGGAAAATCCGGCCGGCGTTCCCGTGAGCGCGATGGTTTTCGGCGGGCGCCGTGCCACGACGATGCCGCTGATTTTCCAGTCGTTCAACTGGGTCCATGGCGTCTATCTCGGTGCCACGGTCGGCTCCGAAATGACCGCCGCAGCCGCAGGCACGGTCGGGCAGGTCCGCCGCGACCCGATGGCGATGCTCCCGTTCTGCGGATACAACATGGGCGACTACTTCGCGCACTGGCTCGAAATGCGCCACGAGGTCAAATACCTGCCGCGCATTTTCCACGTGAACTGGTTCCGCAAGAGCGCGGAGGGCAAATTCATGTGGCCGGGATTCGGCGAGAACACGCGCATCCTCAAATGGATCGTCCAGCGCTGCCAGGTCGGGATGCACGCCGTCGAGACATCGATCGGCTGGGTTCCCGAGTATAAGGACATCGACCTTCGCGGCATCGAGAAGGACATCACGCCGGAGAAATTCGAAGAGGTGATGAAGATCGACACCGCCGAGTGGCACCGCGAACTCGTCATGCAGGACGAGCTCTTCATCAAGCTCTACAGCCAGCTTCCGAAAGAGCTCATCTTCCAGCGCGAGCTTCTCATCTCCCGCCTGTAAACCCTCGCCCTAACCGGAAATCCCCGCGTGGAGCCCAACGCTCCCGCGGGGATTTTTTTGCGCTAAATCGCCGGATATCCCGCTCGGGAAGCGATTGTTTTTATCCTGAAAACGGTTTTTTCCTGTAGCGATGGAACGTGTTTCGCAATCGCGGTTTTCGTGTTCAGCGGACACGCTTGGGAAACGCAGGAATTCAAAAAAAAGTTCTTCAATGCGGGAGGCGCCCATGAAAAGCGCTATATATTGTGGTCGAGAAAAATACCGTTCCATTATATTGTATTTTCTCTTGCCAGCCCGATGCAGATATTTACGATTTCCAAAACAAAAGTAAAGAAGTCCCCATGTATCTGCAATCTTTGGAAATTATTGGATTCAAATCGTTCGCGCCGAAAACGATTTTGAATTTTCATCGTGGGGTGACCGCGATCGTCGGCCCGAACGGCTGCGGCAAGTCGAACGTGCTGGATTCCATCCGATGGGTGCTCGGCGAGCAATCCGCAAAAGCCCTGCGCGGTGGCGAGATGTCGGATGTTATTTTCAGCGGCACCGACAGCCGTCCGGCTCTGGGAATGGCGGAGGTTTCGATGACGTTTGCGGAGTGCGAAAAGGAGCTCGGGACGGACTGGAACGAGGTGCGGATCACGCGCCGCGTCTATCGGGACGGGAAGAGCGAATATTTTCTGAACAAAACCGTCTGCCGGCTGAAGGACATCCACCAGCTCTTCATGGACACCGGCGTCGGGCGGAGCGCCTACTCGATCATGGAGCAGGGAAAGATCGACCTGATCCTCAGCAGCCGTCCGGAGGACCGGCGTGCGATCTTCGAGGAGGCGGCCGGAATCACGAAATACAAGTCGCAGAAAAAGGAGGCGCTGCGAAAGCTGGAATACACCGAAGTGAACCTCGTGCGCGTGCAGGATATCATCAAGGAGGTCAAACGCCAGATCGGATCCCTCCAGCGCCAGGCCGGAAAGGCAAGGCGGTATCAGGCATTGATGCAGGACCTGCGGACATTTGACTCGCATCTCTCCCACAGGAATTACCGGGATCTCGCCGGGGAACTTGAGAACCTCAAGCTCCAGCTGACGCAGGGCGAGTCCGCCAAGGCAATCCACGAGGAGGAAATTACCGCGCAGGAGACCGAGCTGGCCGGATTCCGCCAGCGGCTCGACGAGCTCGACTCGACGACATCGGCCGCCCGCGAAGGGCTCCAAATGATCCGGAACCGGATCTTTTCCGCAGAGAGCCGGATCCAGACAAACGGCGAGCGCACGGCCGAGGCCGCAACGATGATCGACCGCCACCGCGCGGAGATCGCACAGGCGGAGGAAAAAATCCGCACGCAGCAGGAGCAAATCGAGCAGACGGATTCCCTGCTCGGGCAGATGATCGAGACCCTCCGCGGGCACGAGCAGTCGCTGAACGACCAGAACGAAAAAGTTCGCGCCGCACGCGAGGAGCGCGTGTCTGTCGAGCGCCAGATTCAGGAGACCGGCGGCGAGATCTCGCGCCTCGAGGCGCGGCTCGGATCGCTCCGCGGAGATATTTCCGCAGCGGCCGGCCGCAGGGAATCGGGGGAAACCCGCCTGCGCCTGCTTCAGGGCGAATCCGAGGCGGCCACCCAGCTCGCCGGCGAACTCGCCTCCACTCTCTCCGATCTGATGCGGCGGACCGAGAACGCCCGCCTCGGGCTTGAGCAGGCGCAGGCGGAGGTCGCCGAGGCCACGAATTCCCATGAGACCGCCCAGCAGGCCCGGCAAAATGCCGAGGCGGTTCTGTCGTTCGCGGGCAAGGAGGCCGCAGGAATCGAATCGCGCCTCGAAGTTCTCAGGCAGTTGCAGGAGCAGGGCGAAGGGTTCGACGAGGGCACACAGTCGGTCCTTCACGGGCTCGACAACCCATCGTTCTTCAGCCCGGCCATCCAGGGCGCCCTGGCGCAGAACATTCAGGTCGAGCCGCGGTTTATCCCGGCCGTTGAGGCCGCCCTCGGCTCCGCGTTGCAGGCGATCGTCTTCAAGGATCCCGGCGTCGCCGAGTCCGCGCTCCTGACCCTTTCAAGAAATAAACTCGGACGCGCGAACGTGATCCCGACGGATTGGATCAGCCGGACCGCCGACCATTCCCGCGAGGTTCCGTTCGGCGTGCTTGGACGGGCTTCCGAATGCATCGGGGGAACTGGCGATGCGGTCGATCTCGCCAGGCATCTTCTGGCGGGCGTGCTGATCGTGGAGACATTGGAGGAGGCCTTCCGGCTGCGTCCCCTGCATCCCGCATTTGCCTACGCCACCCTGCAGGGGGAATTCGTCGCCCTGAGCGGAATTGTTCAAGGCGGGGTGTCGGGCGAAAATACCGGCCAGTCCGCGCTGCAGCGGAAGGCCCAGATCGCGCAGCTCGATCAGGAACTCGCGGCCTCTACGGTCCGGCTCGAGAACCTTGCAGGCGAAAGAGCCCGTGCCGGGGAAGCCCTCGATCTGGCGGCCGAACGGCTGAAATCCGCCCGCGAAATCGTCCAGTCCTCGCAGATCGAGGCGGCGTCGCTGGAAAACGAGCGCCGCCATTTCGAGCGCCAGCTTGCCGATGCGGAGGCGAAGCGTTCCTCCTTTAACCGCGAAACGGCCTCGATCGAGGATTCGCTGCGGGCGAGTCTCGCACATCTCGGGGAGCTTGAGACGACGATCGCCCAGGTCTCTTCCGGTCTCGACGGCTGCCGGACATCGCGCGGCGAAGCCGAGATGCGCGTCCAGGTCGCCCGCGAGCGGGAGAGCGCAGCCTCCGACGCCCTCAACGAAATCCGCGTCCGCGTGGCCACCGAGCGGCAGCAGCAGGAAAACCTGAACCGCCAGCGCGGACCGATGGCCGCGCGCGTCGTCGAGCTTTCCGAACTTCTTGACGAGCGCCGGGTGGACATCACGAATTACGAGCGACGGATCGAATCCCTGGAGGCCGAAAACACGTCGCTGAATATTTCGATCGCCGAATGGAAGGAATCGCTCGGTGCCGAGGAGGCCAACCTCGAAGCCCTCGTCGCCTCGCGCGCCGAGGTCCTCAGCGGCAACGATGCCGTCGAAACCGCACTGCGCGCCGCACGCGCCCAGCTGATACGGATCCAGGAGGAACGCGGCCGCATCGACGTCAAATCCACGCAGGCCGAGATGCGGATGGAAAACATCCGGAACCACGTCTCCCACCGCTACCAGCTCGACCTCGAATCGTTTCAGCCGGACACCTACTCGCTGCTGGTCGCCTTCCGCGAGCGCGGCAAAAAGAAGCCCGGGTCGGACGCGGGCGATGCGGAGCCCGCAGCGGCTCCGGTCGAGGAGGAGGAGGTGCCGGCGGAACAACCCCTTTCCCAGCAGGAGGGGGAGGGGATCCCCTGGGAGCGCATCGAGGAGATCGTGGCAGAGCTCACCGAGCGCATCGAGTCGATGGGGCCGGTCAACGTCGATGCCATCCAGGAATTCGACGAGCTCGAAGAGCGGTTCGTCTTCCTCGAAAAGCAGAATGCGGACCTCGTGAACTCGAAGGCGGAACTTCTCGAGGTCATCTCAAAAATCAACCGCACGACGAAGGAGCTCTTCGCCGAGACATTTGAAAAAATCCGCGTGAACTTCCAGGAGATGTTCACCGAGCTCTTCGGCGGCGGCCGCGCGAACCTCATGCTCGTGGACGACAGCGACCCGCTCGAGTCCGGGATCGAGATCATCGCCAAGCCTCCGGGCAAGCAGCTCCAGAGCGTCAGCCTCCTCTCGGGCGGCGAGCGCACCATGACCGCCGTCTCGCTGCTCTTCGCAATCTACATGGTGAAGCCGAGCCCGTTCTGCGTGCTGGACGAGATGGACGCGCCCCTGGATGAATCGAACATCAGCCGGTTCGTCAAAATCCTCGACCGCTTCGTCGGCCAGAGCCAGTTCGTCGTCATCACCCACAACAAGCGGACGATCAGCCGCGCGGACATGCTCTACGGCGTCACCATGGAGGAGCACGGAGTCAGCAAGCTCGTCAGCGTGAAGTTCAGCGGCCGGGCCGAGGGGGAACATCCCGAGCATTCGATCGCGGACACGTTCGGCAAGTCCCGCAAACTCGGAAGCGAACAGGCATCCCCCGCACCCGAGGCGGAGCACCAGGATTTCCTTGAGGAGCCCGCCGCACCGGAGGAGCCCGCCCAGAATGAGCCCGCCTCGGAGGAGAGCCGGCAGGACGAGTTGCCAACCTCCGCAGTTGACGGGGAAACCGCTCCCGCATGAGCCTGGCAGCGCTCGAATCGGCAATCCGCAGAAGGCTCGATGTCGTCGCCGACCACGCCTTGCGCGACAGCGACCCTGCCGCCCACCTCGAAGCCCTCAAGGCTGCCCACAGGGAACTGGAATCCCGGGTTGCCGCGCTTCCGCCAGGAACGGATCCGCGCCTCCTCCACTTTCTCGAACGCCAAAGCTACGAGAAGGCGGTTGCTTTCCTTGCCGGCTGAAGCCGACGGAATTCTTGCGGGAGCGGGGCGCGCGCTCCCCGGATTCTGTTCGTCATGCGCGTGAAGCGGGGTTAGGTTGTCGGCTTCGGCATGAAAACCAGCGAGCGGATCTACATTGTTCCCCGATGGGCCGGGATCGTTTTCGGCGCGGCCGTCCTCGCCATTTTTGTCCTCGGGTATTTTGCACACGGCTTTGGCGGGCTGCCGCAGACGCTTGTCATTTCGTTCGTGGTCGCCGGCATCGTCGCCCTCATCCAGACAAACGACAACCTCCGGGGCGTATTGGTTGTGGCATGCCATTCGCAGCCCGTGCCTGCGGGCAGCGAGGTGATCCTCGAGGTTGCACTCCGGAATTCCTCCGCACGGGAACGCTTGGGGTTGAGGGTCAGGCTTCGCGAGGGATGGAGGCTCCAGGGCGGCGCCTGGGTTGCTGTCCTGAGACCGGGCGGGACCGAAACGATCCGGATCCGGGTGCCAACCACCCGCCGCGGGTGTTTCCCTCATCCTCCGTTGTGGGTGTCGAGCGATCTTCCATTCGGGCTTTGCTTCGCCTGGAAATTCTTTGCGGCTTGCGGCGAATACGTCGTGTATCCGAGGCCGCTCGGGAAACCGCTCGCCGCGGTCTTTTCCGGCGCGGGGGAATCCGGCCAGGAATTGCGAAAAGGGTCTGACGATATCAGCAGCCACCGTCCCTATGCCGCCGGAGACCTGCTCTCGCGCCTCGACTGGCGGGTATTCGCCAAGAGCGGCAAGCTGCTCGTAAAAACATTCGATTCGGTTGACGGGCGCAGGATTCCGTTGAGGTGGGAGGACACGGCGTTTCTTGGCGATCCTGAGGCCCGGCTCGAGCAGCTCAGCTTCTGGGTTGCGGAGTGCTCGCGCAACAGGCAGCCATTCGAACTGCATCTCGGGCCGTCTTTCCGGCATCTCAGCGAAACCAATCCGGCCGCCTGCCACGCTGCGCTCGCGGCATTTCAGCCATGACAATTCCGGAGCAGCAGCGCGAGCGGACGGCCGGCTGGGTTCTTGGCGGGTGGCTTCTCCTTCACCAGTTCCTGCTGGGCGATTCGGGCATGCTTTCCGCTGTCGTGATTTTGCTGATCTGCGCCGGGATGATGCTCCGGATTTTCGGAATCTTCCCGCCATCCGCAGCGGGGTGGATTTTGCTCGCGGCCGCTGTCGTGGTACCGGTGTTTGTTCCCGAGCCAACCGCTGCGGTTTTCGGTTCGCTGGGCGGATTGCTCGGAGCCGTTCTTCTTCTGCGCCCGCTTTCTCCCCGCCGCGGGCTCTGGATTCTGCTGTGCGCTGTCTCGGTGCTGGCTTCGATCTCGCTGCAGGAGGGCGGGACGGTCAACACGGTGTTTATGATCATGGATGTCGCGGTGCTGATGTTTGTGGCGGAGCAAATCCACGCGCCTGCGGAGGCGGAGGCGGCGGTCCGGGCATCGGTGTTGCGCTCGCTGCGTCTGATCCTGCCTGTTGCTGTGATCGTGACCGCTGCGTTCTGGCTTTTTCCTGCGATCTCCTCCCGGACGAACGTGGCGTTTGTGCGATTTTGGGGCAGTGATCTCCTGACTCCCGGGGAGGCTTCGGAGGTGCGCCTGACGAGGCGGATTGCATTTGTCGCCACTTTTCCGGAATCCTCAGCGGTCCCCTCGTTCTCCGACCTGTATTGGAGGGGGCAGGTGTTGGAAAAAAATGAAGGGCTGCGATGGGCGGCCGACCCCGCTCGCATCAACTCGCGCCCTGCTTCGCGACGCGCATTGCCGGACCCGAAGTGGCGGTATTCCCAGATTCTTGGGCCGGACCGCGCTCTGGCCGCATTGGATCTCCCGGTCTCCGTCCTTGCGGCGAGGGAGGGGAAGAAAGCGACCGTTTTGGAAACCGGAGGATTTACTTATGCCGTCCTGGGAGCCGGCGATGTGGGGCTCGAAATCTCCTCCGCGCCAACGCTGCCGGACGATCCGCTCCTGCCGGCGGTCGCATCTGGAAGCCTGGGCGTCCCGGAGAACATCCGGAGCGATCCCCGACTGCGCACCCTGGCACCAAGGCTTTTCGCATCCGGCACATCGCTCCCCGCCAGGCTGGAATCGCTGGGACATTTTCTGGCTGCAGGCGGATATTCCTACACCCTGCGCCCCGGGAAAATGAATCCCGGCGACGTGGCCTGGTTTCTCTTCCAGCACCGGAAAGGGTTTTGCGGCCATTATGCGGCGGCGGCAGCCAACATCCTGCGCATCGGCGGCATCCCCGCCCGCATCGTCACCGGATACCGCGGAGGAACATGGAACCCCTGGCTGCGCACGCTCACCGTGCGCGATTCCGATGCGCACGCATGGGTCGAGGCGTGGGATGAAAATGCCCGGCATTGGACGCGGTTCGATCCCACATCGTTTGTCGCCCCCGAACTTGCCGCCCTGATGGAAGTTGAAAGAAACCCGGATCGCTGGCCGTGGTTCCGCTGCGCGGCCACGTATGCGGCTGCTGTCATCACGCGGGCCGGAGCCGGTTTGAATTCCGCACGGAGCAGCCTGCACGCTCCGTGGACGGTGGCTGCACTGCTCGCATTGGCGGGCGCGGCCGGCGTCCTCTGGTGGAGGAGGCGATGCAGGGGCTCAACGTCTGAGATTGCGGCATTGTGCCTCGAAAATCTCGAAAGGCAGGCCGCGCTGAAGAATCGTTCGAGACGGCCCGGCGAAACCCCGCTTGCGTGGCTCGCAAGGCTGGAGACCATGTCTCCAACCGATCCCGAGGGCTTCGAACTGAAAAACTTTTCCGAAAGCTACGGCCGCCTCGTGTATGCCGACAGCCGTCCGTCCGCGGAAAATGCCGGCGCTCTCAAGCACTCCTCCCGGCGCCTGATCCGGATTTGGAAGGAACCGCGACCGGCCTCCCGATAGGAAGACCTGATTGCGCTTCCGGATCGATGGAGTGACCGGCGCTGTCCGGTCCCATTTATTCATGGGACGACACGGGGGTCGTCCCTCCATTTCGGAAACTGCCCTTGGCAGACGCCCTACTCGGAAAGCCGGAGATCCTTCTCCGTTGGAAAGAGTTTTTGAGTGGCGGTTTCATCGCGGATCCTACGGACCATTTCCCCGGTGACCGGGGGTGCTCCTGGGCTCCAGCGCGCATAAAGATCGTTGATGACGTCTGCAATCTGTCCGTCCGTGAGGTCGAATCTCCACGATGGCATGATGCCGTTGAATGTGCTGCCATTCCGGACGATGGCGCCCTTCATGCCGAGCAGAAGGATGCGGATCAGATCGTCGGAAGGGCCCGCCATCCGGGGGGAGTTTGCCAGTGGGGGACAGATCACCGGGATGCCGCCTCCGTCGGCCTGATGGCATGCGATGCAGCGTGCCATATAAATCCCGCGGCCGGAAATCGGGGCAGGGCTGGCGGAAGGTTCTGCCACGGGCTTGCAGGAAATTGGAAGCAAGAGCAGCAGCAGAAAACCCCGTCGCATCGTCAGCCTCCAAAAGCTCTATGGCTGCTTGGCCGCAGCCCGCGTTCCGAGAACCCTCAGAATATCGTCGGCAATTTTGTCCGTTTCCGGAAGTTGCTCAAAGCGATAGAGGACGCGAAGATTGCCATCCGGGTCGATCAGGTGGACGTAGGTCGAGTGGTCGATCATGTAGTCGCTCTTGTCGCTGCCCACCGCATCCGCCTTGCGGAAGAAGGCTCCGTAAGCCCGCGCGGTTGTGCCGAGATCCGCGGGAGGTCCGGTCAGGCCGATGAACTGCTCGTTGAAAAACGGCACGTATTCCTTGAGCGATGCCGGCGTGTCGCGCTCGTCCACGCTCACGAAGACGACTTTTGTGTGCTCCTGCGCCCCTGGGGGGAGCTTGCGGTAGACGGCGGCGAGGTTGCCGAGCGTGGTGGGGCAGATGTTCGGGCACCGCGTGAATCCGAAACTCAGCAGCGCGACCTGGCCCCGCAGGTCTTGAAGCCGCACGGTTTTGCCATTCTGGTCGGTCAGCGAAAAATTGTATGCCGGATGGTTCTCGGCATCATACTGGCCGAACCACGGCGAGGCGGACTTTCCTGCCAGGGAAAACAGGACGATCAGCACCGGGATCGCCACGGCCGCGCACGCGGCAAGGACAATCAGGCCGATGCGGCGTGAGCGGTCGTCGCTGTGTCGTTTCCGGGCCATTCAGCGAACGGGGAGCTCCAGAGAAATACTGCCGGTCTTTCCCCCGGAATCGGTTTTCAGAACCAGTGAGACGGTGGAACCAGCTTTGGGGACCTCGGTGAGTTTCATGAGCATCAGATGGTCGCCGCCCGGCTCGAGGGTCCGCTTGCCTTTTGGCGGGATGGAGAAGCTGTCCACGAAAGCCATGCCCATCACCCCATCGGACTGCTTTGTGGTGATCATGGGTTTGATTTCTCCGGCGACCGGACAGGCTCCCCCTGAGACAATCACCGGATGGTCGGACTTGTTCACGATGGTCATGAACGCCGCCGTGGCCTTCGAGGAGGGGGGGACGGCCCGGACCCAGCCATCCTCGATTTTGATGTCTCCCGCAAAGCTCAGGCTGCAGGACAGAAGCAGGGCGCAGAAGGTTCTTTTCACGACTCCATCCTGCCCGCCTGTGCGTTGAGAAGAAAGGTTTTTCCGGCCTACTGTGTGGCGACCGCAGGCAGGCCGGCGAGCGCCATGGCAATTTCCCCGGCGGGATAGTCGTAGTCCTCGATCTCCCCTGCTGCATGTTTCATATAAGCGGTCATGTCGAAGTGGCCGTGCCCGCACAGGTTCACGAGAAGGCTCTTGGAGACGCCCTCCTCGCGGCACCGGATGGCCTCGTCCAGCAGTGCCGCAATCGCATGGGATGCCTCGGGCGCGGGGAGGATGCCCTCCGCTTTTGCAAAGGCCACCCCGGCGCGGAAGACATCCTTTTGTCCGACCGAGCGGGATTCCATGAGCCCGAGCTCCTGCACATGGCTTACCAGCGGGGCCATGCCGTGGTAGCGGAGCCCGCCGGTGTGGATGGCGGGGGGGATGAACGAGCTGCCCAGCGTGTGCATTTTGACGAGGGGAGTGAGCTTTCCCGTGTCGCCGAAATCGTAGGCGTAGCGGCCTTTGGTGAGCGACGGGCAGGCGCTTGGCTCGACGGCTATGATCTGCGCCTTGCGTCCGCCGCGGAGGGATTCGCCCATGAAGGGGAAGGCGATTCCGGCAAAATTGGATCCGCCGCCGGTGCATCCGATGATGACGTCCGGGTAGTCATCCGCGAGTTCGAACTGGCGCATCGATTCGAGCCCGATCACCGTCTGGTGGAGCAGGACGTGGTTCAGCACGCTGCCGAGGCAGTATTTGGTGTCGGGATTTTTTGCGGCGACCTCGACGGCCTCGGAGATCGCGATCCCGAGCGAGCCCGGGCACTCCGGATCCACCGCAAGGATCGCGCGGCCCGCCTCGGTATCCATGCTCGGGCTGGCGATGCAGCGGCCGCCGAACGTCTCCATGAGCGCCTTGCGATACGGCTTCTGCGAGAAGCTCACCTTGACCATGAAAACCTCGCACGGGATATCGAACATCGAGCACGCGATCGAAAGCGCCGACCCCCATTGCCCGGCCCCGGTTTCCGTGGTGATCCGTTTTGTTCCCTCCGCCTTGTTGTAATAGACCTGAGGCAGCGCGGTGTTGAACTTGTGCGAGCCGCTCGGGCTGGTGCCCTCGTATTTGTAGTAGATCCTGGCCGGCGTGCCGAGCGCCTTCTCAAGCCGCCGCGCGCGGTAGAGCGGAGACGGACGCCACTGGGCGAGGATCTGGCGGACCTCCGCGGGAATCTCAATCTCCCGCTCGCTGCTCATCTCCTGAGCGATGAGCTCCTTTGCAAAAAGCGGCTCCAGCTCGGCGGCGGTGAGGGGCTCGCCCGTGCCCGGATGCAGGGGCGGCGGTGGCGGGGCCGGAAGATCGGCGACAATGTTATACCAGGCTTTCGGGATTTCGCTGTCCGGGAGGAGATACTTGATCGTGTCCATGTTGGAAGCGCGTAGAATGCGCGGCCGCGTGACGGAGTTCAAGCCCCGCTTGGGAAAAATCATCGACTTGAAGTGGCGTCTGCGAGAAGATGCACGTCTCGATGGCCCTGCTGAAAGAGAATGCCCTGGAACGACTGAAAACCGCCTGGAACGCGGGGAGGCTCGCACACGCCTACCTGCTGGACGGGCCGGGGGGGGCCGGAAAGGAGTGGCTCACCGCCCAACTCTCCGGCATGGTTCTCGGGGTCTCGGCAGACGACGTGCCCGCTCATCCGGATTATCATAGTGTGGCCCCGGAGTCGAAATCCCGCCGGATCGTCATCGAGCAGATGCGGACCATGGAGCAGGCGCTCCAGATGAAGCCGATGCGCGGGAGCACGAAGGTGGCGGTGATCCACGATGCCGACCGGCTGCAGCCGCAGGCGGCGAATGCCTTTCTCAAAACCCTCGAGGAGCCGCCGCCGGGTTGCCACATCTTTCTCCTGACCTCGCTGCCCGATGCGATCATGGACACGATCATTTCCCGCTGCATCGCGGTTCCGCTCCGCGCGGCATCAGCCGCCGCGCAGGGCGAGGGCGAGCGCGCGGTGGGGGTCGCGCTGGTGAAGGCGCTGCTCCAGCCCGGCGGTCCCGACACCGCCTCCGGCATGCGCTTCACGCGGGCGTTTCAAAAAGCCACCGCCGCGATCCGCGAGCAGGTGACCGATGAGCTGGAGGGGGAACTGAAGCAGCAGCTCAAGCACTACCGCGAGTCCGCGAATGCCAAATGGGAGGAATCCCGTGAGGACCAGATCAAGGCGCAGGCCGAGGCGGCGGTCATTCGTGAACGGGAGAACCTCATCCACGCGGCCGGGCAGGTCCTTGCCGCCGCGCTCCGGCACCACCATCTGCCGTCCGAATCGTGCCCGGAATCGATCGCCGGCCTGGCGAAATCGAATCCGCCGGAGCTTCTACTCAAGCGTCTCTCCGCACTGGAGCGGACGCGCGATCTGCTCGCGCGGGGGGTGCAGGAGGGTCTTGCGCTGGAGAGCGGATTTATTGGAATGATCGCCACGAAATAAATGAAACGACTTGTCATCAAACTGGGAACCGGCGTCCTCTCGCGGACCGGCCGCGCGCTGGACACCGCGCAATTCCGCCGCATCGCGCGCGAGATCGCCGAGCTCCAAAAATCCGGAACCTCCTGCATCCTTGTCAGCAGCGCGGCCATCGCCGCGGGGGTCAGGGTGCTCGGGCTGCCGGGCCGGCCGGACGATCTTCCCGGCAAGCAGGCCTGCGCGGCAGCGGGACAACCTGAGCTGATGCGTCTCTACGCGGCCTCGTTCCGCTCGCACGGCATGCATGTCGCCCAGCTCCTCCTCACTCACGGCGACATCGACAGCCGGATGCACCGCACGAATGCCCGCAATACTCTCAACCGCCTTCTCTCATCCGGTCCGGTGGTCCCGATCATCAACGAAAACGATTCCGTCGCGGTCGAGGAGTTGCGGTTCGGTGACAACGACCGGCTTTCCGCAGAGGTGGCAGTGCTCGTGCGTGCCGACCATCTCGCCATCCTGACCAGCGTGGACGGGCTTCAGGACACCCAAAGAAAGCGCGTTCCGGAGGTCAGGGACATCGCCGCCGTCACCCGCCTCGTCCGGCCCGACAAAGGCGAGGAATCCGTCGGTGGCATGAAAACAAAGCTCGAAGCCGTCCGGCTCGCCGTGTCATCCGGAATCCCCTGCACGATCCTCGACGGCAGAAAGCCCGGCCAGATCGCCGCCGCGCTCGCGGGCAAAGACGTCGGCACCAGGTTTCCGGTGCCCCGGAAAAAGCGCTGAGTTAGCGGGTGCGCCTCGCGCTACCGCAGACGCCGCGCCTCATCATTTTGCAGGCCCTCGCTCGGCGCTCCGTGGTAGGTGCAAAGCCAGGTGTCCGTTTCCACCGGCGCGCTGTCGGCATGGAACGAAAAGACATCCGTCGGCACCGGCCCTGGGCTCGCGTCGCGGGGGTAGCCATGGATGAGGTTGAGCGAGGGATCGAGATCGCGCTCGCGCAGCAACCGCTGGTCTTCGAGGAGAATGTCGATGGCTGTCCGGCCTGCGGCGCTCACCGGCAGTCCGCGCAGACGCGCTTCCTCAAGCGTGACGATTCCATCGCCGGCACCCAGGCGTTCCACGACTTCACCGAAATCCCCCGGCAATTCCCGCGGCCAGCAGAGGGCGTTGACGCCGCTCTCGAACCGCGTGGTCGCCAGTTCGTGAAAACTACCCAGGATCCGGATGCGGGCGTAGTCGGAGGGCAGGGGCGTCATGTGCGGGGGAAATCGCGGCTCGGGAGCGCCGCTCGGCTTACAGGCCTTTCGGCAAACTTTTCAGCGCGTCCTTGATCAGCTTGTTTGCCTGGTTCCCGATGTCATCGGCATCGGCGGGTTTTGTCGTGGCGGAAGGCTTTTCGTCCCCGTCGCCGCCACTCCAGTCCATCCCCTCGGTGAAGATCTTCACCACGCATCCTTTGGGCGCTGGCTGGACCATGATCGTCAGCTTCGCGTCACCCTTCTCTCGTTTGAGGATCGCGTTGTTCTTCCCCATCAGATTTCCGGGGCCATCCTTCCAGCCCTGCTGCTTCAGCTTGGCCGAAAATTCCTTCGCCACCGCATCGACCGGCCGGGCGATCGAGAACCCGATCTGCTCGACGACCTCCTTGTATTCCACGTCCGCCGCGTCGTCCGGGAGCGGGAGTGTCCGCGCGGAGAGGAGCGGGCCGGCCGGCGCTTTGGCCTCCTCCCCGCTGAACGGCTCGTGGTCCTCCACCAACACATATTTCAGCGCGGCCTCCTTCCCGTTGCCAACAAAGCTGCCGCTGAGCGAGGGCACCACCGGCGGATCGAGCTTTGCGGGGACGGGATCTGCCGCGCATGCGGTGATTGTGAGGAATGCGAGGAATGCCGCGCCAAGGACAGCGGCCGTTTGCCAGGATTGAAGTGAAGGGAACGTTCTCATGGATTTATGGTTTTGATGGATGCCGGTGATCTAAGAACCTGTGAAATAATTAGGAAAAGCCGCGCGAGAGTAGAAAAGGCCGGATGGCAAGGCGCTCGCGAAGGCGCATCCCCTCAGCGGGCTGTAACTGAGCGAGCAACGCCGCCAGACGGCCTTTTCTGCTCTCGCCC
>JAPLTF010000004.1 GCA_026398275.1 Verrucomicrobiota bacterium
CACGTCCAGCCCCAGCTTGATAGTTGTCGGTTCTTCCTTGGCTTTCGCCAAAGAACTGTCTTTGGTTTTCTCGTTAGTGTTCATGACGCCGACAGGATGGCACCTCCGGTGCCTCCTGTCGGCTACATGTCATCTACCAGCACCTTCACCTTCCACACTTTGATCCGGCCACCCCGGTGACGAGCGGAAACTTCACCTGGAGCCCCGTCAGCACCAACGCCAATCTTCAAACCACGCAGGCACTGAACAATGAATCCCCTCCGCCCGTCACTCCCGTCCCAAATCCCTACGCAACGGATTACGGGAAGCCCCGGGCTGGCATTGATTGCACGGATTTTGCCGCCTACACCTACAATCTCGGGCTTGGGATCCAGATGCATTCGGGAACCCAGAACCAGGTCACCTTTCTGGGATCCAACTCCACGACCACGCCGGGAGGGACGCCCACCTCGGTCATCATCGACAACAACGGTGATCCCCTCACGCCGACATTTCTCCCCGGACCCATTTCGGGCAAACCGGAACCAATCAAGCCAACGAGCTCAATGATGTCATCAACGCGCTCGCCCCCGGCGACCTGCTTTACATGCACGGAGACAACGGGTCCGGCAACGACGTCATCCTCCACGTCGTCATGTGGCTCGGACCCTACGGAACGACAAGCAATGGCACGGAGTCAGCCGTCAATCTCGTGATCAGCAGCCATGACAATACCCCGGCTATATTCGACAACAACGGAACCGCGGCCATCGACTCCTTTGGCTTTCCCACGAGCGATATCGACTCGCATCTTCCGCCGCCAGGGGTCCATATCCTGCCTTTCACTCCCGATACCTGGTTCTACCAGAATTTCAGTCTGGCAATGCACGTGATTCCCGAGCCGCCACCGGGGATCTGCGCCGGAATCGGAATCGCCCTCGTGTGCAGCCTCGCCCGCCTGGGACGCCACAGAAAGCGCACCAAAATCTGACAGCCGGTGACGCGGTCCGGCTCGCCTGTAACTTGCCGGACGAAACCGCCTTCGCTTTTTTGTTGAGTCCGGCGCACAAGCGACTAACCTCCCAGTTCCCGCAAATTCGCGCGGTTTTTCCTCGGCGACACCTGTCCCGCTGGAAGGACGCCGGAAGCGGAACCGAAACCATCTTATGTCAGCAAATCCCAACTCACCCAACCGCGCTTATCCATTGGAGCGCACACGCAACATCGGTATCGCCGCGCACATTGATGCCGGAAAGACCACACTGACCGAGCGCATTCTCTTTTATACGGGAATGATCCACAAAATCGGCGAGGTGCACGAGGGGACGACGGTCACCGACTGGATGGAGCAGGAGCGCGAGCGCGGCATCACGATCACGTCGGCCGCGACGACCTGCGCGTGGATGCAGCGCCCTGAGGAAGGCATCTACAAGGCCTATGAGGGGATCAAGATGCGAGTGAACATCATCGACACCCCGGGCCACGTGGACTTCACCGCCGAAGTGGAGCGCTCGCTCCGCGTGCTCGACGGCGCGATTGCGGTTTTCTGTGGAGTGGCGGGAGTCCAACCGCAGTCGGAGACGGTCTGGCGCCAGGCCACGAAATACGGGGTTCCCCGTATTGCCTTCGTCAACAAAATGGACCGCACCGGAGCCGATTTTGAAGCCGCCGTGCAGAGCATGCGCACAAAGCTTGGCGCCAACGCCTGGCCGGTGCTCATCCCTCTCGGACGGGAGGACTACCTCAAAGGGCAGATCGACGTCATCAACCACAAGGCGGTCATCTATCTGGACAACGACGTGATGGGTTCAACGTATGAGATCCAGGAGATTCCAGAGGAGTTCAAGGCATCAACCGAGAAGGCGTATGCCGATCTCGTCGCGCAGATGTGCGATCTCGATGAGGAACTCGGGATGATGTATCTTGAGGAGAAGCCGATCACGAAGCAGGATTTGAAGGCGGCAATCCGCCGTCAGACGATCGCCAACAAATTTGTTCCGGTTGTCGGCGGATCCGCTTTTAAGAACAAGGGGGTGCAGTTCCTCGTCGATGCTGTGATGGACTACCTTCCCGGGCCTCTGGACATCGAGCCGGCCAAGGGACTCAATCCTGACAATGTCTCTGAGACCATCCTTGCTCCTTCGGACGACAACGGCAAATTCTGCTCGCTCGCTTTCAAGCTCTGGAGCGATCCATTCGTTGGCAAGCTCGTATTCTTCCGCGTGTATTCCGGAAAACTCTCGAAGGGCGACACGGTTTACAATCCGCGCACAAACAAGCGTGAGCGCATCAGCCGGTTGATCCAGATCCAGGCGGACAAGCGCGAGGACATCGACACCTGCTACTCCGGCGACATCGCCGCCATCGTGGGCATCAAGAACATCACCACGGGAGACACGCTCTGCGATGAGGATCATCCGATTCTTCTCGAGCCGCCATCGTTTCCTGATCCGGTTATCTCGATGTCGGTCGAGCCAAAGACCAAGATCGACCAGGAGAAGATGGGCATCGCTCTTCAGCGGCTTGCCGAAGAGGATCCGACGTTCCGCGTCTTCACCGACGAGGATACCGGCCAGACCATCATCGCCGGCATGGGCGAGCTCCATTTGGAAATCATCCGCGACCGCATGCTGCGCGAGTTCAAGGTTGAGGCCAATTCCGGCAAGCCGCAGATCGCATATAAGGAAACGATCCTCACCCCCGCCGACGGCGAGGGCAAACTCGTCAAGCAATCCGGCGGACGCGGACAATACGGCCACGTCATCTGTCGGGTCACTCCAAACGAGCGCGGCAAGGGGATTACCACCGAGAACAAGGTCGTGGGCGGGACCATCCCCAAGGAGTTCATTCCTGCCGTCATCAAGGGCTTCAACGAAGCGGTATTGAACGGTGTGGTGGCCGGGTATCCCGTGATCGATGTCCATGTGGATATCATCGACGGCAGCTACCACGACGTGGACTCGAACGAAATGGCGTTCAAGATGGCCGCCATCTTCGCCATCAAGGACGGATTGAAAAAGGCGAAGCCGATCCTTCTCGAGCCGATCATGAAGGTGGAAAACATCACGCCGGACGAATTCCAAGGCGACATCATGGGCGATCTCAACCGCCGCCGGGCGAAGATCATGGGGATCGAAACCAAAGGCAACCTTTGCACGGTCAATGCTGAGGTTCCCCTTGCGGAGATGTTCGGATACGCGACAGCCATCCGATCACTCTCCAAGGGCCGTTCGTCCTACTCGATGGAGCCGTCGCATTTCGAGCAGGTCCCCGAGCAGGTCAAGGCCGCGATCCTGGATCAGAAACACTGACCATTTTCCGCAGGCAACCTGCGAAGCAAATCTGCCGCATGTCCATCCCGGGCATGCGGCTTTTTTGTGGTTGATCCCGGAAAAGAATTTTGCCCGCGAATCCAACGGATGAACGCGAAAAAATCAGCAGAATGAAATATGCGGCGGAGTTCAAGACTGCGGGTTCATGCTGATATTGCAAGTGTCTCCTATTTGCGGAGATTAGTGACGGGAGCCTCTTCTGCGGTCTTCGGGTTTGGATAATGATCCCGAGGATAATGTTGCGAAAATCAAGAAGCGCGTTGACAAAGCAGGCACTGACGGGGTTGTATATTTCGCGGAACCTGTCACGTTTTAATGGTTCCCATTTGGTGGTCGTAGCTCAATGGTAGAGCTCCAGTTTGTGGTACTGGCTGTTGCGGGTTCGAGTCCCGTCGACCACCCTTACATCAGACGGGACGAGAACCAGGCGGACTGGGAGTCCGCACGGTAGATCAACCGGAGGTTGAGTCCGTAGGACCGAGACGCCGGGAAGGCGCGAGTCAGCATTCCGCAGTTCGACTGCCAGCGCGATAGCGCTTGCTCAATGCAAAGCCAAACTTGCAGGGCCAGCCATCGGCAGGCAATCCCGTCGACCACCCTTCCAACTGAATTTGTAGTCACGGCGCTCGGTCGCCGTGCCGGCTCTCCCTGGCTCTCCACCAAACAATGGGGATGGGGGTCATTGTTGATGTTGTTGGTTAGCCGCACTGAGCGATGACGCGCAGGCGGTAGTTGCAGGGCCTGCTTTGGGGCAGACTAATCCCGTCGACGCCGGGTCTTATCGGATGCCGCCAAACGCCCGGTCAGACTCGTGTGTGGAGCGCGAAAAGCCAGGCTCGGCGGGACGCCGACCCCCACACGCGGGCCGCGCGTGCTCTAAAGCAGAAGAACCCATGCACAATACTGCTTACGAGCGATCGAAGTTACTGCATGAATTTGCCTCGCTGGAGCGCTTCTAAGAACAATATGGAGAATGGATCAAGATCGATGCCGCAATTGTTTCGTTGCAAAAAAAAGCCCCGCCTGGAGCGGGGCTTTTTGCAACTTAGGAACGAGATGGTCCTAATTCAAAACGCGGTCAGCGTTGCAACTCAAAGGTTGGTCGCGTATGTTCCGAGCAAGTTGGTGGCGCTGAGTTGCCGTGGCAGCAGGTAGGTGGCGCCGTCGCCGCCTTTACGGAAGACAACGAAACCACGATTTCCAAACAGGGCATATCCAGCAGTGGAGTTGGTTGTCCATGCGCCGGCTGAAGATGGCGACACATTGCGGGTATACAAGAGGATGGTTCCGCCATCATCACTGTCAGTCACCTTGGTGACGATAATGCCATTGGTGTTTGCCGTTGAAATATTGGTTGTGGTGACGATGGCCCCGGCGACAGACATGATTTTCGCGAAATCATTTGTCGAGAGGTAAGCCGGCGCCACATTTGTTACCCAAGCCGTATAAGTCGCGTAACTGCCCGGCCAGCCCAAAGTCGCATCGCCGGTTGTCGTTCCGTCCAAAGCCATCTGCTGACATGTCAGATGGATCTGTTTCATGTTGCTCAGAGCTCCGGTCATCTGTGCCTTTGAGATACCGCCGAGAACGGCGGGGATGGCCAAGGAGGCGAGAATTCCGATGATGGAAATGACGACGAGGAGTTCGATGAGAGTGAAGCCGGAGGAACGTTTCATAAAATTGAATTGCTGTAGCAGAGTGCCGCAGATGTCGCCGGGTGTCAAACGCAATTCTTTTGAAAAAGATGCGCGATCAAAACTGGGTGAGGTCGGACGCAATGCCTGGCAGATGACATGTAGCCGACAGGAGGCACCGGAGGTGCCATCCTGTCGGCGTCATGAACACTAACGAGAAAACCAAAGACAGTTCTTTGGCGAAAGCCAAGGAAGAACCGACAACTATCAAGCTGGG
>JAPLTF010000098.1 GCA_026398275.1 Verrucomicrobiota bacterium
GGCCACGATTTTGCACCGCCGCCATCCACTTTTTTACTCTCACCCGCAGGGTGAACAGATAGGACCTCGGAAAGCTTCTCCATCCCGCTGACTTTGCGTCAGTTGCGCCATCCGCGCGATCTTTTCATTTTCCCATTTAGGATTAAGGGGGTGGTCGCTCCCCCCATGGTCTAAGTCATTGATGGTTAATAGAATTCCTATTCTAATCGGGGTAATTCCGTCTCTCTTCAACTCCAATGTCAATACATCAGGACACGAGTTTGCGGATTGGATTGGGAAGCGATGTTCCTGTGTAAACGACCTCTTGATCTGGCACGGAGGTTTGGCCGATACCGATGCCGTGATTTTCGCGCACGAGGACGAGGCGGAAGGTGCGCTTTACAGTCATCCCGGGGAAAGAACCCCGGCGCGCTCCAAGAGTGAGCGTGGAGGCATCATCATCCCAACACATCGGGATGACTGCCAGTTCGCCCTGTTCATAGGCTTGGCCATCTCCCGCATCCTCGTAAAGTTCAAATCGACCATCTGCGCCGGGATAAATCCGGAGTTCGATAGGATCCGCAGGTTTTTCGCTCGTGTGCTGAAGAAATGGCCCCAGAGGAACAAGGCTTCCCGCCCGGACAAAAAGCGGAATGCGCTCCAGCGGAGCGGTTGAGACGATCGTCTGCCCGCCGAGATGTTGGGAACCGGTCCAGAAATCATACCACGTGGTCGGCTGTGGCAAAGCGACAGGCTGCGCCGTAACACCGGGCCCAGTTATTGGTGCGACCAAGAATGCCGGGCCAAACAAGAAGGCGAATGCTTCCCGTGCCGCAGACTCGTTTGGAAAATCCCACATCAAAGGACGCATCAGTGTCGCGCCTGTATGGGTCACCTGCCATGCCACCGAATAGATGTAAGGGAGGAGGCGGTATCGCAAATTAAGCATCTGCCTGGTATTTTCCTCAAAACGTGCGCCAAACCGCCAGACCTCGGTTTTGCTGCCGAAACCATGGATGCGCAAGATCGGGTTGAAGACACCATATTGGAACCAACGCGTGAGCAGTTCGTGATATGCCGGGTTGGTGTATTGGTCGTCCGGCCGGAAAAAGCCGCCGATATCGGTAGTCCAATACGGCAGGCCGGAGGCGCAGTAATTCAGGCCCGCGACGATCTGGCGGCGGAAAGCATCCCAATCTCCTCCGATGTCGCCAGACCAGGTGATGGTGTTATAGCGCTGCTGGCCAGGAAAGGACGAGCGCGTGAGGATGCAAGCCCGGCGCTCTGGTGTGGCGTTACGCTGGCCTTCCGCCACAGCCTGGCTGACGTAGAGCGGATAGGTCAGACGATGCCGTTCGCCGGGGCCAAGGTGGGTGCGTTTCCCGACAAGCGCATCGTTCTCCGGTTCGGTGCCATCAAGCCACCATCCGGCGATCCCCAGATGGTTAAGATTTTTATCCATCGCCGCCCAATGAGCCGCAGAGGCAGAGGGATTCATCACATCCAACCAGGGAGAGTCTGGAATATAATAGCCGCTCGCCTCATAGGAGCGCCCCAGTTCGGAATCCTTGTTCACGTTCTCCCAGACAGAAATAATGAGGCGCAAATTGAGCGCGAGAAGGTCGCCGACCAATCCTGATGGGTCCGGGAAGCGGTCCGGGTCGAATTGCATCCCTGCCCACTGGTCCTTGGGCCAGTATTGCCAGTCCTGCACCATCACATCCACGGGCAGATCACGTGCGCGGTATTCCCGGGCGTTTTCCAGCAACTGCGCCTGAGTTTCGTAGCGCTCCCGGCATTGCCAGAAACCGTAGGCCCAACGGGGCAACAGGGGCGCGGTGCCGGTGACTGCGCGGAAGGCGGCGATGATCTCATCCGGACGGGGACCGGCAAAAACGACATAATCAAGAGCCCCCGCATGCGGGCTGCGCAGGACAGTCTGGTCAGTCTGTGGGCGATAGCTGAGCCGGGGCTGTCCTTTAGTGGCGGTAATCTTGAGCCGATGCTTGCCGGCGGAGAGTTTCACCTGGACATCGACCGCCGGCGGCAACCAGAAGTTTTTCTGTGTGATCACAGGGACGCCGTCGACCTCCAACCCATGGAGATTCGTCATTACCTCGTAGTCCAAAAAGAACGTGTATTCCCAGTCGGAGGGAATGTTGATCTCCCCGCAATAGGTTCTCACGCGGCAAGTGTCAGTGAATTGGCCTGTGGAACCAGTGACGGTGACGGTGAATTCCGGCCCATCCTGCGAATCCATCTCCAGCGGGACTTCGTTATCGGTTGGATTGAAATCAGTGAGACCGTATTGGTGCCAAAGCAGCCCATATCCCTGATTGGAAACATAAAACGGAATGGCGATCTGAGTATTCACCTGCACAAGTCGCCGGGTCACTCCCCGCACGTTGAAGTGGCCATCCTGAAACTGGCCGAGGCCGTGGAGTAGCTCTCCATCCTGCGAATGAAACGCCTGCTCAACTGAGAAACACGGCTCGTCTTGGACGCTGCAGGGGATGACCTTGCGGCTACCGGGGACCTCGCTCAGCAGAAGGTTTCCTGTGCCATCGTAGAAATCAAGGGAACCACTTCGCCTATCGAAGCGGGCACTGATGCCCGTCGTAGCGATCTCAATGGAGTCCGACGTCTCGGTCGTCGTGAATGCGGGCGATTCGGGTGCGACGATGACAACGCTGGGAGGTTCGAATTTCTCTGCTCCTTCGAAATACCGGACACGGATGGCCCGTGAGTGGATAGGCTCTAATATGAAGAGACTGTCACCGTGTGGAATACGAAGTTCAGAGGTCATTACGAGTTGGTTGGGATTTCACTCCCGACAATAGCCGCCCGTCGATGTTCGAGTTCCGCGTGGATTTCCGGTTCCATGCGCTCGAACTTCCGGTAGAAGAGCACGGGGATGGCCGAGAACAGGTAGAAGAGCGCCGGCAACCAAATGAAGCCAATTTCAATCCCCAATAGGGCCTTTGCCGATTGGTCGGCATTCGCGACGTAGCCAGTTGCGTCGAGAATCCAGGCTGGCAATGCTCCACCCAGACCGCTGCCTGCCTTGAGACAGAAGGCGGCGCCGATCGCTGTGAGCAGGCCCGCCGCGCGCACGCCGGATTTCCACTCCCCATAGTCCACGCTATCGGATAGGAGCGAAAACGGTAGTGCCATCGCGGCGCCGCTGGAAATGATTCCGGCGATCCAACCGATGAACAGCAGCGGCGTCGAGTGCGTGGCTACTCCGGCATAGACGATGAACTGGCTGATTACCGAGCCCACTAGTCCGAAGAGCCAGATGCTTGATTTGCTGATCCATTTGCACAGCCACGGCAGCAGCAGGATGGAGGCCAGTGAAAGCACATCAAGACTGTTCGCCAATGCGGTGAGATCCTTGTTCTGCCAGTTGTATTGAAAGAAAAAGGGCACCATTGAGATGCGCGAGATGAACGCGATCCAAAAACACAAGCTGCTGGAGAAGATGATGAACCATGGCCAGTTGCCCTTGAGCGCGCGGAATCCCTCGCGGATGGGCATCGATTTGCTTTTCTCGACGATCCTTTCCTGCAAGTTGCGGAAGGCGATGAGGAAGAGTACCACTGAACCGACAGCGAAGATCGACATGGTGAGCAGGAAGCCGAGTTTGTCGTTACCCTTGCCCAGCAGTAGCACAAGCGGAAAAGCGGTGGCATTGACCAACAGCACCCCCGCCTTCGAGCCGAACATCCGGAAACTCGTCAGCATCACGCGTTCTTTGGGATCGGGGGTAAGAGCGGAGAGGATCGAAGTGACCGGCGTGTTGATGCCGGTGTAAATGATACTGCAGATGATATACGTGGTTCCTGCATAGATGACTTTGGCTGTGGGACTCAGATCCGGCGCCCAGAATGTCAGGACCCCGAACACCGCGAACGGCAGGCAGAGCCAAAGAAACCATGGCCGGCTCTTGCCCCAGCGGCTCCGGGTTTTGTCAAAGACGATGCCCCAGACCGGAGCGTCGATGGCGTCGATCATCCGCGCGATGAGCAAAATGGTTCCCGCTGTGGCGGCGGACAGCCCCACCACGTCCGTGTAAAACTTCAACAGGTAGAATGAAATGAAGCAGAAGACGAGTTGGCCAGCGGCGTCGCTCGACGCGTAACTCAGACGCATGGAAAGAGGCAGGGGAGCAGAGACTGTTTCAGACCTCATTGTGCAGCAGTTTAAGCAGGGTTGGTTTGTTCACTCCGCTCAATTGGCAGGCACAACCTTGAGTCCAAATAAGCCGCCGGCTGTGAATCCATTCGGCTCCACAGTAAAGCGGACCACGACCTCAACATTATCGCCATCGACCTTCTGCGGCAGCAGCTCCGGGGTAATGGGATACTCCTGCTCAAAGAAGGTGCCAGGATGCTCACGGAATAAATTTTGGATGGCCAGCAACTGATCATCGATGAAGATTCCGAATATACGATTTTGCTCTTCCTCGCCCCAATAGGTGGCCACGAGCACTGATTTCTTCCCAACAGGAACCTTGATCCGGTATGCAAATTCATCGCCCTCGCGGTAGGTTTTGTCGTGAGCTTTACCGGTTCTGGAGTTGTGCTGGGAGACGAGGTGCGAGTCGTCGCTATAGGTGCCGGGCAAAACGAAGTCGATCGCATTCCCGGCCCATGCCAGATCGACACCTTCCAGTTCCACGGGAGCGGGCTGCCAATCAGCAGGAATAATATATTTCCAGGCCGGTTCAAGTCCGCTTTCGTTGATGATGGCCTGCGCTTCCGCGGGCCAAGCGCCGGGCTCGCAGATGGTGTTGTTTACCCCTTTGGTGCCCGGTGATGAAAGATCCCACTTATCTTCTGTTGCGAAGTTGCCTTCACTGGTGAGGTCATGTTTGCGACCGAAATCGGGCGCAAAGTGGGCTACAGCGTAGGGTGACTGGATCACATTGGACCGGCTGGTGATGAATGCGGAACCTTCGTCGTTGTAAAGCGATCGCTCCGAACTGCGGATATAGTTGCGATCAATCAGCGTATCCGGCTGGCGTCCAAGTGTGTAGATGCCGCCGCCGTCATGCAGAATGCTCATCGTGCGTTCCACGCGGTTGGCGTGGATGCGATTGCTCCCGGCCACCGTGGTGGGCTTGCCCGGCAGGACCGATGGCCGCGATCCCTTTCCCCATTGCGGGTGGTTGTCCACCTCCGAGCCGTCGAAATCGCACCAACCCCAGCCTACATTCATGCCGGAATAGGGCGCATTGGGAATCCAGTTGTGCTCGATGGTCGCCTGGTTTGCGAAAAAGACGGTAATAACCGTGTGGCCGTTGAACAATGCTGCATTGTCGGGCAGGAAATTGTTGGAAATCAGCACGCGCCGCGGGACCGATTCAGTGCCTGCGGAAAATTTCTCGTGTTCAATGCCAGCGCCTTGGGCGTGTTTGAGGTCGATGGTGTCGTTTTCGTAAATGTGCTGGGGGTGTCCTAGAGTGATGGCGCTGCCTCCAGAATCGCGGATCACGTTGCCAACCACGCGAACGTCGTTTATGTCGTTACTCATCACGATACCCTGGCAGCCGGTGTGGGCGATGGTGTTGCGGATGAAATCGATTCCCTCAATGCCGTTGGCGACGATCGCACCAGGCAGAACGTCGTAGCCACGGTAAAGGTCAAGATGCCAGTTGGAATTGGCGAATGCCGTATTGACGCACGCGGCTTGGACGGTGGCCATACCATGCGAGTCGCCGACCACCAGCAGATTATAGTCGGTGTATGCAAAGGTCAGCCCTTCAAAGGTGATGTTTCGCACGCGATTCTTTATCGGCTGGCCTTCAATCTGGACCAGCGTTTGCGTGACGGGCGCGACGACCTCTGCGGTCTCCATATTTTCACCGGGGCGGGGAATGTAATAGACCATCTTTTCTGCGCGGTCGAAGTAGAACTCGCCGGGTTCGTCGAGAAGTTCGAAGGCATTGTGGATGATCTGATCGCTATTGGGAGTGAGCCCGGCGCCCCAGCCAACCTGTTGGGCAATGGCTCCGTAGGGTTGCTGGAGCTTGAAGATGTATTTGTCCCCCTCGGTGACGATTTCACGCACCCCGACGAAGTTCTTGTTCCAAGTTGTCTGGTTTTCAATTTCCAAATCAGTGACGTTGCGGGTGATCGTGGGCAGATCGGCGATGTTATATTGGATGCCGTCGGCAGCCTGACCGCTCTGCCATGCCCAGGGGGCCTGGCCGGCAGTGACCTTGTAGGTTCCCCAGCCGCCTTGTGCGTGGATTTTTTTTCCGGTGTTTGCCATTACGGCTCGGGTGCCGTTCACGTAGAGGGTGCGTAGTTTTTCACCCCGGTCCAGCGCGGCTTTCCAAATGCCATCCTTGTAGGGTGTCCACCCGGTGACCGGCACGCCACCGGTGAAAACCGGGGTTTCGCCTTTGGCGGCGCGGTAGATGATGCGGTGGTCACTCAACGCCGAATCCTCGGGCTTGAAGACGATCGCCGAGCTCACCGGATAGTTGCCCCCGCGGATGGTGACAGCGATGTCGCCCGTCATGCCGGGAATGGCTGCGCGGACTGCATGCCGGGCTCTTTCCAACGTTTGAAAGGGTTTGTCACTCGTCCCGTCGTTGGTGTCCGATCCGGTTGGCGAAACGAAGAACTCACGGAACATAACCCGGTCTGTCTGAGCGAGCAACAGGCTGGAGGCCATACAAAGGGCGGCGAAGACGGCAATGGGGTGCTTCATGGGTGGAATGGTTTCATTGCCCTACGATACAGATCCAAAGACAAGCACTCAATGACGGTGCTTGCCTGGATAGCGACAATTCGTGCATTATTTCGCAAGGGCATGATTGTCCTTCTTGTCCATGAACAAACGCAAACGCAAACGCATCCTGATCGTTCTGGGGTTTCTGCATCCCGCCATCTTGTCAGGTTTCTCACGCTATGCGCGCGAGGCCAACTGGATTCTAAACGCCCTCCCGGTGTTCCATCATGCCGTGCCGCTGGATTGGAATGCGGACGGACTTCTGACGACGAACGTTTTCCGTCAGGACTTGGTCCGGTATATCCGCAAAGCCGCCCGGCTGATTCCAACCGTTCTGCATGGTTGCGACGATTTGCGCCTGATGGTTCCGAATGTGGAATGTGATGAACACTTGATCGGCCGGATGGCGGCAAAACACCTATTGGACCAGGATCACCGGCACTTCGCATATTTCCGATACTCCGACAATCTGCATGCAATACGTCGCAGGGATGGTTTCCGGGAGGCTTTGCGGGAGGCTGGCTACGATTGTGTTGATCTCAAGAAGATCTCGGAGCACGGCAACGGCGCCGGAGAGTGGTTCCGCAAACAATTGGCACAAATGCCCAAACCGCTCGGACTCTTCACAGAGGATGATCTTCTCGCCGCGAGGGCGATTGAATCGGCCACCGAAGCGGGTTGGCAAGTGCCCGAGCACCTTGCCGTGGTCGGGTGTGGAAATATCGAATTGGTTTGCGAATTTGGCCCTGTTCCCATCACCAGCATTTCCTGTCCGCACGAAGAACAGGCCTACCAGGCAGCAGCCATGCTCGACGCCCTGTTGTCAGGCAAAAAGTTCCTGGAAAAGAATGTCGTCTTTCCCCCAGGCGGGCTGTTTGCGCGACAAAGCACCAATTCAGTGGCGGCTCGATTGGACCTCGTCAAGCGAGCGCTGGCCTGCATGAGCAATAAACAGCACGATCCGGCTCTGGACGCCCGTGCTGTGGCGGGCCACTGCGGGGTGTCATTGCGGGTGCTTTACCGGGAGTTTGAAAAAGATCTCAGGACCACACCGATGGCCTGTTTACTACGGATGCGATTGCGCATGGCAAAGGACATGCTGGTTCATGGCGGGCGGAAGATCGAGGATATCGCGGAGGCTTGCGGTTTTGGCAGCCTTCGCACTTTCCAGCGCGCGTTTCAGCGTATCGAGAACCAGTCGCCGCTCCAGTGGAAGCAAGCGCGGCGCTGAGGCGGAAAAAATCGACCTGATAACGCAGCTCAGGAAGACGGCAGCGGCGGAAAGCCAGCCGAGCTTGAGGAACACGAGCAGGCTACAGAATCTTCTGTCTTGATCTCGGGAAGGTTGGAAAGAAAGAAGATGACCGCGAGGATCAGCGCGACCCCGCCGATCGCCGCATACGGGATCCAGAGGGTTGCGGAACCGGTGTTCGCACAGCCCGTATCTTTGCCGTAGAAAAACGCGGCTCCTGCGATCGGGCCGAAGATCCAGCCGATCCCGTTGCACGACTGCGCGAGATTGATGCGTGTGGCGGCAAATTGTTTCGGGCCGAGGACCGTGGTGTAGGGGTTCGCGACGGTCTCCAGAAAGGTGAGGCCGGAAGCGATTACGCACACGCCGAGCAGGAAGGCCGGAAAGGTGGAGATCTTGGTTGCCGGGATAAACCAGAATCCGCCGGCCGCCACGATGAGAAGGCCCGCAATGATGCCGCCTTTATAGCCGAGTTTGCTCGCCAGCCATCCGGCAGGCATCGCCATGAGGAAATATCCGAGATAGTGCGCAAACTGGACTCAGGCGGACTGGGCGAGCGTGAGGTGAAGCTCCTGCTGAAAATGCTTATCCATCACGTCAATTATCCCGTTGCAAAACCCCCAAAGCAGAAACAGGGAGCGGACAAGGAGAAAGGGAATGAGAAGGCTCTTGCCGTTCCCCACGGTGAAAATGGATTTTTTGGTCATGGGTTTATGGCGTTTGACAATTCGAGCGAAGAGGGGGGGTCTTCTGATGACGGTGTCAGATGCTGAACCACACCCACAGGCTGAGCGAGCTGGCGATGGCGAGTCCAAGCCAGAGGCGGTAATTGGCATACCAGGCCATCTGTTCGTCTGCCTCGGCGAATGTGGCCCCCTGGATCGTTGTCTTGGCGAGTTGTTCGTCGCTGGATCTTTTGGTGAAAAGGCTGACGCCAACCAGAACCAGCACGCTGATGGCACCCGCCACCATGGCGCTGTGTGTGAAGGGCCTGAGGTAGGGGTTGTCCATGTAGGGAATAAAGCTGGCAGCGCCTGTCTGCATCTGGGCGCTGTTCCACATGAACACGCTCGAAACCACTGCGGAGCAGGCGACACAGGCGAGCACGCCGGCCGTCGTGACGCGCTTCCAAAAGACACCCAGAAAGAAGATCGCCGCGAAGGGGATCATCATGTAGGACTGCACCGCCTGCAGGTAATCGAACATCGACTTGGCCTTGCCGATGAGCGGAGCCCAGGCAGCGCCCAGAATAAACACGGTCAGCACGGCCCAGCGGCCGACACGGATCTGAGTGGCCGAATCGGCCTCGGGCCTGAACTTCAGATAGATGTCGCGCGTGACAAGTGTTGAGATCGAGTTGTAGGTGGCCGAAATATGCCCCATCAGAGCGGCTGCGATGCCTGCAACCGTGAGGCCGAGAAGCCCGTGAGGCATCAGGTTGCCGAGCATCGTGGGGTAGGCGGTATCGTTGATGACCTTGCCCGCCGTGTCCAGCGGCATTGCGAGTTTTCCCTGATGGTAAAGCGCGAGGGCGATGATGCCGGGCATGACAAGAATGAACGGAGTGGTTAGCTTCAGGAATCCGCAAAAGGTGGCTCCGAGGCGGCCTTCGTTGAGGCTCTTGGCGGCAAACACGCGCTGCACCAAGACCTGGTCCATCGACCAGTAAAATGAGCCCACGAGCACGGTTGCCGTCATCATGCCGAACCAGGGTACCGATTCATCCGTGGCGGGCTGGATCATGTTGAGATAGTCGCGGCCGGTCTTTGCCTGGGCGATGTCCAGCCCCGCCTTCATGCCGTCCCATCCGCCGACGGCCTCCATGCCCTTCCACAGCAGGATAAAACCCGCAACGAGCAGCACGGTGGATTGGAGGGAGTCCGTGACGACCACTGCCTTGAGTCCGCCTTTCATCGTGTAGATCGCGGTCATCAGGCCGATGCCCCAGATCAGGACGGTCTGGCCGCCAAAGTGGATGCCAAAGAGATCCAGCCCGTTGTCGAGCCCGAAGACCGGCATCATCACGAGCGAAGCAGCCCAGAGCGAGATCGAGACTTTCGCCAGGACGGAGAGCACGATCATGAAGAGCGAAAATGTCATGCGCACAGAAGGCCCGAAGCGGCGCTCCAAAAACTCCGGGACGGTATAGATTTTGTTCCGGATATAGAACGGCAGAAAGATCAGGATCAGCGGGGCGAGGCAGAAAACGGCCGACCATTCCCAGGCACCGATGGCGATGCCGACCGCGAACCCGCTGCCCGCCAGCGCCACAAAGTGCTCGGCGGAAATGTTGGCGGCGAACAGGGAGGCTCCGATCATCGGCCAGCGCAGCGAGCGCCCGGCGAGGAAATAGGCCTCGCTGTTCTTCGGCTTACGGGTGACCAGCAAGCCGACGGTGACGATGATCAGGGCGTAGAGGGCGACGATGGCCCAGTCGATTCCGGTCAGGTGGATTGCGGAGGATCCGTTCGCGGCGGCGGCGGCAAGAATGAGGTTTGGGTGCATATGGAGTTATGGGATGGCAGGATTCAATGTTGATCGGGGCTTTTCAGACGGGGCGGCGTGTGGCTATTTGGGTTCGATGAGGAGATTTGTCTTGACCCCTTCCACCAGCAGCCCGGGGAAAACAAAACGATTGTTCTCAAAGATCAGGCGTTCGCAGTGGGCATTCATGTGGCTGTGATAATGCTGCCAGCGCAGCCTATTGTTATCGACGCGAATACTTGAGAGCAGGCTTTGTGGCGACGGTGGCAGTCCCGGCGATGCGCAGGTTTCTGGTGATGGGTTTGCCATCGCGGTTCCGGGTCCGGAGGCTGAGGATCACCGACCAGCTCTTTTTTGCCGGGTCGTAGGAAACCTGCGGGTGCGCCTCTTCCGGGAACAGGCGGCCAATCTCCTGCCACGGGCCGGCGTCGATCTGCTCCTCAACCCGCCAACCGTCAAAGGTGGGCAGTCCGCTGATCTCCACCGGCACGAGGCCGGTGCCTCCTTCCAGAAGAAATTCTCCGTTCTTCAAGCCGGCGAGCGTCGTTGAGATCGGTGGCGTCAGGATCTTTGTTCCGTCGGCCAGGACGAGGCGCGGCTGATTGGCCGCCGCCTCCCATGCCGTCATCCGCCAGGTCTCAGCCCCTTGTTCGAGAGCCTGGATGAGCGCTGGATCCTTACCGTAGAACGAGGCGCTGTTCGGCGGGAACACGACAAATTCGGCGGTGAACTCAACATGGTCGCCCTTGCGAAGCATTTTCAAATCCGGCGGAGCCACGACCTCGGCGCCGAGGGCGGGGATGTTGTGGGTGAAGGAGGAATAGCCTTCAAAATACGGGGTATCGGATGCCACGCCCCCGAGACGCGCCTCGTATCGGTGAAGGACAAGCCCGCGGGTCCCGTAGCCGTTGGGGGCGTTGGAAGCCGGCAATTTCCCGTAGAGCGAGATCCAGGGATGGTCTCCTTTTATCGGCACGCCGGGAACGACCGCTTTCCATGGCTCGGCAGCGGGGGTGTGTTCGGCCACCAGATCGGCCCCGGAGCCGAAGGCCACCGTGTCGGATGAATTCAAGTTGTAGTAGTCGGCCCCAAGCTGAAAGAAGGAGACGCGCTCAACGGCCACATCCTCCAGCACGTCCACTCGCACGCGGAGGTAGGTTCGCATCAGGTCGTCGCTGCGGGGCAGTAAAAGATCCGTTCTCAGGGCGATCCTCCCGTCCCGGGAAACCTCCTCGATTCCGAGATGGGCGAGGTTGGGGCCGATCAGGCGGCTTTCGGTCCGCACGGTGCGCCACGGAAGATAGAGTCCCTCTGCGGTGACGACCTTCATCACGTCGCCGCCGCCGACGTTGCCGGACCAGCTCCATTTCCTGCCGTTTGTGCCGAGGACGAGAAATGGCCGCACGTCGGTGATCAGGGCGCGCCGCATCATGCGTTCGGGCTGCACGCAGAACGACTCCCCCCAGCTGCCCAGGGCAAACTGGTTCCAGTTCCCGTGGCCGCCCCAGCCGACCAGGCAGAGCTGGCCCAGAGAAGCCGCCGGAACCCCCTGCCAGCGGGCATGGACGAGGTGGTAGCCCAGCCGGGCCGTGCTGTGGGGCGGGATGCGGAACAGGGTGCTGCCATGCACCCACGGCCCGTCATAGGGCAGGCGTTTAGCGGGCAATGTGTGCCAGTTCTTGCTCACCTGCACCGGCAGGCCGGTTTGCCGCCCCTCGGCATCCACCAGCATGGGCACGACCCCGGTGAGCGGGTGGTTGGGATGGATCAATCGAAGCGGCACCACGATCTCCTCCGCGCCGGAATTCTCAACGGTCAACCCGAACTCGGTCACGCGGTCGAGCAGTGCTTCGGGATAGTCGGTTTTGTCCGGGTTGGGCCACTCCTGCCCGGGGAACACGATCTCCCACGCTCCCGAGTCCTTGGAAAAGGAAACCTGCGGCTGATTTTTTCCTGAAGCGGATGCGGCGACGGAGACGCCGGCGTGCGCGGGCAAGCCAGCGTTCACCCCGTTCCGCGCGATCTGAAAGGCCACCCGCAGTCGGGCCGGGTCGAGCAACCCGGTTAGCGCCTGCGAATCGACCACGCGGCCGCCCGCCTCGAGAGCGAATGTGGCTTCGGCGCCCTCCAACGGTGACTCCGGGACAATGCTCCACTCGATCACTGCACGATCGCCCCAGGCCCGGACACCCACGGACGTCTTGACGGGCAATCGTGCGCCCCCTTCCTCCACCAGTGAAATGTCGGCCAGCTCGACATGCTGAAACCACTGGCCGCTCTCGATCATCCGCACCGGAAGTTCCGTCCAATCATATCCTTTGAGCACCACGGGGTCGGGCGCGCCGCGATATTCCTTGCCCTGCCACTTCACGACGAGGCGCAGGGCGGACGGGCTCCATTCCTTTTCGATCGTCTTGGCGGAAATCCCAGCCGTGTCAAATCCGGCATCCGGCTTCGTGTTCAGACGGGTGATCAGCCCCGGCTGCGAACGGTCAATCACCATTCCGAAGTGCGCCCCGCGAAGAAGCAGCGCGCTGTTCTCGGGGCGGTAGGTGGCCAGCGCTTTGTCCTCGGGGCAGAAGGCATTAAGGATCGGCGCGCCATTCAGCCAGGAAAGCGCGGTCTGGTCGGAGTTCTCCGGCGGGGTGACCGGCAGCCCCGCCGGCCCGGCAGCGACCGCCCCGTGGACAATCAGACCGCAAATCGAGAGCAGGGCGGGCAGGGTGCTGCGCTTGCGGATGCGGGGGGTGGATATTGAAGTCATAAGATTATTCTCATCTCAGATCTGGCTTTCGTTCCAGACGCTTTCGCTGTTCTGGCTGGCGGGCTGGAGGGTCTAAAGTGATTCACCCGCCCCAAGCCCCTTGCGTTCAAAGCGGGTGAATCCCCCAAAATTAAATTGCAAAAATCAATCCATCCGGTGCCGGTGCAGGACCATGACGGTCGTCAGACTGAAGGGGAGGAGCGGCCATGTGGAGGGCTCGGGGACGGCGGGTGAACAGCACTTGCAGGACGAATGAAGAAACTGAATTTCGTTTCTATGATTTTTTTGTTGGAGGGTTTATCGCTGAGAAGGAGTAAAAAAGTTAATACGAACATTTGAGGCGGTCAACAGAAAATTTTAGAAATATTTTTCGTGCCTCTTGTGGCTGGCCGACGGGGGGGAATGCTTGGGCTGCGGCAAGTCAATGGCCGGACCACCAAACCATCGAACAACCTGAAGCAGCGGGAGGGCAGCGAGCCCGGCTGAGAAAAGCTGGGATTTGGTCGCCCCTGGTGGTGTATGCCCATGCGGGCGGATCCCCGATCTTCCGTTGACAACGCGCGCCCCGCGGCTGCAGGTTCTTTGGAACGATCCGTGAAGAAGTCCTCCAACAGAACAACCATGAAGACCATCGCCCGGGAGGCGGGGGGTCCAGCTTACGACCGTGTCGTGCATCCTGAACAACAAGGGCGGGAAGTATTCCGAGCAGACCCGGGCGAAGGTGCTCACCGTCGCCGAGCGGCTCAAATACCGCCCCAACGCCCTGATCCGCGGCATGCAGACCGGCCGCAGCCAGATGGCCGGAGTGATGGTGCCGGCGGAGGACTCCTTCTACAGCCGGATCGTGACCGGCATCCATGCCGCACTCCAGGATGCAGGGGCTCTGATGCTGCTGAACTGGAACTACCGCACCGAGAAGCCGGCCAACGAAGCCAAGGAGCGCTCGATCATCCACCGGTTGATCGAGCATCGCGTGGACGGCAACACGAATGGCTTCAGTAACCGGCCCCCGGAGCCGACGTAGCAGCAGATCGCCGCATGGCGTCCGTGCCCCCCCCCTCAGAGCCTCCCTGTGCCGCTGCGGCGGGTCTGCCCCGTGGTTTGATCATGGCGGTTCCCTCACGCTTCTGTCCGAAGGAAAATATTGAATCGCCAACCGCAGCATCTCGCTGAATCTGTGTAAATCCTGCTAATCTGCGGATTCCTCCACTTCGGGAATATGGGCTAAGTTCCCCGATCGATGAAGGTCGCCGCCAAGCGGACGGTTTTCGAGGGCGGAGCGCTCGATCCCGCTTTCCGTTCGATCTGCGCGAAGAGCATCTCGGAGGCGGTTCGCCCGATGAGATCCGCGTGCTGATCGAAGGTGGAGACGGGAATGAAATATCCGCCCCCTATGGCAACTGCTCCGAATCCGATGATCGAGACATCTTCGGGGATGCGGCGGCCCAGCTTCAAGAGCGCTCTGCGGCATCCGAGCGCCAGATTGTCGTTGACCGCGAAGATGCCGTCCACTTTTGCGCCCTTTTCAGTCAGGTATTCCAGGATCGCATCTTCGTTGGGACTGAAAGTCGGGAACTCCAGGGTGTCCACCGTGACCGGCCTGTTGGCCGACGCGACGGCGTCGCGGAATCCCTTCGCCCGGTCGCGGCTGGGGCTGAACCGGTCCCCGCCGGTGACCAGCAGAAAGTTCTTCAGGCCGCGGGCGAGAAGGCGCGTCCCCGCCTCCTCTCCGCCGACAACATCATCGGTGCCAACAAAATCGCAGGCAAATTTCGGGACGTGCCGGTCAATGACCACGATCGGCACGTTGCGCTGGACGATTTCCTCAAAATAGAGGGCGGTGGCCTCGTCGTTGGCCGGGCGAAGAATGATGCCATCAACTCGCAATTCGATCAGGCGATGGAGGAGCTTTCGCTCCTCCTCGATGGCGCGTTCCCCCCAGTCGCCGTGAACCATCGACAGCAGCAGACCCGCATCCTGTTCGGAGAGATGATCGTGGATTCCTTCGAGCACCCCGCTGTAGAAACCCAGTCCGGCGGGCATCACCACGCCGATCAGGCCGGTGCGGCCCGTTTGCATCCCCCGCACCAGCCGGTTGGGGCGATACTGAATTCGCTCGGCAACCTCGCGAATACTCCGGGCCGTCTCAGCCGCCACCTTGCCCGTGCCGTTCATGAACCTGGAGACGGTCATGAGCGAGACACCCACCTCCCGTGCGATCACCTTCATGCTGGCGCGTTCTGTTGTGTTAGCCATTAACTGTTAATAAACACATTCTACCGCAGACGCAAGCCCTTCTTCCGTCTGGGCGCACTGATCATACCACCTCTTGAAATCGATGTGGGCAGGGTCAGGGCAGGGTGAGTTCCGCCTTCAGCTCGATGACGGTGTCAGGCGTATGGCGTGACCCCCATTCCCCCTCTTCGTGTGGGGTGTGATTGGAAGTGGCGCCAGGCTCAGCGGTTCTCGCAGCCCGCTATGGCTTTGCGTCCCAACTGCTCGACGATCGCGGTCAGGTAGCTCCAATACGGCTCCTTCTCGATCGTCTCGCGCACCGTGGCGGCAGGGAGGAATCGGCGCATTTCCTTCATGAAGTCCCCTCGTACAGGCTCGGTTTTCAGCGCGGCGATGCGTTCTTGAAGCGATGCGCAGAACTCGGCTTCCTCGCGTTGGTGGTCGCGGATTTTTATAGGGACGAGCTTGGCGGGCAGTTCGATGCCTTGCTGGGTGAGCCAGGCGATGTCCCAGAGATCGCGGTTTTTGAAGCGGTTCTCGCGAAAGGCGAGCGCGATGACCTTGTCGGCCAGGATCTCCTCGCGGCTCTGCGCTTGAAGAATGAGTCCCGAGGTGCCGAGGTCGATGCCGTAGAGATTTCGCAGCATCATCGGGCGCGGGTCGTGACTGGGAATGGCGCAGATGTCGAGATGGATGCGCTGCGCGGGCAGGTGCCTTTTGCCGGAGCGTGTCTCGATGGTCAGCTTCCAGGTGGAGACTTGGCCGCCGGTTTTGACGGGCTCGCTGACGCTGACAGGCAGGCCGTAGCGGGCTTGCAGTCGATCCACGAGCACGCGGGCGAGTTCGGCCAGCTCACTCCGCTGGAAGTCACTGCCGCCAGTGAAGTCGAGGTCCTCGCTGAGTCGTGAGGAGCCGTAGCAGGCCCGCAGACAGGTCCCACCAATGAACGTCAGTCCGGTGAGCAAGCCGGCCCCGCTCATCTCGCGGAGGATGTCGTGATGCAGCAGTTCCTTTTCCACCACGGGGCGCAGTGAGGTGAGTTCTGCCCGGGAACGCAGCGCCTCGTTCACCACTTGGTCAAACAAGCTCACGCGCCACCTCCTCATCCAAGAGTTCCATGCTGCGGTGCGTGGCCTTCATGTCGCGCAGGGCCTGCCGCACGGAGGCTCGCCAGAGATGACGTTCCGGGTCATAGGTCAGCGCGTCGCTCATATCGTCAGGACGCTGGGCCGTGTGCACGAACTCGATGTGGCCGTAGTCCCCGCAGTCCACCACATGGCTGCGGCCGGAGGTCATGAGGCTGATCCAGTTCATCGGCACCTGCGAGATCACGCCCGCATCGCTGAGAGTGGTCTCGAGGCTGATGTAATTGAACTCACCCGCCCGCAGACGTGCTGCCGCATGAAAAAGCAGATGCCCCGCCGGATAGTCTGGCACGGGGTAAAAATAAATGCCCCGGCAAACCCGATTCAGCAGCCCGGCTTTTGTGGCCCGCGACAGCAACACCGCCAACTGCCCACATCCCGGCACCGCAGCCGCGAAGTCCGAGGGCGCAAACACACAGTGCTCCCGGTCTGCGAGTTTACGGAGTGTCTGGGCGAGTTGTTTGATGGGCTGCACGACTTGAACTCTACAAAAGATTTCTAAAAGTGCAATGTTCCGCTTATCCCGTGCGGCCCGCTGCCCATGAGTTCTTTGCCATTTTTGACCAAGCAGCGCTTCGGCGATGCCTCCTCCGCAGCGAGCATCCCGGGGACGGGTGACGTTCGGCTTTTGCCGTTCGTTATTTGGCTTCCTGATAATCCGAACTCGCCGTCAGTGCGCCGCTGCGGGCGTTCACAAACCATGCGGTGGTTCCGGCGGGCAGCGGTGCGGTGACGATCAAATCCTCACCGCGCTTTTCGACCGTGGCGGACGACTCGGTCCAGGTGCGATTGCCGGTGAAGCCGCTGTCGCTGGTGGTGATCAACACGGCGTGGTCCAGCGGTTTTGTGGAGGCGAATGTGACTTGGACGGAGCCGTCCTTGACCACCACGCCGGTTTGTCGGCACCACGGGGGCCCATCTCGCACGATGCTCTCGGCAAAGGCGTAGCTGTCCGGGGGATTCCATGCGGCCTGGTGCGAATGATTCATCTTGGGAATCAGGCTCACCATGCGCGGTCCGGTGGTTGCGCGGTAGGAAGCGGCTTGGCAGTCGAGCGGGAAATGGTTGTCTTGCGGCCACGAGAGCCAGAGCACGGGCGTTTTCACCCGGTCCATGCGCGTCATCGGATCCCATGCCTCGCGGTAGAGCGGGTTGTTGCCCAGGGCCTGCCCGTATTGATTCCCGGAATCAAAGAGATGCCCGCAGCCGTAGGCGGAAATCGCGAAAGCGAACCGTGGGTCAATCCCGATCACCGTGCTTGTGATGACGCCGCCCCACGAGATGCCCATGATGCCGACCTTGTTCGCATCGACCTCCGGCAGCGAGCGCAGGAGGGAATTCGCCAGCACCGCATCGGCCACGGCGTGATACATCCACTGCTCTTCCAGCGGCAACGACGAATCGCCATAGATGCCGTCGCGCTTCGGACCGGGCCAGGCGTGCAGCTTCCATGCTTGGGGATCGGTCGGATCGCGCTCGTCGGTTTGCCCTTCGATCGCAATGCCGATGGCGGCAAAACCGCGATCATTCCACAGCTTCACCCATTCCTTGAACGCCGTGCCACCCCCGCCGTGCATAAGAACGACCGCTGGCACCTTGCCCGCGCGTTTCTCCGGCAAGCCGAGCCAGGCAAAGACCCTTGTTGGCTTCCCTTTCCATGGCAGGGCATCGTAAAAGATCGCCTTCACGCCTCCCTCGGCGGCAAAACCCTCCGCGTCTTGCACCGTTGGCGGCTCGGTGAGGCCGGCAAGAGCGAGGATTTTTTCGCGCTGCGCGGCAAAGTCGCCAGCATTGAGGTCATCCGCCCGAACGACAGAACTCGCCGCTAAAAACAACACCGTTACAATTAGTTTTATCATAAGGTCTTTCTTAGAGGGCTATCCAGTCCAAGAATCCGATTTGATTCTCAATGTCCAGCCTTATTGATGCATGGACGAAGTCGCGGGTGGAAACGTAACCGGTGCGCGGTCACATTTTCATCGCTTGGGAATTTGCGGATTTTATCCGTAGCCTGCCGGGGCGAGGGGTGGGAGAGGGGCTTGCCATTGGTTTAGACAAACAGCTTGGATCTGCCTCGGTGGGAAGAGTTGCATACCAGTCGAGCGCGAGTTTGCTGAGCGGGGCCACGATTTCCGACTGGGCCTTGGACTCATCTGCCGTTGCGTGTTCGGCGCGATTCGAACTCAAGTTATGCAACTCGACACGCTCGGCTCCGTAGGTCATGACCCAACAGGGAATTGTTCATTGGAACGCAACGAATCTCGGCCAGACCCGTCACGTGAACTGCTCTCTCGGCACGACGGCTCCGGGTTGGACGAACACAAATGGCCTCGCTTATGTCGGCTGGGTGACTGCGGGTGCCGGTAATGTGAACATAGGTGCCACAAACCAAACAGGATGGATCAAGGACGAGTTGAGCCCCTCGTCAAGCTCATCTTTTGAGTGAGGTCTGCGCTTGCTGTCACTGCATAAAAATCCGTATCTATGCGGCCCCACCCGTGGTTGCATCTCTTTTTTAGGATAAAATCGCGGACTGAAAGCCACCACACGGAAAGGTTCTTCGGGGACGACAAAACCTGGACCCCATACTCCGGACAATCAGGAATGGAAAAAGGTTTGGCGGTATTTACCGGGCCGCATGCCGTTCATTTTATAAAAAAATCTGCTAAAATAATATTCATCGGCAAAGCGGAACTTCCGGGCGACCTCCTTGATCGGCAGGTCGGTCCCTGACATGTAATGACAGGCCTCCTGATTCAGCCGGCGGTTGAGATAGGATTTTGGACTGAAGCCGGTATCGCGAGCGAAGGACATGGCGGGCGGCTTTGCGGTGCCTGTTTCCCTGATCTCCTTCGTTATTTTCCATGCCGGCTACTGGCTGGGAAGCGGGATCATGCTTCCGATCTCCACCGCCATGATGGCCGATATCTCGGAAATTCATCTCCTCCAAACCGGGGAGAACAAGGACGGCGAATATTCTTCCGTTTTCAGCCTGGCGATGCGCCTGGCCATCTCGTTCAGCCTGATCGTCTCCGGCTACTTGCCTGAGTTGGGTCGGCTACAGGGTCTCGGAGGGGACTGAGAACGTCGCGCAGGACCCCGCAGCGATCTGGCGCGTCGGCCTGGTGACCTTCGTTGTCGGCGGCGCAGTCGGACTCGCCGCACTGTTCGCGATCTTCAACTATCCGGTCACCAGGCGGAAGCTGGAACAACTCAGACAGGAATTCTGCGGCGTGTGATCCCCGAATGATAATGGGCAATGGCAAACATTTTCTTCAAAATCTGATAAAACCACAAATAGAGATGGATTTTACATGGTCGAGCAGGCCGATGGTCGAGGAATTTCCGGCATGGGCGCAGGGGAGCACCTTTGCCAGCAAGCAGTCGTATTGGTCGAAATGCCAATCGACGAGCGAGTGATAGAACCCGACTAACGCTCGCATCGAGGTTTACAGCCACTGTCCTCAGTCCGGGACTGGAGGGATCCCGCCAATGCGTTATGGCACAGTGAGCACCTGAAGGGCATTCAGTTGCAGTTCTTTGTCAATTGCAATCAGTGGGCGGAATGAGAATGCCGTGTCACCGGGAGCGGGCGTAAACCGAGCGGTCACAACCAGGAACTGACCATCGGGGTAGGCGAATGCATATTCAGGCGAGTCTTGGCCGGCGATGTTGTCCGAGTATCCGTTGATCGCGACCATGCGTCCTTCGGCGTCTACCCGGGTGTCCGCAAGGACAAATTGCACCAAATATTCCTGCCCCACCGTGAAACCGCTGAGAACAAGCGTGCAGTCGATGTCAACCCCCTGTATTCTGCACCAGCTGCCTGTATTGAGAATTCCAGACCTGTCCTCCGAGTAGTAATTGCCGTAATTACTAGCATAGGCCTCACCCGAAGTGGAAAATTTCATCGAGATCGGTGAGGCGGTGTTAGCTGACTGGCCCAGATCCGCATTCGTCGTGAGCCAGTTGACTCCCCCGAAGGATGTCATCGGCGCTCCGCTGCCGAAGTTCATCGCCTTGACGGAGGTGGTGCCCTCCGGTCTGACCCAGCTCGTGTCGGTGTCGCTGGTTGCAGTGTAAAACGAGTAGGTGATTTTCGTCTCTGCAGGGGCCGACCCGACAAAGGCAAGAGCCGCGAAGGCGGCGAGATGTATGTGCTTTAGTTTCATATTTGGTGTTATATTTTCATTGTTGCAGTCATCGGCTAAATCTATCGCCCAGGGTGTCGTTGTCAACAATTGGGAGCTGTGTCGGTTTCACGAGTCCTTGCAGTTTGACCATGTTTATTCATTCCCTTTGGGTCTGATACCCCGAGGCTTGCTTCGGCTTTGTTTCGTGGCTCTCTGTCTTCAAATTCTTAAATGCCTCGGGGCTCGCCCCGGGGTTCTTTATTTTGCTATTGACTCGGCTCGGCAACCCCAAGAAAGTTAGGTCTGACATATGGCGGATAAAAGCAGCTGCCACACTCCATGAAGCCAGACACCATTCTTGCTGCCGGCAGCTTGTCTTGCCTTGCGCGAACCAGCAAAGAATATGGCGTGAAGCCTGATTAATGTCTGGTGAAGAAGGGCGGAATTAAATGAAGAACATTATTCTTACTGGCCTGCTGGCTGGCACCATCCTCACCGACGCCACTGCACAGTGGTCGCACAAGGAAGGCGACCCAATGCCGCATCCGGCAGGCATCGTTGTGCAGCCGTTCACGCATGCCGAATGGGATGCGAGCAACTTTGCTCCCGCGAAAGACCTGCAATGGTATCGCGATGCCAGGTATGGGATGTTCATCCATTTCGGGCTGTCCACCCACAATAATGCGGATCTGTCGTGGGGCGTCTGCCAAACCCGAAAGGCGCCCGACGCCGGCAGTGGCCCGGTGCCGGATGCGGTCTGGCAGGGTTGGCCTAAGGACTTTCAGTTCGAGAAGTTTGATGCCAGGGAATGGGTCGAGATCGCCAGGGCCGGCGGCTTCAAATATATCGTCGCCATCGCCAAGCATCACGACGGGTTTCACCTCTGGGACACCGCCTTCTCGGACTTCAAGGTGACCAATACACCCTTCAAGCGCGACTACCTCAGGGAACTCGCCGACGCCTGCCATGCCGCCGCCATGCCTTTCGGCATCTATTACTCCCAGCGTGATTGGTATCACCCCGATTACATGCCGGTTGATCCCGCGAAGGCGAACATCAGCGGCAATCACTGGACGCTCAAACCCGGCGAGACCAGTCCGATGGGTGAACGCCACAAGAAATACAACGAGTACCAATTCAACGTAGTCCGGGAGCTCTGCACCAAGTACGGCAAGGTGGATATCTTCTGGTGGGACGCCGCGTGGTGGGGAGGAATGTTCACGGCCGAGATCTGGGATGGCGAGAAACTCACCCGTATGGTCCGCGAGCTCCAGCCCGGCATCCTGATGAACAACCGCTGTTCCGTGCCCGGCGACTTCGACACGCCCGAACAACGCCTCGGCTTCTATCAAGACTGGCGTCCGTGGGAATCCTGCGTCTGCCTGACCCATAGCTGGAGTTACAGCGGCTCCCCGCCCAAATCCCGCGATGAGATCATCCGCATGCTCATCAGCAACGCCTGTTGCGACGGCAATCTTCTGCTTTCCTGGGGACCGCAGTGGGACGGCGAATTCGCCGCCACCGAGAAAAGCCGGCTCCTCGAAGTGGGCGCGTGGCTTAAGGACAATGGCCGCGCCATCTACGGCACACGCGGTGGTCCGTGGAAGTGGGCGGAGTGGGGCGGTTCAACCCGGCGTGACAAAACCGTCTGGCTCCATGTCTTCAAAGGAGACACGCTCAGCCTTCCTGCGCTGCCTGAACGCACCGTGCTCTCCGCGCAATTGTTGACCGGCGAGAAGGTGGATTTCAAACAAGAGGGGGCCATGCTTACGGTCACCGTGCCGAAAGGCAACCCGTTCGCCATCGTTGAGCTTACCTTCGACAAATCCGTGGACACCCTGCCGGCTGTATCGCCCGGCGATGACCTTTCCATCTTCAACGATGCGGTGACGTACGGCAAAGTCGTTTCGCGACAAGCCACGGTGAAAGCCAGTTCCATTTTCATGGGAACACTTCAAGCGCTCGTCGCGGAAACACCCCGGTCCGGTTCAGGATGCGCGCACCGGTCACCGAAATGTCCCGGCCCAGATCAATCTCGAACCAGGGATTCGCTTCCTCGGCGGTATGAAGTGCAAAATCGCCGGGACAGGATCGCGCGGCGACTTTGCGCATCTCGCTGTCATCGGATGGCAAGACCTGGGCGGAGGTCTGGAAGGCCGAACGGGGCGAACCGCAGTGGGAGATTCCCGTCACCGAATATAAAGCGGGCGCCCACGTGCCAGGCCGCACAGCACGCTATCTCCGGCTCGAACTCAACCCCGCAAAGGCTGAATACCTTCATCTTCGCCAAGTGGAAGTCTGGGGAAAGGAGCCGTGAACAAAATTACGGCGTTCCTTGGACGATCACAGAGTCGCAGGCTGAGGTTCTGCGAAAGCCCGGGACAATCATTCGACAGGCTGTTGGGTAAAGAATTTCTCCTTCCATCTTAGCCGCAGATTTCACGAGCACTTGGAGTCCCTTGGTATCCCGCATGAACTCCACGTTGTGAACGACGTTGGACACGACACACCCGCACTGATGGGAGGACTGGCCAACTCGAAGTTCTATCGGAAGGCACTTGCACCAAAGACAGCTAAGAGCTTTGGGCCGCAGGCGAAAAGTCCGCAGTGTTACACCGGGGTGAAAACGGACCCGCTCATCGGCAGGATGTATCCGGCGGATGACTGGGCGGGCTTGGAGAAGCGCCTTGCCCCTTCTTCGCTCAAGCGGCCGACATAATGCGCAACCGGCCCGCGTGAGCCTCACTTCGCGTGTTTGGCGATGAACTCGATAATCGGCGTCGAGTCTTCCAAACCATGCGGATGATGACCGATGCCTGGCTTGCGGATTAGCGTGATGCTGCCGCCGAGCGCCTTGTAGCGCTGCTCAATGAGCCCGGTGTTCTCCTCCCAGGGCACCACGTCATCCGCATCGCCAAAGACGTGCAGCAGCGGAACGCCGGCCTTGGCCAGCGGGGGGAGGCTGTCCACCGGATTGCCTTCATAGGCCAGCGCCTCGGCTTCGTCTTTGAAGCCCCAGAGCTTCAGCACAAGGCCCCAATTCCCCGGGTCGCCCTTGCCTTTGCCCTTGCCGCCGGGCCAGCTTTTAAAATCACACACCGGCGCATCAGCATAGATGCACGAGACCTTCTCAGGATTGGCAATCGCCCAGTTGTAGCAGTACAACCCACCACGGCTCAGGCCGACCAGAGAGGGCTTTGGGCTCAGGCCGTAGCTCGTGGTTAGTTCTGCATAGCATTGGTTCCAAAGCTTCACCGCATCCGGGCAGCCGAGCATGTCATTGATCGTCATGTAGACTATATGGAAGCCTTTGCCGAGCAGGGCGATGTCAGGCGCGGGCCTGTGACCAAAGAATTCCCCATGCCAGACCCACGGGCGGCCTGGCGCCGCTGTTTTTGGGGCCACGAGAGTCACGGGCTTGCCAGCAATCGTGAGCTCATGCTTTGCGTAGCCGTTCCACTCGCCGGTTTTGTTGGGGATCTCGATCTCCTGGGACTTCGCCAGACGACGTGCCTCGGCATCGAGAGGGGCGGTTTTGCTTTCCGCTTCGGGCAAAGGCAGACCGGGGGCCACGCCGGGGCGTTTGTGACCCGTGTGGCTGAGCCAGGCCGGGCGGAGGATGGCGTGCTTTTTCTGGATCGCGGCGAGAATGCCCGCGCCGTTGACGTGATCAGGCGTGCCATCAGGCTTCACCTTCAGCGCCCAGGCATTCAGCACCGCGCTGGCCATGATCAGATGACCTTCAGGTCCGGGATGCACCCCATCGCTGGAGAAGGTGAACTGCGGGGCCGCTTTCCGTTTTTCGGCCAGCGCGGCATTGAAGGGGCCGTGGATGTCCAGCACCTCCCAGCCTTGCTTTCTCATGCTCAGGAGCCACTCGGTATAGGCATCCAGCACCGTGTTGTAGCCTTCGTAGGGTTGAGGGTAGGTGGCCAGACCGCCGGGTAGCACGCGGGCCTTGATCGGCACCGGGTCAAACACAGGAGGAGTGAGGTGAATGATGCGCGCACCGGTGGCCACGACCGTGTCGTGCAGCTTCTTCATGCCGTTCTTGAAGGCTTGGAAGCGCTCCTCGCCGAGTGGGAAGTAGATGCCATCGTTCATCCCGTAGCAGGCAAACACGAGCTGCGGCTTCGCCTTTTCCAGCACGCGTTCGAGACGCTCGTGGAGATCAGGCCGGGGGAACTCCCCACCCGCATGACCCTCCTCGCTCAGACCGCTCACCGTCTCACTGCTCAGGCCGAGCGGGATGATCTCTTTGTCCGAATCCGGGTGCTGGGCGATGAGCGCCGCCTCGATGAACTCCACATACCCGCCCCCCTCCGTGATGCTGTCGCCGAGGAAGACGATGCGCTGCTCCGGCGGCAGCGCTGCATGAAGTGTGAATGGAAAGAAGACGAGAAGAAGAATGGGAGTATAATACACGGCGGAGCGATTAGCAGAAGCTTGGTTGTGCATGGCTGTCACGACTTTCCCTCGCACTTGTAGCGCAATTTCCGTGATGAACAAGAAAAAATCATTTTTGCCGAAGATTCCCATTGACTGATGGAAATGTGTCATGTATATAAAGAAGGTTATTTGAGATATGATAGTATTACCACTGCCCCTTAAGCCAAGCGCTCTTCTTCCTGTCGTCAGCCTGCCCTGCCTTGCATGCAAGGATTGCGCCTTTGCATTGATAGCGCGCTGACGTTCAGACGATCCACGTGAACTGAGATCCGGCCCCCCAAGGTGTATCCAATGAAGGAACCGGAAAGATTTCGTTCAACGTCCATGATCCCTTTCTTCATGCACCCATGAAACCAACCATTCTCCTGCTCATCATCCTCGCCCCGCTGCTCGCGCTGCAGGCCGGCGAATCGCTGCGGAGCGTCGCCGAGCTGTGGGCCGACTTCGATCCGTGCAACGATCCGATCGAGGTCGAAGGCATCCGCGAGCGGAAGGAAAACGCCGGTGTGTTTCGGCATGTGCGGTATTTGATCGGCACCTTCAAAGGCAAGCCCGCGCGCATGACGGCCATCTATGGGTTTCCTGAGGGCACGAAGGAAAATCTGCTCGCGGTGGTGGGTATTCAGGGCGGCGGACAGCGCGCCTTGGTCAGCCCGGACGGGAAGCAGCCGCAATGGAACCGACCGTCCGCGGAGTTCGTGCGACTGGATTGGAAATGACGGAATTTAAACAAAGGAAAAGTCTGTGAAAATGAATCGAATCTGCGGAGTTATTGTTGCCTGGGCAGTTCTTGCCTCCTCTTTGTCCACATTTGCGCAGGATCCTGACCTGCGGCAGGAGGTCTGTCTGAATGGGACGTGGGAGTTGCATGTGGAGGGGATCTCCCAGGCGGCAACTGTGCGCGTGCCGGGTTCTTATGCCGGACAGGATCAAATGGTCGGCAAAGAGCATTCCGATGTTTGGTCGTATCCCCCGGAGTGGCGTAACAAGGCGGTTACCTATCAGCGCTCATTCGACGTTCCGGAAAGCCTGAAAGGCCGACGTGTGTTGATCCACTTTGGTGGGGTGAGGCACAAGGTGCGTGTCGAAGTGAATGGCGTGGAAGCCGGCACATGGTGGGATTCGTATGTTCCGTTTGAGTTCGACATCACTGGCTTGGTCAAGCCGGGCAAAAACGAGTTGAAGGTGCATGTGGGCAAAGAGGATAGCGTGCTCTTCGAGGATTGGAACGCCTGGAGGCGCGGTATTTACCGCGATGTCTTCCTGAAGATCGTGCCGGATGTGCACGTTACTCCGGATCTTTTTGTACGCACCTCGGTGGCACGCGGGGAAATCGCCTGCGATATCCCAGTGCGTAACGACAGCGACGGCGCCCGCAAGGTGCGGCTGCGCTTCAACGTTACGGATGCGGACGGACGGACGGTCAAAGCCTGGCAGGCCCCTGCCGTTACCCTTGAGCCCGGCGCAGTGACGGTTGTCAAAAGCGTCGAACGCTGGACGGATCCCCACCTATGGTCGCTGACTGATCCGTATCTGCAGCATCTCAACACGGAGGTCGTGGACGAGTCCGGGGTCGTGTTGGATCGTCACCGCCTGCGCTTTGGATTCCGCGAGATCACCACTGACAAGAATCGGCTTTTACTCAACGGGAACGAACTGTTCCTGCGCGGCAATGGCGATCATCCGATTGGTGATCTTGAGGGGGGCAGGGAGTTTTCCATGGCTAAAATCCGCATGCTTAAGGAAAACGGCATGGAGATCATGCGGATGCACAATCTTCCCCGGCACGCCGAGCTATACGATGCGGGCGATGAGCTGGGCTTCCTGTTCATTTCCGAGGCGTCTCATCACTTCAGACTGCCGGAACCGGAGATCGGGAAGGCGCACATGAGCAATCTCATCCGGTGGCTGCGAAACCGTCCGTCGGTGGCGCTCTGGAGTGTCTCCAACGAGTTGCACTGGCGCAAGATCGAGGAACCGAAATACCTGATCGATCTCTGCCACGAGCTGGATCCGACACGTCCCGCCTATGCGAGCGATTTTTCCCCGTGGAGCCTGCATGGCGATGTGATTAGCAAGCACTACTCCGCCGCCACCGTCTGGGAAGAATGGTTCAAGTATGGGCCTGATAAGCCGATGATATGGGACGAATTTGCCGAAACCTGGCAACCACAACGCCCCTTCAGAACCGGTCCCGCCGGTTACGAGGTGACCTCGCAGGATGTGGGTGCCGGGACTTGGGGGGAGGGCTGGATGCAGGTGCGAGGCGACCTGAAACATTGCGCCGACGGCAAGGAGCACGACGGTCGCTTTTACCGGGTTACCGCCTGGGTCCCCTGGGAGTTCGGCTATAATTTCTTTCGCTTTCAACCGTTCAACAATTTTAATCAAATGCCGGTCAAGCATGCCGCAATCGAGGGCGAGCGGGGAATCAAGATTGAATACGTCAATCCGTGCGCCAACACGGTGAACATCTGGGATCCGACACTTCCCTTTTATCAACCCAACCCGGGCTTCTACTGTTTTGAGGACTACCTGCGCCATGTCCGCTTCCCGGATGATCCGAAGGACCGCACCTTCTTCAGTGGTGCCACGATCGAGCAACGGGGCCGCTTGTTCTACGAAGACCACCGGCCGACGGACAAGGTGGAATTTCGCGTCGAGACAACCGACGGAAATGTTCTAACGACAAGCGGACGCGCGATCAAGCATGCGCCGGGAGCATATGTGCCTGAGTTCGTTTCGACATGGACGTTGCCAAAGGTGGACGTTCTCACGCCAGTGCGCCTGGTGCGGCAGTTCTCCTTCAATGGGGTGGTCGGATACCGTCAGGTGCGTGACGTGAAAATCTTCCCGCAGTTTGATGTTGAAGCGGCTGGCAAAACGATGGCGGTTGTTCCCTCATTGCAAAAGGCATTCAAGGGGCCTGGAGTCGATGAAGAGTCGGCCAAGGTCATTGTCACGGATTCGCTCACGCCGGAACTGAAGGAAAAGGTGAGGAAAGGAAAGCGGGTGCTGGTTTTGAATCCCCTGACGGACAAGAGCAGGAAGGTGACGCTCAGCCGGTTTTATTTACCACTGACCAGCAAGCCGGATTTGAATCTTGGACCCGAAATCTCGGTCATGAAGCCTTCGGAGACCAAGGTCAGTTTATTCGGAAAAGGCGGAACGATGGTTCAAATCAGATCTCAATTCAATGACATGGCCATTCTCAATTCCGAACCCGGAGCCTGGGTGAAGTTTGAGTTTCCTCACGTTGTAGGTCTCGACAGCAAAAGCAGTCTGAAGTTTACCTATAGTTTGTGGATGCCGCCGGATCCGACATACGAAGAAGGCTGGAAAAAGGTTGGCGGAGCTTCGCATTTTCAGAAGTCTGCGCGATTGTTGGTGCAGCAGGAAAATGGTCAGTGGTTGGGCAGCCAGGAAGATGCCATTCGGTTCGAAGCAAAGGGTCCTGGGGAGATGGGCGGGGAAGCCGAAGCTTGCATAGGCCGGATGACCTGGCACGAGGTGACGCTTGAGCCCGGGAAACCGTTGGTCATTGGCAAGCCGGTGACCGCGCCGGTCTTTGAAAATGTCTCCAGCTTCGGGTTTGAAATCACCCGCTCGCAAAAGAACGTGGCGCTTTGTCTGAAGGAATTTCAGATTGAAGCCAAGAAGCTGGCCTCAGCAGTGGTGCCGTCGGACGGGCCGCAACACCCATTGTTGACGGGCTTGGGGGCTGAGGATTTCTCCTTTTGGCGCGGGGGGAACGCCTGCTCCAAACTGGCTTTACCGCAGGCTACCGGGTTCAGGCGGATTTTGTTTGGCGATAGTGATGGTTCGGATGCCGTTCTTCAGGAGTTTGCCATTGGCCAGGGTCTGGTGCTGGAATGTTCGTTGAATGTGCTCGACACGCTGGGGCAGGAGCCCGTTGCCGGGCACATGCTCCAACGGATGCTGGAGTATCTGGGCCAATACCGGGCTGTTGATGAGGCTCCTCCGGTTGCTGTGATTGGCAGCGATTCGACCGTCCAGTACTGGCAAGGCCTTGGGCTCTCGGCGGACAAGGTCAGCGATCCCAAATCCCTGAAAGGACGCAATCTGGTGATTGTTGAGTCGGCGGCCATCCCTGATGGCGGGGATCTGGAGGCATGGCGTGCGGCCTTGCAAGAGGTCGTCACTACGGGAGGGACGGTCTTTTGGACGTCGGTTGATGAAGCGCAACTGGCCAAGGTTCGCAAGCTTGCCGGATTGGCCACGCTTCGGCTGACAGAGCCGTTTTTCGGGAAGCGCTCTAATTGCATCAAGGCTCCGGTCAGCTGGATGCGTGAAGGCACACCGCAGCAGTGGGTTGACTATTACGAGGGCGTGCTCGTGCCTTATCCCTTCGAACGTAACTTCAGCCCGTTGCTTGCCGGCATCGCCAATCAGGACTTGCAGTGGGACGGGGTAACGATGTTGGACAAGGGCATTGAGATTGAAGGCATGAACCCTGTGACTGCCTCGGGCAAGGAGCGAATTCTCATCAGCACCTGGCATATCGGTTCGGAATCCGGCAACGGCCTCTACGACGAGTGGGTCAACGGAGTGCGCGATCTCAGGCAGAATGCCTGGTTTGTCAACCGGGATCCGGTGCTGCTGCAGGTCCAAGAAGGCAAGGGCTCGAACATTTTTTGTCAGCTCGCGCTGAGCGCCGGAGGACATAAAGCCGATCGGTTGATGACCCAGCTGTTTTCCAATATGGGTGCCCCATTCGCGGGTAGCCGCCCTCTGCGAAGCGACTTGTTCGACCCGGCACCCAGCCGCGAACAGGCGGCGCGCTTCACAAAGTACGACACCCAGATTTCTCCGGCGGTCCGCCAATACTACGGCAAGCCGGATCCCATGCCCGATTATCTGGCCCCAACTCAAATCGACGAGGCAACGAGTGTTCAACTGCCTGTTCTTGGTCTTGTGGGCGATCCGCTTGCCGTGTCACTTGCCGCCCCCCTCGCCAAAGCGCTCGAAGGGATACAACGCCTTGACACACCGGTATCACTCTCCAGTTCCAAGGATGCTGCTGGCCCTATTCCAGATCGGAGATGGGATCGTGTGGTGCTCTCGATGGGCGCCGCCGATTTGGAGGATGCCTCTGTCACGCCCGCCCGATTCGCAGCGGATCTGGCCAAAGTCCATGAGTTTCTCCAACTGCGGGCCAGGCAGATTTTTTGGCTGCCGATTGGTCCCCAGGTTAATCCGGAGCGTCAGGCCCGGGCCGATGCCTTGAATGAAGCTGCCGCCAAGTATTTCGAAAAGCGCAACGTTTATCAGGTTCCCTTTGTTTATAATAATGCTTCAGAAGTCTTGCGAAGCCATCTGTCCGCGCCTGGGCGAGGTTACAGCGAGGAGGAGTCCCGGGCACTTGCAAAGGGACTCGCGGAAGCCGTGCAGTCATTTGGCGGACAGTAATCCGGCGATACGGCGGCAATGGAAGCATTTCAGACAAGATGTTGGAGAAGATCATGATAAATAAAAAGGGGTTCAGCATCGCGTGTGCTGCCTTTGTTTGTTTTGGGTTGTATACAAAAGCATCAGGGGAAATAAGTTTTGATACTCTTGACAAATACAACGTCCGTTGGAATGCGCTCGGAACATCGTCGGCTGATTCGATGCCGCTTGGTAACGGCGACGTGGGGCTGAACGTCTGGACCGAGCAAAACGGCGATCTGGTCTTTTACATCGGCAAGAACGATGCATGGAGTGATCAAGTCGAAGGAGCGGTGGGACTGATCAAGGTGGGTCGGGTCCGGGTGTCACTCAATCCAAATCCATTCGCCGGAGGCCAGGACGTTTCCCAAGAGCTGGTGCTGCGCGACGGTTCGATTGTTCTCCGGGCAAATGACTCCAATAAACCCTCGCAGTTGCGGATCTGGGTCGATGCGAACCGGCCTGTGATCCATGTCGAAGCCGAATGTGCGAAGCCCGTCAAGATGCGGGTGGCCATGGAATCCTGGCGCAAGGTGAAAACGGATGCCCTCAATACGGACACGATTCTCAATGACCAGACAAACCGAATCGTCTGGTATTATCGGAACCAGAATCGGGACAATCCACATCTGCTGAATCGCACCATCGGCGCGGGCGTGAAGGGGGAGGGCCTTGTTTCTATCGATGCTGAAACACTTGAGTCGCCGCTCCAAACAAAACATCACGTTGCGATTCATACGCTGACGTCGCAGCCTCCGACGACCGAGGAATGGCTGGCGCAACTGGATCGGCAAATCGCCACGACACTCTCGGTTCCCATCGACCAGGCATGGCGGGAGCATCAGAAATGGTGGGAGCAGTTTTGGAACCGGAGCTGGATTTTTGCGACCACGGTTCGATCGGAGAAAGAGCCAAACATCAGCGGCATCATTCCCTCAAACAAATTAAACTTCAGAGTTGGGATTGATTCCAGCGGTGGAAATCAATTTGTAGGAAAACTGGGGCGGGCCTCTCTGCTGAAACGAGCCTTAAGCGAAGAGGAAATCCGGGTTTTGGCAAGCAACCGGGAGAGTATGGATGCGGAGGATAAAGACATCCTTTATAGTGCGATCCCTGAACTGTATACTGAACTTGCCGACTCTGCGGAATGGACGGATTTGCCGGAACTGACGGCCGAAATGTGGGTCAATCCAACCTTTGGCTCTGGCGACATGAGGATTCTGGACAAGGTCATACCGGGAGATAACAACGGGGTCCTTCTCGATACAAATCCGGAAGACAGCCTGCGACTGATCATCGGTGGCAACCTTTACTCAGCTCCCCATTGTCTGAAATCCGGCCAATGGCATCATGTCGCCGTCGTGGTGGATTCAGGAAAGGGCCGAATCGAGTTGTATCTCGACGGGAAGCGGATTGCCGGCAAACCCGGGACCGATGAAGTCGACGAAGCTTCTGCCGTAACGGAGGGCTACCTGCTGCAGCGCTTCAAACAGGCCTGTTCCAGCCGCGGTGAATTTCCAATCAAGTTCAACGGTTCGATTTTTACTGTAGATGGTCCCAATCCATGGGCACCGAAGGGGACAGATCCAAACGACAAGGGAAAGTGGATCACTGCGGATTTCCGTTGCTGGGGCGGCATGTATTGGTTCCAGAACACCCGGGCGATGTATTGGCCCATGCTGGCCTCGGGCGATTTCGACTTGATGCTTCCGCTATTCCGTATGTATCGCGCACAGCTTGACGGGAATCTCAAGCAGGTGCGGGAATTCTACGGGCACGGCGGGGCTTATGTTCGGGAGACAGCCCCCTTCTGGGGTGGCTTGGTGAAAATTACGGCGGAGGATCCCGGCGACTATACCCGCCATTACTACACGCCCATTCTCGAGCTGAGCGCCATGATGCTGGACTATTATGCTTACACGCGGGACGAGGAGTTTGCCCGCCAAACGCTATTGCCCATGGCCGAGGCAGGCGTGACGTTTTATGCGGAGCATTTTCCCCGCGAGCCGAACGGGACTTTGCGCATCGAACCCTCCAATTCCATAGAAACCTACTGGAAAGTCCGTGATCCGTTGCCAGACATTGCCGGCCTCACGCATGTGCTGCAGCGGTTGATCGCGTTACCGCCCTCACTGGCAACAGAGGAACAGCAAAAACGGTGGCAGACGCTGCTGAGCCAACTCCCGGCGGTTCCCATTGGAATCCGGAATGGAGCGAAGCAAATATTACCGTTTTCCGAAGGCCAGGAATCAAAAGTGTCAAATTCGGAAAATCCTGAGCTCTATGCCATCTATCCGTTTCGGCTCTACGGTATTGGCAAGCCCGAGCTCGAGGTTGGACAGGCCTCGTTCGCTGCCAGACGGGTAAAATCTTCGGGATGCTGGTCTCAGGATGCCGTTCAGGCCGCACTCTTGGGCGATGTGAAAAGCGCCAGAAAAGATGTCTTCAAGCATCTCACGAACAAGGATCCCAGGTCGCGGTTTCCGGCTATCTGGGTGGGGGGCTTTGATTACGTTCCGGACGAGGACAACGGTGGCAATGGCCTAAACGCTCTGCAGCTTATGTTGATGCAATGTGACGGGGACGCGATCCATCTTTTGCCTGCCTGGCCGGATGATTGGAACGCGGACTTCAAGCTGCACGCTCCCATGCAGACCACGGTCGAGGGGCGGGTGGAAGGCGGAAAGATCGTAGACCTGAAAGTCACGCCGGAGTCTCGGAAAAAAGACGTCAAAATCGGCAGGCGAAAGTAAAAAATATTGGGATGGCAAAGACAGCTTCATGTGATAGTATTAACCACATGGCCCCGTCAGTATCAATAGCTCGCGCCGTTTCCCTTTCGACCCTCCTTGAGCTCTGGGGTGGGGGAGCTGGAGAAATCTCCTTTGACCATCTCAGCCTGTATCAGAGAAAGCCAGAATCCACGGGAACTCCAACCGTTCCCGCCCAGCCCGCGAAAAAGTGATTGTGAAATCCACGGCACTCCTGCTCCTTCAACTTTTGGTTTTCGCCGTTCTTTGCCAGGCCATGCCGCTCGACAAGCTCAGTGGGGTGGAGGACGCGGATGTTTCGCTCGATGGCACATGGCACTTCGAGATCCCCGCGCCGGAAGGCTTCTGGAACGAGCTGACGGAGCCGAAGGGCTGGAAGACCATGCCGGTGCCGGGGGATGTTTTCCGCGAGGGCCATCCGATCAAGGAGGACGAGCCGATGGCCTACAAGCGCAAGGTCTCCATCCCGGCGGATTTCGCGGGTCAAAAAATCCGCCTCCGCTTCGAGGGCGCACATGAGTTCACGCGCGTTTGGGTGAATGGAAAATTCATCACTGAGCACCAAGGCGGTTGGACGCCCTGGGATTGCGACATCACCCCGGTGGTGACGCCCGGGCAGGACGCCTGGATCGCGGTGGAAATCACCGATCTTAAAAAAGAAATTGCCTTCAACGGAAAACGCCTCCGCGTGATCGGCGGCTTGGTGCGAAGCGTCTGGTTACAGGCGCGACCGAAGGCGTTATTCGAATTCCCGATCGTTTCGTCGCCGTTCTCCGAAGACCGCAAAACCGCTGCCCTCACCGTCACGGGACAGGTGGAAACGCCTGACCCACAGGCGACCGCTTCGTTCCGGCTGTTCGATCCGGAAGGCAAGGAAGTTCCGCTCGCCATGCCCGCTTGCAAGCTCGACCAGCCGCAGGTCACTTGGAAGGCGGAGGTCGCCTCCCCGCAAACCTGGGATGCCGAGCACCCGCGCTTGTATCGCCTGGAGGTCACGAGCAAGGCGCCGGGACAGGCCACGGCGGTTTATTCAAGGCGCATCGGTTTTCGCGACATCCGCTTCGATGGCCAAAAGAACCTGCTCATCAATGGCAAGGTGGTGAAACTCCGCGGTGCCAACCGCCACATCGTCAACCCGCTCAAGGGCATCGTCCCCGATGCTGCGGTGGACGCCCTTGATGTGGAACGTTTCAAGGAGGCGAATATGAACTTCGTCCGCACCTCGCACTACCCGCCGGGCACCGGATTCGTCGATGGATGCGACGAGCAAGGCCTCTATGTGACCCTCGAGTCGGCGGTGCTGGATTGCGGGAAAGCCAACAGGCCCTCGGTCGGCATGAACGACGATCCGCAATTCGAGCCCCTCTTTGTCAATCAACAGCGGGAGGTGCTTCTCAACTACGGCAGCCACCCTTCCATCATTCTCTGGTCGATCTGCAACGAGAGCGTCTTCGGCCGCAACTTCACGGCCGCCGCCGATGTCGCCCGCACGCTCGATGCCTCGCGCCCGATCACCGCAAGCTACCAGGTCAAAGACGACCCGGATCACAAAAGCTACGATGTGAAAAGCTGGCACTACCCGGGCTGGGACCAGAATTATGAGATGAAAGGAATGCCCGTCATCTACGACGAGTGGATGCATGTGCTCGGGCATTCCGCCGAAATGTGGTTCCATGACCCGAACGCGCGCGATTACTGGGGACGTAGTCTGGACAAGGCGTGGACCGCGCTCTTCTCCTCGAACGGAAGCGTCGGCGCCGCGATCTGGCAATATGCCGATGACATGACAATCTGCCCCGACCCCACCGCCCAATCCTCGAGCGGAGCGGTGCGCCGCTTCGTAAAAAACCAGGCGAAACTCCCCGTTTCTGAAAAGCTTCCCAACATTTATGGCACCGCCCGCTGGGGCATCGTCGACGAATGGCGCCGTCCGAAACCCGAATTCTGGAATGTGAAAAAAGCCTACAGCCCGGTCCGTTTGATGAAAACGCAAGTGCCGGAGTTCGAGCCCGGCAAGCCGATTTCCTTGACGGTCCAAAACCGCTTCGACCACACCTCGCTCGACCAAGTCACGCTCCGCGTCAGCTACAATGGCAAGACGCGGGAAATACCGTGCCCGCCGATCGCGCCCCACCAGCAGGGCGCCATTGAACTTCCCGCCGCGGATTGGAAAGCCGGCACGGAAATCGCCGTATCATTCCTGGACCGCTCGAAGAAACTCATCGACGACGAACGCATCACGCTCGGCATCCCCGCAAAACCCGAAGCCCCCGCGCTTGCCGGAGTGCCGCAAGTGGTCGAAGCCGATGGCCGGATCACCATTCAGGGCACGGAATTTGGCATCGTGATCGACCGCGCCACCGGCCTCATCCAGTGCATCCAGCATGGCACGGCGAACGTTCCCCTCACCGGTCCGGTTCCGCACATTTTCAAGCTCGAGGAATTCCAAGAAAACGGCATCAACCCGGACATCGGCCAGGTGCCCTCGATTATCGGCAAAACCACCACCTACGACAGTCCCTTGCTCGGAGCCTGGAAATTGAAAGACCTCCGCATCGAGAAAAAAGCCAGCGCCATCGGGGTCTATGTCACCGGGCAGTTCGACTCGTTCGATGTCGATTACATCTACACCATCGCCGCCAACGGCCGCTTGGACATCGACTATCAATTCAAAAACCTCCCGCCGCTCGATACGACGGGCAAAATCCCGAATTCCGGCGAGCCGTTGAATCTCGAGGTCGGCATCAAATTCCAGACCGGCGACCAGTTCGACCGCCTCCACTGGGACAAAAAAACCTACTGGTCCTCGTATCCGGAAGGCCACCTTGGCAGCGGCAAGGGCAGCATCGAGCTTTTCAGCACCAACAAGCCGGTCTGGGCACAAAAGCCCACGCAACCCTGGAGCAAGGATGTTTGGGATTTTTACCTGATGGGCTGGCCGGCGCCCGAGGGCAAACTCCTCACCTACGAAGCCAGCGCCGCCAAGCAGGCCATCCGCACCTACACATTGGACGACAAAGAGGCGAAGCTCGCCCTCACCATCCACGGCGACGGCAAAGCCACCACCGCCCGCTACGGCCAGTTCACGGACAATAACTATTACCTCTACCTGCTCGACACCCTCGACTACCACCTCCGCTGGGGTAACTACTCCGCCAAAAACCGCCCCGCGCCCGGGCATCAAGGCGTCGCGAGGTTCTCACTCGCAAATTTGGACCAAAAGTGAAACCCGCCCTCGCATGAGCTCCTCCTTCCTTATGAAAGCAACCCACCTATGAAAAACAAAACGACGATCAATCTATTTCGAAACCATGCATTCACCTGCGCCGCGCTGGGAGTATGCGCCATGCAGCAAGCTGGAGCGGAATATCATGTTTCCGTGTCGGGCAATGACGCGAATGCCGGTTCCGTTGCCAGCCCTTTCAAGACGATCTCCAAGGCGGCCGATCTGGCTCAACCCGGGGAAGTCATCACCGTTCATGAGGGAGTTTATCGCGAGCGGATCAACCCTCCCCGCGGCGGAACCTCCGATGAAAAGCGGATTGTTTACCAGGCAGCTCCCGGTGAGCAGGTGGTCATCAAGGGATCCGAACGGATCACCGACTGGAAACAGGTGGATGAAACCACTTGGACTGTCACCCTGCCGAACAGCTTTTTCGGCGGTTACAATCCGTATGGCGACCTTGTTCGTGGCGATTGGTATGAGGCCAGGCGTCCATATCATACCGGCGCGGTTTACCTCAATGGACACTGGCTCAAAGAGGCTGCGCGGAAAGACCAGGTCGTCAAAGCTGCCTCGGGGGACGCCTCGGGGGATGCCCGACCCGAGCTGATGAATCTCAAGCAGTTGGCCGGGGGCGGGAAAAACAGCGAAACCTTGCCTGCATCCAAGTATCAAACCGCCAGTGAAAAGATTCCTTCGATGGATCTGCCGGATGGTCAGAACTGCGTGGGCAGGGTGAAGGATGGTGTGGCGCTCACCTATGATATCGATTTCGGCGAGGAGGCAAGAAACATGACGCTTTTTGCCGCGTCGCCGATTGAAGGAGGTCTCGTCGAGATTCGGAAAGACAACGCGGACGGCGAACTGCTGGGCACCTTCGATGTTTATTTTACCGCCGGGTGGACCAGCTTCCAGCCGTTTCAAGCCAACCTGAGCCTTCCCTTGAGTGGAAAACAGACCATCGCGCTGGTCTTCAAGGAGCGGCCGGCTCCCGCTTGGGTCGATGCAAACGAGGCAAAGTGGTTTGCCGAAGTCGGTGCCGAAACCACCACCATCTGGGCACAATTCAAGGACGTGGATCCGAACAAGGAACTGGTTGAAATCAACGTCCGCCAAAGCGTGTTCTATCCGGGAAATCCCGGCATGAACTACCTCACGGTGCGCGGGTTCACGCTGGAGCAGGCAGCCACGCCCTGGGCACCACCCACGGCGGAACAAATCGGCCTCCTCGGAACCCATTGGTCGAAAGGCTGGTTGATCGAGAACAACACGGTCCGCTACTCCACCTGCGCCGGAGTGACGCTCGGCAAGGGGCGCGACTCGTATGATAGCAAAGGAGATTACCACTCCACCATTCGCGTCTCCACCGAAAACGGTTGGAACCGGGAAACAGTCGGAAGCCATGTGGTAAGGAATAATCACATCCACGACTGCGGCCAGGCCGGCATCTGTGGCAGTCTCGGATGCTCGTTTTCCACGATCGTCGGCAACGAGATCCATGACATCAAAAAACATCATGAATACTTCGGTTGCGAAGCTGCCGGGATCAAGCTGCACGGTTTTGTCGATGGCCTCATCAAGGACAACCACATCTACCGCTGTGAGCACTGGGGCGGCCTCTGGCTCGACTGGATGGCGCAGGGCGTGCGCGTCACCGGAAACTTGATGCACGACAACAGCCAGGACATGATGTTTGAGGTGAATCACGGGCCATTCCTCGTCGATCACAACCTGCTGCTCTCCCGCACGGGTGTCACCAAGGTCAGCAGCAGCGGGGCTTATGCCCACAACCTCTGGTTCGGCAACATCCAGTTGTGGCCGACGGAGCAACGGCAGACGCCGTTTATGGAATCGCACAGCACGGAGATCGTGAATGCGGAGGCGCTAATCAACCAAAGTGACGACCGCTACTACAACAATATCTTCGTGGGTGCCAAGGGAACCTCCGCCCTGGACGAACACGGCTTCTCGCTCACTGGCACCGGCAATGTGTTTCTTGCCGGAGCCGTTCCTTCCAAGCATGAGCAGAACGCGGTTGCGGCGAAGGAGTTTGATCCGCAAATCGAACTGACAAAAGAGCCGGACGGTTGGTGGCTGAAGATGAAGGTCGATCCGGCATGGGATTCGGTCCGGCGGAATCTTGTCACCACCGATCTCCTCGGGGTGGCCGCCGTCACAGGAGCACCCTATGAACAGGGGGATGGCAAACCCTACCTGCTGGATACCGACTATTTCGGAAACAAATGGCCGGAAAACCATCCTTCTCCAGGGGTGATTCCTTTGACCGGAGTAGAGGAGATCAGGGTCAAGGTTTGGCCTAAGAGTAAAGAGTGAAGCACATAAAATAGAAAACAAAGACATGCCGAAAGAAGATCTCCAAGCGAAAATGGAGGATTTGTGGGGCAAGGAAATCCAGAAGCGCGACTCGATGGCAGATGCGATCCGCGAATGGCAGGACGACGGCTTCGGGATTTTTATGCACTTTTCCCCAAGCACCGCGTTTCAGGGCCGCTACAAGGGCAAGGAATCTGAGAAGGATCTCTGGGCCGAATGGATGATGGCCCGTGCGGAGATTCCGGTGCCGGAATACGAGCAGCAGCTGCGATCATGGAATCCGGACCGGTTCGACGCCGGAAAATGGGCGGATGTGGTCGCTGCTTCGGGTTGCCGGTATTTTGTTTTCACTGCCAAGCATCATGACGGTCTCGCCATGTTCAAAAGCGAAGTGAATGGATATAACATCATCGAGCATACGGCTTTCAAAAAGGGTGATATGTTCGCTCTGCTGACGGAAGAAGTTCGCAAACGCGGCATCAAACCCGGCTTCTATTATTCCCATCATCTGGACTGGCATGAACCGGGTGGCGCGGGCGGACCGCAAAACAAGACACTTGATGAATACATGGAGGTTTTGGCGCTGCCTCATCTTGAAGAGCTGACGACAAAGTATGGCAAACAGCATGTTGCCTGGTTTGACTGCGGACGGCCTGAGGCGCTCGCAAGAAAATGTGAAGCCGTTGTCCACAGAAACCAGCCGAATATCATGGTGTGCTCCCGGGTGGGCGGTGGACTCGGTGACTTTACCAGCGAAGGGGACTGCCAGGTGCCTCCCATCCGTGTTGATGGACCATGGGAAACCTGCATGACATTGACCCAGCACTGGGCCTGGTTCCCGCTGGACCGCGATCATAAACCTGCCGGCGAAGTGATCCGGATGCTCGCCGCCATCCGTTCACGGGGCGGAAACCTTCTGCTCAATATTGGTCCCGATGTCCGGGGAGAGATCCCTTTGCGGGATCAAACCATCCTCAGGCAGGTGGGAGACTGGCTTAAACGCAACGGTGAATCGATATTCGGGGTCCAGGCGACGCCATACGGGGATCTTCCCTGGGGAGTCTGCACTTATCGGGCAGGAACTTTGTATCTGCATGTTTTTAAGCTCCCTTCATTGGACACCCTCTTCCTGCCGGGATTGAAATCAACCGCGAAAAGAGCGTGTTTCCTGGCGGATGACAGGAAGCAGACGCTGGATTTCCTGGCAGTACCCGGCGGAGTGGAAATTGATTTGACGAGCATTGTTGACTTTGCGGAATTCGCAGATGAGGACGACACGGTACTCATGGTCGAATTCGATGGCGAATTGATTGTCGATCCCCGTCCGGTCCTGGATCATGATCTTGATAACCGCTTCATTCCGGCCCTGGCTGCAGAAAAGAACGGTGTTGATCTGCGGAGTTTTCGGCGTCCGTATTTCATCGACCACGGCACCAACGCGTATTGTCCGCATGAGGATTATGCGCATGGATTCAAAAAAGCCGGCGCGGGTCTTGGATGGCAGTTTTCGAATAGGGATGAGAACTCCTTCTTTGTGAATGTGGAATACGCAAACCTGACAGGGAGACCGGTCAAGGTGAAGTTGTCCGTCGGCGGACACGAACTGAGAGCAGAACTGCCTGTCACTGTTCTCAACGAGAGGGATTGGCGCTGGTTCCGGACTGACATCATCGGGCAGGTAAAAGTCTCGGCAGACAATGACCAGAGCATGAGCTTTGAAGTGACCGAACCCATGAGTGAAGACAGGATGCCATCCTATCTGGCAGACGGCAAACCGGGCACGGAGCATGATGGATTTATGATCAAATCGATCACTCTTAAATCGTTGGCTCCTCTCCCGTATCCGTTGAACGGAGAGCTGGCCCGGCAAAACTGAGCCCGTGAGAGTTTTTTGAACAGGTGCGGAAGATGAAGCGTTCGACTGATTGCTTTAACAGCGAATGGCGCTTTAGTCCGGCCTCTCTGGTTACTCATGAGATGCTTTGTTTTGGAAATCCCAACTGGATTTCCGGTGAAGTCGAAGTGTGGTCCAAAGCAGGCAATCACGGGATCTCCAATCCGGCGAACACGTTTGTGGACAAGTGGCGTACGGTCAGCCTGCCGCATGATTTTGTCCTCGAAGGTGAATTCACCTCCGACCTTCCGACGAAGAACGGAGGGTTGAGGGGGGGGCGCGCCTGGTATGTTAAGAAGTTCGTGCTCCCGGAAAATGACCGGGGCCACCGTATCTCGATTGAGTTCGACGGGGTCTACCGCGACTGCTCCGTGTTTTTCAATGGCCATTTCGTTGGTCGCCACTTGAGCGGCTATACCTCGTTTGCTTTTGATATCACGGATGTCTGCACTTTTGGCGGCACCAATGCCATCGCAGTCTATGTGGATGCGACGCTGGACGAACTGTGGAGTTACGAGGGCGGGGGGATCTATCGCGGGGTCCGCTTGGTGAAGTCGGATCTGGTGCACGTGCCGCAGTGGGGTGTCTGTGTGCGCACCGGCGGCGCGGACGACCCGGGGAAAGCCGATGCGGAGGTGACCATTCGCAATAGCACCTACGCTGATGTGTTGGCGGAAATCCATTGTCGTATTATTGATCGCGCCGGAGTCGAAGTGGCCCGGGCCCAAACCCCGGTATCGGTTCCTCTGTTGTGCGATGCCGTCAAACCCGTGGCGCTGTCGGTCAAGAGTCCCCAACTCTGGAATTTGGAGGAGCCAACGCTTTACACGATGGAGGTTAATGTGTGTGTTGACGGAAAAACCGTCGATACCTATCAGCAGGCGTTTGGCTTCCGCTTCATTCGATTTGATCCCGACACCGGATTTCATCTCAACGGCAAACCGCTAAAAATCAAGGGAACCGGATGTCATCAGGATAGCGGTTGTGTTGGGGTCGCGGTTCCTCCGGCCCTGCAGGCGTGGCGCGTTATGAAGCTGAAGAGCTTCGGTTGCAATGCCCTGCGAACAAGCATCGTCCCGGCCGACCCGGCGTTGCTTGATAGCTGCGACCGTTTGGGCATGCTGGTGATGACTGAAATTCGGTCTCCCGGCATTTCGCGGGAACAACGTGAGGACATGGCCGATCTGGTCCGGCGCGATCGGAATCACCCCTCGGTGATCCTCTGGAGTCTCGGAAATGAGGAGTTTAAACTTCAGGGCACCGAATGGGGTGTGAACATCTTCCGGCGACTGCAACACATTGCTCATCAGCTGGACCCCACCCGTCCGACGACGTATGCCCTCGTCGGAGACTGGTTTGCGATCAGCGAATTTTATGACAGGAAAGGTTTCCGGTTTGATGTGTTTGGCGCGAACTACCGATGCGGCGAGGGAAGTCAGTGCTACGATGATTTTCATCAGAAGTATCCAGACACGCCGATTCTTGGATCGGAAACCTGGGGAGGAACCTGCTCCCGTGGTTTGTACGGGGAGGATAACTGTCCGATAGCAAAGCGTTGGCTGGAGGATAAGTTGTCGAGGTGCTGGGGGGATGATAGACGTTACATTTCGGCCTACGCCAACTGGACGACACCTTGGGGCTACTCCATCGAGGAAATGTGGCAGGATTGCGCGGGCCGGCCGTTCATGGCTGGAACCTTTATTTGGACGGGTTTCGATTATCGCGGCGAGACGACTCCCTATCTCTGGCCTTCGGTCATCACGCGCTTCGGCGTAATTGATCTTTGTGGATTCTACAAGCCGGTCGCTCATTACCTGCGCTCCTGGTGGCGACCCAACGACCCGCACATTTTTGTGATGCCGCACTGGAACTGGGAAGGCAACGAAGGGAAATCCATCGACGTGCGCTGTTATGCCAATACGGCGGAAGTGGAGCTTTTGTTGAATGGCGAAAGCTTGGGACGAAAGGCCATGCCCGTGAACGGCCGGCTCGACTGGCAGGTATCGTATGCCTCAGGCGAATTGACTGCGGTGGGGTTTGATGCAGAAGGAAAGGAAGTCTCCCGGGTGCTCAACCGCACGGCCGGGCCTTCGGCGGCAGTGCGTCTTGAATGCGAGCGGGTGGACAACATCCTGGTCGTCAACGCTTCGATTGTTGATGCGCACGGAACGGTGTGTCCACTCGCCGACAACGAAGTGACCTTCACGTGCGATGGGGTGGCTCGATTGCTGGGCGTAGGCAACGGTAATCCCCTCAGCCATGAGCCGGATCAGGGAACCAACCGGCGGAAAGCTTACCACGGGCTCTGTCAGGCGATTTATCAAACGGAGGGACCCGGTGACGTATCCATTCTGGGGACATCGCCGCATTTAGATTCAGGAGCAACCAAAATCTCCCTCGCCAAGAACCCCTCTGGCCTCCCCCAAAATTAAATGTCAACTTTTTTGAAAAAAAAGATTGCGCTGCCACCGAAAAAGTGTGATCTAAAGTGAATACTAACTCAAATCATATGCAAAAGTATCCCCACCCAGCCGCCAACCTCCCAAAAATAACCAAATCCATGAAAACCAACCTCATCATCGCAACGACATGCTTCGTGCTTGCAGGCGCCGCCATCCCTTCCCACGCGGCGGTTGTCACTGATATCCAATTCAATGGCGGCAACGTGCTTCCAAGTCCGATCATTGCAATATCGACGGATTTGTTGCAAACGAGCGTTTCCAGTGCCGATAACGAACTTACAGCTGCGAATCTCCGGAACGGACAAACCGGCCTCCCCTTTAATTTCGCTGAACCAAATCCGGCCATCGTCATGCCCTCTAGTCCTTTCACCACAACCTATAATCTTGACATCTCGACGAACACTTTGGGTTATGACATTACCGAGTTTCGTTTGTTCAGCGGCTGGATCGACGATCGTGCCGGCCAAACATACACCATTGAGTATTCTCTCGTCGGCAATGCTACTTTCACTAACCTCGCCTCCGTGAACAGCCTCCAAAATGGTGGTTCGTTACTCACTCGGACTTATGACACCACGTCTGTGCCGTTGATTTCGGGAGTGGACGCCGTTCGCTTCACCTTTTCTTTTCCGAGCGGAATATCCTCCCATAGCACTGTGTATCGGGAGATTGACGTCCTTGGAACAGCAACCATTCCCGAGCCCTCCACAGTGCTGCTCGGCGGTTTGGGCTTGGGACTGCTCACGCTGCTGCGTCGCCGCCGCGCATGATCGTGGACGGGGTTTCAGAGCTTCGCTTCTAAGAGCCAGTCCCGAAACCCTCCACCCGCCGCTTGTCTCTATGGATTTGGTGGAGGCAATGTAGTGACACGGAGTTATGCTCGAGTCCGATGATATAAGCCATTAGAAGAATCCTAATTAGCACCCGCCGGGGTGCCGCTCCTGACACACGCAGCGGCTGGCTGGAGGTTGACCTCGGCACGGACGAACAGGTCGGGCGGGCCGAGATTCTTGAAGCGAGCTATCCCCGCACCGGGGAGTTCGCCTTCGGGTATAAAGTTGGCGAAAAATGGAACAAGTCCTCAGCAAAATAGTCTCTAGTGTCATGCTATTGGCAAGTCTTCCGTCAGCATCTGCCGTCGAGTCTTGGAAGCTTTCCGACGAGAAAATCAACACGCTGCGCGCCGGCGACGTTTGCGAAAAGATCGGCCTCAAGGAATGGGCTATTGATAGGAAGCGTCTGAGCGTTCAGAACTGGACAAAGCCGGAGCAGGTCTTTAGTTGGCCGGTCAAGGCGATGGATAGTGGTTCCTGCGAGGTGACACTTCTGGTGAAGACGCCACAGGCGGGGACCGTCCTGATCCTTTCCAGCAATGGCGACCGGGTAGAGATCAAAAGCCCGGAGGGGGGTTGGCAGCGCATCACGGCGAATCTGAACGTGGCCACGGACGACACCATCAAACTCCAGCTTCAGAATGAGCTCCCCGGCGGCGAACGGGCGGCAGAGATAATCAGCCTCGAAGTGATCACGCCCAAACACTTTTTCACTTACCACCTATGAACGACCTATTCCGCAACACCGCCCACATCCTGACCTGCTGCACGCTCACCACTGCCACCTGGGCCGCCGAGCTTTACATCTCGCCCACCGGCCAGGACAAAAACCCCGGCACGCAGGCAGCACCCTTTCAACACCTCGCCGCCGCCCGTGATGCCGCCCGCCAATTCGCGGGAAAGGAGGCGGTCACCATTCACGTTGCGGATGGCGTCTACTATCTGCCGGAAACCCTGGTCTTCACCCCGGCCGACTCGGGGTCGGAGAAATTTCCCGTCATCTATCGAGCTGACAACGAAGGCAAAGCCGTGCTCAGTGGCGGCTTGAAGCTCGACCTGAAATGGGAAGCTCAGGCTGATGGCATCTTCAAAGCCAGCACTCCGCCGGACCTCGTCATCGACCAACTCTTCGTCGACGGCAAACGCCAACGCATGGCGCGCTATCCGAACTTCGATCCGACAAAAACCACCGACGCCTATCAGGGATTCTCTGCGGATGCCTTTTCCAATGAACGCGCCGCGAAGTGGGCTGATCCAGCGGGCGGCTATATCCACGCCGTGCATGCCCAGCGCTGGGGCGGATACCACTACCGCATCACCGGCAAGAATCCCGATGGCAGCGTCGCCTACGAAGGCGGCTGGCAGAACAACCGCCAGATGGGCATGCACAAGGACTTTCGCATGGTGGAGAACATCTTTGAAGAACTCGATGCTCCCGGCGAATGGTTCCATAACGCAAAAACCAACACGTTGTATTTCAAACCCGAGCACGGCACCGATCTGACCAAGGCTCAGGTCGAAATCGTCCGTCTCCGCCACCTCGTCGAGTTCCAAGGCACGTCCGACCAACCCGTGAAGCACATCACCCTGATGGGCTTCACCTTCCGCCACGCGGCCCGCACGTTCATGGACACCAAGGAATCGCTTCTGCGCTCCGACTGGACGATCTATCGCGGCGGGGCGGTGCTACTGACCGGCACGGAAAATATTAGCATCCTCGACAGCGAGCTCGACCAGCTGGGCGGCAACGCCATCTTCGTCAATAAATACAATCGCCGCACCCTCATCAAGGGTTGCCACATTCACGACGCCGGGGCGAGCGGCGTCTGCTTTGTCGGCGATCCCAACGCCGTGCGCAACCCGCTTTTTGAATACTCGCAAACCAACGACCTCAGCGCCATTGACCTGACGCCCGGCCCTAAGACCGATAACTATCCCGCCGATTCAGCAGTCGAAGATTGTCTGATCCACGGCATCGGCCGCGTGGAGCGTCAGCCCGCCGGCGTGGAGATTTCCATGGCCAGCAACATCACCGTGAGGGACACGTCCATCTACGACTGTGCCCGCGCCGGCATCAACATCAGCGAAGGCACCTGGGGCGGTCACCTCATCGAGCGCTGCGATGTTTTCGACACCGTGCTCGAAACCCATGACCACGGCTCCTTCAATTCCTGGGGCCGCGACCGCTACTGGGTTCCCAGCCACAGAGCGGTTTCAGAACCGGCCGTCAAGGCCAACCCCAAGCTCCCTTTCCTCGACGCGATCAAAACCAATGTGATCCGAGACAGCCGCTGGCGCTGCGACCACGGCTGGGACATTGACCTCGACGACGGTTCGTCGAACTACGAAATCTACAATAACCTCATGCTCGCCGGTGGACTGAAGTTTCGCGAAGGCTATAGCCGGAAGGCCTATAACAACATCCTCATCAACAGCGGCTTCCACCCGCACGTTTGGTTCGACGACAGCGATAGCGCGTTTTATCAAAACATCGTGATGTCCAGCCACGCCGACATCGGCCAACCGGAAGGCTGGGGCAAGCTGATCGACCGTAACCTTTTCATGACCGAGGCGGACCGCGTGAAAAAAATCGACTCCGGCAGTGATGCCAACTCACTCGCAGGCGACCCGCAATTCCTTGACCCGGTGAGCGGCGATTTCCGGGTGGCGGAGGGTTCTCCGGCGCTGAAGATCGGATTTAAGAATTTTCCGATGGACCAGTTCGGCGTTAAAAAAGCTTCTCTCAAGGCCATCGCCAAGACTCCGGGAATCTCCGCCTTGAGAATGCCCGCTGGCATTACCCAAGCGCAAACAACCCTGCCCTTGTTCTGGCTGGGGGCACCGCTGCACAATCTGTCCGGCGAGGAGTTTTCTGCCTTCGGAGTCAGCAAAGAGGACGCGGGAGTCCAGCTTGTCAAAGTCCCCCCCGGCTCGGCGGCCGCGAAGGCAGGTTTGCTCGAGAATGACCTTATCCAAGCCATAGATGATCAAAAGGTGTCCAATACGAGTCAACTCCTCGCCGCACTCAATACCGTCAGCAGCGAATCTCTGAAGCTTCGCGTGATACGCAATCAAAAACCCCTGAAAATCTCCCTGCTTGGCATTCCCTTCGTCACCGCTGAAACATCCAACAGAGAGCAGGCCTCCCCCGGGATGATTCCCACGGTGAACGATGACGCAATCGTCACGTCCAACCCTCCAGTCGACAACGAACCTTTGGAAATCCTCACCGACGGAGTTCTCACGGCGGGATACGGTCCTGTTTTTGTGAATGGTGTCCAACTTGGAATTTACAAGATGGATCTCCGTAAATCGATTCCTGTCTCAGCAGTGAATTCCTGCTCGTATAACCAGAACGGCAACCGCGTCAGGCAGTTCGTCACAATTTATGGGAGCAATTCCGAGAACGATCCCGGGTGGAATGTCTCGGACGCGAAGATGTTCACCCCACTGGGCAGCATCGACACGGCCTCCCTGCCTGCCTCGACATTCGCCGCCGCCTCCTTGCGAGCCGCCGCTGGCCATTCGCTGGGCACCTTCCGTTGGATCGTTTGGCAAACATTTCCCGTTACCTCCGAGGGTGAAAACACCGCCTGGCAAGAATTCTCTATAGAGTCGACCCGCTGAGGGTCTTATGAATAGAACCTCCCTCGGCCTCCCTCGGCCCGGCGCTTTCGCTACAGCACTCGTCTCTCATGTGGACGCAGCGCAGCATTTATTTTTGGCAACTGTTCAGGTCGTCTGGCCTGATTCTGGAAGGTTCACTCGCTTCAGGTCACTGGACCTGAACCGTTACATGAATTTCGACCTCAGACTTCCCGCCATTGCTCCCTTGCGGTGCCATTTCCCTAACCCATGAACAATAAATCCATACAAGGGAGGCATCATTGCGGGCCTTCTCATCGTGGCGGTCGGAGGATTCTGGTTCATCCCGGCGACAAAAATCGCCACCTTCCCGGCCTTCCTGCTCGGCGTCTGCGTGATCGCTTCCGGCCTCACTTTTCTGGAAACCGTCGCCAACCCTTACACCACGGTCCTCGGCCCCAAACAATTTGCCGCCACGCGCATCAATCTCGCGCAGTCCTGCAACGGGATCGGATGGATCTTCGGCCCGATCGCAGGAGCCGCGTTTTTCTACGGCAAAGATACGAGTGGTGCGAACACCGGTTCCGAAACCCTGTGGATTCCGTATGCGGCGATCGGCGGGGTAGTGCTGGTCCTCGCGGTGATCTTCTTTTTTTCCAACCTCCCCGAGATCAAGACCGAAGATGAATTCCACCTCGACGACTCCGATGCCGCGCCAACCACCGCGCCCGTGGCCAACCGGGGCGTCGCCCTCCTCCTTCTGTGGCTGAACATCGCCGTGCTCTCGGTCGCCGTCGGGATGATCATCTCGGCGATCGTAGCGATCCCCTCGGTCGGGGCGAAGCTGGGGATGAGCGAAAGCCAGGCGCTCCTGTATTCCTCAGGAACCCTCTTTGCCATTGGCACCGTGGTCTTCCTGCTGAACCAAAGCCGGATCACCAACCACAGCATCTGGAGCCACCCCCACTGCTCATGGGCCACATTGCCGACGTGCATGGGATGTCGGCCGGATTTGCCGTCCCGATGGTCTGCTTCGTCGTCGTCGCCGGCTACGCCTGCTTCTGGTCGAAGCTGAGCGGAGCATCCGGCGTCGTGGGAATGGCCGCCACCAAAGGCCACTGAGGATATCTGGAGAGCCTGGCCTTGCCTGCCGGGTTTTTCGGACTCGATTTCGCTCGACACAATTGTTGTTGACGTTGTAGGGTAGCGGGTTAATATTAACAACTAGCCGATATGCCTCCGAAATGTATGGGGAGGCATCGACATTATCAAACCCTTGAAAAATTCTCTTCTACTGAAATATCCGGCCTCTTGGTGGGGGGCGATGTGGCGCGAGGCGCTTCCCTCTGGGAACGGACCCATCGGGGCGGCGGTTTACGGCGCGGTTCATGATGAGACGGTTTTGCTGACGCACGAAGATTTGTGGCACGGGGTGAAGACGCAGGAGATGCCCGACGTGAGCGGTAAGTTGCCGGAAGTGCGTGAGCTTCTTTTCAGCGGAAATCCACGGGCGGCTGACCGTATCCTCGCCGATGAATTGAATCGCCTGGGTTACGGTCCGAATATCGGAAGTCCGCTGCCGCTGGGCGATTTGAAAATTCGAATGCCTGTGCAGAAGGGGTTCAGGAAGTATCGCCGATCTCTCAATATGGAGACCGGCGAGGTGTCTGTGTGCTGGGAGGACAATGGCGTTGCCTATGCCAGAAAGCTATTTGTTTCGCGCACGGAGGATTTGGTGGTGATGGAGATCACCAGCGATGGAGGGCCGTTGACGGTCGAAGTGGCGCTGGATTTGCATGACCGATCAGACGCGCGGTCGTGGCTCACGGGCAATGCCACGTTGCCTCAAGAGATGGAGAGACGTGCTGAAGATTCGGGGATCATCCGCTATGCCGCCCGCAATGACGATGGGGCTGATTTTGGCGCTGTCGCCTGGGTTGTTTCCGGCGAGGGACTCTCCACGGCCGACTCCGGCGGCATTCGGGTGTTTGGCGGGGAGCGGGTTTTGGTGGTCGTGAAGCTTTTTGTGAAGGAAGACCGCCAGCTCGCGTGGGCGCGACTTGAGAACGAACTTGCCGACACGGCGATGGATTACAATGCGTTTCTGGCGCCGCATGCTGCCGCGCACGGCAGGCTTTTCAACCGCGTGAAGCTTGACCTTGGAGGTTCGTCGGGAGACCGCCGGCTCTCCAATGAGGAACTCCTGCTTGAAGCTTATCAAGGGGAGGCTCCGACGGCCATGGTGGAAAAGATGTGGGCCTATGGGCGTTATCTGCTGATCTCGTGTTCCCGCGAGGGCGGGCAGCCCTGCCACTTGCTGGGCAACTGGTGCGGCGAGTATCGCGGGTTCTGGGCGTTCAACATGGCAAACGAAAATCTGCAGATGATTTACTGGCAGGCGCTCGCGGGTCACCTTCCTGAAGCGACCCTGCCGGTGTTCGACTACTTCGACCGGATGCTTGGGGACTTCAGGGAAAATGCGCTCAAGCTCTTCGGCTGCCGGGGGATCTATGTTCCGGCCGTGACGACCCCGCCCTCGGGGCTCTTGAAGACGGTCATGCCGCACATCATCCACTGGACGGGTGCGGCGGCGTGGATCGCGCAGCACTACTACGATTATTTCCTCTACACCGGGGACGAACGGTTTCTGCGCGAACGCGCACTGCCGTTTCTGCGCGAAACGGCACTTTTTTATGAGGATTTCTTCACGGTGGGGGAGGATGGTTTTTTTGTTAGTGCGCCGTCGAATTCCCCCGAGAACACGCCAGGCAATTTCTGGGATGGCCAAGGCATGGGTGCCGCGATGGAGACGACGATCAACGCGACGATGGATTTCGCGCTCGCCAAGGAGGTGCTTGCGCATCTCATCGAAGGGGCCAGGCTGACCGGCCAATTTTCGAACGAGCTGGAAAAATGGGAGCAGATGCTGACGCGGATTCCGCCTTACCAGATCAATGAGCACGGCGCGGTCAAGGAGTGGATGCATGCGTTTTTCAAGGACAACTACCACCACCGCCACCAGTCTCACATCTACCCGGTTTTTCCCGGCAATGAAGTGACAAGGGAATCGGATCCGGAGTTATTCCACGCGTTTGAGGTCGCGATTCGCATGCGCCAGGTCATCGGGCTGGGCGAGCAGACCGGCTGGTCGCTGGCGCACATGGCAGGTGTCTATGCGCGGATGCAGGATGGTGATCGCGCCCTTGAGTGCCTCGATCTGCTCTCGCGATCCTGCGTGATGAACAATTTTTACACGACGCATAACGACTGGCGGCATATGGGAGTCGGGCTGGAAATGGAATGGGCACCGTTCCAGATTGACGCCAACATGGGTTGGTCGTCGGCGGTGCAGCAGATGCTCCTGGCGTCCTCTCCGGAGCGGATTGTGATCCTGCCGGCCTTGCCCGCCAGATGGAGGAAGGGGTCGATTACCGGCTTAATGGCATGCGGAGGTGTCGAGGTGTCGATTTCGTGGGATTCGGACGCGCAAACCGCCCAAGTGCAGATTCTCTCCGCAGGCAAGGATCAGGTCGTCAGAATGGTGCCGCCTTTCAGCGAAGGAGATCCCGTCGTGGTGGAATTGCTCGCGGACCAACCTTGCTCGATCTCATTTCCAGGCAAACAGGCCGGTGCTCCGCGAGAGCTTGCTCCGGCATAATTCTCCCTAAACTCACGACCTCCCCCCGCCATGTATCACCGTCTCCAGACAAATATCCCGCCTGGCACCGAACCGGCTCCCGCTCGGGCAAGGCGGGCTGATCCTCAGGCTTCACATCCGTGGCCGGAATGCCCGGACACAAGACGGCCATGAAACCTAAAGAGAAGGTATTTTTGGCGCTGGTGGCCGTGGCCGTGGTCCTTGTGCTTTCTCTCATTCCGACAAATCCGAAGTCCCAAGCGATGCTTTCCAAGCCGAGCCCCGTGGACTGGGAGAATGTGCGGGACGATCCGGAGCGGAAGCTGTCCGTGAGCTGGCAGGGTATCATCGGCCAGACCGGGGCCATGGAGGGATCCTGGATCGAGCAAAATCTGGAGAAGCGATTCAACCTCGATCTGTCACCGGTGTTCATGGATGCCAATGCCTACCAGAAACGGCGGCCGCTGATGCTCATCGGGGGAGATGTTCCAGACGTCATGTGGTCTGGCGATCCGCTGGCCGTGAGGGCCAACCTGCGCAACGGTTTCATCATGGAGGTTCCTTATGAGGTGATCCTCAAGCACTGCCCGACCTATGTCAAAATGGTCAACAAATTCGGCAAGGAGGCATGGATTTACGCGCAGTATCAGGGACGGAACTACGGTCTGCCAACGGTCAGTGCTGGAGCCGACCGCCCACGCATCGGCTCTTGGCGCATGGACTGGCTCAGGAAGGTCGGTATCGACAAGGTGCCCGGGACGGTGGAGGAAATGCACGAGGCGCTCCGCCGGATTCGTTATAATGATCCGGATGGCAACGGCCGGCAGGACACCTATGGATGGTGCCCGAACATCAGCCACTGGTCGCTGGCTTTTGCGGAGGTCTTCGCTGCCTATGACGTTCTGCCCTTCGACCTGATGGAGCGCGAGGGAAAGGTCGTCTGGGGGGGGCTCCTGCCGGAAACCAAGGAGGCGCTGCGCGAGCTGCGGAAGTGGTATCAGGAGGGGCTCCTGGATCCGGATTTTCCTCTTGATACCCAGGGGCGTAACGTCGAGAGCGTCTTTACCAACGGCAAGGTCGGGTATGTTTATCCGATCGACTTTCCGTGGTATTATCAACCGGACGAGAAGGATTCGTTTTACGGGAGACTTCGCGCCTTTGATCCGGGCGCCGAACTGGCGCCGGGGCCACCGCTCCACGACCGGAATGGCCAGCGGCGCGGCCGGAGCTGGGGGGGAGGTGCCCACATCATGCAATTCGGCAAGCACCTCGAGCACCAGCCCGAGAAGGTGGTCCGAGTGCTCAAAATGATGGAGGCCATTGCGGTCAACGAGGAGCTTTATCTCGAGACGCGCAACGGAAAGCGCGGTTTGCATTGGGACTACAATCCCGCGGCCTATTTGAAGCCCGGTGGAAAAGTGCAAAAGGAGGGCATCAACCTCCTGCCGCCCTACGATGACGATAACCGCGGGCGGGAAAACTCCGCCGAGCTGCTCGGGGGCAATAACATATTCTTTTTTCCCAGCTCGTTCGAGCCCGTCTACGACGAGCAGCTCATGTCCGCCGCTGACCGCGAGTGGCTCCATCGGAACCGGCGTAAGGAATGGGGCATGACAAATGCGCTGGGGAAATCCGATGTCGTTCCTTCGTCCGGCCGCTATCTGGGGGACCTCGTCAACTACCAGATGACCACGTTCATCGAAATGGTGATCGGCAAGCGCGACGTCGAGGAGTTCGACTCCTTCGTCAAGGAATGGCGGCGCCGCGGCGGCGACGTGATTCTCGAACAGTCCAATGAAATGTCCCGGCAGATCCGGACGATCTATGATCTTGTGGGCGTCAAGAAGGAGGGGGAATGAGTGATAAAGCAGATCGTCCAGCAAGGGGAATTCAATACAGACGGAATCTCGGGCTCATCTCCATGGCCCTGCCGCTGGTTGGTTTTTTTCTTCTCTTCCACTACGTCCCCATGCTGGGGCTGGTCATCGCGTTCAAGGACTACGTCATCAGCGACGGCCTATTCGGAAGCGCTTGGGTCGGATGGGATAACTTTGCGCGGCTGTTCAGCAGTGAGGACTTTCCAAAAGCCGTCCGGAATACGCTTATGATCAGCGTCCTGCGCCTTGTCTGCGGATTTTTTACCCCGGTGATCCTTGCCCTGCTGCTGAACGAGGTGCGAATGGCCGGCTACAAGCGTTCGATTCAGACCCTGACCTACCTGCCGCACTTCTTTTCGTGGGTCATTCTGGGCGGCATCTTTCTCATGATCTTCGGAGGAGGAGGACCGGTCAATTCTGCGGTCAAGCTGTTCGGGGTGGAGCCGGTCTCTTTCCTCACCGATGATGCCGCCTTCATCGCGATCCTGATCGTGACCGGGATCTGGCAGGGAGCGGGTTGGGGGGCAATCATCTATCTGGCTTCCCTCTCCGGGATCAGTCCGGATCTCTATGAGGCCGCGGTCATCGACGGGGCCAACCGCTGGAAGCAGACCCTGCACATCACCCTTCCCAGCCTGGTGCCGACGATGATAACGCTCTTCATCCTGTCACTGGGGGGCATTATGACGGCAGGCTTCGACCAGATCTACAACATGTATAATCCGCTGGTTTTTAACGTTGCCGATATTATCGACACCTACGTGCTTCGGCGCCTGATGGGGCTCGACCTGAGTCTCGCAACCGCCGCGGGAATGTTTCAAGGCATTGTCGGCATGGTGCTGATTGTCGGGGCTAATATCTTTGCGCGAAAGATCAGCAAAGGGGAGCAGGGGGTATGGTGAAGCGCTCTTTGAACATCGTTCGTAACGGAGGTCCCCGGGCATGAAACAAAGCAGAGGCGAGAAGCTGTTTAATGTGGCCAACATCGTGGTGCTGGGCGGGATCGCCCTGCTCTGCCTCTACCCGTTTCTCTACACCCTCTCGCTGAGCCTGAGTTCGGCCAAGGAGGCCAGCCGCGACGGGCTGCATCTCTACCCGGCGGAGCTATCGCTGACCAGCTACCAGATGGTGCTGACGAATCCGAATATCCTCACCGGCTACATCAATACCATTGTCCGGACGCTCCTCGGCACGACCCTCACCCTGCTGGCCACCTGCGTTGCCGCCTATCCGCTTTCCCGGCGCGAGATGCCGCACCGCTCCCTGATCACCTTTCTCATCGTGTTCACCATGCTCTTCGGTGGCGGGATGGTTCCGAGCTACCTGCTCATGAAGAACCTCGGACTCATCAATACGATCTGGGTCCTCGTCGTCCCCGGGATGCTGAGCGCATTCAATATCATCATCGTAAAAAACTATTTTCAGTCGCTGCCTGAATCGCTCACCGAGTCCGCGCGCATCGACGGTGCCGGCGAATGGAGGATCCTGTTCCAAATCTATCTTCCGCTCTCCAAGCCGGTGCTCGCCACCGTTGCTCTCTGGTCCGCCGTCGGGCACTGGAATTCGTGGTTTGATGCTCTGTTATATATCACGGAGGACCGGAAGCAGGTTCTCCAGACGTTCCTGCAGAGGATCGTGATCGAGAGCAGCACGCAGATGATGGAGCTGGGGATTACCGATGCCCAGATGCAGTTCACCTCGGAGACGATCAAAGCCGCCACGATTATCATCACGATCCTGCCGATTATTATGGTGTATCCGTTCATCCAAAGGCACTTCGTCAAGGGCATCATGCTCGGAGGTGTGAAAGAGTAGGATGGTTTCGTTCCCGAGAGAAACCACTATCGCTGAATCTGAACAGACACCTTTTCACCGTGGCCCACTTGCCAGTCTAATTTCTGTTGAATCGGGACTTTCCCACCCATGAACCGTATCCAGCCCAACCTTCTCTTCATCATTTGCGACGATCTCGCTTACGGGGATCTTTCCGCGCACGGAAACCCGATCTGCCGCACTCCGCATCTCGACGGCATCGCCAGGGACGGGGTCTCCGCTCAGCGCCATCTCAGCGGCCCGCTCTGCTCCCCGGCGCGGGGCTGCCTCCTGACCGGTCGCTACCATTACCGGAGCCGGGTGGTTGATACCTACTGTGGCCGGAGCATCATGGACGCAGCGGAAGTCACCCTTGCGGACTATTTGCGCGCCTCCGGCTACCGGACCGGTTGTTTTGGCAAATGGCACTTGGGCGACACGTATCCCTTTCGTCCGGAGGACCGCGGGTTTGACGAAACTGTCTGGCACCTTGGCGGCGGCATCGGGCAGCCGGGCGACCATCCCGGCAACTATGGGCGCGAGAGCTATTTCGATCCCGTGCTCTGCCGCAACGGACAATTCGAAAGCTTCGAAGGCTATTGCACGGACATTTTCAGTAGTGAGGCGATGGGCTTTATCCGCCGCAATAAGGAGCGTCCGTGGTTCGCCTACCTGGCCTTCAACGCGCCGCACGGGCCTTTGCAGGTCGATCCTGTCGCAGCATCTGCCATGGCCACGCGTGGCGCCACCGGAGATCTGCCGGCGCTCTACGCCATGGTGGAGAATATCGACGCGAATGTCGGAAGGCTGCTCGCCGCGCTGGACGAGGCGGGACTGAGTGACAACACGGTGGTCGTCTTCACCAGCGACCATGGACCTTGTCCCTCGGTTCGCGACGGAGATGGGCGGCCGCGCTTCAATGCCGGCTTGCGAGGGGAGAAGGGATCCGTTTACGAGGGGGGAGTCCGCGTCCCCTGCCTCTGGCGGGGGCCGGGGCTGCCAAGCGGGAGCTTGGTGACCGAGCCGACCCACGCCATCGACATCCTTCCGACTTTCCTCTCGCTGGCGGGAGGTGCGGTTCAGCCGGATAGCCCGCCGCTCGACGGCAAAAACATTCTGCCCCTGCTGGATGCCACATGCCCTCCGGATGCCTGGCCTGATCGGCCGCTCTTCCTGCAATGGCACCGCGGGGATCAACCGACGGCTTTCCGCAATGCGATGGTCGTGACCCGCGACCGCAAATGGATTTCCGTTTCTGCGGCGGGTCCCGAGGAAATTTACGACGTCGCAAACGACCCTGGGGAAACGCACGATCTGGCGGCGGCCGAGCCGGAGCAAACCGCCCGGATGCGGGCGGCCTACGAAGATTGGTTCCGCGAGGTGTCAGGAAACCACCGATTCGCTCCCGTGTCCCTACCGTTGGCCGCCGCAGGCTTGCCTTTGCGCCTCACGCGCCAGGATTGGCGTGTTTGCGGCGAGGACGGTTGGAGCCCGCAGACCAAGGCGCGATGGGTGCTGGCGATCGAGGAGGCCGGGACTTACGAGTTCAGGATCCAGTTCGACTCCGCGCCGGGCGAACGGGGTGCCGTCTTTCTGAGGGTGGGGGATGTTTCCGCCGTGGCGTCCGCTGTCGCCGATGTGGCGGTCTATCGCTTCACCGTGCAGTTGGCTGCCGGACCAGCGGAGCTCCAAGCCGGATGGCAGACGCTCTACCACGAAGGGTCCCCCTTTGCCGTGGAGATCGACCGCTGAATTTACTTCACTTCGAGGACCACGCCCGGCTCGTTTTCCAGCAGTTTCGCGTTTCCCGCAGCAAAGCCCACCAGATCCACCTTGAAGCTGGCCGCCAGCGGCTTGTCGGCCTTGATAAGCGTGAATTTCCCCGGCTTTGTCCCCGGCCCACCGGCTTCCACCGTGAGCGCGGCGCCTGACTCGATGGTGATGTCAGCGGCACTTGCATTTACCGTTGGAAAACCGGCGTTGCCGCCCGTGAAGCGAAGCGCGCCCTGGCTGCCGATCACCAGCTTTTGGCGGACTGTCACGACCTCGCCGGTTCCCATCATATTGAGATTTCCCGGGCCCGCCATCCCCGCTTTTAAGGTGTCTGTTTCCAGCTTTCCTCCGTTCAGATCGTAGGTGGCATCAATCGCCTCCGGGATCAGGCTCGCAAGGCTGAGTTCCGTGACAGAAACGACACCTGCACTTTGCTCGACTCTGCCGGAGGTTTGCGTATGGACTGCTACCGCGAGGTGTTTTACTCGAAAATCGGCATTGATGGTCAAGGTGCCGTCTGGCGGTTCGGAAGTGCCATTGCTGACCTGAACGGAGATCGGCGCTTCGAATGCCTGATCCACGATGCCGGAGTGTCCCCCATTAATAATTGCCATTGCGTTCTCTTCACTCGGTATCGCACCGTTTTGCCAGCTGCTCGCATCGTTCCAGTCGGCATTCTTTTTTATGATACAGTCAAAAAGGGTTTCTTGAGCAAGGCACGCCGGGGCGAAAATACCCAACGTGACGGAAACTGCGATAAGTGGCGATTTGAAGAGGGGGAGGTTCATAGGAATGATGATAATAACATATTATTGATCAGTTGCACCGATGCGGGAGTCAAGCCTTTTCCGAGCGCTGGCTTGACGGAGTTTTCGATTCCGATACGATACGCATAACATATATCGACCGGCTCAGGTGACTTTAAGCGGGTTGACTAACTTAAATAGAGACGGAAATCCGATGCGAAAGCCAGTGGAACGAGCCAGTATGAAAGTGATCGCCGACGAAGTCGGCTTGTCGATGATGACTGTGTCGCGGGTTCTCAGCGGAAATGGTGTGGTGGCCCCGGCGACAGCCCAAAAGATCCAGAAGGTTGCCGAGCGGTTGAAATATCGCCCCAATCGCCTTGTCCGGGCGGTGAAAACCGGCCGCTCCGGGCTGATTGGTGTTGTGATGCCCTCCGGGCTCGGCAGTTTTTATGGCGGCGTGCTGAGCGGAATTCACGACTATTTTGCCGGGCAGGACACCAGCATCCTGCTCTCGCAGGTTCACGGGGACCAAGGGGAGGGGGCCATCGAGGACGAGTTGAAAGCCCTTCACCGGCTGATTGAGATGCGCGTGGATGGGATTATTTTGCGTCCGGCCAACGATGAGGCGACCCCCCACTATTTTGAGGAGATCCTCGACCGGGGGATGCCTCTGGTGGTGATCGACCGCTATCTCCCGAGTTTTCCGTGCGATTTCGTTGGCACCGATGATGTTGGCGGTGGGGAAGAGGCGGCGTCACGCTTGCTCGCCCGCGGCTTGAAAAACCTGCTCCTCATCACGGCTGGCGATATGGTCGGCACCAGCCGTGACCGGGCGATGGGATTCCGGAATCACCTGAAAAGCAGCGGGGCTGATGTCACGCTCGACAGCTTGGCTTGCCCGAGTTTCAGCCCGAATGAAGACCTCATCCTCAAGCACCTCCGCGCCTCAGGCAAACCCGTGGACGGGATCTTCGCGATTAGCGACAGCCTGGGCCTCGGCTGCTTCCGGGCGCTGCGGAAGCTGAACCGGCGCATCCCGGAGGATGTGGCGCTCGTCGGGTTTGGTGCCGTGGGCGCGAGCGATGGGTATACATTTCCGTTCTCCACCTTCGATCAGCACCCAGAGATTATCGGGAAAAGCTCCGGGGAACTCCTCGACAAACGGATCGCCAATAACGGATCCAGGGTCTTGCCAAAGCAAACGGTCCGACTCCAGGCCTCCTTCATCGACCGGGGGACGTGACAGGCTGCGGATCGAAACGCCGCACAACTTTTTCGAGGTAATTCCCCCTTGTTTCTTACCGTAAAAAAAATGAATAAAACCCTTGACGGATGGGAATGTTTAACTTAACAATTTGGAAACTAGCAATTTCTTCCCCGCCAAAACAGCCCCCTACCACAAGCATCTCCTATGAAAATCCGATCCCTCATCTCCATGAATAAACTCACACTCTCCGCGCTGGCGGCCCTGGCGCTCACTGCCATGCCGGCCCGCGCGGGAAACCTGTATTGGAACGGTGTCGGAGCCTCACCGGATGCTGGAGGCGGCAACGGCACCTGGAATGCCGCCCTCACGAATTGGCAAAACGCGCCAACCGGCGGATCCGCCACGGCATGGGTCAACGCAAACAACGACACCGCCTTCTTCGGCAACACGGCCGGCACGGTTTCGCTCGGCACCGGCATCACCGTCGGGGGCTTGCAGTTTGATACCGCGGGTTACGTCGTTCAGTCGAACACGCTGACCTTCGGCGTTTCCGGCAATATCGTCACAAACACGGATGCGACGATCAACTCAGCCCTCGCCGCCACCAGCCTCCTGACGATCACCAAGACCGGCAACGGCACGCTGACGCTGGGTGGTGCAAATGGTTACGCTGGCAACACCACGGTCAGTTCAGGCACGCTCAAGGCGGGCAGCACCACGGCGCTTAGCGCCAACAGCACATTCAGCATCGCCACTGGCGCCACGCTGGACCTTGGCGGCTTCAACAACACCATCAAGTCCCCGACCACCAACACCGGCACCATCACCAACAGCACCGGCAACGCCACGCTGACGCTCACGAATGTTTTCGGTGGCGGGACCAGTCAGTTGTTCACCGGTAGTTTGGCTCTGAAATGGAATGGGACTCAGGGCTACAGCAGCGTCCTCACCAATGCCAGCAACACCTTTTCAGGCGGAATTACCATCGGTGGAGGCACGGGGAACACCCGTTTCCTTGTGTCAGGCACGATCGGCTCGGGCACCCCGGGAGCATTGACCAGCGGCATTTGGGGCACAGGGGCGCTCACCCTTGGCGTCACTGCCGCTGACTATGCGCAGATCTTGTTCGCGGGTGGGACCACGATCAATAACGCCATCGTGGTGAACAGCGCGCTTGGAAACAGCGATGCCGCCGGGACTTTCCGGGTGGACTCCACCGGCAATGTCTTCAACGGCACGCTCACCGCCAACTTGGCGAACGCAACCTTCCGCAACAACGGCGGCTTGGGCGCGGTCACGGTGAACGGCGCGATTTCCGGAGCATCGGGCCTGATGCTCTCAGCCAGCGCCGGCAGCGGCCTCACCATTACCCTCGCCAACACCGGGACCGCAAACAGCTACGTGGGCGACACCACCATCAGCAGCGTCAAGGAAACCCTGACCCTCGGTGCGGCCAACCAGCTTCCCAACGGCACAGGCAAAGGCAACCTCATCGTCACCGGCGGCACCTTCAACATGGGCGGCTTCAGTGAAACCATCAATGGCCTCTCCGGCACCGGCACCGTGGATGGTGTCAGCGGCACGCCGACCCTGACAGTCGGCGACAACGACGCGACTGGCGCTTCCAACACCTTCTCGGGCAGCATCAAAAACACCGCCGGCACGCTGGCGCTGACCAAGACCGGCAGCGGCACGCTCACCCTCTCCGGAAACAACACCTACGGCGGCGCGACGACGGTCAGCGTCGGCACGCTCAAGGCCGGCAGCACCACCGGACTCAGCGCCAACAGCTCGTTCAGCGTCGGGACTGGTGCCACGCTCGATCTCGGCGGTTTCAACAACTCCATCAAGAGCCTCTCCACCGCCACCGGCACCATCACCGACAGCTCCGGCTCCGGCCTTGGCGGCACGCTGAAAATCGCGACCGCCATGCCTGGCGGCACGAGCGCACAGCTATTCACCGGTAGCATGGGGCTCCAGATCTTCGGCGGCAACACGGTCGATACCATTCTGAGCAACACCGCCAACACCTACTCCGGCGGAACGATCCTGGGCGACGGCAGCGGCGGCGGCCCCAACACCCGCATCTTGTTAGGTGCCGGAACGCTCGGCGCGGGCGCTCCCGGCGCGGTGACCAGCGGTATCTTCGGGACGGGGGCAATCAGCATCGGTGCCGCTGCCGGGGACAAGTCGCAGCTTTATTTCCAGCTTGCGATCACCATCAATAACGCCATCGTGGTGAACACCGAGGCCGGAACGGACCAGCCCGGGGCTTTCCGGGTCGAAAACAATGGCAGCATCCTCGCTGGTGCGCTCAACGCCAACCTGGCGGACGCAAGGTTCCACTCATTCGGTAGCGGCACGATCAGCGTGACCGGTGCGATCTCCGGTAATTCGGGTCTGGCGCTTAGTACAACGTTCGGCACTCTTGGCGTCACCCTGAACAACGCGGGGATCGCCAACAGCTATGCGGGCAACACGACCATTGGCACGGCAAACTCCTCCTTAACGCTTGGCCGAGCTGACCAGATTTCCAACGGCGTCGGCAAGGGCAATTTGATCATCACCGGAGGCACCTTCAACATGGGCGGCTTCAGTGAAACCATCAACGGCCTCTCTGGCAACGGCACTGTGGACGGGATCAGCGGCACACCGACCCTGACCGTCGGCGACAACAATGCGACGAGCACCTTCTCCGGCGTGATCAAGAACACCGCCGGCGCTCTGGCTTTGACCAAGACCGGCAACGGAACCCTCACGCTCTCCAACACGAACACCTACTCCGGTGCCACCTTGGTCAGCACCGGCACACTGCTCGTCAACGGAAGCACATCCGCCAGCAGCGCGGTCAATGTCTCTTCGGGAGCCAGACTCGGTGGTAACGGAACGGTCGGAGGGTCGCTGACTGTAGCATCCGGAGCGACACTGGCTCCCGGCAACAGCCCCGGCATCCTGAGCAGCGGCAATCTCAGCCTCTCCGGTATCCTTTCGATGGAAATCAACGGAGTCACAGTCGGAACGCAGTATGACCAGGTCAACGTGACCGGAACGGTGAGTCTGGTCAGCGGCAATACCCTGACGCTTTCGCTGGGCTACACGCCCACGAACGGAACCAACTTCTTCCTCATTAACAATGATTTTTCGGATGCCATTGTCGGCACCTTGAACGGATTCGCTCAAAACGCAACGTTCACCCTGGCCAGCCAGTTGTGGAAGATCAGCTACACCGGTGATTCTGGAACAAACAGCTTTTCCGGAAGCGGCAACGACCTCGTGATCCAAGCCATCCCCGAGCCCGCCACCTGGGCACTCTTGGCCTTCAGCCTCACGACCGTTATGGTCCTCCGTCGCCGCCGGCAGTCGTAGCCCTTCATACTTCAGCCTTCCTACTTCAAACTTTTTTTTGGGGGGGGGTGAACTGGCGGTCGTTTTCATGCCACCAGTTCGAAAAACGCTCCGCCGGCAACTGGGGTTCCGGCGGGGCATTTTCCTCAGACATCCTGCCGCGGAAGAAAGTGAGGTGAGCCGAGAATTCTTCGGAGGTGCGACATTCCTGTCGCACGCTGCATGGTGTACAGAAATGTCCACCCTGCGGGAAGCGGTTCTCCGCTCGAGAGTTTTGGGGTAGAAAAGAAATCAAAACAACCTCTTGATTTTGACAAATTGTTTATATTAACTATATCCAGTAGCTTTCGCGCTTGAAGTCCCTGCCCCGGAATCATGAATCTCCACTTTACACCCCAGAGGTCTTGCGAGTATCGCCGTAGCGTGGAAGTCAGAACCTTGTGACCATGCGCCAAATCCTTCCAAGCCGAACAGCGCCAGGGGCATCGGAAAAACCACCTTTCCCGCAGCTGCTGAGACCCGTTCGAATCGGCTTTACCCTGGTCGAACTCCTGGTCGTCATTGCGATCATTGCGCTGCTTGTGGCCCTGCTTTTCCCCTGGTTGGAAAATGCCACCGATGCAGCTCAATCCTCCAAGTGCGTTTCAAACCTCAGACAGCTCGGCGTGGCAACGCAGCTGTTGGTCAACGAGAACGGATACTACCCTCCCTTCGTAAGCCAAACGACCAAGAGCAACGGCTCCATCCTGAATAACGGGAACAACTTTTACGGAGTTATCGAAGCCTCACCGGCCAACAAGGGAATAACAATATGTCCATCGGCGACATACCACGGCTATATTAACAGCCGTCCCCAGGAGGGTTATAGTGGGAATCCCAATGTGTTGATCTCCTACAAGGCGGACGAGACGAATCCCTCAGGCGCGTCGACACTTGTTACGCCCGCGATGATCGCGAGGCCCTCGGAAGTTATTCTTCTCACTGACGGGTTTCAAAACCCTGCAAACGGCCTGGCGTTTGAATGGTTTACCTTGCTGGCATCCCCAACTGCCGATCCGGCGTCTGCCACCAATCCGCTGACGAATTTAAATCCCAATTTTCGAGTGGTGTTTCGCCACAAAGGCCGGGCAAATATCCTGTTCTGCGACGGCCATGTCATTTCCATCGGATCAATCAGCGAGCTTCAGCAAAAAAACCTGTATCGGAATTACTAACGAATAGTGCATGCCAAACTTATTGAACTCTTCGCAACACAACATCCGTTGCCTCCCGATCCGCACTGCGAAAACGATATCCGGACTGGCTTTCTTTATTTTGTTTAACGGGAGGATTTGAATGATGAAAAGCGATCAAAGCATGAAGTGGTGGGTCGATGGGAAGTTCGGGTTGTTTATCCACTGGGGCCCCTCGAGCGTGGGGGGTGTGGAAATCGGCTGGGGCCGGATGAGCCATCCTCATGATCACCCCGGGCATCCCCAGGTTTCCGACGCGGAGTATGATGCCTACTATCATCGCTTCGACCCCGTGGATTTTGACGCCGACTTTATCGTGCGCACCGCGAAGCAGGCCGGGATGAAGTATATTGTTTTTACGACCAAGCACCACGACGGCTTTTCCAACTGGCACACGCAATTTTCGGATTACAGTATCGCCCACACGCCGTTCAAGCGGGATATCTGCCGCGAGCTGGCCGACGCCGTGCATCGGCACGGTCTGAAGTTGGGCTGGTATTACTCGACGCGCGACTGGTTTCACCCGGATTACCTGGTGGGGGACAACAGCAAATACAACGATTTCTACCACGGTCAGATTCGTGAGCTTCTCACGCAATATGGCGAAGTGTCGCTGCTGTGGTTCGACCATGTGGCCGGCACATGGGCGGATTACCGATTTCGCGAGCTCTTTGAAATGATTCACGAGCTCCAGCCCGGGATTCTTGTGAACAACCGCGCCGCCCGTTTCGTTTTCGGGCACAAAGCAGGACAGCCCGACCCGGAAATTGCCGAGCTGACGAAAGGTGACTTCGACACCCCGGAAGGAAGGATCGGGGTGTTCCAGGCAGACTATCCCTGGGAAAGCTGCATCCACATGTCCGTGCATGCGGAACCGGGGGGCTGGTCGTATCGTCCCGACGCTGTCACCAGCAGTTTTTCCGAATGCGTAAAAATGCTCGCCGCGTGCGTGACGGGATGCGGCAATCTTCTGCTGAATATCGGCCCGATGGCAAACGGCCGGCTTCGTCCGGAAGAACTGGAAAATCTGCAGCTGTTTGCGCCATGGATCGAGACCTACGGAGAGAGCCTCTACAACACGAAGGGCGGCCCCTACATCAATGGAGAATGGGGCGGCGCGACGATGTGCGGGGATGATCTCTATCTTCATGTTTTTCAATGGACCGAAGGCCACTTGAAGCTTCCGCCGCTTCCTCGAACCGTAATGAGTTGCACGGAACTGGGAGGCGAAAATGTGACATGCGAGCAGCTTCAGAGGGATCTGGTTCTGACCCTCAACAGCGCAAAGAAGAGCGGCGTTCATTCGGTCGTGAAACTTCAGCTTGAACCCGGTTCTCCGGTTCCCTTCATCGCCGTGGACGGCAGCCTGGCGGAGGAACTGGGCCGTGCGCAGTATGCCGCATTGGAGAACCCCATGGAACTCCCGGGCGACCAATCGCGCGACTAAGCAGGGTTTTAAAAATGCGCAAACAGCATTCTCCCCGCACTATCTGTTGTTGTCTGGTCGCATCCGCTGGCCTTTCGTTTCTCTCATCCGCTTCCGCGGAAAACGGGCAAAGCGCGACACCTCCCCCCAGACCCGTGCGGGTCCTTGTGCGGGATGATTTTGAACAGGGAATCGTTAAGACGGAAACGCACAACGCAGTCGGCGATAAAACCGGGTATTTTCTGAATGGCCCTGCCCCCCGATTGAGGGCGCATGTGGCTGGAGTCGATCCGGCGAACCGTTCCGGAATCTTTCTCGAAACCGGGAGCGCCGCGTCCGGGGAAAACTCGATCCGGCTTCAGAAAGCAACGGGCATGAATTTGGGGCATCTGCCGACGCTTTCCTGGTGGCTCTACAATGAGGATATTATCCGGAGCGGAACCCTTAACATTGGCTTTGATGTGAAGATTCCAACCGCAAACGGAAATGACCTAATGCTTCTTGCGCGCCGTTTCGAAGGTCCGACGCCCTATCACACCACGAAGAAAGAAGCCATTTCCTTGCAATTGACCACAAACCGGGTGTCCTTTTTCAACCAGTCGCTGGCGGTTTCTTTGGCAAACTGGACCCGCATCGAGTTGTCAATTCCTGTCGGGGTTGCCAGCGGCCGGGCTTCCCTGAAGGTGAAAAATGCCGAGATCGGGGAGCGCGTGCTGGAGGCGTCTGCGGATGGGACGGAACCCGGGATCGACTGGATCGGTATTCTTATGCCGGGATCAAAGGATGCCGAGCTGTTTCTTGATAACATCGAGATCGTTGTGACTGACGAAAAACCACTTGCCAAAATGGCCGCGAAGAAGGTCGAACCGGATCCAGCCTATTGGGCGGCCGCTCCGGCCGCGTTGCTGGACGTCTTTCCACCGTCCACTGTCCACCTCCCGGGAAAAGAGGGCAAGACGGTCCGGACATCCGGCTACTATCCGAGCGGCAGCACATGGCAGAAAGACCTCGATGAACGGTGGGTGTTTCACCGCGAACTCAAGCACGTTCAGGATAAAAACAACTCCTTCGCTTTGCGGGTTGGGAGAGGCGGACAGATCTATTCCCTGCGCGGTCCGTTTGGCGAAAGTCTCCCGCCCTCCTGGCGCCCCGACGGTCCTTCCTCTCCGTGGAATGACGAAGTGTGGCAGTTTGTTGCGATCTGCGAAAAATACAACGACACACTGTTTAAGCGCGGCAAAATCTCCGACGAGGTGAAACAGCGCATTGAAAAAACCGGGTTTCCCCGCCTTCACCAATTCATTCATAACTCAGGAGCCTACATGGAGGGGGATCTCGATGGCATGGACAACCTGTATTGTCCGATGCTCGCGGCCGACGCTCCTGCTGACGGACGCACCTATCGGACCGTCAACTGGGGGCTGGTGCCCTGGAATACCCCGCACCGCTCGCCCCTTCTATATTACGTCCAAACCCGGGACGTGGGGGACGGGGTCATCGAGCTGACGTGGGTGGTGCATAATTTCAGCGTCAGGGAGGACATGGTGTTTGACTGGCTGAATGCCCCGTGGGGCGGCACCCGTCTCACCAACCTTCCGTATCATTATGTCAGCACGCCGGAGGGCCGGCTCATGGACCGCAAGGAAGTTCACGAGACGAAGGATATGTGGAATAAACCCGTCAATGTGCGGGAAACTGGAGGATGGAATCTGAGTTGTGCGAATGAGAACCCGGACAGCCCGAGCCTGGCCCTGGTCTTCGGACGTGACCGGCATTTGGAAGAGGAGTTGAAAAAGGTCGCCAACAAGCAGCCTCATTGTCAGTTTGCCAATTCCATTTACCGCGACTCCAGCACGCTGGGCAAGGCGGAGTTTCGCGAGCAGGACTGGCGCGAATGCCCGGAAAATGCCCAGCGAAATTACGACGTGGCGGTCGTCATTCCCAAGTTCCGGTTGGCACCGGGCACAACGATCTGGTATCGCAGCTTTCTGGTGGTCAACAGCAAGGACCGGGCCATCGAGCTGGCCAAGTCTCTCGTTGACAGTGTGGACTACGGATTGCTCACATTCGACCCGGCATCAACACCTCTCGTTCCGGTTTTCATTCGTGATGGCCGGGTCACGGAAAACGGCGGATCCGGTTCCCCGGCGTTTGAACTCTTTGCCAGACCCGTGCCAGGCACCATGCCGGTCTTCCTCGTCGAAAACCTCACCACCGGCCAGGAGATCATCACGACCGATATGTATGCCTTCTTCGACAAGGAGAAGCTGAATTGGGAAATTCCGCCGGAGCATCCGGATGCGGACTATTACAATAATGGCTATGCCTATCGGCTGGAAAAACATAACAGCAAATGGAAGCGCCTGCTCGGATACGGTTATGTCAAACGTCCGGATGGCGGTTCGTATCGAAAACTTTCCGATTTACTCAAGCCCGCCATGTTTCCCCCGGCAAACACGTATCATCTGGACCTCTGGGTCAAAGCCGGGAGGGAATAATCCTCTTTTTATGAAACCGGAAACGGAGAAGACACCAAACCAAAGAATCGAAGGCATGAGCACCGGCAGGGAGGATCATGGACAGCCCCGGGATACTCGCGGTGCCGCTCGCAATCCCCGGCGGACGAGGCTCCTCGCGACTTTGTTGATTGCCTCTTGACTCCCATTTTTATCAGCTTAGGTTAATAATAACATTCGCCCTGTGAAATTCCACCTTTTCGCGATTTTGACCTCTGCCCTGACCCTATTAACCGGATGCGACCAGTCCAAGCAGACGCTATCTCCACCGGAGCCAAAGGGGCAGGTCCATGCCCAGGACATTTTCAAGAAGCGCATGGGTCTTTTCATCCATTGGGTCGGCTCGACCCCGGAACACGGCAGCGGAATTCTTTTCTCAAACGGCCAGACTTCAAAAACCCCCGACGAGTTTGCTGATGCGGTCGACGTGAACAAGGTGTGCGACGAGGTGGCCGCCCTCGGGTTCGAATACGTCGTGCTGACGGACTTTCACGGGTTCGGCACGATGCTGCATCCGAGCGCAGCCAGCGACAAGTGGCGCGGACCCGGATACACGGCAAAACGTGATCTCGTCGGAGAGATGATCGCAGGACTGAAAGCCAGGGGCATTGATGTGATCCTGTTCACGCATCCGCTTGACGGGCATGACTACGGCGCCGAGCAAAAGAAGCTTCTGGGCTGGAACGATCCCGAGGGCGGTTACAAGAAGTGGAATGACTTTGTGAATGACATTCACGCCGAGCTGACGGAGCGCTATGGGAAAGACATCTTGGGAATTGGTTTTGACAGCGAGTTTTCGCTTTCCACCAACGAGGAGTGGAAGGGCAAGCTGGACCGGGAGCGACTGCGCGAGACAATTCTTTCGCGGCAGCCGGATCTGAGCCTGATCGCCTTGACGGGACCGAACGAGACTTGCGAGCTGGCCATGAAGGAGGTCTGGCGCCCGTCTTGGCTTGATCCCTGGATGACACGCTCCGAGGAGGATTGGGATATTGAGACGTGGCCTGCCTATAAGAGATCTATTGGTATTGTGCAGGGTCACCACTGGGCGACAATCATACCACCGGAAGGGGGGAAGGCCCGGTTGACCGCGGAGCAGATGTATCGCTATACGGTGCTTCAGGCCGGCACGGCCACCGAGGGGGCCGGCACCTGCTGGGCCGCCAGTCCCTATACCGACGGGCTCTGGGAGAAGGGAGTGCGCGAGGCCTTCACCAAACTGGCCGCCTACATGGCCCCGGTCCGCGAATCTCTGCGCGATGTGTATGCGAGCCGTTCGTATCCGACAGCCGAGGGATCGACCCTGGCCGGATTGCCGCATGGCGTGGTCGCCACGCGTCAGACCGACGACACGGTGGAATACCTTCATGTTCTCAATCCTCCGGAGGGCCGCACCCTGGCCCTGCCCACGCCAGCGGACGGCAAGCTTTTTACAGCGGCAACGCTTCTTGCCGACGGTTCCGCCGTCAAGTTGCAGCAAAATGCGGACGGCTTGCAACTGACCCTGCCCGAGGGGATAAACTGGCAGCCCTTGAACACAGTCATCCGGCTCCAGGTGGACCCGGCGACGATTGCGCCGCGAAACCTCGCACTGCACTGCCCCGTCTTTGCGTCGACATCGATCGAGCGCGATCCGGCCTGGCCGCCGCGTTCGGATTCCGGACGGATTCGCTTGGTGGACGGGGAGACGCGTGCTCTCCCGAGGGTGAACCTCGACAAGGAAGGGCGAGGGTATCCGCACGATTGGTCCACCGGCAACCTGGGGTGGTCGAGCGCCAGGTCGGAGCAGAGCTCCGAGCAATATGTCGGCGTTGATCTGGGCGATGCCCTCACGATCGGCGAGGTGCTCCTCTACCCGCGCGACGACGGAAAAAATGCGGGTCAGGGCTTTCCCGTGGATTTCCAGATTCAGGTTTCCCAGGACGGCGAGGCATGGACCACTCTCATCTCGCAGAAAGATTATCCTCTGCCGAACGGGGTTCAGCGCTTCGCCTTGCAGCCGCAGAAAGCCCGCTATGTGCGGGTGCTGGCCACCCGCCTCCGGCCGAATCCCTCCGACAAGGGCCTCCACAGCTTTCAGCTCGCGGAGCTCGCGGTCCTGGCACCTTAAACCGCCGATCCAATAACTCCCTCGCGCCTTCGCCCGCACCACTCCCTGAGAATCACGATGTCAAAAATGACCGGAGAGTGATTAAAACAGACTCACAATTGTCAGCAATCCTCAACATCACAAATGAAACCAAGCCTTCCCAGTTCCCAGATCTTCATTCTGTCTTTTCTGGCTCTATCTGTTTTGAACACCATGGCACAGACTCCCCCCATTCCAGCCACTTCCTACGGTGATGCGCTCTCGGCCAACCCGCCGCAAACCCGGGAGGAACTCTGGGCCGGCATCGATATGCGGGCGGAGCCTCTGGATGTTGAAGTCCTGAAAGAGTGGGAAGAGGACGGCGTGGTTCTGAAGGTGCTGCGGTATCGTGTGGGAGTCTTCAAAGGCCAAAAAGTGATGATGGCTGCGGTCTATGGATTCCCCAAGGGCGGAAGCAAACTTCCCGGGTTGGTGCAGATTCACGGCGGCGGCCAGTTTGCCCAATCCGAAGCCGTCCTGACAAATGCCAAGCGTGGCTACGCTACGATCTCGATCGCCTGGGCGGGAAGGATCGCCGCGCCCGGTTACCATGTCAATCCGGAGCGGGTGAAGCTTTTCTGGGATGGTAAAGTCGATGACCCGAACTACAAAGTCACCACCGACTGGGGTGTGCTGGATGCCTACCTGGATGCCTACCACTCCCCCTGCCGGAATCCCGCCGCTGACTTCACGGGCGTCAAACCGGCGGCATGGACTCTGGATACGGTGGAATCGCCACGGAACAGTCCGTGGTTCCTTTGCACCTTTGCCGCGAGGAGGGCTCTGACCTTCCTCGAACAGCAACCGGAGGTGGATGCCAATCGGCTTGGGGTTTATGGCCACTCGATGGGTGGAAAAATCGCGGTGCTGACGGCCGGAACCGATGATCGCGTGAAAGCCGTCGCCCCCTCTTGCGGGGGCATAAGCGACAGGCAAAACAGCAGCCCTCTCTTCTGTGCGACGCTGACCGATAACCACTATCTTGAGAATATTTCCTGCCCGATCATTTTACTCAGCCCATCCAATGATTTCCACGGGCTGATGAACGACCTGCCCACCGCTGTGAAGGAAATAAAGACCCCCGAGTGGAGGCTCACCATCTCGCCGCACCACAACCACCAGGATACGGCAGAATACGAGGTCGCCACACAGGTCTGGATGGATCACTTCCTCAAAGGGGAGGGCATCATTCCCAAAACTCCCAAGACAACGCTCACGCTCAGGACGGATGACGGAGTTCCCACACTTGCCGTCGAACCGGATGCCTCGAAACCGATTTTGGGAGTGGAGGTCTATTACACCCGGGAAGGACAGATGGATGGAAAAAAAGATGACAGCAACAACACAAAAAGCCGGTTCTGGTATTATGTCCCTGCCCGCAAGGAAGGGGATATCTGGACCGCAAAGCTCCCGTTGTGCGGCATGGGCAAACCGCTGTGGGTCTATGCCAATGTGGTTTACGGCCTGGAGAAGCCCATCACGGCTGCAGGGTATTACTACCGCACCTACTCATCGGATCGTTTTGTGATCTCCTCCGTTCCACATATGGTGACTCACGGGGAACTCCAGGCTGCGGGAGTTCAGGCCACACGGCCTCCATCGCTCCTCATTGAGAACTTTGAAGGCGAATGGGAAAAACAATGGTTCGGCTACAAGACGGCGGGATGGGCGTTCTCCACCCACAAGATCCACACCGACGAATGGAAGGCGCCAGCTGGCTCTCAGCTCGCCTTTGAGGTTCGTAGTGAACAACCCAACAAGCTGGCGGTCGGGTTGAGCGATTTTGCCACCGAGGTTGTTCTTCAGGGCGGTTCGGATTGGCAAGCCGTGGTGCTGGATCCGGCAAATTTCCTCGATGCGGCAAACGAACCCCTCAAAGACTGGAGCACGAGCAAAGAATTACGCTTCGGGGCCAAGGAAACTCTCAGAGGAAAAACCAACAAAGACGTTGGCGGGGACTGGAAAGGTAATCCTCCCGAATTCCGAAACCTGC
>JAPLTF010000076.1 GCA_026398275.1 Verrucomicrobiota bacterium
ACTCGATTCCTTCTGGAAAGACCGCCTCAACTCTCAGGCCGCGCAGAACCACTTGCTACCCCTTGCTGCCTGACGGAAGATTTTTGTCCTGCACCCGAGGAGACAGGCCCCTGCATTATTGGCGTGATTCCGGCGCGGACTTCGGATTCTAATGGGCGGTTCATGGCCAGCACGTTTGGAACATTATTTCGGATATCGACATGGGGGGAGTCCCATGGCGGCGGGGTCGGCGTGGTGATTGACGGCTGTCCGCCGCGTCTCCCGCTCTCGGAGGCGGACATCCAGCCGGACCTCGACCGCCGGCGGCCGGGGCAGAGCGACATCGTCACGCCCCGCAAGGAGGAGGACACCTGCGCGATTCTCTCCGGGGTCTTTCGCGGGCTCACGCTCGGGACCCCGATCTCGATCATGGTGAAAAACACGGACGCCCGTCCGGAGGCATACAGCGAGATGGAAACGCACTACCGGCCCTCGCATGCGGATTTCACTTACCAGGCGAAATACGGCACCCGCAACTGGGAGGGCGGAGGGCGTTCCTCGGCTCGCGAGACGATCGGCCGGGTCGCCGCCGCTGCCGTGGCGAAAAAGCTTCTCAGGACATTGTATCCGGACCTCGAAATCCTGGCGTGGGTTGCCGTGGTTCACGACATCGAGGCGGAGGTCGATCCGGATCTTGTTCTGGCTGCAGACATCGAGTCGAACCCCGTCCGCTGCCCGGATGCCGCGGCCGCGGACCGCATGGCCGAGCGGATCAGGCAGGTGCGGGGCGAGGGCGACAGCGTGGGCGGGATCATCGAGGCGGTCGTGCGCGGATGCCCGGTCGGGCTCGGCGAGCCGGTCTTTGACAGGCTGGAGGCCGACCTGGCCAAGGGAATGCTGAGCCTTCCAGCGACGAAGGGATTCGAGATCGGCTCCGGATTTTCCGGGACAGTGCTGCGCGGGTCGGAGCACAACGATGCTTACAAGATGGAGGGCGGACGCGTCCGCACGACCTCGAATCTTTCCGGCGGAGTCCAGGGCGGGATCAGCAACGGGGAGCCGATTGTCTTTCGGGTGGCCTTCAAGCCGACCGCCACAATCTCCCGCGAGCAGGCGACCGTGACCGTTTCCGGTGAGGATTCGACCCTGGCAGCGCGCGGCCGTCACGACCCCTGCGTTCTTCCGCGGGCTGTCCCCATGGTCGAGGCCATGGCGGCGCTGGTCCTGTGCGACCATGTGCTCCGCCAGCGCGGGCTGGATATCCTTCCGCGATGAGCGTGTCCCACGGATCACCGCTCTGGCAGGGCGCGCTGCTCCTTGCAGCATTCCTCTTTCTCCTCTGGGAGCTGTGGGGCGGATGGCGGCGCGGGGTGATCCGCAGCGGCGTGAATTTCTGCGCGTTTGTCTTTTCGGGATTTCTGGGAATTCTCGCCGGGCAGGCGACCGGGTTCGTGGTGGAGAAGGTGCTCCCGGGATACGGTTTTCTTGCCGGGGCGCTCGTCGGTTCGGTCGTGACGCTTCTGGTTCTCTGCCTGGCCTTGTTTCTTGGCGCGATCCTTTTTAAGCGGACCGGCCAGCAACCCTCCGGCATGCTGCGTCTGCTTTACGGGACCGGCGGGGCATTTTTCGGATTCTTGACCGGGCTGTTGATCATTTGGGGCGGAATCACGATCGTCCGCGCATTCGGCGTCGTCGCCCAGACGGCAATCGGCGGACGGTCGCCGACCGAGGCTCCGCTGGCGGCGAAGGCGCTTGTCACGCTGAAGGATTCCCTCGAGCTCGGCCCGGCCGGAAAAATAGCCGAGGCGGTCGATGTCATCCCGCCGGGGATTTACCAGATCATCGAGCGCATCGGAAAGCTGACCTCCGATCCCGACGCCATGGCCAGGTTCCTCGATTACCCGGGCGTTCAGGAAATCATGCAGCACCCGCGCGTGGCCGCGTTGCTTCAGGATCCGTCGGTCGTCCGCGATGCGCAGGACAAAAACATTTTGGGATTGATGCAGAGCAAAGAATTGCTGGATGCTGTCAACGACCCGTCCCTGCAGAAAAAACTCAGCAGCCTGGACCTGCAGAAAGCTCTCGATTACGCCTTTCCGGTCCCCAAGGCCTCACCATCTCCAGCTAAAAAACCATGACCGAATACATCGCCACCATCGGCCTCGAAGTCCACGTCCAGCTCAAGACGCGCAGCAAAATGTTCTGCTCGTGCGCCGTGGAATTTGGAGCCGGGCCGAACACCAACGTCTGCCCGGTCTGCCTCGGGCTTCCCGGCGCCCTGCCGGTGATGAACGAGGAGGCGCTCCGGCTCACCGCCCTCGCGGGCCTCATGCTCGGGTGCGAGATCGGGCCGGTCTGCAAGTTCGACCGGAAAAACTATTTCTATCCGGACATGCCGAAGAACTACCAGATCAGCCAGTATGACGTGCCGTTCTGCCTCGGCGGGGCCGTTCCGCTCCACGATCTGGCGTATCCGAAGGATGCCCAGAAGACGATCGCGACCAAGGACAAGAAGGTCCGCCTCGTCCGCATCCACTTGGAGGAGGACGTGGCCAAAAGCTTCCACATGGAGACCGCGACGGGGATTGATTTCAACCGGGCGGGCACGCCGCTCCTCGAGATTGTTGGCGAGCCGGACATCGCATCGCCGGAGGAGGCATTTGCTTACCTGACCGTCCTCCAGCAGCTCATGATCTACGGCGGGATCAGCGATGCCGACATGGAGAAGGGCCAGCTCCGGTGCGACGTGAACGTCTCGGTGCGACCGGTCGGAACCGAAAAATTCGGCACGAAGATCGAGCTGAAAAACCTGAATTCGATCTCGGGCGTGCGCCGCGCGCTGGCCTACGATATCCCGCGCCAGATCGAGGTGCTCCGCGGGGGCGGTATCCTCGACCAGGAGACCCGCCGCTGGGACGACGCGCGCGGCGAGACCACGCTTATGCGCATCAAGGAAAGCGCGCACGACTACCGGTATTTCCCCGATCCGGACCTTCTTCCGGTCCGCACGGAGGCGCTTGTCGCCGCCGCAAAGGCTCGGCAGCCGGAACTCCCGTGGGACAAGCGAGCGCGCTTTGTCTCAGACTTCGGAGTCAGCGAATACGACGCCTCAGTGCTGGCGAGCGACCTCGATCTCGCATCCTATTTTGAAACCGCCGCAAAGGGGGCGAAAAAGCCCAAGAACGTGGCGAATTGGATTCTCAACGACCTCCAGAGCGCGATTGCCTCGGCCTCTGTCAGCATCCGCGACTGCCCGGTCCGGCCGGAAGGACTGGATGAGCTCGTCAACCTCATCGACTCGGGGACGATCAACTCGCGCCAGGGAAAAGAGGTATTCGTAGAGATGTTCGCCACCGGAAAAAATGCGGCGGTGATCGTCGAGGAAAAAGGTCTCAAGCAGGAGAGCGACAGCGGAGCGATCGAGGCGCTCGCGGACGAGGTCATCGCCGCCAACCCCGGCCCGGTCGCCGATTACAAATCCGGAAAGACCAGCGCGGTGAACTTCCTCAAGGGACAGCTTATGAAACTGTCGAAAGGCAAAGCCAACCCCGCCATGGCCGGAGAAATCCTGGAGAAAAAATTGCAATGAACCCCGTGGCCCTCACCACCGGCTCCTCGCGCGGCATCGGCCGCGGGATCGCCCTCGCGCTCGCAAATGCCGGAACCCACGACATCGTCATCAATTTCGCCGGCAACGAGGCCGCCGCCAACGAATGCCGCGCTCTTTGCCGGAGGCCTCACCCCGATCAACCGCTGGGGCAGGCCGGAGGACATCGGCCGGGCTGTGACCGCCGTGGCGTCCGGGGCGTTCCCCTACAGCACCGGCGAAGCCATCAACGTGGACGGAGGCTTCCATCTCCGCGTGCTCTGATCGCCGATGCTTGAGGTTGCGATCAAATGTGGGTGCGGTTTCCTTGGTTCGCGAAAGGTAGGGGCAGACCTCCGGGCCGACCATTCTCCACGCGGCGGGCCGGGGACGTCCCGCCCTACCAGGCCTTGCGTCCAACCTCACCCACATTTGGTCACGCCCGATGCTTGACATCTGGACAGCCTGGATGGATCAGGGGATGCTCTGGATCGAGAGCAGCGGCTGGGTCGGTTGGATCTGGTTCATCGTCCTCTACACGCTTTCCTGCGTGCTGTTTCTGCCGGGCTCCGTGCTGAGCTTCGGAGCCGGCGCCGTCTATGGCTTCTGGGCGGGCACCCTGCTCGTCTCCCTCGGATCCGTGGGCGGCGCGCTGGCAAATTTTGTCACCACGCGCTACCTGCTCCGCGGGTGGATGGCCCGGAAATTTGCGAACAGCAGGAAGTTCCAGGCGCTCGACCATGCCGCTGCGATGGACGGCTGGAAGCTCGTCATGCTCACTCGGATTTCACCGATCCTTCCGCACAGCCTCGTGAGCTGCGCGTTCGGGCTTTCGCGGATTTCCTTCATGCGATACATGCTCGCCTCCTGGATCGGGTTCCTGCCCATCAGCGCCGCCTATGCCTACGGTGGAGCGGTGATCGGGCGTGCGGTCGACCGCGCGGCGAAGGGCGGACTTCACCACGGGCCATGGGCTTGGATCGCCTACACCGTCGAGCTCGCGATCACGGTTCTCGTCACCATCTGGATCACCCGCATCGCCCACAACGCACTGCGCAGCTATGCGCCGGAAGTCGCCGAGGCGATCGCCGAGGAGGACCCCGCATCGGAACAATCGGAGGCTTAGCCTGTGAAAAAATCCACTGCGGGTGCCACAAAAAAAATGCCCGCCGCATCAAGGCGACCGCTCGTCATCGCGCACTTCGCCATGACTGCGGACGGCAAGACGAGCACCCGCGCCTTCACGCCCGCACTCTTCACGTCCCCCGCCGACAAGCGCCGCCTGCAGGAGGTCCGGGCCGGAGCCGACGCCGTGCTGGCAGGCCGGGGCACCGTCGCCAAGGATTCCATGAGCATGGGGCTTTCCCGCCAGGATCTGCGCGCGGAGCGGATGTCGCGCGGACTGCCGCCCGTGCCGCTGCGCGTGATCGTCTCGAATGCCGGCGATCTCGACCCCGCCTGGAAAGCCTTCAAATACACCGCCTCCCCGCTCGTGATCTTTTCCACCCGCCGGATGCCGGCCCGGCTCCGCCCGGCGATCGCGCGAAAGGCCGAGCTGTTTCTTTTTCAGGGGCGGGCTGTGGATCTGCAAAAATCCCTCGAAATCCTCAGGTCCGAGTTCGGCGTGAAGCGCCTGGTCTGCGAGGGCGGCGGAACATTGCTCAGAGCGCTCGCCGCGCTCGACCTCGTTGACGGCATCTGCCTCACCATCGCCCCCGTGATCTTCGGCGGCCGCACGGCCCCCACCCTGACCGGCCTGCCGGGAGCATTTCTCGATCCCCCGCGCGAATTCGAGATCGTCACCCAATCGGTCCTCGACGGAGAATGCTTCCTCGAACTGCGGCGAAAAAAACCGCAGCGCAAAACCACCCGCTCCGCATAAGTTTGACCTGCCCGCACGCTTTTGGGACAGTGCCTCCCGGCCTTCTGAACGCAAAGTTTTTGCACCCGTAGCTCAGTGGATAGAGCACCGGACTTCTAAGCCACAAAAGTCCCTAGAGATCAACATCTTACGATAGCACTGAAAAGCACTAGAGCGCACAAAAGCGGACTTAAGGGATTCACAACTGGCACAAACTGGCAACAGGAAATCACGGACTTCGCATATCTTGCGATAAGCTTCTCAGACAGGATGACCTTGCTTCTTGATAGTGCATTATTATTTGTGACAAACTGGTCGCATGGATGAGCCAGTGCCAGATCTCAGCCCGAAAAACAAAGGCGGCAGGATGCCGGTCGCCGGGGCCATCGGCTACTGGTCAACCCGGCAGGAGGCGCTGGAGCATTTCAGAAAGATCAGCCACCTCGGGCCAGCTACGAAGTCAGCGAAAAGGACAGAGCATTGCAGGCGGATGGGAATAAAGGGTCGGGCTGTGCTGGCCAGAATGCGGGCAGAGGCGAAGCAGGAAGCCTTCATCGAAAGCCTCGGGCTGGAAAAGCCGCTACCAGACCGGCCACCTGTGCCAGAGGACGGCGACTTCTTGACGGTCGAGGAACGTATATGGCGGACCATGCAGGCGGTCGGGCCGTCGAGCGAGCCAGGTGTTTTTACTATGTTTCCGTAACTACTCAGACGGCTTTCAGTCCGCCAAAGGTCGCGCCGAACATTCTGATAACTCCCGCGAAGAATGGAGCGTCGGCATCCTCCGGCCCGGTCAGAGCACCAGCCTTGACCATCTTCACCAGTTCCCCGGCTATCCGGCCAGCCTCGGGGTGGATCTCTAGAGCGGGCGCTGTTCGCTCAGATTTGACCACTACGGGCGCGATGTCGGCCAGAGGTATGTCGGCATCTCTCGATTGTGTCGGGCCTGTGGCGAGGATCTCGGGCGGCAGGGTTATGAAGCCCATGATCTCGGGGGCAGCCGGGCAAGGTCGAGGAATGGAAGTCGGGCGGGATGCAGTCGAGCACGGCGCTGTGGTCCCGGCCAGATAGCCTCGCGGCTTGGGGTGCCGGGTCAGTCGGCCAGCGGTGCGGAGCTTGTGACGTAGATCGGCCTCAGACCACGGCGGCAGGCACCGGGCGCTGTAGTCGCAGAGGATGGGCCACGCCTCAGCCTCGGGCAGTCCGAACCCATGAACCAGCGCAACGGCGGCGGCGAATGTTTGGCTATGACCTCCAGATCCAGCCACGGCGGACGGCATCTTGTCGAGGTAGAGACGGCCACGGTGGGCCAGCGGGAGGGGTGCCTGTGCGTCCATCGGTCTATTGTCGGCCTGCGGGCGGTTTCTGATGAACCTGATGAAATGGGCATATTTCCCTTAAACTCTCCATATATTTTTTCCATGAGGGACTTTTAGGGAAAAAGAGGTATTTCATCAGGTTCATCAGGTTTTCTCAGGTCAGACGATATCCAGTCCAGAGCGTCTGCCCGGTAGCGCGGTCGGACAGCCAGCCACGTTCGCGGAGACGCTTGGCGAGCTTTTTGGATGTGACCGTGAAGCGGATGTTTTCCGCTCGCGACCATTCCAGATACTTCTCGAAAAGATCGGCATGCTTGAGTCTGGCCTGCTGGTCCTCGATCACGGCGGAATCAATGAATCCCCCCAAGACATCTTGGTCGGACCGATACTCAGCCAGCGTGCCAGCGATAGCCGGGGGCATGGCCAACCCTTCCTTGCGCCAAAGCAGGCACCCTTGAACCAGCCAGTTCAGAATGCCGGATGCCTCAGAGCGCAACTTGTCGGCCAGTCCTCGGTCGGCTTTGTCACCGTCAAACTTTTCGAGGAACGGAACCGGGCGCACCCGTCGCCAGATCCCGTCATCGGTCCCGGTAATGTCTGGCCTGTGGTTTCCAGAAATCCAGATTTTGCAGAGCGGACGGAATTTGAAGCTATTCTGATATAGGTGAGCGCCTTCTACGGAATCCCCACCTGTGATGGTCTTGATGATTTCCTCGTTCAGCTTTTCGGAATCTCCAACCTCTGTTCCCAGCAGCAGACGCAAGCCAGCGATTGCGGCCAGTTCCCGCTTGGGGTGGGCCTTATGTGGGTCCACGGCGAGTAGAGCTTTTCCGGCAGTCCCAGCCAGATCCCCCAAGACGTGCTCGATGGTTTGAGTGAAGATGGACTTTCCGTTACGACCGCACCCGAACAGGAAAAAAAAGACTTGTTCCTGCATGCTGCCAGAAATCGAATATCCGGCAGCTTTCCAGACGAAGCGCCGGACATCTGCGTCCGGCAGAACCTCCTGCATGAACAGATCCCATCGCGGGCACTTGGCCTGCGGGTCCAAGTTGCAACCCAAACGGCGGGTGATGTAGTCGGTCCGGCCATACTCGCGCACAGTCCCTGTGCGAAGATCCACGACCGCATTCTGTGCGCCTACCAGCCACGGGTCGCCGTCGAGGCTGGCCACCGGCAGAAGGATTTTTCGGTCAACCTGTGCCAGCTTTAGCATGTTCTCGATGTTTCTGCGGTCGCCGATAGCAATGGCCTCCTTCGCGGCGACAGATCGCGCCTTGGCGCTTGTGTCGTCGGTCCCGCCGATGGCGGCAGAGTCGGCCAGCATTTCGCGGGATAGCTGCATGGCAAGCCGGACCATCGCGCCGTCGGTGTCAGGGGTCCACCGGTCGCTGGCCCATGTCAGCCACTGGCCACGCTCAGGCACGAAGCGTATGTCCTCGCCGAACCGGGCGACAAAGCGCCCGGCGCGGCCTGCATCGTTCGCTGTATGGCTGAAATCCTCGGCGATAGCGATCTCCTGCGGATCGGGTAGCGCCTGCCAGTCCTCGATGGCCAGTTCCTCGGGGTCGGTGCGAAGGAATGCCTCGGCGTCGTGGCTCAGGAAACAGAGGCGGTTGACATCCTTGGTTTTCTGGTCGAGGTCGCATCCGTATTTTTCGCGAAAATACCTGGCCGCGGCGACGAAGGATTCCTGATGCCGGGTGAGGTCGGCAGGAATGCGGACCGCCAGCTTTATGCCAGATCCTGATGGCGACAGGAACCCGCACACGACAACCGGGTCAGCCTGCGCCTGTGTCCAGATGGCGGACAGCTTATCGGTCGGTAGCTTGTCGAGGTCCACCTGTAGCAAGCCAGTGTGTGCGGTCGGTGTCTTGCGATCTCTCAGAATGCACGACAGCGCCACGGCTGGCAGGCTGCGCTTTTCCCGGTCAGCACGTTCTTGATCGCCGTCGGCAATCGCAGTCCGCACCCGATGGACGGCATCCCGCACCCGCTGGCCAGCGTCTCCAGATCCCCGCACAACCTCGATCAGATCCGGCAGCGCCATGTCGGCAATCGTCGGATTCGTGGACCGCACAGCGTCAACGTGAGAGACAACACACTGGCCAGCCCACGACCGCCACGTCTCCACCTCCTGCGGGGTCGCCTCTACGGGCTCGGGCTGATTGGGGCGGGGGCTCCAGACGTAGCTGGTGCCCTGTGCAATGGATTCTGCGGCCTTGCGGCGGCATTCAAGCGGGATCTCTGCGATGTTCATATATGGGCTATCTGCGGAATGTGTAGGTGAGGATGGCACCAGCCAGAGCGGCTAGGCTGATGCAGTCGGTCAGGATTTTGACTGCGATAAGGATCTCCATTTTCGATAGGCGGACTAGCTCTCGAAATTGAGGAGCGTCTCCAGATCCCCCTCGATGGCCTCGGCTATCACGTTGACCGCATTGGCGAACTTGGGCAGCGGGTAGGTGAACGAATCGTCGCGGTCCTCGGAATATCCGCAGATGACCATCTCATTTCCGCGACGCACCGTCTCCAGCGCGTCGCCGGGCATCCCGCGTAGGATCTCCCGCGCGATTTGTCCCCGAAGCGCCAGCCGGGCGTCGGGCGAAAAGATGGGGGCAGGCATATTATCGCCCTCCCATGAGGTTGTCCTCGGCGAACGCATCCAGATCGCACGGGCGAAAGCGGACTGCGCGGCGCGATATTTTCACGCACCGAAGACGGCCAGTTGAGACGAGTTTTTCAATCATGCGAACACAAAGGCCAAGCCGCTGTGACGCATCCTTTTTGGTAATGAGAACGGGAATGTTCATGAGGGGAAAAAGATACTACATTTTCTCATACATGGTCAACGATATTCCTTGTATGCGGGAATGTAGTTACTAGCATGCGGGCATGAGGGCATCCACGCGCATTAAAAAGCTCATCTCAATCACAAAACAAACGCCCAAAGCGTTCGCCTCTATGAACGACCGCAGTCTTGATGCGGTCCGCTCCCTGATGTGTGACCGGATGGCGTTGTCCGAACAGCTCGCCTTGCAGATCAGCCACACGACCGGCGTGTCGTGTGCGTGGCTTCTCGGCAAGGGCACGGACAGTCGGCCAGTGACAGAGCGGTCCATCCTCGGCGTCGAGGAGCCCTATACCATCAAACATTTCGAGCGACGGCAGGCGGACCTACTGGCCGACAAGATCCCCGGCGCGGAGTTCCTGTGCCCGGTCCTGCGGGATGTTCCCCGGCTATGGGCGCTATTCAATACGGCTCAGTATCGCGACGGGCAGGGGCGGCTTTTCGTTTATCGCTGGCAACAGTTCCTCGCCGGGCTGGAAGATGATTTTGGCGGCAATCCTGATGTGAAGAAAGTCGGCCAGCGGTGGGTCGAGTCGCTTCCCGCGCCTTGGAAAAATGCGGAGGCTGATATTGTCGCCGATAAGAACTTCATTCCGCCTCGGGAATCGTCGGCCAGTGGCATGCCTCCCGCAGAAAAGAAAGTATCTCGAAAGACTAAGCGCCCGCAGACCTAGCGTTTATCAGCATTCGCGGACGCTTTGCGCTAGGATGCCCGCTGCGGGGTTTTTATTCCAAAGCAATACCAACACAGCGGCGGATATTGTAGCACGCGCTACGAAAATCTGTTTTCAGTTTTTTTTCACGGCGGGAGGTAGCCTTTCCTAATAGGCTATTTCCCCATAGGGGGGGGGTGGTCTGAAAAACTGGTATCAGTTGGAGACAACAGGAAAGAATATCATTTCCTCCCGCGAACCCCCCGGTAGGTGTCGTGGTAGAACCTCGGGGTGGGTGGGGGTCGGCATGCAACTGGCCTGCATCCTCGGGCGGCAGCGGCTAGGCTGCGACGGCAGGCATGGGCAGCACGTTGTCGGCCACGACGGGCGGCTTGATGTTCCAATACTTAGCAACGTCGGCGTGGTCTTGGATGATCTCCCGATAGGCCGCGAAGATCAGAGCGGTGCCTGTGTGTCCCATGTCCAGCGCGGTCTTGGCGGCGTTCTCATGCAGTGCAAGGTGGTAGCTCGCGAAGCTGTGACGGCAGGCATTCGGCTTCCAGCGTATCCAGCCTAGCTCATCCCGCCAGACTTTGCGGAACATCTGATGCCAGCCAGAAATCTGCTTGGTCGGCCAGACACGCCCGGTCCGGCCAGCGTAGAGTGCCAGCCAGAGCTTGAGGTTGTCGGACATCGTGACCACCCGGCGCTTGGCAGACTTGGCCTTCGCGGCAGACACGTTAATCAGCCCACGTTGAAAGTTGATCTCCTCCCATGTCAGGCGCTCGATCTCTGCGGTGCGGAGTCCAGCGAAAGCGCCAATCGCCACGACCGGCAGCATGTCGGGATGGCCTGCATGCAGTGCGGTCAGGAGGTCGGCCAGTTCCTGCGGCGTGAAGATCTCGGGCGGCTCGTCGGCCTGCGGCATTTTCTCCAACCTCTCGAAAGGGTTTTTGTCGCAGAACCCACGACGGACGCAGTGTTCAAAAAATGATCGGATGCGACCGTGAAAATTGTTCATGCTGGCCACGGCGAGGGGCACCTGTGCGAGCTTGCCCTTTTCCGACGTGACGGTCTTGGTGAGGCTGTGAAGCCAGTCCTCGATCTCCTGTGCGGTGATCTCGGCGATTTGTCGGGCTCCGAACGTCACGGCGAACCGTGCCATGCGGACCTCCAGATCCCGCAGGTGGACCGACGAAAGTTTCCGGCGTTCCTTGGCGGCGAAAAAGTCCGGCAGAGCGTCGGCCACTGTGCGGCTACGGCTCAGACGTTCCCGGTGTGCGGCGTAAAACTTGGCGGCATCCAGTATGCCAGCGCTGTAGGGTGCCAGTAGCTCGATGGCCTTTAGTGCCTCCAGACGCACGACATCGGGCAGGCGGGCTGATTCGTGGCCTTCCCTCGCCTGCTTGGCCTTGATGCGGTCCAGTTCCAGATCGGCGTCGGCTTTCGTGATATAGGAGATACGGAGTCGCTTCCCGCCGTCGTAGTAATTGAGCATCCATGGACGGTCCGGTCGGGATGCGTTAAGGCGGACACTTGGTTCATTCTTGCGTGTGCGGGGTGATGGTGTTTTCATGCGTTTGTATGCGTGGAACATTCCTTAAATGGCACAAACTGGCAACAGAAAAGTTTTGCTATTTTTCGGAATATCTTCAAACCGTTTACAGATAGCACTTTGCACCCGTAGCTCAGTGGATAGAGCACCGGACTTCTAATCCGATGGTCGCTGGTTCGATCCCAGCCGGGTGCGCTCTCCAAAATACTCTGGAAACCGCATGGAATCAACTCCTTGAGTCTCGCGAGCGCGGTATCGACTTCGCGGCCTTTCTCGTCGATCACGGCCACGATTTCCGCCGGCGTGCGCGTGTCTTCGACAGATTTGCGGTTCGGGTTGACCGCTTTCAAATCATAGACCGCGTTTTCAATCGTCACGGCTTTCGCCTTGGCGTCGCGGGCCTCGCGCAAAGCGGCTTTCCATCGCTCCTCATGCAGTTGGAGTTTTTCCGGTTTCGCGGTTTTCGTCCTTTTCAATGTGACGAACTCGTCCTCGAGTTCCTTCGCCTGAGCGGAAAACGCGGCGGCTTTTTCGTGGTGCGGGCGCGCCTCGTCGAGCGCCGCCTGCAACTTGCCGGCAAAGTCCACCGTCCAGCTTTGCCCGCTGTCCGCGCGCTCCGGCAGCAACCGGAAGAACTCCTCGAAGTGCGCGAGCGTCATCGGGGATTTTTTTCCCATCTTCACGTCGGACAAATCATAATACCAGATGCGTTCCGTCTGTCTGCCTTTGTCGAAAAAGACGAGGTTGGTTTTCACGCCCGCGCCAGCGCTCGAGAACACGCCGCCCGGAAGGCTGACGATGCAATACACGTCGCATTCTTCGAGCAGCTTCCGTTTCGTCTGCACGAACGCCTCGGCGTCCACGCGGAACAACACGCCCTCATCAAGCACGATTCCGCAGCGGCTCCCGTTCCTCATGCTGTGCAGCACGTTTTGGATGAAAAGCACCTGGGTCGCGTTGGTCTTGTATTCGTAGGCCGTCTGCGCCTCCTTGCCCTCCTTGCCGCCGAAGGGCGGATTCATCAGCACGAAATCGAAGAATTGCGGCGCGCCCGCGAACAGCCCGGCGTAGGTCGCCTGCTGCGAGAGTGAGTTGCCGTGCCAGATGTGTGGCTCGTCGATGCCGTGGAGCACGAGGTTCGCGAGCGCAATGGGATACACCGCGTTGTCCTTTTCGCGCCCGTAAAACGTGCGTGTCATCCACGTTGTCGCGGCTGATCTCATGCACCTTGTCGAGCACGTCGAGGAAGTTCTTTTCCGAATCGACCCGGCTCCGGTCCACGCTGGACATGATCTCACTCACGACCTTCTGGCGGGGCGTCGCGCCCGGCTGTTTCTCCAGCGCCTTCAACGCAGGCAGCAAATCTTCATGAACGAATTTCCACACGCTCGCGTTCTTGTCCTGCCGCATCGCCGACTCCGGCGCGGCCCAGTCGCACCAGCGATACGGCGCGGCGATGGACGGCGTGAACGGCACGCCGAGCGCCTCGGCCTCCTCCGCCTCACGCGCCTCGCGCTCGTCGAGGATGCGGAGAAAAAGGATCCACGTCAGCTCCGGCACGTATTGCAGCGCGCCCGCGCAATTCGAGCGCCGCATGATGTCGCAGATGGATTTCACCGCTCCGTTGACCGATTGTTGCGATGCGTGCTTTTTTTGACGGGCCATTGTGTGCATCCCTTATGAAAGCAGGCACAAAATAGCCAGCGCTTTTGAACTGCCGCGCTTTGAACTTGACCACCAGGATAGCTGCGGGAACTATGGAGGCTCGAAATCCAGCACGAACCCTGCTATATTTCTGTCGAAGACATGCCATCCGATTTGAAAATCCCCGCAGCCATCAGGAAGGCCACGCAGGCGCTCAACTACTTTGCCCACCTCGCCGCCAGCGGCGCCCCGCTTCGCGAGTTGAACAAGATGAAGGCGCTCAAGCTGCTGTTTTTCGCGGATCGCTACCACCTGCGAAAATACGGCCGCCCGGTGAGCGACTGCGCGTATTTCGCGATGAAAAGCGGCCCGGTCGCATCCGAGGCAAAAAGCGTCGCGGAGGAAAGCAAATTCCTTCCCGCAAGCCACCGCGCGTATTCGCGCCGATTCGTGCGCAAAAAGAGCCATTTGGATTATGCCTCGATCTCGGATGTGGACAGCGCCGTGCTTTCGAAATCGGACATTGAAGCCCTGAATTTCGCGTGGCAGACCTTTGGCTCCTACACCCAGTTTCAGCTCGTTGACATCACCCACCACTATCCCGAGTGGAAGCGGCACGCGGCAAAACTTCGTCGCGACGGCCACAAGCGCGTCGGGATGGACTACACCGATTTCTTCGCGGAAGCCGATCAGGGTTACAACCCGTGCCACCCGCTGTCTGCTCCCGATCGCAAGAATGCGCTCGAACTTTTCCTCGACCAACAGGCGTTCGAGCAACGGTGGAGTTGAGGCTTGGCGACCCCCGGCATCGACCTGAAGCTGCGGCTCACTCTGCGCGAGGGAAGCGCCTATTACTTCACGGAGAGAAGCCTCACATCCCCGGAGCCCCATTATTTCATCGTCGTCAACCACGACCCTCTCACGCAGCAGGTCCTGCTGCTGTCGGTCGTCACATCCAAAGTTGAAGAGGTAAAACGCCGCCGGGCCGGATGCCCGCAGACCCTCGTGGAGCTTTCACCGGAGGTTTTCGACGTGCTGAAAAAGCCGTCCGTCGTGGATTGCAACCGGCTGAAAACGATTCCGCTTTCCGAGTTTAACGCGCGCTTTGCAGGCAGGGAAATCCGGGGCTTCGACAAGGACCTGCCGCCTGCGCTGCGCAAGGCTTTGCGCGCGGCGATTCACGCCAGCGCGCTCGTGCCGGGCGAGTTGAAGGCGCTTGTCGCGCAGCCGTAAAGCGGAAATCTTAGATCTCAGGGGAAACGTGGCGCGGAACGCTCCGGGGAGCGCACGCGCCCTCGCGTGCGGGCGGCAGCGCCTCGCTGCCGCGAACTTCTCTCAGTTGTGGGGAAAAGAATGTTTCGGCGGGGGCGCCGAAACCAGCACGCGAGGGCGCGTGCGCTCCCCGGAAAATACGTGCAGCCTCACCGAAAGTGTGAGGGCTAGCCGTTCGGTTGAAACGCTGCGCGCAGCAGGGCGGCGGGGAGTTTTTCGACCTCGGCGAGCTTCGCCCGCAGCGACCGCAGCAACTCGGCGCTTGCGGACAATTCCGCGTCGAACCGCGCGGCGATGGCGCGTTGCTCGGCAAGCGGGGGCGTGGGGATATTCAACGCAGCGATTTTTCCGGCACTCAAGGTGTAAAGGCCCGTTGTCGTTCTTGCCTTCTCGATAAGCTGCACTCGGCCCGCCCCGCTGTTGAGAGAAAGTGCTTTTACCAACCGATCCATGCGAAGGACAGCCCCGATTTTGGCGCAGAAGTTTCGACGAAGCCTTTCTGCATCGCGAATGCGCGCGGTCGAGGCCCTACGGGCTGACGGTTTTTCCCGGGATGATGTTGGCGATGTTCTTTTTCTGAAGGTCGACGACGTAGATGTAACCATCGCCGTAGAGGGCCTGGAACTGTTGGGCGGGTTTCAGGTAGATGGCGAGGGCGATTAGGATCGCCGCCGCGAGGATGGCTGCTGGTGTTGTGAGTTTCATACGACAAGCTTAATCCCTGACCTCGACCTCGGTGCCTTTGGTGACGAGCTGGGTGAGAAGGAATGCGTCCCAGTTGGCGAGGCGGATGCAGCCGTGGCTTTCGTTGCGTCCGATCTGGTCGGGAGTCGGGGTTCCGTGCATGCCGACGCTCGGGCGGTTGAGGCCCATCCAGACGATGCCGACCGGGTTGTTGGGCCCGGGCGGGAGCATGAAGGCATTGCTGCTGCGGACGCCGCTCTCCAGGACCGATTTGTCCCAGCGGAAAGTCGGCAGGAGGATGTTGCCGATGATGTGCCATTTGCCGAGTGGCACGGGCGTCTTGGAGGATCCGGGCGTGCAGGGGAAGCAGGCCACGATGCGGTCGGCTTCCCAGACTTCGATCAGGCGTTCTTTGCGGAGAAGGACAAGATGGTTGACCGGAGCGGGCGGGGTCACCTGTGCCGGGGTGGGAGTGGCAAGTGGATCGGGCGGGGCCGCAGCGGCAGCCTTCTTCGCGGCTTCATCCTCGCGGCGCTTCTTCTCCAGGGCGACGACCTCGGTCAGCTGGAACTCCCGGACATCCGGAACCCGCAGGACCGAACCCACGGCAATTTTCTCCTCGGGGATTTCTTTGTTCAGCTCGTGCAGAAATTCGAGATCGCAGTGAAACCGCTCGGCGACGAGTTCCCAGAGGTCGCCGTAGAGCATGGCCTTGAGTTTTTCCTGGGCCGCAGGTCCGGAGGCCTGCGGGCCGACCCACTGCTTATCCTCCTCGACGATCGTGTATTCGCGGTAGGGGTTGAGGATGCCTGAGACATCGAGCAGCGTCCCCTGCGGCAGGCCCTTGGCCACACAATACCGGTCGGCTACCTTCTGTGTGAATTCTCCGACGAGCCCGTCAATTTTCCCAGGTCGGAATCCCGCCTGATCGAGCAGGATCTGCACCCGCGTGAGATCCATGCGCAGGGGAGAGTCGGGGGATTCCTTTTGCATGCGGGCCCGCTGTGCCTCAATCGGCGTTGCGGACTGTGCAGCTGCGGGGAGCAGCAGGCAGAGAAGAAGAAATGATGTGTAGAAAAGACACCGTGGCATGGGCATCGCTTCACTTTGTTTCGGTTGTGCTCCTGCACCAAACATTCGTCTTTCCCTTTTTACGATGCGCTGGCGCGCTGGTTTTCTGCCCATGTCTTGATGGATTGTGACGCATGGGCGGGATGCCCATGCCACAGGAGTTGCACGAAAATACTTCAGGATATCGCTGGTGGTGACGGGCGATACGTTCATTTTTGCGTGAGTTCAATTCCCCCGCCAATAATTGCGATCAGGCGTTTGCGGTAAAGGGCTCCGATCGCCTGTTTGAAGGCTTTTTTGCTGACTCCGAAGGCGGTGCGGATGGCATCCGGAGGGCTCGCATCGTTGTAGGGGAGGCTTCCGCCGGCGGCTTTGAGGGCTTCGAGGATCTGATCTGTGATCGGTCCGACGCGGGCGAACCCGCTGCGGTCGAGCGAAAGGTCGAGTTTGCCATCCGGGCGGACTTCTTTGACAAAGCCATCCATCGAGGAGCCGATGTCAAGCGGACCCGAAAGTTCGGATCCGTAGAGGAGCCCCTGGTAAAGGTTGTCGACAACGGCCTTGTAGCCGAGCGGTGTCCGGCCCGCGATGAGGAGCTTCACCGGCTGATCCCTGGCATAGGCGGGAGGAGTTTTGCTGAACCAGCGCTGCAGGCGGGTGCTGGCGACGATCCGGTTCGATTTCTCATCGAGAAAAACATAGACGACAACCTTTTCTCCCACCTTCCGGAATCCGCCCTGCTCGCGTCTCGGCAGGAGGAGATCCTTGTCGAGGCCCCACTCCAGAAATGCGCCGATGCTGGGAGAGACATCCACGACCTTCAGCGCGGCAAAATCCCCCACTGCGGCAAGCGGGGTCTGTGTGGTCGCAACCAGCCGGTCCTCGGAGTCGCGATACACGAAGACCTCGATCACCTCCCCGGGCTGGGAGCCTGCGGGGATGTATTTTCCCGGCAGGAGGATTTCGCCGCCCTCGCCGTCATCCAGGAAATACCCCGGCGGTCCTTCGCGGACGATGGTGAGCAGATTGCGTTTTCCCAAGAGTGCCATGTTTTGGTGATTTTCGGTTTCCGGCGCGTTATAAATCCAGCTTCTCAAAAATGCCCGGCAGTCAAAGCCTATTCACCGGCAGCGCGCTGATTCAGCGCAATCAAAAACCGGGCAGGGGCCATGGAGCGATGCGAGGTAGGGGCGGGCCTCCGGACCGACCGCGGAAAGAGCTGCGGCGGGCCGAGGACGTCCCTCCCTGCTATGAAGCCGAATCGGTCAACAAAAAAAAGAGGGCCTGCGACGCGTTGAGGTAACGAGTCGTTGCGGTTTCAGGCGCGAAGCGCCATTTCTTGAGTTCCCCCCGAACGCCTGCCGCGGCGAGCGG
>JAPLTF010000086.1:0-22051 GCA_026398275.1 Verrucomicrobiota bacterium
AACGCCCATTCTTCATCGGTGACATCAGTTGGATAGCTCGTTTTTGTTCCTCGTGTTTTATGTGCCATCCCAAGCTTGATGCCTGGATGTAAATACATTGTACAGTTTTATTTGCAAAAAAGTTCATGACACCCTCTAAGCGTCAAATAGGACAACTGCAAAAAAACCTCGATAAAGCCGGACTAGGTGATAAAATTGTTGCGGACAGCGATGCCCCAAATAAAGTCGCATTTAAACATCCTAAAGATCCATGTGCGGATGGAGATACCGACGCTAAAGATAAATACTCAAATGTTAATCCTAAGGGAAGTGCTAACACATTATCTCATGAGTTAGGCCATCAGGGCAACTATAGGAATACACAAAACCCTGGGGGAAAAAACAAGGATGACACTCATCATGACGCAAATAAAAAGGACATAATGTACTGGACGACTGATAATGGAGGCAGAATAGATATTGGGTGGGCTAATGCAATGCATAGTTTAGGACAATGATTAATATTATTAAAACCGCGTATTCAATTATGCTTGTAATGCTGCTTTTAGGCGGCTGTGCCTCAAATGGGACAAAATACGCGCCACTCCGCTATTCTAGGTATACAAAAGCATATCCGCAGATTCCCAATCTAGTTTTTCATGATGTGAATGCAAGAGGCGTAGTCACAATGTTCTACACTACTGACAAGTGTTATCGTCTGCATGCTAGATCCGGGCAGCCTCTTCAATTCAATGATGGGGAGGAAGTGAGTGATTATCGAGTTGGACGCGTATCCTATAATAAGCAGGAAGTTGTCCTGCTTTATGCAGTAAAATGGGGAGGTAAATTGCAGTGAGCGAAAGGTAAAATAGGACAGCTGTTTATAGTAGATACTCTCGAGGGACATCCGGAATATTTCTTGCAATGTTTGTTAGGTTTCGAGCTCGCCTTCTGGAATTCAGAATCCCCAAGCGACCCAGCGAGAGATACCTGCTAGGGCTTGTAGTCTGCTTGCTAGTTTCCTCCACTCTTGCAACCCTCGAAGCGAGAGCCAATTTCGAGCACCCGAATTCCTTTATCGGAAATGCCGGATGGTCAGGAGGCTTGGAGCTGTGGATCGAAATCGCGGATGTTCCGGTTCGAAATGGAATAACTCTGCCGATGCGTTTGAGGTTTGCCAGCGACGTGATGCGGGAGGTTCCTCTGTTTGGCAAAAACTGGTGGTGTCCGCTTCTGGAGGGAGAGGGAAAAGGAACGCCGGAATATTTGGAATTTTCTACCTTCGGGGGCGAGCGGCAGTTTCTTCTCAAATCGGATGGCTGGCGGTCGAAGGATGAGAAAGCGACCGGCCGCGAGGAGGATGGGCTGGTCGAGATCAAGTCCGAGCAATGGCGCTACCGATACAAAGACGGCAAAATCCAAGAAGCCATCGCTCCGGATGGGACGCGCTTGAATTGGCTGTATCAGGACGGGGATCTTCAAGCGATCAGGCGCGCGAGCGATGGATCCGATGTGTTGACGGTGGATCGAACGGTCGGGAGCGTGAAAGTTCATGGGGAGTTCGGGGAATTTGTGTTCCGTGAAGAATCCGGAAAGTGGCGTTTGAAATTTCCGGATGGGCGGGAGGAGGAGATCGAAGTCACGCCGGATGGCGAGGATGTTTCGAAAATGACGGTTCTTTCGCTCGCAGGCGGGACGCCTGCGCCACAAGTATTCCGATGGAAAACATCCACCGGGACGCTGCTGTCCGACGACGACTTCACTTATGAAAGTCGCCACACGGACACAGGGGAAGACATCCTTCACCGGGTGGACAAGAAGGGGAGGACCGAGTGGTATACCTTCGATACAGTGAGAGGACTGGCCACCTACAAACGGCAGGACGGGAGCCGGGTCCAAAGCTGGTATCATGTGGAGAATGGTCCCAGATACATGAAGTGCTTCCGAATGGATACGCTCTCGAAAGATCAGGCGCTTGTTTCCTCAAGGCTCCTGACGTATGACGCCCAAGGGAGCGTGGAAAAGGAATGGATCGAGCAGGGACCGGCTGCATTGGAAAAGACATCCGGGGTGCGATACATCGGCACCGATGAGACCGAGCGACTTCACGAGAAAGCGGGCGTCCTCTTCCTCGACGCGAGGAAGAAAGACGTGTTCGAGGCGGGGCACATTCCCGGCGCGATCCATCTCGGCCGTGCCAGTTTCGAGGCGGATTACCCGGCCTTGGAAGCCCGGCTCAAAGCGGCGGACACGCTCGTCGTCTATTGCACGAGCCGGCAATGCGAAGACAGCAGCCTCGTGGCAACAAGGCTCGATCAGGCGGGCTACAAGAGCGTCCTGGTCTTCGAGGGAGGCTGGGCGGAATGGTGGAAACGGCACCGGTGAAGGGGGAAGCCCCAAAAAGAACAAATTTTCTTGTTGTCGCACGGGGCGGATATGCCACAGTCCCCATCGGCAACATGCCAGGAAAGGAGGGGGAAAATCATCGTGAACTTTGTTAAAATCGTAGCAGTCGTGGCCGTCGCCACAGCAGCTCTCAGCCTCGGCGCTTGCGCCAGCAAGCCAAAACCGGCACCGGCTCCGAGCAGCGTGGGAATGTCCAAATAAGGACTCAACAATTTGCGCCGGGCGGGGAGCAATCCCTGCCCGGCCATTTTATTTTCAGGCCGGAGTGAAAAGAATCCGGCCGCACTGCGGGCAGGAGATGATCGATTTCTCAGCGCGGAGCTCGACGCTGGTCTGGGTGGTGACCTTCATGTGGCAGCCGGTGCAGACCTCGTGTTCGAGCGCGACGACGGCGGCGGCATTCTTTGTCTGGAACAGGCGGTCGTAGCGGTCGAGCAGATCCTCATCCACTTCGGACGCGGCCTTCAGCCTGGCTTCCTCCATCTCGCTGATGCGGGCCTTCAGGTTCGTTTCTTTTTCTCCGAGCGTCGAGATCTGGGCCTCATACTTGGCCTTGTCGGCGGCATAGGTTTGCTCCGCCGAAGCGATCTGCGGCTTGAGCGACTCGGCCTCCTCCATCAGCTCGATCTCGCGGTCCTCGATCTGGGTGATGGATTTTTCCACCGTGTCGATTTCGTGGGAGAGCGCGGAGAATTCCTCGTTCTTGCGCGTCTGCATCTGCTGGGTCTTGTAGCGCGCGATCTGGTCGCGCTTCGACGCGGCCTCGACCTCAAGGGATTTTTTCTGAACCTCGATTTCCTTCGCCCGGGTGCGGGCGTTCTCGAGCCGGGAGGCGGCCTCGGCGATCAGGCGTTCCTTGGTGGTTTTCTCGGTGGGGATGGCGGCCAGTTCCAAGCGGTAGGTGCGGAGCCGCTGGTCCTTGTCCTGGATGGCGAGAAGTTTTTCAATGGCCTCAATCATTCCGGCATCATGCGGGGTCTTCGGGAAATTATCCAGCCGCACTTTTCCGGGATGGCGAAAAGTTCTGCGAAATCCCCCTCGCGCTGTGCGCGGAGTGGTGGTAACGACGGGGCATGGACCTTCTGCAATGCGATCTGCCCGGAATCAAAAAGCTGACGAGCGGAAAAGTGCGCGAGGTTTTTGATCTTGGCGAGAACCTGCTCGTGGTCGCCACGGACCGGATTTCGGCCTTCGACTGCGTGCTGCCAAGCGCGATCCCGCGCAAGGGCGAGGTCGTGACGCAGATGTCGGCGTATTGGTTCGAGGCGCTGGATTTTGTTCCGAACCATTTTCTCACTGCGAACTTCGCATCATTTCCCGATGTGCTCCAGCCGTTCAAGGAGCAGCTTTGGGGGCGATCGATGCTGGTGCGGAAGGCGCGCCCGCTGCCAGTCGAGTGTGTCGTGAGGGGATTCCTTGCCGGCTCGGGCTGGACGGAATACGAGGAGAGCGGCAGCGTGTGCGGGCAGGAACTTCCCCCCGGATTGCAGCTCGCCTCGCGCCTTCCCGCGACGCTCTTCACCCCGGCGGCCTCGGCGGAGACCGGGCACTATGAAAATATCACTTGGCGGAAATTCCGGGCGCTCATCGGGGATGAACTCGCCCACGAGGTCCGCGCCCGCTCGATCGAACTCTACGAATACGGACGCGCAAAAGCCGCTGCGGCGGGGATCATCGTTGCGGACACCAAATGGGAATTCGGCATGGCGGACGACGAACTCCTGCTCATCGACGAATGCCTGACTCCGGATTCCTCCCGGTTCTGGCCGGAGGAATCCTGCAAGCCCGGCGGCAACCCGCCCAGCTACGACAAGCAGTTTGTCCGCGATTACCTGGAAACCCTCGACTGGAACAAATCCGACCCGGCACCCGAACTTCCGCCGGAGGTGATCCGGAAGACATCGGAGAAATACATCGAGGCGTTCGAGAAGCTCACCGGCCGGCGGCTTTTGGTTTCCTGACAAACATGGATGCTCCGTCAGCGCCCATTTGTTTTTCCCAATCCAATTTCAGACATCCTGACGTGCAAGGAAAGCGTGTGAGATGCGAAAGCCAATGGAGCATGGGCGTCCCGCCCGTGTTGGCGCTGATTTCCGTCTCGAATGGGGGCACTTGTTTTCCTCACCCCACCATTTTTTCTGGATGAGGTCAGGATGTTTGTATTTATGGGACGGCACGGCGGCCGTCCCTCCAGGGACATTGTCCTGCGACGGCTGCTATGTCGCGATGGCGGCGATGCTGACGGCGATATTCCGGAAAACCTCCGCCGCCGCGCTCTTCGGATGGGCCGCAACGGCCGGGCGGCCGGTGTCGCCGGATTCGCGCACGAGCGGCTCGATCGGAATTTCGCCCAGCAGCGGAACCCGGAGCCGGCCGGCTTCCCGGCGGCCGCCGCCGGTCCCGAAAATGTCGTATCGCTTTCCGTCCCCCGGGCAGAGGAAGTAGCTCATGTTTTCGACGATCCCGAGCACCGGGACATTCGTCTTTTCGAACATGCTGATTGCCTTGCGCGCATCGATCAGGGCGACCTCCTGCGGCGTGGTGACGATGATCGCGCCGCTGAGGGCGACCGTCTGGACGATCGTGAGCTGGATGTCGCCGGTCCCGGGCGGCAGGTCCAGGATGAGAAAGTCGAGTTCCCCCCACGCGACCTGGCGGAGGAATTGCTGGGTGTAGCGGGTGACCATCGGCCCGCGCAGCACGGCCGGCGAGCCGTCGTCCAAGAGAAATCCCATCGACATGAGCGAGACGCCGTAGCGCTCGATCGGAATGATCCGGTTCTCGTCGTCGGCCATGGGGCGCTCGCTGCCGCCGAACATCATTGCGACGCTGGGTCCGTAAATATCGCAGTCGCAGAGCCCGGTGCGAAGTCCGGTCTGCGCCAGCGCGAGGGCCAGATTGGCGGCGACGGTGGATTTCCCGACGCCCCCCTTGCCGCTGGCGACCGCCACCACATGGCGGACGCCCTCGATCCTCGACGGGCCGACAGCATCGCCGGCGGGAGCGGAGGCCGGGGCCTGGACGTCGACTTTGACGTTCACGGTGGCGACGCCTTTGACCGCCTGAACGGCCTTGAGCGCCTCATCCCGTATTTGGACCGCCACTTTCGGCTCATTTGTGGAGACCGCAATTTGAATCTGCACGTCTCCTCCACCGATCCGGATTTCGCGAACAAGCCCGAACGACACGATGTCACGGGAAAACCCCGGATACTTCACGGCGCGAAGCGACTCGCGCACCAGTTCTTCATTCAACATGCCTCTCCATAATGGCAACGGCCGGCTCCCGCAAGTGAAACGACGTGCGCTCCCCGGTCAGAACGATTTGCGGAGATGGCTCGGGAGGATGCCGAGCTGCTCGCGGTATTTTGCAACTGTGCGGCGCGCGACGGCCAGCCCCTGCTCGTTCAGGAGCTGGACCATGTCCTGGTCGCTGTGGGGATGCCGGGGCGATTCCTCGCGGACGAGCGCCAGGATCGCCTGGCGGACGCTTTCGTTGCTGACCGCCTCGCCGTCGCTGTTGGTGTAGCCGTGGGTGAAGAAGTATTTGATCTCAAAAATCCCCTGCGGGGTCGCAATGTATTTTCCCGAGGCCGCGCGGCTGACCGTCGTCTCGTGGACGCCGACCGCATCGGCAACCTGGCTCATCGTCATCGGGCGGAGGTGCGACGGTCCGTGATCGAGAAACTCCCGCTGGCGGGTCACGATTTCGCGGCCGATATTCATCAGCGTCTGCTGCCGCTGCTGGATGCTGCGGATGAAAAATTTCCCCCCCTTGATCTTTTCGCGGAGGTAATCCCTCACCTCGCGCGAGGAATCCGGGAGCATGTCTTTATACGAATCCGAGATCCGGAGCACCGGGATCTCCTCGTTGCTCAGGCGGACGAGGTAGTCGTCGCCGTCACGCTCCACGATGATCTCCGGGATGACGATCTGCTCCGGCTCGGACAAGAAGGCGCGCCCGGGCCTGGGGTCGAGCTTCGTGATCGCTGCGGCGGCGTGCTGGACCTCCTGAACCGGGATATCGAGGGCGTTGGCAATCTCTGTGAGCTTCTTGCGCCCGAGTTCCTCAAGGTGGTGGCGGACGATCCGGGCCTCGTTGGAATACTGGCGTCCCTGGCGCTTGAGCTGCAGAAAGAGGCATTCCCCGAGGTTGCGCGCCGCGATGCCGGGCGGGTCGAACTCCTGAACCTTTTCCAGCACTCTCTCCACTTCAAGGGCATCCGATCCGGCGGCGTAGGCGACATCCTCCAGATCAGTGCGGAAATACCCCTGCTCGTCCAGATTGCCGATGATCTCCACCGCGATCCGGGCCTCGGGCTTTGTCCATGAGGCTGTCAGTAACTGCTCCAGCAGGTGTTCCTGAAGCGTCTGCGGCCGGGTCTGGGAATCGAAAAAGTGCTGGCGCTTTTCGAGCGCCTCCTTCGTCCACGGCTCGGCGGTCGCGCGCTGGGCATAGTAGTCGCTCCACTGGTCCTCCAGATCGCTTTTCTGGGCCCGCTCCTCGGCGGGATTCTCGGGCAGGACCTCCTCCAGGGCGGGATTTTCGCGGAGCTCGATGTCCACAAGCTGACGCAGCTCGGTCAGCGGGGCCTGAAGGATATTCAGGCTCTGCTGCATCTGGGGCGACATCGTCTGCTGCAATGCCATCCCCGCGATCTGTTCCATTCCTGCCATCGCCTCGAAAATCAGGCATGGCAACTGCTGCTGCAAGCATTAATCACGCCAATAATCGAATAACTGGCAGAAAAACAATCCCCTTTTGTTTTTCACGGAACCGGTTTTTAATCCCCCGCCCATGACCGAGCCTGAGGCTTACATTGCGCTGAACATGATCCGCCAGGTCGGGCCTGTCCGGGTGCGGCGCCTGCTGGATGTGTTCGGCTCCCCGGTGAAAGTCCTGCACGCAGCGGAGCGGGAACTGCGCTCGGTCGACGGCATCGGGGCGGACGTGGCGGAATCCATCCGGGGCTGGGAGAGCCAGTTCGATCTGGTCGCGGAGCTCGCTCTGGTGAAGGACTTTGGAGCCACGGTGGTGACGATGGGCTGTCCGGATTATCCGGCCTTGTTGCGAGAGATCCATGATCCCCCGATCGTGTTGTATGTCTGGGGAGAGTTGCAGGACCGGGACCGGCACGCCATCGGAGTCGTTGGGACGAGGAAGCCCAGCCACTATGGGAGCGAGTGCGCGAAAAAACTTTCGTATCAACTCGCCTCCGCCGGCGTCACCGTGGTCAGCGGGCTTGCGCGGGGCATCGATACGGCCGCGCACCAAGGGGCGCTCGCCGCGAAGGGCCGGACGATCGCTGTGATCGGGAGCGGGTTTCTTTCGCTCTATCCTCCGGAGAACCTGGCGCTCGCGGAAAAAATTGCGGGATCCGGAGCGGTGGTGAGCGAATTTTCCATGCAGGTCCAGGCCGACAGGCAGACATTTCCGATGAGGAACCGGATCATCAGCGGCTGTTCCTTCGGGCTGCTCGTTGTGGAGGCCGGCGGGCGGAGCGGTTCGCTCATCAGCGCGAACCAGGCTGGTGAGCAGGGGAGGTCGATCTATGCGGTGCCGGGGCGGATCGACCAGCCGAACGCGATCGGCTCCAACCGGCTCATCCAGCAGGGGGCAAAGCTGATTACATCGGCGTCCGACATTCTTGACGACATGGGGATGCTGTTCGCGGAGACGCCTGCTTTGTCGCCATCTCCGGCTCCCCAACTTGGTGGGAACGAGGCGCTTGTTTACGCGGCGCTCGGGGATGAGGAGGCGCATGTGGATGAGATTATTACGAGATGCGGGTTGCCAACGCACGTGGCGTCTTCTACGTTGCTCGCCCTTGAAATGAAAAAGCTGGTGCGGCAGCGCCCCGGCAGCCGGTTCGTCAAACTTCGTTGAAATCATGTCCAAATCCCTCGTAATCGCAGAAAAGCCGAGCGTCGCCGCCGATCTGGCGAGAGTCCTGGGCAAAATCCCGAAGAAAGACGACTACTTCGAGAACGACGAGTATATCGTGACATCCGCCGTTGGGCACCTGGTCGAGCTCTGCCTGCCGGGCGAGATGGACAAAAAGCGCGGCAAGTGGAGCTTTGCGAATCTCCCGATCATCCCCGACCATTTCGAGCTCAAGCCAATCGAAAAAACCCAGACCCGGTTCAACCTTCTCAAGCGGCTTCTCAAGCGCGCGGACATCACGGATGTCATCAATGCCTGCGACGCCGGCCGTGAGGGAGAGCTGATTTTTCACTATCTGATCCAATTGGCGGGCACGAAGAAGCCGACCCGCCGGCTCTGGCTCCAGAGCATGACGCCCGAGGCGATCAAGGAGGGGTTTGCCGGGCTTCGCAACGGGCAGGAAATGATCCCGCTCGCGGAGGCGGCCGTCTGCCGCAGCGAAAGCGACTGGCTGGTCGGGATCAACGGAACCCGCGCGATGACCGCGTTCAACTCGAAGGGCGGGGGATTCCAGCTCACGCCGGTCGGCCGCGTCCAGACGCCGACGCTCGCGATCCTCGCCGAGCGCGAGGAGAAGGTCCGCGCGTTCAAGCCGCGCCCGTTTTTCGAGGTTTACGGAGATTTTGGTGTCGCTGCCGGCTCCTACCGCGGCCGCTGGTTCAGCGAGGGGTTCAAAAAGAACGGCGATGAGGACGCCCGTGCGGAGCGGATCTGGGATCGGGCGGCCGCTGAGGCGATCGTTGCGAAATGCGACTCGAAGCCCGGGATCGTGGTCGAGGAAAAGAAGCCCACGTCACAGATTGCCCCGCAGCTCTACGACCTGACGACCCTGCAGCGCGAGGCGAACTCGCGGTTCGGACTCAGCGCCAAGCGGACCCTGCAGATCGCGCAGGCGCTCTACGAGCGGCACAAGGTTCTCACCTATCCCAGGACCGACTCGCGCTATCTCCCCGAGGACAACATCGGCAATGTCAAAGCCGCATTCACCAAGCTCGAAGCCCCGGATCTTGCCGGGCACGCCCGCAAGGCCCTCTCGGAAGGCTGGGTTCGTCAGAACAAGCGGATCTTCAACAACACGAAAGTCACCGACCACCACGCGATCATCCCCACGGGGGTCTCCACAAAGTCCCTCGATGATTTTGAGCTGAAGGTTTACGACATGGTGGCCCGGAGGTTCGTGGCGGCATTTTATCCCGCCGCGCAATTCGAGGTCACCACGCGCATCACGCGCGTCGAGGGCGAGGCGTTCAAGACCGACGGAAAGATCATCACCGATCCCGGCTGGATGGCAGTCTACGGCAAGCAGGCCGCATCGGGCGACGAACAAAACGTCTGTGCGATCACCAGCGGGGAGACAGTGCTCACCGAGGCGCTCGAGATCAAGGAGAACGAGACGAAGCCGCCGCCGCGATTCACCGAGGCCACGCTGCTCTCCGCCATGGAGGGTGCCGGCAAGCTGGTGGATGACGAGGAACTCCGCGAGGCCATGAGCCAGCGCGGGCTCGGAACTCCGGCCACCAGAGCGCAGATCATCGAGGGGCTCATCCTCGACGGCTACCTCATCCGCCAGGCCCGCGACCTCATCGTCACTTCAAAAGGCCTCTCGCTCATCACCCTGCTTCGAGGGCTCGGCGTGCAGGCGCTCACCTCCCCGGAAATGACCGGCGAGTGGGAGCACAAACTCAAACGCATGGAACGCGGCGAAATGCCGCGCCCGCAATTTATGGAAGAAATCCGCACATTCACCAACGACATCGTCGAAAAGGCAAAAAACTTTCAGGGCGACACCGTGGACGGCAACTTCGAACCCCTCGATGACAAATGTCCGAAGTGCGGGCACGCGGGATTTGTCGAATCCTTCAAGGCCTTCGAGTGCGGCGCAAAATGCGGGGCGATCATCTGGAAGAACATGGCCGGGCGCCAGTTTGAGCGCGACGAGGTGCGCAAGCTCCTCCAGGACGGGGTCGTCGGTCCGCTCGAGGGGTTCCGCAGCAAGATGGGCCGCCCGTTCGCGGCCGTGGTCAAGCTCGATGCGGAATGCAAACAAAGCTTCGATTTCGGAGACTCCCAGGATTCCGCCCGCCAGATCGATTTTTCCGTTCTCCCGTCCATCGGAACCTGCCCGGTCTGCAAATCTGGAACGATCCACGACACCGGCACCGCCTGGCAGTGCAGCAACACGGGCGGGTGCAAATTCCGCATGGGAAAATCGCTCTGCCAGCGCGAAATCCCGCAGGAGCAGGTGCTCAAGCTCCTCGAGGCCGGAAAGACCGATCTGATCTCGAGGTTCATCTCGAAAAAAGGCCGCCCCTTCTCCGCTTATCTCAAGCTCGATAACGGCAAGGTGGGATTTGAATTTGAGGAGCGGAAACCCGCGGCGAAGAAGACCGCCCGCAGCCGCTCCGCCGCCGCGGACACGCCCCGGGCCGCCTGACGCGGCCGGTTTGGTGAAGCCGGTGGATCGCGACCTCCGGGCGCGATGGGTGTATCTCTGCGGCTCTGCCGCCACTTCGTTTCCGCTTTTGCACTTTTCGCAGATACGCAAGAGGTGGATTCTTCAATTGCATCTGTTGCGTTGCGCTGTTTAGATTGTTGCACTGATGAGACGTCACTGCCCCTCCCTCCGGAAAATCCTTCCGTCCGCCCTCCTGTGTTGTCTCGCCCTCCTTCCCCTGTGTGCCCCGGCGCAGACTGCGGACGGACAACGCGTAAAGGACAAGCCCGGTTTGGCACTCGTCAAGCCGCAGCCATGGTCGAATGAGGACCAGGCGACAGTCCTTGAGTTCCTGGGATACACCGACCACTCGGGCTACTACGAATTTCGCACCACAAAAATCCCGAACTACCAGGTCGCCACCGCAAAGCTTGTGAAGCTGGTGGTCTATCCCGAGCCGGTGCAGTTCCTCGCCACCGCAGAGCAAAGGGCGGCCTTGCAAAAAACCCTCGACGAATTCTCGGGGCTTTCCTCCAAATTTCCCGCAGCGGTCAGGCAGTTGGAAAAAGCGGCGGCCCCGTTGAAGGCCGACGCGGCAAAGTATGATTCCGGAAACGTCAAGGATGGCGGCCAGTGGCTGCTCCGCAGCGCCTACTACAAGCAGAAGGCGACGATCCTTGCGAACCTGCTTCGTCCCGAGCTTGAGGCGGCGCCAAAAATCCAGGATCTCGACCTCACCACGAACCAATACTATCTCGGGCTTCAGGATCTTGCCAAGGCGGAGCCATCGGTCGGCCCTGTCCTTGACAGCGTTCGTTCCATCCACCAGAGCCTTGTGAGAAAAGCCGACCGCGCTGTCATATTGAACCAGCTGAACTCGCCGACCCTCGGCTACGATCAGGCCGTGGATCTCGTCAAACAACTCAAGGCCCTCCAGCCAGGCGAGGATGCCCGCTCGAACCTTTTTGTGCAGAGCTGGGATACCGCCGTTGCCAATGCCGGCCAACTGACGAAGCTGATCACCGACGCCCAAGCGCAATTCGAGGACTCGATGCCGGCGCCGGATGATTCCGGGAAACTCCCTGCGATCTCTCCGGACCTCGCTTCGAACCTGGACAGCCTGAGCGATGCGGTGAAAGCCTTCCGGGCCGGCTCGCCCCCGTCCGCGATCCGTGTGCCTTTGCAGCTTGCCGACGCGATGATTTCCTGCGGCGAAAAAATCCCAGCCCTGGCCAAGCAGATCCAAGCCCGCGAAATCCTCGATGCCAAGTCCGACCTCGATCCGCTGAGCAGCCAGGCCGGCATCATCGGGCCAAAGGTCTCAAAAATCCTCGCAGCCGTTCAGAAAAAACTCGCGGGGGATATCGAGAAATTCCAGGCCCTCCGCAACGAGGGGAAGATGCTGGCCGAGAATGACAAGATCGAGGAGGCGCTGAAAAAATACCAGGCGGCCTACGCGCTCATCCCCGCCAGGGATGTGGCCGCACAAATCGACAGCCTGAAAAAGCAGTAGGAGCCTTCTTCCGCGCGAAGACCGCTGCGACGCGATCCGCCTTGCCCTCGGCCCGGAGCAGGACCGGCATGCTGGTGCCACGTCCCTCCGGTGAGCTCCTGCGCGAGGAGCCTCCTGCCTACGGAAGGAAGACCAAACCATCCCGGCAAAACTTTTCCAAAGGGTAGGACAGCCGTTGACCGGGTAGCCCCTTTATCGTCCACGCCATGATCTCCGCAAAAACGCCGCCAGGTTTGGCTTCCCCCGCCGCCCGGGACCGCTATCCTGACGCGGCGGACCGCATGAAATTTTACGCCCATACCGCCGAGGACGAAAACGGCAAACGATTGCCGAAGTCCGAATGGCAGTTGCTGAAGCACCATCTGCGGAATGTGTCCGATCTCGCCGCCAAGTTCGCGGATCCCTTCGGTGCCAGTGAAGATGCGCGCGTCGCGGGCCTGCTGCATGATTTGGGGAAATACCGGAATGAGTTCCAAGAATATCTGCGAAACGAACGTGGGAGCAGTTCCGAAACGCAGCATGCCATTTTTGGTGCGGCATGGGCGATGTCACGAGGGTTGCCTGCAACGCTGCCGGTCGCAGGGCACCACGCTGGCCTGCATGATTGCGGTGATCTTCCAGCCATGGTGGCGAAACCCATCCTCAAGCTCGACAGCATCCTGCCGGAGTTGATTGCTCTGCTGGAGAGAGAAATGGGGAATTTGCCAGCACTGCCGGTCTCGCCGGATTGGGTGAAGGAAGAGCTTTCTGCTGAGTTCTACACTCGAATGCTTTTTTCCTGCTTGGTTGATGCAGACCGCTTGGATACGGCAAGTTGGCCGGCTACCCCACAATCGGATTGCGTCTTGGAAGCAGATCCTTTGCTGCATCGAATTTGTGCTGAGCGGGATTGCAAGGCATCGATGAATCCCAAAAGTAGTTTGGGCATTCTTCGCAATCGCGTTTTCGACGCCTCAATCGAGGCGGCCGAGCTTCCACCAGGCTTTTTCTCACTGACAGTGCCCACAGGCGGTGGAAAAACGCTGGCGTCGATGGCCTTCGCCTTGGCGCATGCAAAAGCCTACGGTCTGCGCCGGATTATCGTTGTCATTCCGTATCTCTCAATCATTGAGCAGAATGCTGCTGAATATCGCAGGATTCTCGGAGACGATATTGTCTTGGAAAACCATTCGGGCGTCTTGCCGGGGGCCGATCTTGGCGAGGAGGAAAAATCCCGGCTCGAACTCGTGTCGGAAAACTGGGATGCTCCGGTCGTCGTCACGACGTCGGTTCAATTTCTCGAATCACTTTTTTCAAGCAGCCCGGGCAAGTGCCGGAAGTTGCACAGGATTTCCCGCTCGGTTGTCATCTTTGATGAGGTGCAAACTCTCCCGGCGCATCTCCTGAAGCCGACATTTAATGTCTTTCGCGAACTGGCAGCCAATTATGGCACTAGCTTTGTCTTCAGTTCCGCCACGCAGCCGGCCTTTCGAAAATCGGCTGCCCTGCCGGATGGATTTGACCCGAACGAACTGCGCGAAATTACCCCGGATCCGGCTGAGTTGTTCCGCAAGGTCCGGCGGGTAAACTATCACCTGCCAAAGGCGGATGAAGTCCTCGATTGGCCAACACTTGCGCAGCGAATGGCCGCCGAGTCGCACTGCCTGTGCGTGGTCAATCTGACCCGCCATGCCAAGGAGCTTTGGGAAGAGTTGAAGCGGATTCTGCCCGCCGCTCCTCCGATTCATTTGTCATCCGCAATGTGCCCGCATCACCGCCTTGCCCTGATTCAGGTGATCCGGGAACGCCTCAAGGCCGGTCAGCCCTGCCGCGTGGTTTCCACCCAACTCATCGAAGCCGGGGTGGATGTTGACTTTCCCGTCGTCTGGCGGGCGCTCGGCCCGCTGGACTCGATTGTCCAGGTTGCCGGTCGTTGCAATCGCGAAGGGCGACTTCCGGTCGGCGAGGTTCATGTGTTCCGTCCTGTGGATCACAAATTGCCCCGGGCGTCTATCGGGCCGCCTCAGACCGGGCGGCGATCACACTTGCAGGTTTGGGCGACGAGGAATCGGCTTCGCAGCGCCTTGCGACGGACCCGCAGGTGTTCTGTGATTACTTTCAATCGCTTTACCAAGTGGTCAACACAGACTACGCCAAGCGCGGAGAGAGCTCCATTCAGGAAGACCGCCTGCGCCTTCGCTTCCGGGAAGTCTCCCGCAAGGCGAAGGTGGTTTCTGAGGACGGGCAGCCGGTTATCATCGCGCACGACACAATCGGGCGGGAGTTTGCGGCCCCCTTGCTCGAGGAAATTCGGAATCGCGAGACCGCTCCAGGCCGCCACCGTTTCAACCGTGACGATCTTCGGCGGCTTCAACGATTCATGGTAAACGTCCACTCCCGGAAGTTCCTGCAACTGGAAGCCATGAAACACATCCGGCCGATTCTTCCGAATCTTGAGCTTTATGTCTTGGATGACGGCTTCTATCATCCCGACCTCGGGCTCGTGATCGACAACCGCCCACTTGACGACTTTATCTTATGAACCCCAACCTCATCACGCTCCGTGTCTGGGGCGACTTCGCCTGCTTTACCCGTCCTGAAATGAAGGTCGAGCGCGTGAGCTATCCCGTCATGACTCCATCCGCCGCGCGCGGCATTCTTGAAGCCGTCTATTGGGAGCCCCAGATGTTTTACCTCATCGACACCATTCGCGTCGTGAAGCGTGGGCGGTGGGTTTCCTTCCGCCGCAACGAGGTGACCAAAGTCATCAGTCTCGACAGCGCCAAGACATGGATGAAGGATCCGCAGAAAACGACCCCCATCCACGCGGGAGGCGGTGCGGAGGACGGCACCCAAAGGAACATGCTCGCGCTTCAGGACGTCGAATACATTATCACTGCCGAGGTTCGGGTGACTCCGCTGGCCGATCGCCCCGAGGACAAGATCGAGAAATACCTCGCCGAAATCAAACGCCGTGCGCGCTCCGGCAAGTGCTTCCACCGGCCCGGACTCGGGATGCGGGAGTTTGCGGCGGATTTTGAATGGGAGGACGACCCCGATGCCGCCTTGGGCCGACGCGTCGCCGAACTCGGGCAGGCTGGCGGACAATTCACCGAAGACCTGGGTCTCATGCTCTACGATGTGTTCGATCACAGTGAACGTGCGGAGGGGTTTCGCTGGTTGCATCCCGCCGAGGAGACGAAACAGGAACAGGAATTTGAGCGGTCTCTGGCCGATCTCAAAAAGGGCGAGCAGACAAAACGCCGCAAGGAGTTTTCTGCCAACCGCACACGTTCGAGCCGCCAGCCGATCAAGCCCCAGCCGATGTTCTTCCATGCCAAGGTCGATAATGGCCGAATGGACTGCCACCCGGAACGCATCCGCATCCTCACCTCAACCGGCGGAGGAAACTGACCATGTTGCTCAAGCATCTCTACGACTTCGCCGTTTCAAGAAATCTGCTTGATGACTTGGCGTTTTCGCCGAAAGCGGTCCGCTGGATTATCGAGGTCGATATGGATGGCAATCTTGTTGGCGAAGGGCCGCAGGCGACCGGGGATGACAAGCGCGGCAAGGAATTCGATTGTCCCCAGACCACAAGACCGAAGGTGGCCGGCGGCGTTTCTGAATTTCTTGCGGATGGGATAACCGCCATGTTTGGGCTCGATGCAGACCCTGATGCGGAGATGTCTGAAAAGAAGAGGGCTGACAGGGACATCAATAACCAGCGAAAGCGTGAGGACTTCTGGCGGCAGATGCAGGACGCCGCCAATGCGCTGGACCACGCAGGGATCAAGGCTTGTTGCCGTTTCGGGACACAAGAAGGTATTCCGCAATTTCTTCGATGGGGGAAAGCCGCCGATTCCAAAACAGGGACAAAGGCGGCATGGTGGCTTCGAGGTGCGGGCGGAAGTGAGGTCCGGCTCGGAGCGGAAAACTTCTCCTTTCGCGTTAATGGAGAGCTCCTGGTGGAAAATGAAACGATTCGCCGGTTCTGGCGGGAGCAGCATGCCAAAGAGGTTTCTGCGGCAAGGAGCGGATATCCCAAGGGGCTGTGTCTTATTTCCGGCAGGATGGATCAGCCCTTGGCTCCTACCCATAACCCGAAAATCCAAGGGGTGCCAAACACGCAGTCCTTTGGCGCGGCAATAGTATCCTTCGATAAAGATGCATTCGGTTCGTATGGGTTTGACCAAAGCCTCAACGCACCCAGTTCGGATGAAGCTGCGACAGCCTATTGTGTCGCTTTGAACTGGATGCTTGGCAAGGCGGACCACTCACTCCGCCTGGGACAGACCAGCCTTTGTTTCTGGACAGGAACTCCGGAATCCGGGGGCGGGTTGTTTGCCGGTTTGCTGAACCGTCCAGATCCACAGACGGTTGGCCAATTTCTGAAGTCCCCTTGGGCAGGCATCGACCGCGAACTGGTGCAAAAAGATCAGTTTTTTGCCGTGACGCTGGCGGGCAACTCCGGTCGTGTCGTGGTTCGTCACTGGCTTCAAGAGCCGCTTGATATTGCTATAGATAATTTCCACGCTTGGTTCGCTGACCTTCAGCTCAGCGTGCCAGCCAGGCCTGAACCGAAGGCTGCTCGAAAATCAAAAGCGGAGGCAAAGCCCGCCGAATTTCATCCCCTATCAATCTACTGGCTGGCATGCACCACGGTCCGCGAAGCAAAAGATTTGCAGCCAGATGTTCCGGCCCAGCTTTACCGTGCGGCGCTGGAAGGAAAAGCTCCGTCGATCTCCCTGATTACGCCGATCCTGAACCAACTCCACTCAAGGCTTGTCCGGGATGAGAACTACCAGGTCCTCTACGACCAAAGCCGCTTTGCCCTGCTCAAACTCATACTCAACCGCAACAGAAAAAAAACTGATATGGAAATCAAACCCGAACTCACCGCTGACACCGACGATGCCGCATACAACTGCGGGCGACTGCTATCCGTGCTTAACGAAACCCAGAAAAAAGCACACGAGTATGGGCTCAAGGGTGCAACCATCGCCGAGAAGTTCTTCGGCACAGCCAGCACCTCGCCCGCTTACGTTTTCCCGTATCTGATCAAGCTGAACAGGCATCATCTCCAGAAAATCGGAAAGTCCGCAAAGTATGCCGGCGGCGAGCGCTTTCTCGAGGAGGCGATTTTCAGCATTCTGGCCCGTCTCGGGCAGACCGAGGAAATGAGGCAGACCAAAACAGCGCCCTCTTTTCCGCGGACGCTTGACCTCCAGGCACAGGGGCGCTTCGCCCTTGGTTTCTACCAGCAGATGGCCGCCGATGCGGCCGCGCGCCAGGCCAACCGGAAAACGACCGAACCCACAACGCAAATTGAAAACAACTAACCACCACCACCAGCAATAAATCCATGAGCAACTCCATACTGACAAACCGACACGACTTCCTGCTTCTCTTTGAAGTCACCAACGGCAACCCCAACGGCGACCCGGATGCGGGCAACCTGCCGCGCATTGATCCCAATACCAACCGGGGCATCGTCTCGGATGTGTGCCTCAAGCGGAAGGTGAGGAATTTCGTGGAACTCTTTCCTCCGGAACGCTCCAGCGATTCGGATAACGGCTTCAGTATTCTGATCAAACAGGGGGCAGTTATTGAGAGGGAGCAGAAGAAAGGTGAAATCCATGCAGCCGGAAAACTACCCAAAGGTAGCGCAGATCAGCAGGCTGAAGCTGCAAAGGACTGGCTCTGCCGTGAGTTTTTTGACCTTCGAACATTCGGAGGGGTCGTCTCAACTGGTGACGGTGTGCTCAAGGGGTCTGCCTTCGGTCAGGTTCGCGGACCGGCGCAATTTACTTTCGGACAGTCCATCCATCCTATCACCCCGATGGAGATCACCATCACCCGCTGCGCCGTCACCAAGGAGGAGGACGCAAAAAAGGAGCGCACAATGGGAAACAAGCACATTGTCCCATACGCCCTTTACGCGGCCAAAGGCTACATATCGCCGGCCTTCGCGGAGAAAACAGGGTTCACAGACGCCGACCTGGGTCTGCTCTTCCAAGCCTTGCTGAACATGTTCGAGCACGACCGCTCGGCGGCGCGCGGTGAAATGATCGTGCGCGGGCTGTTCGACTTCGAGCATGTCGGCACCCAGCATCCGAACAATGCGGACCAGAACAAGCGCGAGGCTCGGCTTGGGTGTCACCATGCCCACAAGCTTTTTGAGGGGGTCAAGGTGGATCTCACTCCGGCGGCGAATGCTGCGGGCAAGACGTTTCCGGAATCCTTTGCGGATTACGAGGTGAAGTGCGAATGGACCGATGCGAATCTCCCGAAGGGAATCAAGCTGCATCTGCGACACGAGGAAGGCAAGACCATCGGCCCCAAACAAGGTTGACGTGAACGGTCGCCTTCTCCCGCCACCACCGTGGGATGGGAGAAGGTGGCGTGCCCCCGATATCTTGGCGCGCAGATTTTCCGGGTTGGAAACTTTGCTGGCGCAGATACTCTATAGCCATGAGCACGATGACCGAAGCCCTGATCCAGGAAATTCAGACCGCGCCGGAAAATGTCCAGCGCGAGGTCTTTGACTTTCTCGTGTTTTTAAAAGAGCGGCCGCAAAGGGAAGGGGCGGAGAGCCTGCTTCCGTTGGCGCAGGCTGCCTGGGCTTCTGACTGGAACACCCCGGAGGAGGACGAGGCATGGCGCGATTTGTAAGCGGCGATGTGGTGGTCGTGCCGTTTCCTTTTACGGACCTCTCCAGTTCCAAAGTCCGCCCGGCATTGGTGCTGGCTTCTTTGTCCCGGGGCGATGTGATCCTCTGCCAAATCACCAGCAACGGCTCCGGGCATCCGGAGGCTGCTCCCATTCTTCAGGATGATTTCAACACCGGCGGGCTGCATCACGCGAGTTTTGCCCTCCCGCATCGCGTGGTGACAGCCAATGAGGTTTGTATCCGGCGCTCCGTAGGCCGGGTGAAACCGGAAAAACTCAATGACATCCGGGACCGTGTCTGCGCCATTATCCGGCAAGGTTGAGGCGGTTCCGCTGTCCGCGCTCAACCAGTTTCTTTACTGTTCCCGCCGGGCGGCGTTGATCCATTCGGAGGGCATATTCATTTCCAACGAGCATACGCTCCGTGGCGATCTGAACCACGAGCATGCGGACCTGCCGGGGTTCGAGCACCGGGCCGGATGGAAGCTCCTCCGCGCACTGCCGGTGTGGTCGGATCGCCTCGGTCTCAATGGCAAAGCGGACATCGTGGAGGTGCGGGAGACCGGCGGCCGAGTCGCCGAGGCGCGTCCGGTGGAATACAAGTCGGGAAAAAAATCGAAATGGCTCAACGACCGGGTCCAGCTCTGCGCCCAGGCGCTCTGCCTCGAGGAAATGCTCGGCATCGCGATCCCGGAGGGCATGATCTTTCACGCCAAATCCCAGCAGCGCACGCGGGTGGATTTCGATGCCGGCCTGCGCGGGGAAACCCTCGAAGCGAACCGCCAACTGCACGCGCTTCTGGCGGATGGCACGGTTCCCGCCGCAGAACCAAAGCCCCAATGCGAGGGCTGCTCGCTGCACGACGTCTGCCTGCCCGAGTCCGCGCGCTCGCGGCGATTTCATTTGTTTGAGGCCTCATAATCTCTGATGCCGGAAATCATCCAAAACGTCCTCTACCTGACATCGCCGGGGCTCTACATCCAGCGCGACCACCTCACCCTGCGCATCGAGCGCGACCGCTCGCTGGTCCTCTCCCTGCCGATCCACCATGTCGAAAGCGTCTGCGTGATGGGGGATGAAATCCTCCTCAGCCACGGGGCCATGCAGCTCTCGCTCGAACATGCCGTTCCGATCAATTACCTCGACGAAAACGGACGCCTTCGCGCCCGCGTTACGGGCGTGCCGGATACCAGCGTCACCCTTCGCCGCGCTCAGTTCCGGGCGAGCGAAAACCCTGATCTGCAAACGCGCATCTGCCGCTGCATCGTGGCCGGAAAGCTTCAAAACGCCCGCAACTCGCTCCTTCGCGGCGGTCGCGAGTCGCCCGACCCCGCCGCAGTAGATTCGATCTCCGCAGCGTGCGATGCCATCGCCCGTCTCATCCCGCTGCTCCCCCGTGCCGCAAACCCGGATGCCGTGCGCGGGCTCGAAGGCGCTGGAGCCCAAGCCTACTTCTCGGTCTTCGGACTCCTCCTCAAGCAGCAACAGGAGGAGTTTGCTTTTCGCACGCGGACCCGCCAGCCGCCGCTCGACCGCGTCAATTGCCTCCTGTCTTTTCTCTACGCCCTCGTCCGCCACGACTGCATCTCCGCCCTCACTGTCGCCGGCCTCGACCCGTTCGTGGGATTCCTCCACGCCGAACGCGCCAACCGGCCCTCGCTGGCCCTCGACCTCATGGAAGAATTCCGCCCGTGGCTCACCGACCGACTCGCCGTCACCCTCATCAACCGCCAGCAGATCCAGCCGCAGCATTTTGCGATCCGCGAAGGCGGGTCCGTCGAACTCACCGCCGACGGACGCAAGGTCCTCATCAAGGCGTATCAGGAACGCAAGCGCGAATCCCTCACGCACCCCATGCTCGACCAGCAGGTTGTGATTGCCCGGAGTTTCTTTGTCCAGGCCCGCCTTCTGGCTCGCGTCCTGCGCGAAGATGTGGCAGAATACACCCCTCTGATTCCGAAATGAGATGCTTGTCCTGGTCACCTACGATGTCGCCACTTCGGATGACGGCGGAACCCGCCGCCTCCGCCGTGTCGCCCGCGCGTGCTCCGACTACGGGCTCCGCGTCCAAAAATCCGTTTTTGAATGCCAGGTCGGACAAAAGGAATGGGTCGCCCTGCGCGCCCGGCTCTTGGACGAAGCCAAACTCGAAAAGGACTCCGTGCGCTTCTATTTCCTCGATGCCGAAGCCATTCAGCGCACCGAACACCATGGCGTCGGAAAACCTCTCGACTTGGAGGAACCGCTCGTTTTGTGACCGCTCTCCGCGAACCACCGCATTCAAGCTTACCTCAAGCGCTTCGCGATCTTCAGAAACTGGCCCATACAAAGCATTTGGTGCTGCCTCGCTCTTTGACATTCCTATAAGATGATTTTGCTTTTGCGACGTTCGCGATTTCTGACGCTGATGATCCTCAGTGCCAGTTGGTTGCGGATGCCGCTGTCGCCCCGCGAGCAATCGCGGGGCGCGGATTGAAACGAATCCTCCTACACGAACATGCTGCCGAAGTTTTGTCGCCCCGCGAGCAATCGCGGGGCGCGGATTGAAACTACAATCGAGATTCCGAGCGGCGAAAAAATTCGAAGTCGCCCCGCGAGCAATCGCGGGGCGCGGATTGAAACCGATATGGCGGGCGGCGGTGATGAGTTTCATAGGTGTCGCCCCGCGAGCAATCGCGGGGCGCGGATTGAAACATGAGAACAAACACAATCCAAATCAGCGACATCAAGTCGCCCCGCGAGCAATCGCGGGGCGCGGATTGAAACATTCATGGTTTGAATTAGGCGTTGATTCCACTCCAGTCGCCCCGCGAGCAATCGCGGGGCGCGGATTGAAACTACCGGGTGCCCGGCGGCGCGGGACAGAACGAAAAGTCGCCCCGCGAGCAATCGCGGGGCGCGGATTGAAACACGCAGGTCATCATCACGGCGAACGATCTCAAGAGTCGCCCCGCGAGCAATCGCGGGGCGCGGATTGAAACGAGTATCCAGTGACGCGCATCGCCGGCGGCTAGCGTCGCCCCGCGAGCAATCGCGGGGCGCGGATTGAAACGTTAGCCCTCTCGCGTATCGCCTTCGCGCGTTCGGTCGCCCCGCGAGCAATCGCGGGGCGCGGATTGAAACAT
>JAPLTF010000086.1:22064-22674 GCA_026398275.1 Verrucomicrobiota bacterium
CCCGGTCGCCCCGCGAGCAATCGCGGGGCGCGGATTGAAACTGCGGATGCCACGCGCTATGTGCTTAACGGGCTAGTCGCCCCGCGAGCAATCGCGGGGCGCGGATTGAAACCGCGATGAGGGATCGCAGCCCGGAGGAAAGCCATGTCGCCCCGCGAGCAATCGCGGGGCGCGGATTGAAACTGCGGGGTGTTGCTTCTGAGAAGGCTCTTCGTGCGTCGCCCCGCGAGCAATCGCGGGGCGCGGATTGAAACCCAGTGGGTGCTGCTTTTTGTCGCGCTCGCATGGTCGCCCCGCGAGCAATCGCGGGGCGCGGATTGAAACCACCACTCAGTATTCGCAGGGGGATTTCATCTGGGTCGCCCCGCGAGCAATCGCGGGGCGCGGATTGAAACTGCCGACTCTGCGGGCGAGCGGTGACGTGGAGTGGTCGCCCCGCGAGCAATCGCGGGGCGCGGATTGAAACTTCGGTGCTGATCGGATCGCTGGTTGGAGCGTAGTCGCCCCGCGAGCAATCGCGGGGCGCGGATTGAAACTCGCTAAAAATATCTCATGAGGCGGCGACCCGGAGTCGCCCCGCGAGCAATCGCGGGGCGCGGATTGAAACTCG
>JAPLTF010000116.1 GCA_026398275.1 Verrucomicrobiota bacterium
GGGTGTTAAGGCCAATCCATCGGAGAGTGGGCAGTCGATTATTCGAGGCTCAAATCCGCAAGGGACAGGATTTTTACGCCTGTGTTTTCTGGAAAATCATCAACATTCGTGGTCACCAAGATTTTCACGCCGGCTTCATGTGCCGTCGCGAGGATTTGCAGATCGTGCAGTTTTTTGCCCGAGGTCTGAAACCTCACCGACCAAACCAGCAGATTCCGGGAGGAAAGAACCGATTCGGGAATGACGGTCGCCCGCTTCCGGAATTGCCGCACGTTCTCCACCGCGTCCTCAATCGCCAATCCCAAGCCGTTGTTTTTTTCCGGACGGGTGGCTACCACCAGATATTCGCGAACAACCTGTGTTGGAAGGAACAGCTCCACCCCATTTGCAGGGAGAAAGGCAAAAACGCTTTGCGCTTTGCTGTGAAACATTCTCCCCTCGTCAGTCGTGTCGAGAAGGACATTTGTGTCTAGGCAGACCTTCTCGCCCGGCTCAATCCTCATAAATTGCTTCCCTCGACCAGTTTTGCAACCCGCTGGTGCGAACTGTCTTAAGTTTGAGTTCGCCCGTCTTGCCAGCAGGTCGGCTTGCCGCCTCGGTCAGCAGCGCATGGAGTTCGCCTTGGAGAGAGCGGTGATGGAGTCGCGCCCGTTTTTTCAACCGGTCAATCGTCGTCTCTGGAATATCACGAAGAAGAATAGATTTCATGAAGTATCAAAATGATATCACGTTGAAAGATAACGGATGCAATGACGGCCCGTCAATCAGTTTTCAGCATGCATTTCCGTGTTGTCTGGGGTTTGCGGTCCTCTCCACACCAGCGAAATTGTCATGGGTGAAGCTTGTTGGAATCTGGGAGGAAATTCACGGCCTGCCCACGCCCTGCTCACGCTTGTCCGGAAGGGAGCCATCCAACTTCTTCACCCTTGGCCCGAAAGTAGAGGGTTGGCAGAGGGCGCAGGGAGGGCAGGGATCAAGGGGCGGGCAGGGATCAGGGGGTGGACAGGGATCAGGGGGTGGACAGGGATTGCAGGACATCCTGCGGGCGCAGGGCGCTCATTGGTCCGAAGGTGTATCGCGCTCGCTTCGTGCTCTCGGGAGCCAAGCCGAGCATCGTGAGGTTTTTGTTTTTGTGGAGCCCGCGAAAGGAATGCCGCCACACGGCCGAGGCTGTGAGCTGGGGGTAATCCGGCGTCTGGTCCGGGACGATCACCAGCTGTGGGATGTCCTTCCATCCGGCCACGTATTTCGACCAGGAATCCACAGAGATCAGGAGCGAGCAGCGCTCGACGAGGCGGATCGCCTGCGGGAACGTCAACCGGTCCTGAATGATAATTCCCTCCCCCGCCAACGGCGCTCCGGCTGGATCGAGGACATGAATGCAGGCGTCCGGGTGGCGGTCTCTCAATCCGCTGAGCACAACCCGCCAGTTCTCCTCCGGCCAGCGCTTTGCCGGCAGGCCATCGAGATGCGTTTGAACCACGATGTGCATCCTGGCCGGATCCAGTGTCACCTCGTCCTCCGTCCGCCACACAAACCCCGGATCGAACAGCCCAGGGTGGAATGGTTCGATCACAGCCCGTAGCCCACGCGCTGGAGCTTTTTCTATTTTGGTGATGACGCGCTCTCCACTCCACTTGATTGTGGGAATTCTGTCCGTGACCTGCTTGGCCAGTTCCAGATCGGGACCACCTGCGAGCGCATGCATTCTCGACCACGCTCTTGGCGGATGAAAATATAACACACTTGCGCCTAGTGACTTGAGGCGGACCATCGGGAGCAGTGCAATCTCTCTGAGTAAATCCCCCCAGCCACCGAATGGTTGAACCTTCAGCATCTTCCAAGAAGTCTTTGGGAAATTCGGTGGATAATCAAACCTGATTCACTGTATCGTGCACGAGATGACACGCCAAGAGTTCCAAGCCCTCACCAATGAGGTTTCTCTGGCAGCCGGCGTCGTTGGGAACCAGGATGCATATTTTTACGAGCATGCGGTTCGAATCTACGACTGGTGCGCTCGATTCAATCTCCTTGACCGGGATCTCGGAGATGTTCTGGATATCGGACCTTTCTATGCCTACACGCCATTTGTCCTGAAGAAGCATGCCCGAAGTATGACGGTAATTGAGGGGGACGATCCGGCGATTGAGCCCCTTCGCGCACTTTACGAGAAAGCCGGCACGGATCTCAGAGTGCTGGACCTCGCGGAACTCTTCGGCACCGTCCGGGGAGCCAGCCGACGGCTGCCATTCGAAGACGCCAGTTTCGACACAATCCTCTTCTGGGAGACTCTGGAGCATTTCAGTTTCAACCCGGTTCCTTTTCTGCGCGAGCTCAAGCGCATCGCACGACCTGGGTGCCGGATCATCACAGTTGTTCCGAACCGCGCATCGCTGTTTAATATTCTGTCACTCTTTTTTGGGTGGAACCAAGCCCGTGTGATGAACGGTTACTTTGAGCACGCCGACGATATTTCCGACGGGAAAAATGTGTATCACGGATTTCACTGGCGGGAATACACGTTGCTCGAATTCAGGCATCTCTTTGAAAACAGCGGTTTCAAAATTCTTGAATCAGGCCATATCCTCGGCTTCATGCACGCGGACAAGGCGAGGGGAAAAAAGTTGCTGATCCGGAAAATATACCAGGCACTGTTTGGCCTGGTCCCCGCATCAGGGACCGATGTCTTCACCGTCTGCACAGTTTGATTCCACCGTCAGAGAATTGATCCCGACGTGAGACACTGCTCAATCGGTGACCTCAAAGAACTCTCGGCCATTCATGCACCAGACGGTAAATCTCAGGTAGATCTTCGATTGATTTAAACGGATGGCAACAGGCCGCGCCTTGGGAGAGAAGAAATGGAACATCGGAGAGAAGAAATTCCGGACGGTGACGAACCCATGCGAAAATTTTTGAGTAGGAATCAAAGTCCCCCGGCGAGAACCCCAAATGATGCAGGCTCGATGGGATGAGGATCTCCGTGAAACATGGGATCTCCAACTCCACCCGACATAATGCTTCCAGCGCCTCCCAACGGAAGAGCATTCCATCCGCCAGAGCCCCCCAAATCGTCGTCTTGTTTTGATGAATGCTGATGGCTTCCAGGAGCTTCAGAAGCACGGGATCCTCACGGTATTGGTGGTAGAAAGCTTCGTTCGTATTCGTGCGATCCATGCACCACTTGCCCAGGAAATCTTTCCCGCTCCTTGATAGAACTTCTTCCAGTTTCACCCAATAGTCCCCGCGAAGAGGAATGTGATCATTTTCCGTGAAATGAGCCACTTTCGGATCGAGGTCCTTTTGACGGGCCCATTCCACGGTCGCTTTCAACCAGCAGGAAAAGTTCTGCTCTTCAATACTGCCTCGCAGGTTGGGGCTCTCCAGAAAGAACTTTTCCGGATACAGGATCTTATCGAACTCCTCCCTGGTTCCACCGTAGGCGAGACAGAATTTGGTCTCCCCTCCCAGAGCATTCAAGAAGTGAAGCATGGCGTCGGCCACCTCTGCGGGATGATGCGTCAGGATGCTATGAACCATCGCGTTTCCTCAAGGCGCTGCAGTTTTCCCCGAGGACATGCGAGAAACGGAGGGCGTTCCGATCCTCGAATTCCACCCGGACAATGCACATGTGCATACCCCATACCTCCAATCGACCTCTCCGGATCACTGGGAACACTTTGGTCAGTTTGTCACCGCATCGGTGGCAGTAAACTGTTTTCCCAAACGCCGCTGCGATCCCGGCCTTAAAGAGTCGTTTCAGTCTTTCCGGAGACAATTCATGCGCAAAAAGCCGGTCATGAAATGTCCGGCCGAACAGAAGGCGCACAAACCCTTTAAGCATCTACTGACATTCCCAACAAACTTGGGCTCTGGAAATGAAGAAAACGTGCCCTTGAAACATTGGATAATCCGCAAATCCTGTTCAGTGAGGCAGGATAGGCAATCCCATTGCCTTTCCCTGTGTCTGAGATCACAAGCCGCTTCCCAATGCCAAATGACCATTTTCCGTCAAAACCGAAATTGGCGCACCTTTTTTGAAGTTGCCCCTTTTTTCTTCCAACCCAGGCTACCCATCGGGCATCCTACCCGCATGAATTCCTCAGATCGCTGCCTCTCCGTCATCATGCCGGTTTACAACGAAGCAAAGACGGTTGCGGAAGTCATACGCACGGTCCTGGCCCAACCCATCGTCGGCGAGTTAGTCTGCGTGGACGACTGTTCGAGTGATGGCTCACTTGCAGTGCTCAAAAAGCTCGCGGATAATGACCCCAGAATTCAGGTCAAATCCCACATCGTGAATCAGGGCAAGGGCGCCGCTCTCCGCACCGGCATCGCCTTGGCGACAAAGCCAATCGTGATCATCCAGGACGCAGATCTGGAATACGATCCCTCAGAATACCCAAAAATCCTGGGCCCGATCCTGGAAAACCGCGCCGATGTGGTTTTCGGCTCACGCCTGATTGGCTCCGAAGCACATCGCGTCTTGTATTTCTGGCATTCTGTTGGAAATCATTATCTTACCCTGCTCTCAAACATGTTCACCAACCTGAACCTCACCGACATGGAAACCTGCTACAAGGCGTTCCGGCGGGAGATTATTCAGACGATCATGATCGAGGAAAACCGGTTTGGCTTCGAGCCCGAGATCACGGCGAAAGTGGCCCGGATGGGTGTCCGCATCTACGAAGTCGCTATCTCTTACAACGGACGCACGTATGCAGAGGGAAAGAAGATCGGTTGGAAGGACGGATTCAGCGCGATTCGGTGCATTTTGAAATATGGATTTTGCTCCCGAGTAAGATGAGACGCCAGTAAGTTCGCCTCGGAATTTTCAAATTCACACCTTCCCGTGCCCAGCAAAACGCCCCCCTCAAATAACTCGGCTGCCCTTTGGATTCTCTTCTGCTCATGGCTTGTTGCGAGCGGATGGGGGCTCTCAGTGATCAAAGAGCTGAACGCGGGTGGGTATGTCGTCTCCCTAGCGCTCTTTGCTCTTCTCATCGGCGCTCTCTCCAGAAACCGCCTTCTTGCTTTCCGACCGCCTTGCGCCGCCCGAATTCGACGCCGGTTCACACGGCCACTTCCGATGATTTTTCTGCTTTGCCTGGCTGGTGCGTTCGTCGGAGGCGCGATTTACCCTCCAACGAACTATGATGCGATCACGTATCGCCTCCCGCGGATTCTGCACTGGCTCCACGAAGGCCACTGGCATTGGATCCCGGCATGGAATGACCGGATGAACTACAGCGCGACCGGGTTCGAGTGGCTCATGGCCCCGCTGTTCGCGATTTTCCGCACCGACCGGCTTTTCTTTTTAATCAATGTGGTTTCCTACGCACTGCTCCCCGGGTTGCTGTATTCCGCATTCACCATGCTGGGGATCTCCCGGCGTGTCGCCTGGGCGTGGATGTGGTTGCTCCCTACCGGGTATTGCTTTGTCACCCAGGCTGGAAGCATTGGAAACGATACTTTTGCCGCTGTCTATTTCCTCGCAGCTCTCGTCTTTGGAATGCGCGGCTGGAAAAATGGAAGCATGTTTTGCGCGTGCCTGTGCATGCTTTCGGCAGGCCTTCTCACCGGCGCGAAGGCCAGCAACATCCCTCTTCTTCTGCCAATCGCCGTGGTCCTCGTGCCGGGAATCTGGAGGGTGTTGGTGTGCAGTGGAGTTCGAGGGCGCGGCCAGATCCTCTCGCCCAGCGCCCCGGACATCCCAACACCCGCATCTGCTTGCCCCACTCGCCACACTCCACACTCCACTCGCCCCTTTATTCGATTTTACCAGTTCACATTTGCCGTCTTGGCGGCAATAGCCGTCTCCTTTGTTCCTCTCGCGGTGATCAACATCCAGCATACCGGCGACTGGAGTGGTGATCCTGGCAACACAGGAAAAATGAAACTCAGCGACCCTGCATCTGGAATTGTCGGAAACGGACTTCAGCTTGCTGCTGGTTGCCTGGCACCGCCGGCGCTACCCATCGCTGGGATTTGGAGTCAGTTTGGGAGGCAGGTTGTCGAGTCTCCGTATCTGGCCCGCATTCATACTGGTTTTCCACGGCTCTCGCTCGCCCTTGTCGAATTGCCCTCAGAGGAAGGAGCAGGTCTCGGTCTGGGCCTGTCCGTGCTCCTTCTTGCCTCGGCAGTAGGTGGAATTTTATTCCAACCTCGCGGCATACGGGCACCGCTGGCCATGGTTGTCGGGCTTTGCTGTTGGGCCGCCCTCGGGGCATACATGGTCAAGTTGGGATCGGAATGCACGGCCAGGCTTGTGGCCGCCTATTACCCGGGAATTGTCATTCCGATTCTAGCACTCGCGCCGCAGGCACGGTTGGTGACACGGCGATGGTGGAAAATCCTCGCAATCATCGCCGCCCTCTCCGCATGGATTCCGCTCGCTCTCGCCCCCCCCCGGCCACTACTCCCTGTTGAATCCATTTTTGGCCTTGCTGGAAGAATGGGTGCTCCCGCCTCAATCATCAAACGCACCCAAACGGTATACTCCGTCTATGGCACACGAAACGATAACCTTGCCACCGTCCGTGAACACCTGCCACTCCCTGCAAGAACCATCGGCTTCGCCGGAACAGGCGACGAGTCGGAACTCTCATTTTGGCGTCCATTCGGACAAAGGTCAGTAGTGGATCTCGTGCCGGCCAACGGCCATATCCCCCCACTTTTAGGAGTCGATTGCATCGTCGGCTCGCAGTGGGGTTTCAATGACCGATTTGGCCTCACAGCCCAGCAATTCGCTGAGAAGACAGGCTGTCAAATCGCATGGTCGGGCTTGGTCTCCACAAGAGCAGGGAGCGCTCCCCTCCGTTGGTTCGTCATCATTCCCGGAGGAACTCGACAATCGACGGATTTTCGCTAAAGAATTGTCCATGGACCTCGCCCGCACCAGCCCAAGCAAAATGCCGACAACGACAACGAGCAAAAAGTGATATATGAGCTTTTTGAGCGCTTCAAGGATTCGAATTTCTGCTCATCCGGCTCCTTCGCCTGATCAGACAATACCATGAATCCATCCAGAATATTACCACAGCGACTTGTGATCGAGGCTGGTCGCACAGAAAGGCACTATTGGGCCGATCTCTGGAAATATCGTGAACTTTTCATTTTTCTCTCATGGCGGGATATCTTGGTGAGATATAAGCAAACCGTCATCGGGGTCCTCTGGGCGGTTTTGCGGCCGTTCCTGACCATGGTCGTGTTCAGTTTTATATTCGGGCGTCTTGCCAAGCTGCCATCGGATGGCATCCCGTATCCGATCCTCGTTTTTTCCGCCATGCTCCCCTGGCAGTTCTTCGCCAGTTCGCTGACAGAGGCAAGCAACAGCCTCATCTCGAATGCGAATATGCTGAGCAAGATCTACTTCCCACGCCTCGTCCTTCCGACCAGTGCGGTCATCGTGAGCCTGGTGGATTTTTTCATCTCCTTTGTGATCCTTGCGATCATGATGGTGTGGTATGGCATCTGGCCAACCTGGCACCTGTTGGCACTCATCCCGCTCACCGGTCTTGCATTCCTTGCCTCCATGGCCGCGGGGCTGTGGATCGCGGCTCTCAACGTCGAATACCGGGACTTTCGATACATCGTTCCGTTCCTGGTCCAGTTTGGCCTGTATGTCTCGCCGGTCGGATTCAGTAGTTCGATTGTCCCAGAAAACCTTCGTTTCTGGTATTCGCTCAATCCCATGGTCGGGGTCATTGATGGCTTCCGTTGGGCCATTGCCGGTGCACAAACCGAAATCTACTGGCCCGGCTTCGCCCTTTCGCTTTTCGTCGTCTTTGCTCTCCTCGCCAGCGGCATCTGGTATTTCCGCCGCATGGAGCGGACGTTTGCGGATGTGATTTGACCGGAAATCAGATGTCGGAAATCGGAGATCAGGGGTCAGGAGACAGAAACCAGAGATCGGAGGTCGCTTAAATGAGAATAAATTCAGCCAAGGAGCTTGAGGTTTACAAAAAGGCATATGCTCTTGCCATGGATATCTTCGATGCGAGCAGGAGATTTCCTGCCGAAGAACGCTACGCGCTCACAGGGCAAATCCGACGGAGTTCCCGATCTGTATCGATGAACCTCCGCGAGGCATGGTCAAAGCGGCGATACGAGGCGCATTTCGTGAGCAAACTCACTGATTGTGACGGCGAGAACTCGGAGACCGACACTTCTCTCGACTTTGCCCTGGATTGCGGATATTTGACCGCCGATCAGCATGACAATTTCTCCTCTCAAAACAGGGAGATCGGTCGTATGCTCGGCTCCATGATAAACAACCCAACTCCATTCTTACTGACTTCTGACCGCTGATCTCCGATCTCGTTTTATGTCCTCCACCGCCATATCCGTCCAAAACCTCGGCAAGTGCTACAAGATCCAGCACCAGGCCCAGCGTGGCGTGAAGAACTACCGCACCCTCGGGGAAACCCTCAGCTCCGCCCTCACAGCCCCCTTCCGCAAACTGACGCCAGGCTTCAGAGATCAGAGATCAGAGATCAGACCTCCGACCTCCGACCTCCAATCTTCCAACTCCAATCTTCCATCTTCCTCGCGAAGCGAAGACTTCTGGGCTCTCCGCGATGTCTCGTTCGAAATTCCGAAGGGCAAGGTTGTGGGTATCATCGGTCGCAACGGGGCCGGGAAATCCACCTTGCTCAAACTTCTGAGTCGCATTACCGAACCGACGACCGGACGAATCGAGATGGAGGGTCGCATTTCCAGCCTCTTGGAAGTCGGCACAGGATTCCACCCGGAGCTCACGGGCAGGGAGAACATCTTTCTCAACGGTGCAATCTTGGGAATGCCGCGTGCCGAGATCAGATCCAAATTCGACGAGATTGTCGCCTTCGCCGAAGTGGAGCGATTCCTCGATACCCCCGTCAAGCGCTACTCCAGCGGCATGTATGTGCGGCTCGCATTTGCTGTGGCCGCTCATCTGGAGCCAGACATTCTTATTATTGACGAAGTTCTCTCGGTCGGTGATGCCCAGTTCCAGAAGAAGTGCATCGGCAAGATGCAAAGCGCTTCAGAACAGGAGGGTCGCACAGTTCTTTTTGTGAGTCATAACCTGCAGACCATCCGGCAGATGTGCGAACGCGTGATCCTGCTGAAGAAAGGCGAGGTTTCTTTCATTGGCGATCCACATACCGGGATCAACGGCTACCTCAATCAAAACGCCGATGAACAGTCCGCCGCGATTGACCTTCGAGCATATCCCCGCCAACGGGATCATGATGGAGCCCAGTTGCTGAGTCTCAAGTTCATGGACGAACAGGGAGTTGTCGCCCCACGCGTTCCATGGGCTACCAATCTGCTTGTGGAGGTGAGGTTCCGGCTGGACCGACGCTTCAGGTCACTTGACATCCCGATGGCTGTTACACATGCTGAAGGATTGCGCGTCTTTTCCGAGGCATACAGCGATCAGTATGAAAAACTCGATCTTGAACCGGGGGAATATATTGTGCACCTCTCGATACCGTTGCGTTTTTTCAAGCTCGAATCGTATTTTTTCGCCATTGGCCTTTTTGACGATGGCCGGTATGGGGATTTCATTGACGGGCTCCCCATGCCTGAAATATTTCATGGAAATGCGGATACCCACATGGAGTCACATCGATGGGGTGTGGTTCGTATCCCGGTTGCGTGGAAGACCGTGCAGTCAGTGTCGGCGAACAATCTCCCCATATTTCTTTAATGATAAGACTGCTAAAAAATCTTTATAGATCGCTCCCAGTTATAAAGGAGCTGAACGCAATCAAGGACCAGTTGGGCTGCCTTCCATCCCACTGCCGCGTTATGGAAGCCGCCATTATGCTCCAGGCATTGGAAGCCCTCAAAGCCAGCGATGAACGCTATCGTGACTCGCAGCGACTCATGGTCCATGGAGCGCAATATTGGTCTCAGAATTACGAGGATGGAATGATCGCGGAAATCTTCCGACGCATCGGGACAACGTCCCGGACATTCTTGGAAATTGGCGTCGGCGACGGGTCTGAGAATAATACCACCGCCCTGCTCTCGGCTGGTTGGAGCGGCTGGTGGATCGAGGGTGATCCGCGCTCCTGCAAAGCAATTGAGGCACGTCTAATCGAAATGCCAGTGATTGCTTCGCGCCTGAAATTGCACCCAGCGTTTGTTTCCCCTGAGAATATTGTAGGTATGCTCAGCGATCTCGGGGTACCACACGAGCCGGATCTCTTCTCACTTGATATTGATTTGAACACTTACCATATCTGGGCGGCCTTGAAGGACTTTCGCCCGCGTGTCGTCGTGGTGGAATACAATGCCGGTATCCCTCCGGAACAAGCATGGATTCATCCCTATGAACACAATAGGACATGGGACCACACTCAGGATCAAAGCGCCAGCTTGAAAGCCTATGAATTGCTCGGGCGGGAATTTGGCTATAGCCTCGTGGGGTGCGATATCACGGGAATTAACGCATTTTTTGTAAGGACCGACTTGGTAGCGAGTGTTTTTTGTGAACCTTTCACCTCAGAAAACCACTACGAACAGCCGCGCTACGGACTTTATCGACGAACAGGTCATGCATCGAAGTTTTATGCATAGAGTTTTAGAAGGCTTATTTGTTAATAACTCCAAGTGAATACCGAGCATGTTTGAAACGTCTAAAAACAAGACAATTCGAGGTTGTCTAAACTATTCTTACTTAAAGGCTGCAGCACAGCCAGGGTTAACCCTGATGTCTGACGGTTTGACTTTGAAGATGGAGACGCAAACATAATCTCGTGGTTCGCTCACCAACAATGCTATCATGTCTATTCATCACACGGCAATGAGCATATGCACAACACTGAACCACACTCTCAAAAAGTCGAAAGGCTTGCGAAAACGCAGGTATGCATTTGGAAAGCACATTGAAAAATGGATACATTTTTGATCAGACCGGAACTGGGGCACTAGAAGCCATCTCATAAATGTCTGAGGAGGATAATAGCTGCGGCGAGTTGAAGAAGCGCATGGAAGTTTTCCGCATGGTATTCATAGCGGACCACCAGTCTTCGGAAGTTGTGAAGCCAGGCAAAGAGGCGCTCGACTTTCCAACGCTTGCGGTAGCGGCGCAATCGGCGGCCGTCATTGTAAGAGGGCTTGTTTCGTCCCTGGCGATGGGGAGCCAACAGGATCATATCCTCATCGGCCCTCTTCTCGCGCAGGGGATCGCTATCATAGGCCTTATCCGCAACAACGTAGAAGGGCTTTTCTGCCACGTGCCGACTGTTCAAAGTCTGCTCGAAAAGCGTCACCTCCGCTGGCGAAGCAGCTTCTGTGTAGAGGGCGACAGGAAGACCACTTGCGTCTGCAATTGCCATCATCCTGGTGCCCTTGCCGCGTTTGGTTTTTCCAACTTTAGAGCCCCCTTTTTGGCC
>JAPLTF010000065.1 GCA_026398275.1 Verrucomicrobiota bacterium
AGCAGTTCCTGCCGAAAACGCGCAAGGGGGTAGGTCGGCACTACAAGCCCTTTTGAGGACTACCCCACTGTGTTTATGCGGGTCTGCGGGCCTCGGAGGGCTGAAAATAGCTGATTTTCGCCTCCAGTCCGCGAAGTGGGGTTAGAGCCATTCGAGTCACGCCGATTCCTTGGAGGGACATCCTCCGGCATGTCCCCTTTGTTTTGGCACTGTGCGGACCGATGCCTGGGGGTGGGGGTCGGCGGCCGTTTTCATGCCTCCACTTCCCAGTCTTTTTCTCAGGCTTTCAGGCCTCCAAGCAGGTAGTCGGGCCAGGAGATGGAACGGAATCCGGCGGCCTCGGCTGGCTCCTCCGCGCCGGGGTCGCAGATCACCAAGGGAGAGAATCCGGGAAATTTTGTTGAGGCGACGGCGAGGCCCTTGAGATCGGCCGCCGTGTAGCGTCCGGTCTTCACCTCGACGATCCACCGTCCCCAATCTCCCTGGATGACCCCGTCCACCTCCCAGGGTTCCGCCCTCCAATAATGCACTTGCTGCCCGGCATTCCAAGCATGGGCCAGGCACGCGTTCTCGAGCCAGCGTCCCCAGCGTGAAGGATCGGTCTGCGGTCCCGGTGCCGGCAGGGAAGTCCCACCAAGAAGCAGCCCGTTGTTGAGCGCGATCAGCTTCGGAGGAGACTTTCGGCGGCGGATTTCATCGCCCGACCACTTCGGCACCGGTGCCACCAGATAGGCCTCCCTCAGAAGATCCAGATAGTGGGCGATGGTTTCCAATGCCCCCTTCTCCGCCAGGGATCCTGCCATTTTCTCCAGCGACAGAATCTCGGCGGGATGGGCCATCGCGAGCGCGAAGATCTGCCGGAGCAGGGCAGGCTTGCGCACTTGCTCCAACTGCAGGATATCGCGTCCGATCGCCGGCTCGACAATCGCATCGCGCAGGTAAGAGCGCAGCCGCGCCTCGTCCTTCCAGAACTGGCGGGCCCCCGGATACCCCCCGCAGGTCACCACGCGCCGGGGCGCTTCCGCCCGCTTCACCCCAAGCAAATCCACCAGAGCGCCAGCTCCCCAATGGTGCAGGGACAGCTTTTCGAACCGGCCCGCCATCGTCTCGCGCGTGCCCGCGCCAAGGTCGAGCGCCGAGGAGCCCGTCGCCACCGTGTGCAGCGGGATTTTCTTGCGGACCACCTCGTCATGCCGGGCCTTGAGCCAGCGGCTCCAATCCGGCAGAAAATGCACCTCGTCAAGCAGCAGCACCGCCGGACCCGCAGAGGCATTGTCCACCGCGCGCCGCCAGATGCCGTCCGCCCAGCCCGGCAGCTCCGCCTCCGGCGCATCCGCACTCGCGAAAATGGCCCGGCCTCCCCATTCAGCGGCAATCTCGTGGAGCAACGTCGTCTTGCCCACCTGCCTCGGACCCGCCAGTAGTTGAATCTTTCCCGGAGCACGCTCCCCCAACCGGCCCATCAACAGGCCGCGAACAGAACAATAGGTGTGGCTTTCAATATAATCAGACATACTCGAGTAATTACTCGGACACCGTGGAATGTCAATGCCGCATCCCCCCGATATGGCTCATAATCTTGCTTCGCTCTTAATCTTAATCTTAATCTTACTCTTAATCTTAATCTTAATCACAATTCCGAAAACGCTCCTCATCTTGGTCCCATTCTGGGCGCACTCCCATGATCTCCGGGCGCAAAAATAAAATGACTTGAACGCATGGTTTTATTGACATCGTGATTTTTCCCTGTAAATGCCTTGCGGTAGCACAGATGAATCTCTCCCCCGCCAGTGCAAAGCGTTTGGAAAGGCCACGGTTCCCCTCGTGGGCTCTCGTTTTGCTCGCGGCCTTACCGGCATCTTTCCCATTGCAGGCCCAGTCTGCCACCCCCGTCGTTCACAACGTTGTTCAAGAGTTTTCCAGTGCCTCCAACCCCAACGGCCCGTGGTCGTATCTGTTCGCCAGAGCCCTTGCATCCAAGGGGGAGATCAATGGGAAATACGCTCTTCTTGAAGTTCCCAATCCCGGCAAGAACGACACCGGGTGGGGGCCTCCTGGGCCGGACGATCAGTCCTACAGCCTTTTTCAGCTCACCGACGACAAGGGCGGGCAGTATTGGATTCCCTCAGAGCTCACCAGCTTGGTCCTCCACGCCTCCACCTTGACCGCCGATGGAGATCACTGGCAGGCCGCCGTCCTGGCATGGACCGCGCCATCGGACGGGGTTGTTGACATCAACTACACGGTGAAAAATATCGCCACCAATCCCTCCGCCGAGATGCCCGCCGATGATCCCGTCGGCATCGAGCTGGACAAGTTCTCCGCCGGCAGCCTCGACGCCATTTATCCGCTGACCCCGCTGGCCGCCGGCGAAACCACGACCTTGAAATACCCGGGCATCGCCGTGAAGAAAGGCGACCAGATCCAGTTCTACAGGGATGCTTACGTCAACCAGCGGGGACTGATTCTCTTCGAAGATACCAGCACGTTGACATTTTCCCCGGCCAGTTCCTCAGGAATGAACGCCAAGAAAATCCCCTAGCCATCTCCCGATCCTCTCAAAACCAGGTTTCCAAATCTCCGGTGCCGTCCCCGAGCCCTCCACATGGGCGCTGCTGGCCATCGGCCTCACGACCGTGATGGTCCTCCGTCGCCGCCGCGCCTGACAACCATTCCCCTCGCAAGAGGGGGGAAATTTCTGGGGGTAAAAGCGCCCGCCGACACAAGTCGGCGGTCGTTTTCCTTTGGTGTCGGAACGGGAGATTCGTCCGTGGCCGGTAGGGCCGTCCGGCTTGTTGGATCGGCCGTCCGTGGGTCACCCATATTTCCGGGCGGCCCGTTTTTCCGCTTTCCCCATTGCCGGGGTTCGCTCATCTTCCTGCTGTGAAATCCGATTACGACGGGGCCTGGATGATGCACCTGCCCCGAACCCAGACCTTGCAATTCCGGGAGAAGATCGTAGAGTTCGATCAAGTAAAGCACCTCGGGGCAAGCCCCGAGGCATTTGGAGGGACCGGCGCTGTCCGGTCCGTTGCTATCCACGGACGACACGGCGGTCGTCCCTCCAGCATCAAAGCCGAAGCAAGCTTCGGGGTATCAAACCCAAAGGGAATGAACCACGGAGAACACGGAGTTCACGGAGTGTAACCAATAGAGGGGCTGTGGTTTACGAAACCTTACAAGACAAAGGGAGGTCTCACGCAAAAGATGATATCAGTTGACACGCGCCGGCCCCGGCGTCTTGCCCTTCGGGCTGCCTTCGGCAGTCTGCCGAGCGGTTGCCCTCGCCGCCTGGCTGCACATCAAGCCTTCGAAATCCTGTATCTTCCTCCCTCTGTGCTCTCTGTCCTCTGTGGTTAATTCCCATTTCCCCTTTTAGGTTAAATTGATTGCATTGGTGGCAGAATGGAGCCATAAATGCCAATCATGTTTGCACGAAAACTCTCTCCACCGGATCATTCGTTTTTCCTGTTTGGCCCGCGCGGAACCGGGAAGTCCACATGGGTTCGCACGCATTTCCCAACCGCCAAGACCTACGATCTCCTAAACACGGGCGAGGCGCTGAGGCTGGCTCGGGAGCCGCACGCGTTATTCCGCGAAACGTGCAGTCTTCCACCATCGAGCTGGGTGGTGATCGATGAAATCCAGAAGGTCCCGGCTCTCTTGGATGAAGTCCATGCCCTGATCGAGTCGCAGAACCTGCGGTTTGTGCTGACGGGATCGAGTGCGCGAAAGCTGCGGCGTGGGGCATCCAATCTGCTCGGCGGCCGCGCGGCCGTGGAGGCGATGCACCCTCTGGTTTCGGCGGAGATGGGCACCGCATTTTCAGCCGACGAAGCGATCGCGCACGGCACGTTGCCTCTCGCTGTCACCCGCAAAGCCCCCAGGGGGTTTCTCACTGCCTATGCTCAGACCTACCTCCAGGAGGAAATCCGCGCGGAGGCACTCACCCGCAACATCGGGAACTTTGCCCGCTTCCTGGAAATTGCCGCACGCCAGAACGGGCAGGTCACCAACGTCGCCAGGGTGTCGCGCGATGCGGCGGTCAGCCGCCAGACCGTGCAAAACTATTTCGAGATTCTCGAGGACACACTGCTCGGCTTCTGGCTTCGCCCGTGGAAGCTCAAACCGGCAACCCGTCAAGTTGCCCATCCGAAGTTTTATCTGTTCGACAGCGGTGTGGCGAGGGCGCTTACAGGACGGATTGCCTACCCGCCATCCCCCGAGGAGAAAGGCCCGCTGATGGAGACGTGGATTCTGAATGAAATCCGCGCGTATCTGAACTATGAACGCCTCGCATATCCGCTCCACTATTGGCGAACCCACGATGGGTCCGAGGTGGATGTGTTGCTGGAGACCCGGGACGGTCACGTCGCTGTCGAAATCAAGTCCGGCACGCGCTGGGACACCCGCTACAACCGCTCGCTCCAGAGCCTCAAGCAATTCTTCGGGGGGAAACCGCTCCGCTGCCATGGCGTGTTCCTCGGGGAGCACGCATCCCGCTGGGGGGACGTGCAGGTGCATCCGGCGCGTGAATTTTTAAGCCTGCTCTGGGCCGGAGAGATCATCCGATGAACCTCAATTCAGAGTTGAACCGCGGATTACGGATAACGCGGATAAAATGAGCAACTTGCGCTTGAAATTCGAATCACCCACCGGGTGTCTGGCGGGTTTCTCTATCCTTTTCTCAGTATCCGTGTCCGTAATCCGCGGTTTCCATTTCCGTTTTCAGGATTAAACGACGAAGATTAAGCAGGAGTATGATTCCGAAAACGTTGGGTCGGGGGCGCGGAATGGAATCCTCCTCCACGAGCATGTGCCGCACTGCTGGGAAAACTACACCGCCGCGCATGGCCGGAGCGCCAACAGGCGGTCATCGAAAATCTGGCGATAGCGGGCTTTGGCGGAGTCACTCAGAAACGATCGGGCGATCAGGTCATGCACGGCGGGTTGTTTTTCCGGCAATGAGAGAAGAAAGGCAGTCGCGTCGTCCGCAGCGATCCCGAACCGCCGGGCCAATTCCACGAAGTCGTCGCAGCCATGGAATCCATTGGCTTGGAAGAATCGCGTGGTGAAGTCCCCTTGAAAAAGGTCGAGAGCCAGACGCGATTCGTTGGGCAGGTGCAGCGACGTGCAGAGCAGGTCGTAGGCGGGGCTGAGCGCGTGGTCGCCGGATGGCATCTCGAGCAGCGAAAAATTTTTGAGGTGGGCGTCCCCATTGCCGATCAGGTAATTGAGGACGATCTGCCGGAAGAGCCGCTCGATGGCGATCCTCCAAGCCGGGCAGAAGGTGCGAACAAGCTCCCCGCATTCCTCGTAACTTCCCTCATACTTGAAATTTCTTCCGGCGGTTTGTGCGCTCCGTCCGGAAAGTTGGCAGAAGTCCTCCTGCCGCAACTTCCGGCCGGAATCCGCACTACGGTCGAAGCGCCTCACCACGAGCGCGGGTGCGCCGTCGGGAAAAAAGATGAGCCCGCACGGGGCGGTGCTGAGGCGGAAAACCTGCGCGGCCACTTGCATGGTCAGGTGCTCGTTGGCGGGCACGTCTTCCGGGAGTTCAAGCGCGGCGGCCATGGCAAGGGGAATCGGCTTCAGAAGGTGCGTGCCGTCCTGCGTCGTCGGCTCGAGGGCCTTGGCCACGAGGCGCAACGAGATCTTTTCCTGAATGCCCGAGATCGACATGCGATCGGAGTTTTTTCCGCGAAAACTCTGGAATGCCGCACGGTCGAAGGGAAGGGTCCAAGCGACCCTCGCCCCACCCCACAGATTCCTGCGGGCGGCGGGCGAATATCCGGAGCCTTTGATCGGCTTCAAGGTCGAGAGACAGACGGGCCTCATGGATCCAGCCTCCTCACGGTCACAGCACCGATGACATCGCCTCCCGCCGCCTCCAAGAGGAGGCCGAAATCGTCATCCTCATCAATCTGGTGGGTCCGGCACTGAATCTCCCGGAGCGTGCCCTCCGCCAACAAGCCCGAGAAAAAGGGGAAGAGCCGCTCGGCCTCGTAGGCCTCCGCCCGGCAGGGGAGAGTCAGGCTGATAGCGGATGGCTCCGCCCGGGCAAGAAACTCCTTCAGATACTGAAAGCGGTATCCCGTCTCGGTTTCCTCGATCAGCCCGCAGTCCCGGTTATCGAGCAGCACGATCCCGCGCCGCCCGCTCATGATTCCTTTCCTCCGCTCGCGGACTCCATGAAGGCTTCTGGCTTGGTGGGTTTGAGCAAGATCCCGAGCCCGAGCACCTCAACCAGTTTTAACAAAGTTTCCAGCGTGGGATTTCCTTTGCCTGTCTCGATGTCGCTCACCCCGTGAAGACCCAACCCCGAGAGCCGAGCCAAATCCGCCTGCGACACACCCAACTCGCGACGCCGCTCGCGCAATGTTTTCGAGATATCCTTTAATGTCGCATTCACTATAATGAATATCAAATCATGAAAACGGCGTGAGTCAATGGAAAAGCGCGATGAATATTCACTAAGATGAAAATACGTTTTCGCCAAGAAAGGGCGGCATTCCAAAGCGACCAGCGCCATGCACGCAGGCTGCAGGACAGATTTCTGACTGCGATCTTCCTCTTCCTCTTAATCTTCCTCTTAATCTTAATCCCGGATCCGGCGATTACTCACCACGGAGGACACGGAGAGCACGGAGTGAAGAGGAAAAGGGCTGAATGGCATCGGGACAGAATGATGTGGTCAAATCTCCGGTTTTACCTCCGTGATCTCTGTGTTCTCCGTGGTTAAAAACGTTTTTCGGGTTAATCACAATTCCGAAAACGCCCCCTCATCTTGGTCCCATACAGGGCGCACCCCCACGACCTCCGGGCGCGAAAAATAAAATGACTTGAACGCATATTTTTATTGACGTTGTGATTTATTCCTGTAAAAGTTCTGCGTATAGCACAGATGAATCTCTCACTCACCCGGCCAGTTCCTCCGGAATGATCGCCAAGAAAACTCCCTAGCCATCTCCCGATTCTCTCAAAACCAAAAAACCACAAACCCAGAAAAAACCAATACAATGAAAACCATGAATAACCGAATCTACAAAATCGTGCTCGGCACGTTTCACAACGACGACAACGTAAAAACGATGTCTCGAAAATTTGGAATCTTGGCGGCATTGACTCTTGCAGTCATGGGTGTCCCCGGTGCAGCAGCGCAGGTCATTTACAACCCGGTGACGCAGTTCAATGTCTCGGGAACGAACGGCCAACTCGGCGGGTCTACGCAAACCCAGTCGGGAGCCAACGGTTGGTATTATGAATACTCGGCGTCGACCGCAGGCTTTGGCGGGCCGGGGACCAATTCCGGGAACCACACCCTGCTGACCCGGGCTTACAACCAATCCCCATACCAGACTACTGCAGGCTCCGACCCTCTTTACTCCCTCTGGGCGTTAGGAGACGGCTTCAACACGGCCTATGCCCCGATGATCTTCAACAACAATGCTGGACGCTTGGGCCTGGCCGTCGGCGGGAACTTACCTGGCGCTGCCTGGGGCGACACCATCCTGACGTGGAAAGCGCCGTCCGCAGGAACTGTCAATGTGAGCTATAACGTGTCGGCTATTAACTATTCCGGCCAAAACACTGGGCCCGTCTACGCGCAGATCGACTTGTGGAATGGCAGCACGGTTGTGAACAAGGCGGCGCGACAGAGCCTAGCTGCGGGCAACTCAACCACCTTTACCGCCACCGGTGTGAACGTCAATGCCGGCGATGAGATTCAATTCTGGCGGAACGGCTTTGCGACTCAGTCGGCCCAGTTGCTTCTCGACGGCACGCTCACGTTCACCGCCGTCCCCGAGCCCTCCACATGGGCGCTCCTGGCGTTCAGCTTCACGACCGTGATGGTCCTCCGTCGCCGCCGCTCCCGCGCCTGACAACCCTTCCCCTCGCAAGAGGGGGAAAAGCATTTTTTCTGGGTGGAAAAAGCGACCGCCGACACAAGTCGGCGGCCGTTTTGCTTTTGGTGCCGGAACGGGAGATTCGTCCGTGGCCGGCAGATGGCTCGCGGACCAGGCGGCCGCGGCATGGCGGCCATCGCCGAGGCAATCCGCCATGCGGACGAGCCAAAACCGGTGCCCCGGAAAGGATTTCACGAAGCCCATGAAAAACTCACCTGAGCACCACTTGAACAACACCCATTCCCTGCGCGTGCATTACCGGTCGTGGGCGGATGAGGAACGCTGCCGGGAGCAACTCGATTTGCTCCGCGAGTTTCGCGATACCATCGAAGAAGTCGCTTTTTTTACCGGCGATACCCATCCGCCACTGCCGCTCGTCGAAGTGCGTCGGCGCGCCGCTTTGCTTCAGTCCATTATTCCGGAATACAAAGCGCTCGGCTTGCGCGTAGGGATCAACCATCTGGCCACCATCGGCCATACCGACGAGAATCCGGAAAACTCCCTGAACGAACCCTGGCAGCATCTGGTGGACATGTCCGGGGCCGTGTCGAAGAGTTGTTACTGTGCGGCGGATCCGGCCGTTCAGACCTACATCCGCGAGTGTTATGCCGCGCTGGCGGCGGCCGGTCCGGAGTTCATCTGGATTGACGACGATATTCGTCTTGAATCCCACCCCCCCGCGATTTCCTTCGCCTGTTTCTGCCCGTTTTGTCTGGCGGATTTTGGCGTCGAAACCGGTGCGACGTGGACGCGCGAGGGACTGTTGGCCGCGTTCAAGGAATTGCCTTCTCCCCAACGGATGGAGCTGCGGCGCCGCTGGCTGGAGCACAGTCGGCAGTATGTCGCGCGGATCCTACGGCTGGCGAGGGCAGGCACGGATCGTTTTGCGCCGGACATCTGCCTGGGGCTTATGACGGGTGAGGCGATCTGCGGCTGGGGCTACGAAGACTGGACGGACGCCTTGGCCGGCTCGCAGCGGCTGAACGTGAAGTTCCGGCCCGGCGGCGGATTTTATACCGACGATAATCCGACGGCGCTGCTGGGCAAGTGCCACTCCGTCGGCCGTCAGAATGCGTTTGTTCCAGCCGCCGTCACCGACATTCAATATGAACACGAAAACTTTCCTTACATCCCCCTGAACAAGAGCCGGGCCGCCTATTTGGCCGAGATGGCCGGGGCCATCGCTGCCGGTTGCACCGGCGCAGCGCTCAACACACTCGGAATCTCCGGCGATCCGCTGGAGGAATATCGCCCCTATTTCGACGCGGTAAAAAACGCCCGTCCGTTCTTCGACGAACTCGTGGCAACCTGTGGCCGGAGTTCATGCGAAGGAGTCTGGACGGCATTCGGTCCCGATCACAGCGCCGCGCTGGGCCCGGATGGCGAATGGCCTGGACCGGGCGTTTGGGGGGGCGATTTCCACGCGGTCAATGAACTTTTCACTCTGGGATTGCCGGCGGCTTACACCCGTGGCGGCGCCGCGTTGACGATCCTCACCGAAGACAACGTTCTCGAATGGTCCACGGAACAGTTGCGGGAATTCTTTGCCGGCGGCGTCCTGCTCGATGGCCCGGCATTGCAACGGCTTGCGGAGCTTGGACTGGCCGGGTGGGCCGGCTTCGAAATTGTCGGCACCCGGGACGTCGACACGATTGAGCGGTTCACCGCCGACCCGCTCAACGGTCGGTTCGCCGGCTGGCACCGGGACTGTCGTCCGTCTTTCTGGCCGCGGCCGACGTATCTGCTGCGACCGACTGCAACCGCAGCACGACCGTTGGCGGAATGCGAGAACTTCACGCCCACGAATTATGGTTGTTGTGCCGGTGTCTTTGAGAATGGGATGGGCGGGCGCGTTGCTGTCTTTGGCTATTCCCCGTGGAACATGCTGGGCAACTTGGCGAAGACCACGCAACTGCGCAACGTCACCCGCTGGCTCAGTCGCGATCGGCTGCCAGCCTACATCGAGTCCTACCATCGCATCGCCCTCTGGTGCCGGCGCGATGCGGCTGGACGCCCGGCCTATGTGCTCATCAACGCGAGCATGGATTCCGCCGAGGGTGTGGTGCTGAAGGCTTGCGACCTGACCGCGTCATATCACGCTCTCAATATGCAGGGCGACCGGAGCACTCTCATCGCCCCCGATACGGACGGTCCCTACCGGTCGTTGCCTCTGCCGCCATTGCCGCCGTGGAGTGCGCTGCTGGTGCAGTGCCCCGTGTGATGCCCGGGTTCACCCCGCCCATCACACCATCCGTGCACCTCCGGCTTCCTGCAGGACAAAAACCGCTCCGGAAAACTGTTGGGGTTGAAAATGAAGTTGATTGATGATCGGCCACGTCTCCCGGTAAAGATCCATCGCCTCCCGCACCAGCGCCCACTGCCCGTCCGACAGCTTGTGGATATCGCCCGACAGGCATCATCCGGTTTGGATCAGGGCGCGATCAGGCTTTCAATCTTCCGCGAATCCGCCCCTCCCGAGCTTCGTCTTCACGCTCGCCGCGACCGGCACCACGTTGACGCAGGGTTTGCCCAACCCCTGCGCCCTTGCAGGCTCCCGCTCTCGCGGTATCTGTCTCGCACGCTCCCGGCGTGCTCGGCTGTCGATCTCCATATTCTCGTCCGCTGAATAGAGCGTATGTCGGGCGGCGTGGAATTCCTTCGTCGGCTTGAAGACCGCCTTCGCGCTGAGGGCAGCCCCGGCGTTGTGTCGGGCGAAGAGGGCTTGGAGTTTGCCGATGATCTCCTCGGCAGCGGCTTCCGGGATCAGATCGCCCTTGATCTTCAACTCGAACGACTGCTTGAAGAACGCGGCTCCGTTGATCCGCATCCCTCCCGGTCTGGCGTCCCGCAAAAGGCGGCTGCGCAGGAAGCGCAGTCTGTCTCAACCGACCCCATCGGTTTCGGCTCTCGCCGGTCACGCGCAGGATGGCGGCATCGTCGGTTGTGCCACGGTAGGAATTCGAGAACCCGACCCGCACGATTTTGTCCACGGCCTTGGCTTCAAGTGACGAAGCGGCTGACAGCGGATAGGTAAAAAAAGTCTGCCCCGCGTGCAGACAGACTTTTTCGACCACGCACGGCTCAGTGCATGGTCATGCACATCTCTTCGATGTGCTCGATGGCTGGAACGGCCTCTTGCTTGGCATCCCCGGTGCCGCTGGAGAACCAACACCGTTCGCCCGCCACGTCCTTCCACACCACCTTCACCATGCCGTATTTCGTCCAGACGGTGGCGCGGCTCGGACGCTCCCACCGATTGAGATGGACCGAGCGGATGCGTGGGCAACTCATAGCGAGTGCTCCAGGTGGCCGGGACAGTTGACATCGGTGCGCCCTGCCGAATACGACCGGCGACCGGACTTCATGTGCAGTATCGTGTAATACGCGACGTTCCCCGGCGTGACGGTCCTCCCCCGCTCTTCGAGGTCATGAAGCATCTTGGCCGCCACGGTCAGGGCATCCTGCAACAGCTCCTCTGTGTCTTCTGAGCCGACTCCACGGATATACGGCATGGTGGCGCGTAGCCGGGGTTCAATCTGATCCAACAAAACAAATCCAGCTTTGGGACTCATTTGTATTTTCCTTTCTTTAGTTGAAAGGCGACCGCAGGACGCAGTGCGCCCGCAACGGTCACCAGTGGTTTTACTGATGGCCGCTATCGCGGCGTTTGGCCCCCGGCGGAATGCCTGGGCGTGAATGAAAGTGATGGCGGACACACACGCGTGGTGTGTGCCCGCCAGGGCCGCTATCGCGGCGGGCGTTTTTTCGTGAACTCCTTGAGCAGCGCGGTCCCGACCACGATGGCAGCAATAATCGCGGCCGCATTGAGGAGGACCTTCAGGATCAGATCCGTCCAGCCGGCGACCTGCACGAGCAGCAGGGTCACGAGCGGCAGAACCAGCAGGACCGGGAAGCCCAGGATGACTGCCAGCAGGATGCTGAGCCTGGCCACTTCCCGGACGTAGCCACCGGGCGAGAGCCAGTATTCGAACTTGGTGAGCGAATACCGGAGGACCTCCGCCACGCGCACGACCGGGTGCAGCTCGGTCAGTGCGGGGTCCACCTGTGGGCGCTGAAGGTAACGTGGCGACCAGCCGAGCTGGTAGCGGCTGGTGACCGCGAGTTCACCCGGCATCGCGCTTGCTCATGCTGCCGAGCCCGGCACCGACGATGAGAAGCACCACGCCGCCCAGCGCGGCAAGGATGGCCATGCTGCGCCAGGACCCCGTTTCCTTTTCCTTCTCCTCGGCCTTCTGCACCGCTGCCACGATCCGCTGTTCGGCCTGTCCGGCTTTCTGCTCCGCCCGCACGCGGAGGATGCGCTCGTTGTTCAGTTCCTGCTGCTGCTGTTGCTCCTGCTGGCGGTTGTCGGCGCCGCAGCCCGGCATTGCCAGCAGGAGGGCCGCAGCTGCCGCCATGATTGCCCGTTTCATACCGCACCGCCTTTCCGACACTCGGCGAAGAACTCGCACGCCGAGCACTGCAAGCCCGGTGATGGCACGTAGTCCTCCCGCTCGACTCCGTCCGTATAGGACTCGATCAGGCGGAAGAACCGCGTCTTCTGGCTTTCCGTTATGGCCGGTGCCTCACTCACGACGAGCTTGGGCACCTTGGTTTTGACAAGGTGGTGGAGCTCGAAGCCCGCCTCGTGCTTTCCCGTGGCCTCCCGGTAGAGGAGGCCATAGGCGGTGAGCTGGGTTTCGTTCCGGTGGATCACCTGCTCGGCGTTCGGACTGGCAGCGCTTGTCTTGAAATCAACGATCCGTCCGCCGGGACGTACGAGGTCGATGATTCCGACGAGGGTGGGCAGCCCGTGCTTGGCCAGATCGGCTTCGACACGCACCTCCACCGCCTCGGGTTTTTCCTCGGCCGGGACCGGCGTATCCCTGAGATACATTTCGACCAGCCCCCACGCCTTGGCCTGCTGATCGTCCTCCTCCCCGGCCTCCCATGACACCGGCTCGTCCTCCTGGCCGGTCACCCAGCCCATGAGGAACCCGGCCTTGAGGGCCTCGGCATCGTGAGCCAGTCCCCGCCAGCGGACCGTGCTCCACTGTTGGAGCGCGGCGTGGACCGCCTTGCCCACGAAGAGCGCGGCGCTGCCGGGCTTCACCATTTCCAGGACGTACCGGAAGTAAAACTTCAGCCTGCAGGAGTGGAAGCAGTTGAGCCGCGAGGCGGAGACAACGCTGGTGAGGTTGTCATCCGCCGGGAACGCCCGGTTCGTTGACACCGGAGGATTGGCCAGCGCGATCACCGGACACCTCCGTTCTGATACTGCCTGCGCGGCGGCATGGTGCCATTGCGCGGACGACGAGCCTTGCCTCCGTTGTCCTCGATGATGCGGTCAATGAGGCCGCTGGCCTGAAGCTTGTTCAGCTCCCGGACCCCGACGCCGAACATTTCGCGGCTGGTGTCATCAACCTGCCCCTTGTCGAGCCCGTGCTCGTCCACGAGCTTGATGATGAGGTCCCGCTGCTTGTCGCTGCAGGCCCAGGCTTCGCCGTTCGTGTGGCCGTTTCCGTTGGCACCGTTGCTGCGGTGGCCATTGCGGGTGCCTTGCTCGCTGATGCCGTATCCCTCATCCGGGACAAACCCCGTGTGCTGGATCTCGTCGTCAACGCTCTGCTGGAGCGTCTGGTAGAGGCGGGTGCTTTCCCCCGCCACGTCGTTGATGTTGCTGATCTCGGTCTCGACGGTGACCGCGAACTGGTGGCTTGAATACCCCGGCAAGCCGAGGCGTTTGCTGTAATTGGCAATGAGTTTGAGTGCCATACTGACTTTTCCTTTCGTTGGTTGCGGGCACGAAAAAGCCCGGCGCGATGGCCGGGCTGGCTGTGTGCCGCGTTGGTGTGGTTGTTCAGGCGGCGGCCGTTTAGGCCGTATCCTGGTTATCGGTCTTGCGGACCGGGATGATCTTGGCCGGTGTCTCGCAGATGCGGGAAAGCGAGTCCTCCACGAGCCGGTCGTTCAAGACCGTCATGGGGACGCGCAGATCGCGGGCCGCGAATGGAGCACAAAAGAAATGGTCCGGCTTTTTGAGGGGGCTATTGCCCACCCCGGCGCAGAGCTTTGGCCGCAAGTGTCAGCAGAAAGAACCCCATCGCGACGAGGACGATCGTTGCCCCGCTTGCCGTGCCGGCGTAGTAGGAAATCAGCAGCCCGACGACGCCGGAGGCGAGCGAGACAGCCATGGCGAGCAGGACATACTGCCGGGTGTTCCTCGCGATGTTGTGAGCGGCCACAGCCGGCAGGATGAGAAGCGAATTGATGATCAGGATTCCGACCCAGCTGAGGTTCATGGTGACGACCATCACGATCGAGGCCACGAAGAGCACCTGCGTCCACCAGGCGTTCAAGCCGCGGCTGCGGGCGAGCGAGTCATTCAGTCCGATGAGCAGGATGCGGTTGTAATAAAACAGAATTCCCCCGCCCACGAGCACCACGGTGAGGCAAAGCCAGCCGATATCCCGGGGAGTGATGCTCAGCAAATCGCCGATGAGGTAGTGGCTGTAGCGGTTGAAATTTCCCCCGCGCGAGAGCAGGACCACCCCGAGTGCGATGCTGAAGGACATGCTGAGGGAGATGATGGTATCCATCGAGGCGCGCGTCAGCCGCTGCATGGTCAGGATTCCGAGTCCGAGAAGAAGCGCGAATCCGACGAGCGCCAGCAAGGGATCGGCCAGCCCGAGGAGCACGCCGAGCCCGATCCCGGTCAGCGAAGCGTGGCCGATCGCATCGGAAAAAAATGCCATCCGGTTGTTGACGACGAGCGTCCCCATCAGCGCGAAGAGCGGCGAGACGAGGATCACCGCGACCAGCGCATTGCGCATGAACTCATACCGCGCCCACTCGAACGGAAGATGGGCGAGAAGATCGATGATCATGCCGGCCTCCAGTTTTCGAGATCGAGCCCGAAGGCATGGCGGAAATCCGTATTGGCAAGGACCTCCTGGGGAGTTCCCACAGCAATCACCCGGCGGTCGAGAAAAACGATGCGGTCGGATACGGCCGCGATCCCGGCCAGGTCGTGCGAGACCATGAGGATCGACAGGTCGAAGCGGTGGCGGAGCTCGGAGACCGTGCGGTAGAAAAGCTCCCGCCCCGGGAGATCGATGCCGGAAACCGGCTCGTCGAGGAGCAGAAGATTGGGCAGCGGCGTGAGCGACAGGGCCAGCAGCACCCGCTGGAGTTCCCCGCCGGAGAGGTTTCCCAGCCTGCGATCCAGAAGCTCGCCGGCCTCCGCATTCTCCAGCGCGGAAAGCGCGGATTTCCGGACGCTCCGCCGGCACCCGAGCGGAATCGGGATCCGGGAAGTGGACGCCGCGAAGAGGTCGGAGACGCTGAGCGGGGAAAAGCGGTCGAACTCCAGGTTCTGCGGAACATAGCCGATGGCCGGCGCGTCTTCGCGGCCGGGCCGGAAAACGGGATGGAAATGGATGCTTCCGGTGTGGGGGACCTCCCCGAGCAGGGCGCGCAGCAAGGTGGATTTGCCGGCCCCGTTCGGCCCGACAATCGTGGTCAGCTCGCCGCAGTGAAGGTGCAGCGAGACATCCTCGATGACCGGATGCCGGTCGAGCGTGACGCTGATGTTGTCGATGTGGGTGCAGCACTGGCCGCACTCGTGCGGTGCAATTCCCTTATGGTGATCGGAAGACACTGCGCTCACTCAGACAGGGCCTTCCGGAGGACGTCGAGATTTTTTCTCATTGTCACGATATAGGAGTCGCGGGCCTCGGCGGGATCTGCCGGGCCCGAGACAGCGGGATCGAGGATGCTGACCGGCACGCCGGTCTCGCGCTCGATGATCTCCGCGCATTTTGACGGGTATTGCGGCTCGGCAAAAATCGCGTGAATTTTGAGCTTCCTGACGGTCTCGACCGTGTCGGCCAGTTCCCTGGCGCTGGGCCCGGAGCCGGGCTCGCGCTCGATCACTCCGGCGACGTGCAAATTGAACTCGGCGGCGAAATAGGGAAACGCCTCGTGGAAAGTGACGATGTCGCGGCTTTTCAATCCGTCCAGCGCGGCGTGCATCTCGCTCCGCAGCGCCTCCAGCTTTGCCACATAGGCCGCAGCGTTCCGGCGGTATTGGTCGGCGTGGGCGGGATCGGCCCCGGCCAGACCGTCTGAGACATTCACCGCCTGCCGGATCGCACCGGAGACCCCCACCCAGACGTGCGGGTTGTCCCCAAGGAGTGGAATGCCGCGGCTGGCATCGATCACCCGGAGCGATGGCGACTGCTTCAGGGCCTTGTTGATGAATGTCTCCATGCCGGCCCCGTTTGCGACAAAGATGTCCGCTCCGGCAATCTTTTTCATGTCGTCCGGCGCGAGCTGATAATCGTGCAGGCACCCGACGGTCAACGGGGCGAGGCAGACGACCTCCACTCCCGGCGTGTCCCCCACCACGTTCAATGCGGCCACATACATCGGGTAGAAGGATGTCAGGATCTCCAGCGGTTTCGCATCCGCGTGGCAGACGGAAATCCATAGGGCGGCCGCAAGCCATGCCGCACGGGAGTTGGACAACCTGGGTTTCATCGGGCCATACTTGATGGGAAAAAGCCTTGGGGCAAGCCCGGGGAATTTATCCAGAGACGGCACGGCGGTCGTCCCTCCACTATTGAAAACCGGCCCTGCGGAGCCGGAGGAATCTCCTACCAGCTCGACTTCGTCACGCCCGGAATGAGTCCGGCGGAAGCGAGTTCGCGGAAGGTGATACGTGAGATCTTGAAGCGGCGGATATAGGCATGGCGGCGGCCGGTGACCTTGCAGCGGTTGACGAGGCGGGTCGGGCTCGCGTCACGGGGAAGCTGGGCGAGAGATGCATAATCTTTTTTCGCCTTCAGTTCCGCGCGGAGGGAGGCGTATTTCGCCACCGTCGCTGCTTTGCGCTTATTGCGCTCGAGCCATGCTGTTTTTGCCATAGAAGGGCGGACTGTATATATTCGCGGTGGATTGGCAAGCGCAATTTGAAACAAATTGCAGTCGCGCTGCCGGACCGATAGGATCACCCACCTGCCATATGAAGACACCCTTTGACCCGATTGCCTCTGTAATTTCCGACATCCGACGGGGGCGAATGGTGATCGTCACCGATGATGCCGACCGGGAGAACGAGGGGGATCTTTTGATGGCGGCCGCCAAAGTGACTCCAGCCGCAGTGAATTTCATGGCCAAGCACGGGCGGGGGCTGATCTGCTCGCCGATCACCGAAGACCGTGCGCAGAAGCTCGGGCTTCAGCGGATGGTTGCGCACAACCGGGAGCTTTTTAAGACCGACTTCACGGTCTCGGTCGACGCGACGCGCGACATCAGCACCGGCATCAGCGCCAAGGACCGGGCGACAACCATCCGGGTGCTCGCGCAGGAAAGCTCGGTGCCCGTGGACCTCGTTCAGCCCGGCCATGTGTTTCCGCTGCAGGCCAAGCCGGGCGGAGTCCTCCAGCGGGCCGGACATACCGAGGCGGCCGTGGACCTGGCCCGCCTGGCCGGGCTCGACCCGTCCGGTGTCATCTGCGAAATTCTGAAGGATGACGGCTCGATGGCGAGGCTTCCGGATCTGGTGAAATTCAAGCGAAAGCACGGACTGAAGCTCTGCTCGATCCAGGATCTCATAGCGCACCGCCGGAAGAGCGAGAGGCTGATTGAGCAGGAGGAGACGATCCTCATGCCAACCGATTACGGGGATTTCGACCTCCACCTCTACCGCTCGCTCGTCGATGGCATGCACCACATCGCGCTGGTGATGGGCAAGATCTCCGATGGCAAACCCACGCTCGTGCGCGTCCACAGCGAATGCCTGACCGGCGATGTCTTCGGGTCACGGCGGTGCGATTGCGGATCGCAATTGCACCAGGCGATGAAGCGGATCCAGGAGGCCGGGTCCGGCGTTCTGGTTTACATGCGGCAGGAAGGCCGCGGCATCGGGCTCGGCCCGAAAATCCATGCCTACAAGCTCCAGGAGCAGGGGCTCGATACCGTCGAGGCCAACGAGAAGCTTGGCTTCCCGATGGACCTCCGCGAATACGGTCTCGGTGCCCAGATCCTCTCCGATTTGGGGGTCAGCCGCATCCGGCTCCTGACAAACAACCCGCGCAAAGTCGTCGGGCTCGAAGGCTACGACATCGAAATTGTCGAGCAGCTCCCGATCCGCTCAACAACGAATCCCCACAACGCGAAATACCTCGCGACGAAAAAAAAGAAAATGGGGCACAAGCTCTGAGTCTTTACAGGAGCTGACCCTGAACCGGGCGGGGTGACGGGAGATCCACCGGCTTTTCAGGCTCACGTGACGGCTTTTGCTTCGTGCCCGCCGCCCGGATCTTTGCAATTTCTTTGGCGGCCAGCTCGTCGCAGCGTTCATTTTCCGGGTGGCCGGAGTGGCCTTTGAGCCACGTCCATTTGACCTTGTGCCGGGAGGCCTCGGCATCCAGCTGACGCCAGAGATCCGCATTTTTGACCGGCTGGCTGGCGGTTCTCATCCACCCCCGCGCCTTCCATTTGTGGATCCATTCGAGGATGCCCTGCCGCACGTATTGCGAATCGGTGAAGACGGTTACCGCGCAGGGTTCCCTCAGCGACGCGAGTCCGGCGATCGCGGCGCGCAGCTCCATCCGGTTGTTGGTGGTTTCGGGTTCGCCGCCCGAAAGCTCCCTTTTCTGGGATCCGTATTGGAGGATCACCCCCCAGCCGCCGGGGCCTGGATTTCCGTGGCATCCGCCATCGGTGAAAATCGCAATCTCTTTATGGGACATGGAAACCGCGGCATCATTTCCCTGTTCCTCCCGGGAGGCAAACAGTTTTCGCCGGCACGTTTGCCACGGGACGGATTTGAAATTTCCGGATGACGGGTGTATATTCCGTTATGATCCTCCAGCTCATAGCATTCGTGGTTCTGGGTCTGCTCGGCCTGTCCTGCGTGGTGGCACCGTTTGTCAGCCCGAACCCTTCACGCTGACGCGATTCTTCTCCCACCCGGCGGGCATTTTGCCATGATCGGTCCGAGATGTTGAATATGGCCACCGGCGCAGCAGTCGCCTTCGGATTGGGTTTCCTGTATTTTATCAGTGCGATTCCGGCCGGAGCGGCGTCGGGGTCCCCTCTGTGGCTGGCGGCGGTCTCGGCGTGGGCGGGCTATTCCGCCGGGGCCCTGGTGGTCCTTCTGGCGGGCGCCCCGCTCAGGGACTGGCTGATCCGGAAACTGAAAATCCCCGTTAAAAGGGACACATCCAAATTGGTCTGGAGGATCTGGGAAAGGTGGGGGCTCGCCGGGCTGGGGCTGCTGGCACCGGTGACGATCGGGCCGCAAGCAGGGAGCATTCTCGCGCTGGCGGTCGGGGAGCGCGCGCTGAGGGTCTTCGTGGCGCTGAGCATTGGGGTGATCCCCTACTGTGTTCTTTTTGCAATACTGGTAGGGTTGGGAGTCAAGATCGCGCGTTGACAGGCAACAACACTCGCGTAGCTTTGCGACAATTATTCATGGAGCACTCAGATACCGAGGAACGCTTTGTTTCCCATGCGCCGGGATATTGGCCCGAGGCAGCCGACGAGCAATGGCACGATTGGAAGTGGCAGCTCAAGAACCGGGTGACCACACTCGCGGGGCTGGAAAAACACCTCACGATCACGAGCGGGGAACGCGCGGGCGTCCTTCTCGCCGGCACGAAACTCGCGCTGGCGGTGACCCCGCATTACTTCAACCTGATCGATCGCAGCGATCCCTCCTGCCCGATCCGCAGGCAGGTCATCCCGAGCATCGAGGAGGGCTACGATTCGCCTTACGACATGTCCGATCCCTGCGGGGAGGATGCCTCCATGCCGGTGCCGGGGCTGGTGCATCGCTATCCGGACCGCGTCCTCTTTCTGGTGACCGACCGCTGCGCCTCCTACTGCCGCTACTGCACGCGCAGCCGGGTGGTCAGCGGGGTCGGCGAGCAGGAGATGCATCTGGATTTTGAACAGGCCTTCGCCTACCTCGAAAAGCACAAGGAAGTCCGCGACGTGCTGCTCTCCGGCGGCGACGCCCTCGTGCTCTCCGATGACAAGCTGGAGGGCCTGCTCAGCCGACTGCGGGCGATCCGTCACATCGAGTTCCTCCGCATCGGAACCCGCGTTCCCATTTTCCTCCCGCAGAGGATCACCCCGCAGCTCTGCGCGATGCTGAAAAAATACCATCCGCTCTGGATGAGCGTGCATGTCAACCATCCGAGAGAGCTGACCACCGAGGTGCGCAATGCGCTCGGCCGGCTGGCCGACGCCGGCATCCCGCTCGGCAACCAGAGCGTGCTTCTGTCCGGCGTGAACGACAATGTGGCCACCATGAAGGAGCTCGTCCACAAGCTCCTGCTGTGCCGGGTGCGACCGTATTACCTTTACCAGTGCGACCTGATCCGGGGTTCCTCGCACCTCCGCACGTCGGTGGCCAAAGGTCTGGAGATCATCGAGGGGCTGCGGGGGTTCACCACCGGGTATGCCGTCCCGCAGTTCGTGATCGACGCCCCCGGCGGCGGAGGAAAAGTTCCGCTCAACCCTGGCTACGTCGTCTACCATGACAAGGAGAAGGTGGTGATCCGGAATTTCGAAGGCCGGATCTTTGAGTATCCAGAGCCCGGAGCCGCGCACGCAGTCACCCGCCACGAGGAACTCCTCCCCGCCTGATCATGGGAGGAATCATCGTCCGCCCGCGCTCGCGCATTCTGCACGGGCATGACTGGGTTTATTCCAGCGAGATCCTGAAAACGTTCGGGAGCCCGGAGGACGGAAGCGTCGTCTCGATCAAGGATGGGCGGGACCAGCTGCTCGGTGTCGGAATCTACAACTCGAAGTCCCAGATCGTGGTCAGGAGGTTCTCGCGGCGGCGGCAGGATCTGGATGAGGATTTTTTCCGGCGCCGCATTGCGCAGGCGCTCGAATACCGGATCAAAGCCGGCTGCCGGACAGATCTCCTGCGTCTGGTGTGGAGCGAGAGCGACGGGCTGCCTGGCGTAATCGTTGATCGCTACGGCAATATTCTTGTGCTCCAGACACTGACGAAGGCGATGGACCTTCACAGGGAGTTGATTGCTCAGGTGCTCGTGGATTTGACGGGCGCGGCCTGCGTGATTGAGCGGAACGACGCGGCGGTCCGCGCGGCGGAAGGCCTGGAGCTCCGCTCTGGAGTTCTCACCGGGCAGGTGCCGGACCAGCCGGTCGAAGTCGAAACGTCGGGGATCAAGTTCCTTGTCGATCCGCTCGGGGGACACAAGACCGGCCTCTACCTCGACCAGATGGAATCGTATGACATCGTGGCTCCCCTCGCCCGCGGGCGCCGGGTTCTGGATTGTTTTTCCAACCAGGGCGGCTTCGCGCTCGCCTGCGCCAGGCAGGGTGCGGCATCAGTTGCCGCAGTCGAGTCCGGAGCGGACAGCGTCGCGAGGCTCCGCGAGAACGCGACGCGGAACGGGCTTGAGATCGAGGTGAAGCACGCCGACGTATTCGATGTTCTGAACCGCGGCGGAGAATACGACCTCATCATCCTCGATCCGCCATCCTTCACCAAGACCCGCGCCAAAGTGAACGAGGCGCTGCGCGGATATCGCGATCTTCATGCGCGCGCCGCCCGCCTTCTCTCGAAGGGCGGCCTGCTGGTCAGCTTCTCGTGCTCCCACCACGTCGCCGCCCATGAATTTGAAGAGGCCATCTCCGAGGGCCTCCAGGATGCCAGACGAAACATGCGCCTCCTCCGCCGGATCGGCCAACCGCTCGACCATCCGGTCATCCTGGGAATCCCCGAGACCGAATACTTGAAAGGCCTTGTGCTCGAGGCCATGCCCGGACGCTGACCCGCCCCGGAAGAAAACCGGCGCGATGGCGCGGTGTCAGGACGGAATAATTTCCGGACTCATTGCCATGATGGCCAGCATGCGGCCGGTGCGGCCGTTTTCCGCGCGGTAGGAATAATATAAAGCGGGGTTGGACGCGGTGCAGGTGCCGCAATCGTGGACTTCGCCGACTCCAAGATCCGTGAGCTGGCGGACAATTTCCGAGGCAAAATCGATCTCGTAATGCGGCGGGCGGATGCAGGGGGAAATCTGGGCAACGAGGTCCGCTGGCCCGGCTCCGGTGGCGGAGCAGAGGGCTTGTGCGGCAATCGGGGCGATCCCGAGCTCGGTGCCTTTTTTCCCCGAATGGACGAGTGCGATGCCCCGCGCGTGGCGGTCGGCGAGGAAGACGGCTGCACAATCGGCGACATAGATGCCGAGGCAGATGCCCGGCGCGGTTGTCAGAAGGCCATCGGTGCCAGGGACGGGAAAACCGGAACCGGCGGAGACCGCTGCCACCCGGTTGCCGTGCACCTGCTCCGCCGTGGCAAACGTCATTTCACCCATGCCGGCTTCGACGCGCGCCCGCAGGTGAAATGGCTTCAACTTTTCGAGCGCTTCCTCCCGCTCGACGCAAACATCCAAACCGGGAACCCGGCGGGTGAAGGCGGCGAGGATTCCGGGAATTGCATCAAGTGAGGGAAAGGATTCGGCGATCATGTTGTGATGAAAGGGGCAGGCCTTGCTCTTTGACATTTCATCATGGCTCCTCTGGAAAATGTTGTTCGAGGTCCATCGCTTCGTGGAGGTAGCGCAGAATTTCCACGTGGGTCCGAGTCGTTCGGAACAGGATGAAATGTCTGGGTCGATGCACGTGAGGATTCCGGCCCAGTGTCCGGCTGTGGCGAAGGTGATAGATAAAAAGGGCCTCAACGGCATGCTGGGATCCCGGACGCTCCGGGTCATCCGCCAGGTCCAGCAACGCCCGGCCGATCAGCCGGCTGTAGCGCTCCATCGCGGGACGGCCAAAAGACTCGAGCGTCCACTCCATAATGGACTGAAGGTCGGGATCTGCCGCCGCCGTGTGGCGGATGGTCCTCATCGTCCTGCGGGAGCTTTGCGAAGCGTGGCCCGCGTGATTTTTTCCAGATGGCTCGAAATGTCCGCCGCTGGAAGATCCGTGAAGCGGCCCGCGGCAACATCGTCGATGCCGGCCCGTGCCGATTCGCGAAGGCGCTGAATCTTCAGCTGGCGCAACGTCTGCTCGTGCTCAAGAAGCCGGAGTCCGGCACGAACAACTTCACTGGCATTGCCGAACCGTCCATCGCGAATATTGCCATCAATAAACTTTTTGAAATGGGGCGGAAGGTTGACGTTTTGGGTTGGCATCGTTTCAAGATGCCGGAGTTGGCAACAATTGTCAATTTCCGGGACGCTGCACCATCTGCGGCAGGCGCGCTCAGGAGGTCTTCGGCTTCGGGGTCGGCTTTGCTTTGGGCGTGGGCGTGGGCTTCGGCGATTTCTTCGAGGGCTTCTCCGGCTTGGCGTTGGGGTCGAGGATCGGCTTGATGGGATCCCCGGCGCGCAGGGCTCTTGGCAGCGGAGGCTGCGGTTTGCCCGGCTCGTTCAGCTTGCTGAATTTTTTCGCCTGCGAAGGGGTGAGCGGGTCGGCGAAGCTGTCCTGGTATTGGGTGTCGAGCGAGAGAGCCTGATCGTATTGTGCCAGAGCGGAGATGTAGTCGTAGCGCGCCTGCAGAACGAACGTCTGGGACTGGAGAAGAGACACCTGGGCGTTCAAGACATCGAGCTGGGTTCCCGCTCCGGCATCGAGGCGTTCCTGGGCGAGGCGCAAGGCTTCCATGCCCTGCACGACGCTGGCCTCCTGGCTGTCGATCGTCTCCTTCGCCTGCTGGAGGTTCGAGATCGCCTGCTGGACATCGAGGATGATCTGGCGGACTGAGTTGTCGTAGTTGATGCTCGCCTGCTGGAGCTGTGCTTTCGCCTGCTGGACCTTGCCGGCGGTCGCAAGTCCATCCCAGATCGCCCAGCTTCCGGTGGCGCCGAAGAACCAGTCGTCCAACGAGTCGGAGAGGTTCATGGAAGACAGGTTGTTGGTGAACTCGTGCCCCGCAGTCGCGCTGATGGTCGGAAGGTATCCCGCGAACTGCGCGTTCACGTTGGCCGCCTGCGAGAGGATCAGCTGCCGTTGCGCCTTGAGGGACGGGTTGCGCGCGACGGCCACGCGGATCGACTGGTCGGTGTCGATCTTCCTGGGGTTGTAGGCGAGCTGGCCCACGATGTTGAACGGCACCTCGCTCGGATGGCCGCGCGGATAATCCATGCCCAGCAGCTTCACCAGCGTGTAGAGCGAGATGCGGTAGGCGTTCTGGGCCTGGATGAGCGGCGGTTTGGCATTCGCCAGCGCGACCTCCGCCTGCAGGACGTTGAAGCGCGGGACGGTCCCGGCCTCGTAGCGGTTCTGCTGGTCCTTCAGCTGCTGCTGGAGGAGCGTGACCGATTGCTCCTGGGCGACGATGAGGGCTCGGTTGAGAACGACCTGGAAAAAGTTCGTCTTCACCTGGGCGATGATCGAATCGATCGAGGCGCGGAGGGAGAAGAACGCGCTGTTCTCGCCGGCGATTGCCGAGCGGATCCCCGAAATCACGGCCCCTCCGTCGTAGATCAGCTGGGAGGCGGTGAGCTGGATGTTCCAGGTTTTGTTCTGGGTTTCCCCGCCGCCGGATTGGATCACGATCGGTTTCCCGTTGGGATTTGGGATGGTGATTGTGCCCCCTCCCCGGCCATTGTTGGCGAGATTCATGCCCTGCTGGTTGTAGGACGATGCGAGGTTGAGCTGGGGGATGGCCTGGGCGCGGACCGTGACCACCTGCCCCTGCGTGAAGCGGATCTGCTGGGCGGCGTTGAGGATCGTGGGATTTTGCTTCAGCGCGATCCGCTCGGCATCTTCGAGCGTCATGTCCGCGACGGCGGGATTTCTTTGCTGGGCGATCAGCTTGTCGAGGGACTTGAGGAAATCCGCCTGCGCCATCTTTTGCTTCATGGCCATGCTCTCGCTGTCCTTCAGCCTGCCGGTTTCCTGACCGGGAGCGAGCGGCTCGGACGTCTGTGCGGGCGTCGGCAGGTTGAGCTCCTCGGAGAGCGTCTGGGCGTCCGGCAGGGGAATCGGGGTCGGCATGGGCGGCAGCGGGAGCGGCATGCTTCCATCCGGCATCGGCGTGGCGCGTCCAGCCGGGGACGGCGAGGCAACCGGCTGCGAGTTCATCAGCGGAATCGGCGTCGGCATAACCGGCAGCGGAAGCGGCATGCTCCCGTCCGGCAGCGGAGTCGGGCTGGCGGACGGCTGGGATTTTTGACTCTGGCCGGGAGAAGGCGATGCGGCAGGCGGCATCGAGGGGAGAGCCGCAGGAGTCGGAAAGGGAGCCAGGGTCGGCAGGGGGGCCGGGGTGCCGATCGGAGCGATCGTGGGCATCGGGCCGGGCGTGGGGAACTTGGAGAGGGAGTTGTCCTGGCCGTTCGTCAAAACGATCAGAGCGAGAAAAGTCCCGCCGGCGACAAAGAGTTTTTTCAATGTGAGCATGTGATGTGCGCGTGAATTTTTTCGTAGATGTGAAGCCAGGTTGTTTGTTCCTCCGGCTCCAGGATTCCTGTGACAAGAGCGAGCTTCGCAACGATGTCCTGACGGATCCGGCCCACGAGGTCGAGGCCTTTGGGCGTGATGCGGACCAGGACCTTCCGGCGATCGCTGGACGCATGCGTGCGCTGGACGTAGCAGAGGTTCTCCAGGCGGTCGACGAGCCCGGTCGCCGCCGCCGTCGTGTGCGTCATCCTGTCCGCGATCTCCGTCATGGAGAGCGACTCGCTGGCCGAGATGTGGCCGAGGAGGAAAAACTGGGGAAAAGAAACCTGCCCCCGCGAAAGCTCCTCGGACAAGTGCTGCACAAAGCACCTCTGCATTGACATGATGATATCCGCCAGGCGTTCGATTTCCAGATGTGAGAGACCAGGCGATGGCGGGTTCATTAGTTAAGGCTGTTGACTATTAATTCCATTGAATAAAATGTCAATGCCCGGCTGCAGGCTGCGGGATGGGAGAAGCGGTTGTGGAAGGTGACGTCTTCGGGGTTGGCTTCGGTTTGGGGGTGGGCTTCGGCTTGGGGGTGGGCTTCACCTTCGGTGTTGGCGAGGGGGCTGGAGCGGAGGAGGGATTGGGAAGATAGATTTTATCCCCTGCGGAAGGCGAGCCGGAGAGGATATCCGCGATGAGGAACGGCGGGTTCTTGAGTGAGGTCATGCGGAGCGAGGCGGTCTCGACGCCTTTTCCGACGGCGAGGTAGGTTTCGCCGGGGACCACCGAGGACATGGCCCCGGATTCAATGAGGACAAAATTCTCCGCCGAGTTGACCATGCGGATCACTCCGGTCCACTGCGGGGTCAGGGCCGTCGGGGTCTTGTGCTTTTTGGGAAAGAGGTTTGTGATTTTTCCCAAGCAGATTTGGAGGAGCGAAGGTTTGGGGGGAGTTGCGGCGCGCGAGGTGAACGGGTTTGCGGGCGCTTCCTTTTTGGAGGCGCAGGATGGCAGCACGGCGGGGAGGGCGCACAGAAGGAGGAGCAACAAAAATCGTCTCATGGCTTCCCAAGACAAGGCAGCGCCGACGGAATTTATCAAGCTTGAACGAGCAGGACCGTGAGTTTTTTCGGCCCGTGGGCACCGAGAACAAGGATCCTCTCGATGTCTCCGGTGCGGCTGGGGCCGGTGATGAACGAGACGAAGGCCGGAGGGGCCCCGCCATTTTTCCTGAGAACGCCGAACGCGTCGGCCAGGTCGCCGACCATCTGGGAGACCGAGGCGATGACCACGTGGTGCGGAGGCAGCACGGAGAGCACCCTTCCGCCCGAAGATGCCGATGTGACAAGGATCCCGCCGGTCTGCGCGACGAGACATTCGCAGCCGCTCACCCCGGCGTCGCACTTCTCAAGGGCGGCTGTGCTGTATTCGCGATCAGTGAGGACAACCGGCAGCCCGAGGCTGCCCACGGCGGCGTTGCCCAACTCAAAATCGTGCGATCCGATGGATTTCCACCCGTGCTCGCGGGCCAGCGAGGCGAGCTCCGCCGCCGCTGCGGCGGCATCGGCGCAGCGGCGGACCTCGGTCTTGAGGCCGAGGGAATTTTTTTCGAAAAGCGCGACGAGTTCATCCGCAGACGATGGCACCGGAGGCAGCCAGTCCTGGGGCTGGTGGCCGGATGGCGACGGGCCCGCGCCGACCAGATGGCGGGCCGGGGCCTCGACCGACAGGGCCTCTCGAATTCTCCGAAGGATTTTTTCCCGGCTATCGTTTTGCATTCCTGTGCCTCCAGTATTCTTTGAACGATTGCGGCGGTGCCGGTGGCAGGTCGCGCGTGCCGGTCCACACCCGGGCCGGGTCAAAAAACTTTCCGCGGATCGCGTGCAGGAACGGCGCGCCGAGGCGCAGGAGCGGTGCGGCAAAACGGTAGAGCGCGGGCCGGCACATGAACCAGGCGAAGCCGGCAAAGATCGGCTTTTCCCACCACACCGGCTTCTCCGCGATGGCGTTGCGGCGGTTTTGGAGGAGGTGGTGGTGCAGGTCGATTTTGACCGGGCAGGCCTCGTGACAGGCCCCGCAGAGAGATGAGGAGAACGACAGGTGCTTCCACGATTGGAGGCCGCGGAGGTGCGGGGTGATGACCGATCCGATCGGCCCCTGATAGGTGGTCCCGTAGGAATGCCCGCCGATATTTTTGAAGATCGGGCAGACATTCAGACAGGCCCCGCAGCGGATGCAGTGGAGCGCGTCGCGCTGCTCGGGATCGGCAAGGAGCGAGGTCCGCCGGTTGTCCAGAAGCACGACATGAAATTCTGTGGGGCCATCCGTCTCGCCCGGCTGGCGCGGCCCGCCGAGCAGCGTGTTGTAGCACGTCATGTTCTGTCCCGCGCCCGCTGTGGCGAGCATCGGGAGCAGGACGGCCAGGTCATCGAGTTTCGGCACGACCTTTTCAATGCCCACGATGCTCACCAGCACCCTGGGAAGAGATGTGCTGAGACGCGCGTTGCCTTCGTTCTCGGTGATCGAAATATGCCCGGTCTCGGCCACGGCGAAGTTTGCACCGCTGATCCCCATGTCCGCCTCGCAATATTTCTGCCGCATCACGTTGCGCGCGATCATGGTCAGCTCCTCGGGGGTGTCCGCGTGCGGGCTGCCGAGCTTCTTTTGAAACGTCTCGTCGATTTCGCCCCGCGTGAGATGCATCGAAGGGAAGACGATGTGGTAGGGGGGCTCGCCGCGAAGCTGCACGATGAACTCCCCGAGGTCGCTCTCGACGACCTCCAGGCCCGCCTTCTCCAGCGCCTGGCCGAGATGGATCTCCTCGCCGGTCATCGTCTTGGATTTGATGATCCGTTTCACGCCCGCATCCCGCGCCACCGATGCGATGTAGTCCGCCGCCTCGGGTCCGTCTGCCGCCCAAAAAACTTTCGTCCCCCGCGCGGCCAGCTTGTCCGAAAGCTCGACCAGGTATTTGTCGAGGTGGTTGACCGCCTCGTATTTTGCGGCGGCCGCCGAGGCGCGCGCCTGCTGCCAGTCGGTGTATTTCGCCTTCTGCTCGTCGCGCTTGACGTAGTAGCCGCCGAGCGCCTTCTGGATCAGCGCGCGGTGGCGCAGGTCGTGCGTGAGACGATCCGCGTCGTGATGGAACTGGACGGATTCTGTGGACATCTAAAAATGCGCGAGCACCTCGGCGAGGTGCATGCTTTTGATTTTTTGGCCCTGCCGGTCGAACAGCCCCTGGATCTGCATCAGGCAGCTCGAGTCGTTCGAGATCACGAGCTCGGCCCCGGTCTCGAGGATCGACGCGCATTTGACCTCGCCCATCGCCGTGGAAATCTCCGGGAACTTCACCGAAAACGTTCCGCCGAATCCGCAGCACGTTTCCGCCTCCTTCATCTCGACCAGCTCGAGCCCGCGCACATGCTTCAGCAACTCCCGCGGCTCGCGCTTGATCCCGAGCTCGCGCAGCCCGTGACAGCCGTCGTGAAATGTTGCCTTCGCCGGAAAGCTCGCGCCGATGTCCCCCACCCCGAGAACATTCACGAGAAAGGAGGAAAACTCATGCGTCTTCGCCGCGAGCGCCTTCGCCTCGGCCTCGCGCGGCTTTCCATGAAAAAGCTCCGGATAAAAAACCTTGAGCATCGCCCCGCAAGATCCCGAAACCCCGACCACAACCTCCGCATCCCGGAACGCATCCAGCATCGTCTCCGCCACCGAACGCGCCTCGTCCCAGTAACCGGAATTGAAAGCCGGCTGTCCGCAGCACGTCTGCGATTCCGGATAGTCCACCGTGTGCCCGAGCTTCTCCAGAATCCGCACCATCCCAATTCCCGCACCGGGATAATACTGGTCGATGAAACACGGGATAAAGAGAGTGATTTTCACGGGCAAAAGATATGATCATTTTCCTCCATTTAAGTCTTTTGGCAAGACAATCCCCCACTGGCAATAAGTGCGCTTGGCTTTTCCATCTGATTGCCCGAGACTCCAGCCGTGCCGGGCAATATTGAAACGTCGGTTTTGATCATTGGCGGAGGCCCCTGCGGGCTGCTGACCGCGCTGCTCCTCGCGAGGGCCGGGGTTCCTTGTGTGATCTGCGAGCAGCATGCGGGGATCTCGACGCACCCGAAGGCGATGGGGATCACGAGGCGCACGGCGGAGATCTTCCGGCAGTGCGGGCTGCTGAATGAGATGAAGGCGCTTGAGTTCGCAACGCCGGAGACCCAGCTCATTATCTGGGGCGGGACACTGTGCGGGGAGGAATACGGCCGGGCCGCGCTTCCCGATCCGAACACGCGCCTGAGCCCGTGCCGGCCATTTCATTCGCCACAGCCCCACACGGAGCAGGTATTGCTCAACGCCCTGATGGCCGAACCGCTGGCGAGCGTGCTTTTCGAGCACCGGGTGCGGCACCTGCGGACGCTTCCGCAAGGGGTGGAGTTGGAGTTGGAGACTCCAGGGGGGCCGGTGATGGCACGGGCGGAATGGGCTGTGGCCGCCGACGGCGCGGGCAGCCACACCAGAAAATCGCTGGGAGTCGAGGCGGATGGGCCGGGCGATCTCGGGCATTTTCTCAACGTCTTTTTCCACGCGGATTTCGGAGCGGGGCTGGCTGGGAAGTCCGCGCTGCTCTACAACATTCTCCGCGAGGATCTCGTGGAGTTCTTTGTCTCGGTGAATGGCCGGGATCTGTGGCTGATGCACCACTTCCTGCAATCGGACAACGAGGTGCCAAAGGAGGATGACCTTGTGGGCATCATCCGGTCCGCTGCGGGAATTCCGGACCAGAGGGTGAAAGTTCTCAGCGTGGTGCCGTGGGTGATGAGCCCGAAGGTCGCCGCCCGGTTCCGCTCGGACAGGATTTTTTTCACGGGGGACGCCGCCGCCCGCCTGAGCCCCGCAGGCGGGATGGGAATGAACACCGGCCTGCAATCCGCCCACAATCTCGCGTGGAAGCTGGCTGCGGTGATCCAGGGCCGCGCGCAGGAATCCCTGCTGGACAGCTACGAAAAGGAACGGCGCGGCCTGTCGGTGGCGGTGATGCGCCACACGAATGACAACTCGGGCGAAGTTTTCCAGCAGGTCAACTGCGCACTGAGCGGAGATATTTCCGGGTTGAAATCCCTGCTCCAGCGCTCGCACAGGAGAGAGGAGGATCTGCGGTTCGACATCGGCGCCTTCTATGGCGACCACGTCCGGTTTCCCCATGCTGCGACTAATGGAAACGGAAGCTCGACGCTGGACTGGTTTGGAAACGGCTTCGTTGTCGTCGCAGGCCCGCAGGCTGCGGTGGGAGCGCCCGACCTCCCACGCGTGGAGGTGCTGGCTGAGTTTTCTCCGGAGCTGGGATGCGGTCCCGACGGGGCGGTCCTGGTTCGCCCGGACGGGTTCATCGCGTGGAAAAAGGTGAGCGGAGCAACCGACGAGGACATCCGGACCGCGTTGGACGCCGCGCTGCGCTGACAACCCGGCGGCGGGAGTTTCTTGATCCGGCAAACCCCGCGAACTACACTCGTCCGGAATGCAAGCCAAACTCAAAGTCCGCCCGTCGGAGGGAGCGCCGTTCGACGTCGAGGTCGGAAACACGGCCACGATCGGACGGGGGAAGGACAACTCCGTCTGCCTGCCCACGAACCCGCATGTTTCCCGGCAGCACGCCATCGTCCGCTGCCACAACGCCTGGCAATACCAGATCATGGACCTCGGCAGCCGGAACGGGACATTTGTCAACGGCCGCCGCGTCATCACGCCGGTCCTCCTCGAGCACGGCGCGACCATCCGCATCAGCAACAACGAAATTGTCTTTGAGCAGACGGAAGGCAGCACGCCGGACTCGACTTACGATGTCACGCTCGCGACCGGAACCGATGCCAACCACGAGGAAACGGCCGTGGTGGCGATCATGGTCTGCGACATCCGCGGCTTTTCGACGATGTCCGAGATCCTGCCTGAAGACAGCCTGGCGAGGACGCTGGGCGAATGGTTCCGCGTGGCCGGGAACCTCGTGCAGGACAGCGGCGGGACGATCGACAAATTTATCGGCGACGCGGTGCTGGCCTACTGGGTCGGCGGAGCGCAGGAGGGCGAGGAGGTTGCCAAGGCGTTCGCCACGGGCACAATCCTTCTGGAAAAATCCCTCGCCCAGCGCTGGCCGGACCACCCGGACAAGCCGTTCAAAATTGCCGTCGCCCTCCACCATGGGACGGTGACCTGCGGCAACATCGGGCTCGTCGCCCAGCGCGATGCCACGATCATCGGCGACGCGGTCAACACGGTCTTCCGCATGGAGGGCCTGATGAAGCAACTCGGGCAGAGGCTCGCCACATCCGGAGACTTTCACGCCCTGCTGCCCGACGCCGCGAAGCCCGCCTTCGACGATCTCGGGGAACACCAGCTCAAAGGAAAGAACCAGCTCGTGCGGATGTTCGGGCTCAAGTAGGGAGTTCCTCATTGCCTCGGCGCGGGGCAATGTGTTCACTGTGCGGGTTCATTCATGCTGGCCGTTCACGAAGTCATTGATCACACGATGGAAAAGTTCCCTGGTTACGAGCCTGGAGACTTTGAAGTCACCGCCGTCGAGAAGGGCGGTTCGGATCGGAAGTTCTACAGGATCCGGGCGGCCGACCGCTCGATGATCCTGGTGAAATATTCCAGCCGCAGGGAGGAGAACCGGCACTACGTGGACATCGCGCGGTTCCTCGCCTCGGCAGGCGTTCAGGCCCCCCACATGTATCTGCACGACCCCGCGGAGGGTTTGATCTGGATGCAGGATCTCGGGGAAGTGGATCTCTGGTCCCACCGTCTCGATCCGTGGAGCACGAGGCGGCCGCTCTACGAATCCGCATTGATCGAGGTCTTCAAGATCCACTCCGCCGCCACCAGGAAACTCCCCGGCTGCGGGCTCACGCTCGAACGCGAATTCAACGAGCAGCTCTATCTCTGGGAGCAGGGGTATTTTTTTGAGCACTGCCTCGGCAACTATTTCAAGCTTCCGGCCAACGAGGTACGCCGGCTGGCCGGGCTCGCCGCCCTGCAATCCGCCGCCGTGCGCCTGGCCGCCCTCCCCCGCGTGCTGGTCCACCGGGATTTCCAATCCCAGAACATCCTGATCCGCAACGGCACCGCCTGGCTGATCGATTTTCAGGGGATGCGTCCCGGTCTGGCGCAGTATGACGTCGCCTCGCTGCTCATGGATCCCTACGTGACATTGGAGCAATCCGAGCGGAGCGAGTTGCTCGGGTTCTACCAGCGGCTGGCGCGGCGCTCGGGCGTCGAGGTTCCGGCGGATTTTGAGGAGGTCTTCCACTGGTGTGCGCTGCAGCGCCTCATGCAGGCGCTCGGTGCCTATGGGTTTTTGGGACTGCAAAAAGGCCGCACTCAATTTCTGGCGCACATCCCTGCCGCCAGGCAGTCGCTTCGCGAAACCGCCGCGCACCTCGACGGGCTCGATGAATTTGTCCGCGCACTGGATTCTCTGCCATGAACAAACAGCCTGAAACCGCCATCATCCGGCGCATCACCCCCTCGCTCGACAACGCGCGTTACGCCATCAAGCGCGCCATCGGCGGGGAGATCGTCGTGGAGGCGGACATCTTCAAGGAGGGGCACGACGAGGTCACGGCGGTGCTGAAATGGCGTCCGGCAGGAGCGGCAGCCTGGCGCGAGACGCCGATGAAGCCATTGACCAACGATCGGTGGACGGGATCGCTCCGTGTCACGGCCCCGGGTGCATGGGAATTCACGATCGAGGCCTGGGGGGATGTCTTCTTCTCGTGGCAGCACGAGCTGGAAAAAAAATTTGCCGCCGGGCTCCGCGATCTCCAAAGCGAGATCCTCGAGGGGGCCGGGTTTGTGGAAGCCGCTGCCGCCCGCGCGGGCAAGCCCGATGCCGCCGCCCTAAAAAAATTTGCGGCCGGATTGCGCAAGGCCGCCGCCGAGGAAGCCCATGCGACCGCCCATGATCCCGTGCTCTGTGCGCTGATGACGGTTTATGCCGACCGCTCGCTCGCGACGTCCGCTGAGCCGCATCCGGTGTGGGTCGATCGCGAGCGGGCGACGTTCGCGGCCTGGTATGAATTTTTTCCGCGCTCCGCAGAGGGCAAACCCGACTCCGGATCAAAATTCCGCGACTGCCTCGGGCGGATTGATGACGCGAAGGCGATGGGGTTTGACGTGATCTATTTTCCGCCGATCCACCCGATCGGCACGACCAACCGGAAAGGCCGCAACAACTCGCTGAGGTGCGAGCCCGGCGAGCCCGGAGTTCCTTACGCCATCGGAAACAACAAGCAGGGAGTCAATGGCGGCGGACACAAGGACGTCGCCCCGGAGCTGGGAACGCTCGAGGACTTTGACTGGCTGGTCGGCGAGGTGAGAGCCCGCGGGCTCGAGATCGCGCTGGATTTTGCGATCAACTGCTCGCCCGACCACCCCTACGTGAAGGCCCACCCGGAGTGGTTCTTCAAGCGCCCCGACGGCACGATCAAATATGCGGAAAACCCTCCGAAAAAATACGAGGACGTGTATCCGCTGAACTTTCACAACGACGACTGGCGCGGGCTTTGGGACGAGCTTCGCGACGTGATCCTCTTCTGGTGCGGCCACGGGGTCCGGATCTTCCGCGTGGACAATCCCCACACGAAGCCCGTCTCATTCTGGGAATGGGTCATCGCCGAGGTCACGGCGAAATTTCCGGACACCGTCTTCCTCAGCGAAGCCTTCACCCGCCCGAAGATGATGCAGGAGCTCGCGAAGGCCGGGTTCAACCAGAGCTACACGTATTTCACCTGGCGGAACTCGAAGGCCGAACTCGCAGAATACCTCACCGAGCTGACGCAGTCGGACCTCAAGGAATTCTTCCGCGCGAACTTTTTCACGAACACGCCGGACATCCTGCCGGAGTTCCTTCAAAAGGGCGGCCGCCCGGCGTTCCTCATCCGGGCCGTGCTGGCCACGATGGCCTGCCCGGTCTATGGCATCTACAGCGGGTTCGAGCTCTGCGAAAACTCCCCGATCCCCGGACGCGAGGAATACGCCGACTCGGAGAAATACCAGTTCAAAGGCCGCGACTGGAACGCGCCCGGCAACATCAAGGAATTCCTGACCCGGCTGAACACGATCCGGCGCCAGAACCGTGCGCTTCAGGAATATTCCAACCTCCGCATCCAAACTGCGGAGAACGACAACCTCCTCTGCTTCAGCAAGGCGACCGCCTCGCTCGACAATTTGATCCTGGTGATCGTTACCGTGGATCCCTGGCAGCCGCAAACCGCCTTCGTCCACGTTCCGCTGGCGGAATTCGGGATCGGCGAAAACGACGCCTATGTCGCCGAGGACCTGCTCACCGGCGAGCGATTCACCTGGCGCGGCAACCGCAACTTCGTTGCCCTGAACCCGCACACCCGCCCGGCCCATGTCTTCCGGATCCGCCGCTGGCTGGACCGCGAGGATGGTCAGGATATCTTTGCGTGACCGTATCCGCCCTGGGCCGGAGGAAATCCACCGCCGCGCTACGGGGATTGGGTGGTATAGCTGTAGGTGTTGGATTCCGTCCAGACCCCACCGAACATTGTCCAGAGCGCGACGTAGATCGTGCGCCCATCGGTCGGGAGCGTGAGGGTTTTTGAAAGTCGGAGAGCTTCGCTTCCGGCATAGATGTCGGAGGCTCCCGGGCTGCTTCCGACCCAAAGTCTGTATTGCTCGGCCCGGCTCCCGGCGTTCCAGCTAAAGGTGACAGATGACGATGTGAGAGCCGAGAGGTTGGCAGGGGCCAGCATCTGCGCCTTGGCCCGGGCGGGCGCTATTGATGTCACATAGGTGTAGGAATGGTATGTCTTCCAGACACCGTTAAACATCGACCAGAGCCTCACGTAAACAGGACGGCCATCCGCAGGCAGCGGGAGCGTCTTCGAACGGTTTGTGCCTTCGTCGGAGCGGTAGAGGTCATATCCGTCGGGTGTGCTGCCCACCCAGAGCGCATATTTCTGAACTCCTGTGCCCGCGTCCCATGCGAAAAGGGTGGGGCCGGTCGGCAGCGGACCTGTGTTCGCCGGAGTCACCAACCTGGCTTTGACCTGCGAGGCCGGGCTGGATGCGGTGAACCTGTAATTATTGTATTGCTCCCACTTCCCGTTGAACATCGTCCACAAGCGCACGTAGAGCGGACGCCCGTCCGCCGGCAGCGTGATGGTCCTGCTTGTTGCCAGTCCTTGTGAAGCGCCATAGATGTCGTAGGCGCCCGGAGAACTGCCGATCCACAGCAAATATTTTTGGGCATCCGTTCCTGCATCCCATGTGAAAGTTGTCGTCGCCGACGGCAGCGTGCATCCGTTGGCCGGACTCGTGAGTCTGGCCTTGGGGCCCGCCGCAATCGGGCATGTGTAAATGTAGTCGTTGTATTGCTGCGAGCCCCCGCTGAACACGGTCCATAGCCGCACGAAGATCGGCCGGCCGTCGGTTGGCACGCTGAGTGTCCGGGAAGTATTTATTCCTTCATCCGCCCGGTAGAGGTCGGAAGTTCCCATGGCCGACCCGACCCATAATGTATATTTTTGGACCCCATAACCGGCACTCCAAGTGAACGTCACGTTGGCGGATGGCAGCGTGGTGCGGTTTGCAGGAGCCAGCATCTGAGCCTTGGAAGGCCCCGGGGCGATCGACGTGGTATAGCTGTAGCTCCGGAACCTCTCCCACTTTCCTTTATACATCGACCAAAGCCGCACGTAGACAGGTCTTCCGTCTTCCGGAAGCGGGACGGTCCTCGAGAGATTCGTTCCCAGGACGGCATTATAAAGATCCGAAGCGCCGGGACTGGATCCGATCCAGAGCGAGTATTGCTCCACGTTGGCGCCGGCATCCCAAGTGAAGGTGGTCGGTCCAAGAGCCAGTGTGGTTCCATTGGTTGGCCCAAGCATTTCGGCATCCTCGCTGGGCACATATTGGCAGGCGTAGGTGTAGGTGTTGAATTGCTGCCACCTGCCGTTGAACATGGTCCACAACCGCACATAAATGTTGCGCCCATCGGTGGGCAGCAGGAGGGTTTTTGACAGGGCCAGCCCCTCATCGCCGTTGTAGATGTCCGAGGCCCCGGGGGCATTCCCGATCCAAAGGGAATACTTTTGGGCCCCTGTCCCGGCGTCCCACGTAAAGGTCGTGCTTGCTGCGGCGAGCGGGCTGTTGTTCGCCGGGCTGAGCATCTGCGCCTTGACGCTGCCCCCCGGGGCACGCTGGGTCGTGAAGGAATACGAAAAATACTGCTCCCATGTCCCATTGAAAATCGACCAAAGTCTCACGTAGATCGGACGCCCATCCTTGGGGAGAATGATGGTTCTCGAACGATTCAGACCCTCGTCAACACGGTAGATATCCGATCCGCCTGGTTCGCTTCCCACCCACAACCCGTATTTTTGAACTCCGGTGCCGGCATCCCAGGTGAACGTGGTAGTGGCGGCGGCAAGCGTGGTTCCGTTAGCCGGAGCGATCAGTTTTGCCTTCGGGTCGCTCATCGCCTGCCATCCCGCAAACAGAATCAGCCCTCCGTCGTTCGCCGAGCCGACCGTCCAGAAATACGTCGATGATGCCCCGAGAGCGGCCGCAATATCGTTCCACTCGGACGCCGTCAGCAGGAACGAACCGCTGCCGTTGAGGGATTTCGAGCCTCCGACAATTAAACCCGGCGTGGCGCTGGAGGCGAAGTAAACCCGTGCGGGAGCGCTTGTGTTCATCGACCAGCGGAAGGTCTGGGGAAATGTGGCCGCCGCTCCCGCCGGAGGCTGGGCGAGCGTGGCCATATCCCCGCCGGGCGATCTCCCCTGCCCGCTTGCTGCGATCGTTGCAAACCCCGCGGTTTTATCTGAAGCCAGAACGACCGCCCCGCCGAAGCTGGTGACAGCCGTTGGGGAGAAAGTCACCGTCACGTTCTGAGATCCGCCCGGCGCAACCGTCCCCCCCGACCAATTCCCGCTGAACCCAGGCGGGAAAGTGATGCCGCTCACGGTCAGCGCTGAATTCCCGGTATTGGTGATCACCATCGTGCTTGTTGCCGGGGAACCGATATTTACCGCGCCAAAGGCCAGGTTTCCACTGAGCGAGGGGATTCGGGTCGGGGTCGCAAAATTGTCGATATTGACCGATGGGAAGGTTTTCCAGGTCGGTGACGTGAACCCCGTCTTTCCATTGTGGTAGTAGATGGTGAAGTTGCTTGCCGCCGCCCCGAACACATTCGCTTCAAGCTGAGGGGCGTCTCCCAGAAAGTCCGCAATTTTCAAGCTGCTGCAGCCGGCGAAGGCAAAGTCGCCAATACTTGTTACCGAGGGCGGAATGGCCAGGCTTGCCAGCCCGGTGCAGTTGCGGAATGCCTGATACCCGATGGTGGTCACGCCGGGGGGGATTGTGATTGCTGTGAGCCCGCTGCAGCCCGCAAAAACCGCCCCTCCCAAGGTGAGCAGATTCGGAGGAATGATCACGCTGGCCAGCCCGCTGCAACCCGCGAATGCCGCGCCTCCAATCCGCGTCACTCCGGAAGGAATGGTCACGCCGGACAAGCCGCTGCACCCGGTGAATGCCCCGGTTCCGATGCTCACAACCGTGGATGGAATGGTGACGGTCTTCAGCCCGCTGCATCCGGAAAATGCATAGTCGGGGATGACTGATACGCCCGGTGGAATCACGACGCTGGTCAGCGCCGGACAGGCGGAAAATGCGTAATTTCCCAGCGAAGTGACGCCGGTGGGAATGGTCACCCCAGCGAGTCCGGCGCAGCCGCGAAAGGCGTCGTCGCCGATGCCGGTGACGGATGACGGGATCACATAACTGCCGGAACGGCCGCCCGGGAAGTCGATGAGAAGGCTCTGGGACTTGTTGAAGAGCACACCGTCCAATGAGGAGTAGTTCGCATTGCCGCCGTGGACATTGATCGCCGCAAGCTTATCACAGCTTTCAAAGGCATTTTTTCCGATCGCCGTAACGCCCGCCGGAATCGAGATGCTTGTCATTTCACTGCAATAATAGAATGCCCCGTCCTCAATTCGGGCGACCGGTTTTCCGTTGATGAGTGCGGGGATGGCCACATCGCCGACGAACTTCGTGAGGTAGCCGGTGATCGTGATCTCTGTCCCGCTGTCAACAAACGTGAAGTTGCCGAAGGAACTCTCCCCAACGGACGGCGTGGGGGCGGGTGTTGGCGTGGGCGTCGGAGAGGTTGTCGGAGTTGGAGATGGAGTGACTGCGGCCGTCGAGCTTTGGAACGCGAAATCGAACGGCGGCTGCGTGATGCCGCCGGGAGTGCCTTGGAATCCGAACGTGACCTTCCCGCTCGCCGGCACGTCCTTGTTCCATACGAAATTCTGGGCGTTGAAGGTGTAGAGGTTGCCGGTTTGGGAGGCAATTTGAGCGCTCCATGGAGTGCCGATCACCGCATCGAAGCGATAAGCGAGGCTCCAGTTTTTCAGCGCCACAGCGGTTTTGTTCTGGATATTGACCTCGGCGTCATACCCGTCGCCCCAATCGCTCTTGATCTTGAAGGTCACAATGACCTTGTCGTTTTCAAACTTGGCATCGCCGGAATTTGGGACCGGGGTTGGACCTGGTGTTGGTGTCGGGGTGGCCGTCGGCGTCGGGGTCGGCGTCGGGGTCGGCGTCGGGGTATACGGGACGGTTGAGACAAAAAAGGCGAAATCCGATGGTGGCTGCGAAATTCCCCCCGGAGTGCCCTGGAACCCGAAGGTCACCTTTCCGCTTGCTGGCACGTCCTTGTTCCACACGAAATTCTGGGCATCGAAGGTGTAGCGGTTGCCGGTTTTCGAGGTGAGCCGCGCGCTCCACGGGTCGCCAATGCCGTAATTGAAGGCAAACGAAAGGCCCCAGTTTTTCAGCGCCACAGCGGTTTTGTTTTGAATGCTGACTTCGGCGTCATACCCATCGCCCCAATCGGTCTTGACCTTGAATGTCACGATGACCTTGTCGTTTTCGAACCGGGCATCACCGGAATTTGGGGTCGGCGTTGGGGTGGCCGTCGGGGAAGGCGTCGGCGTAACAGTGGGGGTTGGGGTGGCCGTTGGGGTCGGCGTTGGGGTGGCCGTCGGGGAAGGCGTCGGCGTAACAGTGGGGGTTGGAGTGGCCGTCGGGGTCGGCGTCGGCGTTGGGGTCGGCGAGCCGACCGTGATCCGCCGTGAGAAGGAATCGCTCAACGTCCCGTTGGAGACCGTTTGAGTCAGGTCGTAGGCGCCTGTGACCGCATAGGTATGGCTTCCCATCCGGGTGGCCTCGCTGCCCTGACCGATGCCATAGTTGACCTCCCAATAGCTTTGATCCCAGGAGTTCCCGCCGATCGAAAGGTCATACACGGCCACCGCCAGCGGCGGTTGCCCGGACGTGCGGGAAACGATCGTGTAGGCGTATGGAAGACCGGACAACGAAGTGGACCATGCACCGTTTCGAAATCCGAACGTTCCGCCAACCCAGTCGATCGTGCCAGCGCTGATCTGAATTTGATCACGGGTATTCGGCCCCACCCCGTCGGAATTGGAGACCTGTTCGACCCACGCTTTGTTCCGCGCATCGTAGACAAGCGCCCGCGCGGTGTAGATCGTGGAAGCTTGGAACCCGACCCCCACTTCAACCAGACACAGGATGCCGTCTTTAAGCTGGTAGAGATACGTGGTGTGCGGGCCGGTTGCGGTTCCCGCGGCCGGGCCAAAGTCCCGCGCTCTCCAGGAACCTGTCTCCAAATCGTAATAGCGGCAATGAAACTCCCTGGAAACAGAGGCGCCGATGGCGACTTCCGACTGCCACACGACCATGCCGTCGGAAATTTCAGGGACGCTGGCGGAGTAGGTTCCAAACCCGCTGTTGATGCCTGCGCTCCAGGCGGTTTCAACCGTGGTTTTGCGAATCGGATCCTGCGCCGAACACTTGACGATGACTCCCGGGTTCGTTCCTGCAGGGACCGTTTCATGGACGATCTCGGCCGTGATCTGGCCCGGCGGAAGGTAGACAACCGCTTGCGCCTGGCAGGCAAACGCCAGAACGGAGGCGCTCCCAACGGCAACTGCTTTCAACGCGCAATTCATTCTGAATATTGAAAAATTCATGAGCCCTCTCGTCTAGGCCAAACGACCTGTTGCATTTAGCACGCTTCTTGATGCATATCAAGCTTTTTGAACCCGTGCTACGTCAATTCCAAGCTATGTTGCCCGGGAGGGCTGCAGGAGGCGGATTTGATTCTCTATCCAACTACTACTGCCGCATGGCGCGCCGCCTGCCGAGCCAGACGATCGCGTAGCCGGCCAGCGCACCGCCGAGGTGGGCGGCATTTCCCACGTTTCCCATCAGCCGGGTCAGGATAAGGAAGGCCGACAGGATCACGATGATCCTGCCCAGCCATTTCGCGCGCATCCGGACCGGCACGACAAAAAACAGCAGCGCGGTGATCGGCATCTCCGGATAGAGCGCGGAGAAGGCGGCGATCACCCCGCAGACGGCACCGGAGGCTCCGATGAGGATCGGGCCCGGGCTTACCACGAGTTGCAAAATGCCGCCGGCAATTCCGCATGAAAGATAGAACAAAAGGAACCTCCAGCCCCCGAGGAGGTTTTCCAAGATCCGACCGGCGAACCAGAGCCCGAGCATGTTCACGAGCAGGTGGAAAATGCTGGCGTGCAAAAACTGGTAGGTGAGGAACTGCCAGAGCATCCCGCCCGAAATCCCCCGGGAGCTTAGCCCGAAGAGGCCATCCACGCGGATGTGTCCCATGGGAGTCAGCAGTGATCCCAAAAGAAAAATCACGACGTTCGCCGCAACCAACAGCCTCAGAACCGACAACCGGCCATCCTGCCTCAAACTCAACATGCCGGGACCATAGGCACGCAAGGCAGTCCTGTCCACCCGTGCACCATCCCGGGAGGGCGAAGCTCCGCCTGAGCCGAAACATATGGGTTCGGGCGGAGCCTCACCCTCCCGCATGCTGGGACCATTTACGGGATCCGCACCGGATCGAGCTTCCAGATGTCGCGCGCGTATTCGGAGATCGTGCGGTCGCTGGAAAACTTTCCGACGCGGGCGGTGTTGAGGATCGCCATTTTGGCCCAGCGGGCCTTGTCCCGGAATGCGATGGAAACTTTTTCCTGGGCCTGGCTGTAGGACTCGAAGTCCGCGAGGCAGAGGAACGGGTCGTGGTAGAGCAGGTTATCGCGAAGCGGCTGGAGCACGCCCGGCGCTTCGTCGGCAGTGAAATAGTTCGAGCCCACCCAGTCGACCACCGCGCGCAGTTCCTCGTTCGCGTTGCAATAGTCCCCGGGTTTGTAGCCTTTGGCGAAGAGCGCGTTCACCTCCTCGACCGTGTTTCCGAAAATGAAGATATTCTCCCCGCCGACCTCTTCGAGAATCTCAACATTCGCCCCGTCAAGCGTTCCGATGGTCAGCGCCCCATTGAGGGCGAGCTTCATATTGCCCGTGCCCGAGGCTTCCTTGCCGGCGGTGGAAATCTGCTCCGAGAGATCCGCCGCCGGAACGATCCGCTGCGCGAGAGACACGCGGTAGTTCGGGAGGAAGACGACTTTCAGCTTTCCGTCGATCCTCGGATCCGAGTTGATTTTTGCCCCGACGGCATTGATCGCCTTGATGATGAGCTTCGCCATGTCGTATCCGGGCGCGGCCTTCGCCGCAAAGACGAACACCCGCGGGGTGACGACGGCGTCGGGATTTTGCAGGATCCGCCGGTAGAGGGCGAGAATGTGAAGGAGATTCAGATGCTGGCGCTTGTATTCGTGCAGCCGCTTGATCTGCACATCGAAGAGGGCTGTGGGATCGACCTCGACGCCGCAGTCGTGAAGGATCACCTTTGCGAGCTCGACCTTGTTGGCCTGTTTCACCGCCATGAAGTCGCTCTGGAACTGCGGATCGTCCGCAAAGGCCTCCAGGCCGCGGAGCTTGTCCAGATCGCGCTCCCAGCCATGGCCGAGTTTCGATGTGACCAGCCCGCTGAGGAGCGGGTTGCATGCGAGCAGCCAGCGCCGCGGGGTGATGCCGTTGGTCTTGTTGTTGAATTTTCCGGGATACAGGGCGTCAAACTCGGGAAAGAGCTCGCTCTTGAGAAGGCGGGTGTGCAGGGCGGCCACGCCGTTCACCGAGTGGCTTCCGACCACCGACAGGTGAGCCATTCGCACCATCTGGCTGCCGCCTTCCTCGATCAGCGAGAGCACCCGCTTCTTTTCGACGTCTCCCGGCCATCTGGCCTCGACCGTCTCAAGAAATCGCTTGTTGATTTCAAAAATGATCTGCAGGTGCCGGGGCAGGACTTTTTGAAAGAGCCCGACGCTCCATTTTTCAAGCGCCTCCGGGAGCAGGGTGTGGTTCGTGTAGGCGAACGTGCGGGTGACGATCCCCCAGGCCTCGTCCCACGGCATCTTGTATTCGTCGTGGAGCAGGTGCATGAGCTCGACGATCGCGATCGCCGGGTGCGTGTCGTTGAGCTGGACGGCCACCTTGTCCGGAAAGGTTGCCCAGTCGGTGTTGCTCTTGTGGAAACGCCGGATGATGTCCCGCAGCGAGCAGGCGACAAAAAAGTATTGCTGGACAAGCCGGAGCTCCTTCCCGCTCTCGGTCTTGTCGTTCGGATACAGAACCTTCGAGACCGTCTCGCTCCTGTTCTTTTCGTGGACCGCCTGCTCGTAGCCGCCGCTGTTGAAGGCTTCGAGGTTGAATTCCTCGGAGGCGCGGGATTCCCAGAGCCGCAGGAAATTGACCGTCTGCGTGCCGAATCCCGGAATCGGGATGTCGTAGGGGACGCCAAGCAGCTTCTGCCATCCCACCCACTTCGTCACGTAGTTCCCCAGATCGTCGAAAATGTTTTCCACATGCCCGTAGATCGGGATCTCGATCGTGTATTCCGGACGGACGATTTCCCACGGAGTCCCGTATTGCATCCACGCGTCGGGAAGCTCGACCTGGTGGCCGTTCCGGAACTCCTGCTTGAACAGGCCGTATTGATAATGGATGCCGTATCCGACCGCCGGCAGGTCGAGGGTGGCCAGCGAATCCAGAAAGCAAGCCGCCAGGCGCCCGAGGCCGCCATTCCCGAGCCCCATGTCGTATTCCTCCCGCCGGAGCGTATCCATGTCGAGGCCGAGCTTGTCGAGCGCGGCGAGGACGTCCTGATAAATCCCCGCGCTGTACATGCTGTTGACGAACAGCCGCCCCATGAGAAATTCCAGCGAGAGGTAGTAGACCCGCTTGACGTTGCCGTGGTGATGGACCGACTGCGTGGCGATCATCCGCTCGATGATGATGCTCTGCACCGCCTTCGAGGTCGCGATCCACCAGTCGCGGGGGGTCGCGGACTCGGCATCCCGCGCCAGCGCGAATTTGAGCTGGTTAAGGATATAGTGATCGATCGGCAGATTGTGAGGGTCTTCGGTGTTCATGACGTGTGGTTCCTGTTGGTGGAGCAAAATCCGGGCCAGAGGCGGGAGCTCAGGCGGATGGCTTTTGCGCGCGGATGTAGGCGGCGATCGTGTGGACGCTGACGAAGGCATTCCTCGCCACCTCGGCGCTCGGCGTGGCAACGCCGAAATTCTTTTCGATCGCCACCGCCAGTTCGAGCGCATCAATCGAGTCCAGGGCGAGGCCCTCGGGACTGAAGAGAAGGGTCTCATCTCCGATCGAGCCGGGGGCCACTTTCAGCATGAGGCTGGAGACAAGCATTTGCTTGATGCGCGTGTTCAAATCTTCTTCTGGCATAAAAAATCGTTACGAATCGCTCGGACTTGGCCAGACTGACAGGACTTCATGAGTTCTGGCAAGTCCCGCTTGGATGTGGCGCTGGTCGAGCGCGGTCTTTTTGATTCGCGCGAGAAGGCGCGTCGCGCGATCATGGCCGCACAGGTATTCGTCGACGGCCAGCCGGCCACGAAAGCGGGCACCCTCATCCTCCCGCATGCCAGGCTGGAGGTGGCCGCGAAGGAGAAATTCGTCGGCCGGGGAGGGTATAAAATCGAGGCGGCCCTGGATTTTTTCCAAATCGATCCCGCCGGGCGGGTCTGCGCGGATATCGGGGCCTCGACCGGCGGCTTCACCGACTGCCTGCTGCAGCGCGGGGCCACGAAAGTTTTTGCCCTCGACGTCGGCCACGGCCAGCTCGACTGGCGGCTTCGGCAGGATCCCCGCGTCGATGTGCGCGAGGGGGTGAACGCACGTTATCTGCAGCCCGGCGACTTCGACGCCCCCCCCACCCTGGTCGTCGCCGACGTGAGCTTCATCTCGTTGACATTGATTTTTCCGGCCGTCTTTGCATTACTGCCGTCGGAATCCGACATGGTTGTTCTCATCAAACCGCAGTTTGAACTCAGCAAGGCAGAGGTCGGGCGTGGCGGCATCGTCCGCGAGGAGTCGCTCCGGCTCCGGGCCGTGGAAAAAATTCACACATTCATCGAAAACTCCGGACACCGCTGGGCCGGCTCCATCACCTCCCCGATCACCGGCCGCGACGGGAATGTGGAATTCCTCGCCCACCTGAAGCCATGATCGGACTCATCGCCCACTCCGAAAAGCCGGCCGCCGCCACGGTGGTGAGAGCGATGGCCATGGAGCTGAAGAAACACGGCCTGCCATTTCTCGTGGAGCAGAACACCGCCCCGCTGGCAGGCATGGTCTCGGATCTCGATGTGCACGACCTGGCCGCGCGGTGTGAGCTTCTGGTTGCCATGGGAGGCGACGGGACGATCCTCCGCGTCGTGCACAAGCTCCGCGACGTGCTCCCGCCGATCTTCGGAATCAACATCGGCTCGCTCGGGTTCCTGACCTGCCTCGGCCCCGGTGAGATTTCCCGGGCGGTGGCCAGCATCCGCGACCGCGATTACATTCTGAGCAACCGGCCGCTCCTCGAAGCCCGCCTCACGCCCAGCGGCGGAGAGACCCGCGTCTTTCACGGCCTCAACGATGCGGTCATCAGCCGCGGAGAACGCTCCGAGCTGGTGAAAATCCGCGTGCGGCTGGGAGATACTCCGCTGACCGAATACAACGCGGACGGACTCGTCGTTTCCACCCCGACGGGCTCGACGGCATATTCCCTGTCCGCAGGCGGTCCGATTCTGATGCCGGACTCCGGCGGGTTTGTCATCACGCCGATCTGCCCGCACGTGCTGACAAACCGTTCCGTTGTCGTCAGCGACGCCTCGCAGATCCACGTGGAAGTCTCCGAGAAGGGCCACGTGGTTTTTGTCACGGTCGACGGGCAGGAATCCTGCGCGATGCGGATCGGCGACTCGCTGGCCATCACAAAAAGCGCCCGCAATCTTCCTCTCGCCATGCTCCCGGAACGCTCGTTCAGCGAGGTGCTCCGGCAAAAGCTGAAGTGGTCGGGAACCAACATATGATTCCCATTTCCGAAATTCTCACCCCCGTGCATGTCAACCTCGCGCTCGCCGCCACTGACCAGGTCGGCGGAGTGGACGAGGTGCTCTCCAAGCTCAACGGGGATCCCCGGATTCTGGATTGGGATGCGCTGAAACAATCGATCACCGAGCGGAATGCCCCCGCGATCTCCTGCGGGGCCTGCGGGATCTGCATCGCGCACGGGAGGACAAATGCCGTGCAGTCGCTGGTGATGGCCGCCGGCCGGTCCACGGCGGGCCTCACCTCCTCGCACGTCAAGGAACCGGTCCGCCTGGTTTTCGTGGCCGGCATCCCCGCAGCTTTCCACTCCGAATATCTCCGGATCGTCGGAGCCATCGCCCGCCTTTGCAGTGACAAGGCGCTCCTGGGCAAACTCCTTTCCACTCAGGATCCGGAAAAATTTGTCGGCCTCCTCAGCTCGGGCGAAACAAAACTCTAAAGGTCATTCGGGGGCGGAATCGGCAAAACATGCTCAAAAACAAGGAAAAGCGACGCCCAGAAGAGATCGTGGGAATCTGGGAGAAAGCACTACATATGGTGGTCAGTGAATAAATAACCACCATATAAAGGATTTTTATTGACGTTCCGCCCTCCAAAATAGATGTTTTGAAAACGTCGCAGGCAAGGAAAATAACGGACAAAAGTCCTGTGTCAAACCACCCCCGGTCTGCTTTCGTAAAAATAAAGGAAAATTCAGCATGGCAACAACCACGATTACCATCGGAGATCGTCAATTCATTTTGGACAAGGACAAGGCGGAGGCCGCGTTTGCCGCGAAGAAGGTCATCAACGGCCGGCAGACGATGTTCTTCAACATTCTGCCGCTGAAATACCAGTGGGCCTACGACCTCTACAAAAAGATGAAGGCGAACCACTGGGAGCCGGAGGACATCCAGATGCAGAAGGACTGCGAGCACTGGCGCGACACCACCGGGTATATCTCCGAGGTCGAGCGCTGGATCATCAAGATGGGGATCGGCTATTTTTCGGCGGCGGAGGGGATCGTCGGGGACAACATCCTGCATGTCGTCCGCGAGTCCGTGACGGCTCCGGAGCTCAAACTGGTTCTCGGCCGCCACGCGCATGAGGAGAACATCCACGCCGACTCGCTGGTCTATATGATCAGCTCGCTCGGGATCAACCCGCACGAGTGCGAGGCCATGTTCGAGGACGTGGAGACGATCAAGAACAAGACGGATTTCGTGGTGAGCAACAGCCGGGCGCTGCGCCGGGACACCGACCTCACGCTCACGGAGAACAAGCAGGCGCTGGCAAAAAACATGTTCCTGTTCGGCCAGTGCATGGAGGGGACCCAGTTCTACGGGCTCTTCGGCATGGTCCTCGCGCTCTACCGCCAGAACAAATTTCCGGGCATCGGCCAGATGTTCAGCTACACCCTGCGCGACTAGTCGAACCACATCGAGCTGCTCCGCCAGCTCTTCCAGGATCTCGTGGATGAAAACCCCGATGTCTGGACCGAGGAATACCGCGAGGACCTCCGCAACACCATGCGCGAGGCGGTGAGGCTCGAGAAGCAGTTCATCCTCGACTGCCTCCCGGTTTCCGCCGTCGGTCTCACGGCGGATGAGTTCACGAGCTACATCGACTACATCGGCGACCGCCGCCTCGAGGGCGTCGGCCTCGAGCCGCTGAACCCGCCGATCACAAACCCACTTCCCTGGCTCTCGGAGATGATGGAGATCAAAAAGGAAACCAATTTCTTCGAAGGCCGGGTCACCGAATACCGCCGGGCCGTCGACCTCTCCGGAGTCTCGGACGACGATCTCTAGGAACGAGTTTTAAGGTTTAAGAATCAAGTCTTAAGCTCACCATTCGAAGACTGAACCCCAAAGTTACCGCAATTTCCACTGCAAGCCTGCCGCCTCTTTAACCTTAATACTTAAACCTTAAGACTCCTCATGATCCGACACATCACCCTCGACGAAGACATCGCCCTCAAGCGCCTGGTCACCACCCCCCGCGAACAGAAGCCCGGCTTCGCCTGGAGGGATTCCCTGAATCAGGACACCGCCCCTCATCCGGAGATTCTGGTTTACAGGAGCTCGGGCGAGGAGCACGCGTTCAACCTTGCGGACGTGGCGGACCAGATCGGTGAGGCGCTGACCGACCTCCTTCTCTCCCGCGAGGAGAAGGATATCTTCAACGAGGAGAACCGCGGGTTCGTGGCGAACGTCGCCCACTCCGTGGCAACCCGCCTGCTTGAGCAGGTCCGCGAAGGGAGCGGCCTGAAACTTTCCGAGAACGATCTCTCGCTGCTCATCGAGAAGGCGCTGATCGAAAATGATGCCCACGACGTGGCGAAGAGCCTCGTCTTCAAGCGCTCGATCCACTCGATGGACTCCACCCCTTCGGGCGGAACGCTTTCGACACCGATCAACGTGCGCCTGATCCGGCGCAACGGATCGGTCGTCCCGTGGATCGAGGCAAAAATTGAAACCGCCTGCCGGAAGGCGTTTCTCTCGTCCAAGGAGCATGCGGAGGCGGCTGCCGCAATTTCCCGCGCAGTGACCGACCGCGTCCGCTTCCGCGACCAGGCGTTCGTCCACATTGAGGATGTCCAGGACATGGTCCAGGAGGAGCTGATGCGCCAGGGGTATTACAAGGTTGCCGAGAGCTATATCCTCTACCGCGCCCAGCGCACCCGCCTCCGCGAGGAATCCGGCCCGGGGCCGGACGAGTCCGCGCCCCAGCAGGAGTCGCTCATCGTCGTCCGCCAGCGGGACGGGCAGAATGTTTTCTGGGACGGCAGCGAGCTGAAGCGCCGCATCCAGTTCGCGATGATCGGGCTGGACCTCAACATGGATGCCCTCCAGATCGAGCGCGAACTCCGCCGCTCGATCGGGACCGAGGTCAGCGAGGAGATCCTGAAAAACACGATCATCCTCAACGCGCGCACGCTCATCGAGCGGGATGCGGATTTTGCGAAGTTCGCTGCGAGGATCATGCTCTCCTACATCTATGAGGAGGTCCTCGACTGGAAGATCACGCGCGACGGGATCGAAGGCCTGCGCGCAGCGCACAAGAAGGCGTTCAAGAGCTACCTGCGGCACGGGGTCGCGATCGAGCGCCTCTCGCCGAAGCTCCTGTCATTCAACTTCGATGTCCTCGCCGACGCCATCGACCCGACAGCGGACATGGATTTCGACTTTCTCGGCATCCAGACCCTCTACGACCGGTATCTCATCGTGGACAAGACCCGCAAGCAGGCCCGCCGGCTCGAAACGCCGCAATTTTTCTGGATGCGGGTGTCGATGGGGCTGTTCATCGACGAGCCGTCCGACCGCGAGGCGTGGGTGGTCCGCCTCTACAATCTTTATAAGAGCCGCCGGTTCTGCTCGAGCACGCCGACGCTCTTCAACGCCGGAACCCTCCACAGCCAGCTCTCGAGCTGCTACCTCTACAAGGTCGACGACTCGATCGAGTCGATCATGCAGCGAGGCATCGCCGACAATGCCTACCTCTCCAAATGGGCGGGCGGGCTCGGCGGCTCATGGACCGCGGTGCGCGGCACCGGCAGCTACATCAAGGGCACGAACGGCGAGAGCCAGGGCGTGATCCCGTTCCTCAAACTCCACAACGACCAGCTCGTCGCCGTGAACCAGGGCGGCAAGCGCCGGGGCTCGGGCTGCGCGTATCTGGAGTCGTGGCACAACGACGTGGAGGATTTCCTCCAGCTCCGCCGCAACACCGGCGACGACCGCCGCAGGGCGCATGACCTGAACACCGCGAACTGGGTTCCCGACCTTTTTATGAAGCGCATGGAGGCCCGCGAAAACTGGACCCTCTTCCGCTCGAACGAGGCCCCCGACCTGCACGATCTCTACGGGCAGAAGTTCGAGGAAAAATACCTGCACTACGAGGCGCTCGCGAAGGAGGGCAAGATCACCGGACGGGAAGTCCCCGCCATCGACATGTGGAAGCAGATGCTCAAGATGCTCCTCGAGACCGGCCATCCGTGGATCACCTTCAAGGACCCCTGCAACCTCCGCAGCCCGCAGGATCATGCCGGCGTGATCCACTCCTCGAACCTCTGCACGGAGATCACCCTGAACACCAGCGAGGACGAGACGGCGGTCTGCAACCTCGGCTCGGTCGTCCTCGACACCCACATGAAGGAGGACGGCTCGCTCGACCATGACATGCTCCGCGAGACGATCCTCGTCGCTGTCCGCGCCCTCGACAACGTCATCGACATCAACTTCTATCCGACGGAATCCGCCAAGCGCTCGAACTTGCGCCACCGGCCGATCGGACTCGGGGTCATGGGCGTCCAGAACGCGCTTTTCAAGCGGGGTCTGGATTTTGCGAGCGACGCGGCCGTCGAGTTCAACGACGAATTCATGGAGGCGATCGCCTACTACGCCTACTCGTCCTCGAGCGATCTGGCGGCGGAGCGCGGAGTTTACAGCTCCTACATGGGCTCCCAGTGGGACCGCGGGCTCCTGCCGCAGGATACCATCGACATCCTCGAGCGCGAGCGCGGGCTCGAGATCGACGTCCCGCGCGGAGGCTCGATGGACTGGACGCCGGTGCGCGAAAAGATCAAGGCCCAGGGGATGCGGAACTCGAACGTTCTCGCCATCGCCCCGACCGCGACGATCTCGAACATCATGGGGACCACGCCGTGCATCGAGCCGAACTACAAAAACCTCTACGCCAAGGAAAACCTCGGCGGAAAATTCACCATCCTCAGCACCGAGCTCGTCCGCGACCTCAAAAAGCTCGGCAAATGGGACGGCGACATGCTCGAGCAGCTCAAGTATTTCGAGGGCGAGCTCGCGAACATCGAGGGCATCCCGGAAGAGCTGCGGCGCAAGCACCTCACGGTATTCGGAATCCCCTACCAGTTCGTGATCGACGCCGCGGCCAGGCGCCAGAAATGGATCGACCAGTCGCAGTCTGTCAACCTCTTCATCAGCGAGCCCGACCTCAAGATCCTGAGCCACATGTATCGCCGGGCCTGGCATACCGGGCTCAAAACCACCTACTACCTACGCACCCTCGGCGCTTCGAGCATCGAAGGGCCGACGACAAATGTGAAAAAGGAGCTGCGGGGGGTTGTTCTGGCGGCGAAGAAGGAATTCGATGCCGAGGAAAAGCTGGCCTGCTCATTGGAGGCCATGCGCAACGGCGGAGAGTGCGAGGCGTGCCAATAGGCACGATCCAGTCTGCGCGGATCTCCCGACTCCCGGCAGGGACAAACCCTGCCGGCAACCCCGGTTGCCAGGACACATCCCCGAAAAAGGAATGAAGCGCCTGCTTGATTTGTTTGGGCATTCCCTGGCATAATTAGCCGATTCATGTCCAGCCCTCACGAAACCCTAAGAAATACAGCGATTGTTTTCTCATTGAGACGGACGCCGGTATTCGCGGGTCTTCCCGATGATGATCTGGCGATGGTGGCGGAGTTTTCGCTGTTGAAGACGTTCCGCAAAGGCGAGTATCTGTTCCGCCAGCGCGAGCAGGCGCACGGGTTCTATATCGTCCGACGCGGCATCATCAACGTCCACCGCGTGGCCCCGGACGGCCGCGAGCAGGTGATCCACCTTTTCCGGCCCGGGGAGTCATTCGCCGAAAACTCCCTCGTCAACGACGGCGGCTATCTGACCGACGCGCGCTCCGTCGCGGAGAGCGAAGTGATCCTCGTTCCCAAATGGGAGTTTCTCCAGATCCTCCGCCAGCGGGCGGACATCGGCCTGCGCATTCTCGCGTCCATGAGCCAGCACATGAGGGGGCTGATCACCTCGCTCGAGAGCGTCACTCTGAAGGACTCGGAGACGCGCCTCATGAACTGGATCCTGCGCCGTTGCCCGCACCCGCTCACGCACAAGCCGGTCGAGGTCGCCATCGGCATGACCAAGACCATGCTCAGCGGCGAACTCGGAACGCGGCAGGAAACCCTCTCCAGAACCCTGGCCAAGCTCCGGGAATCCGGACTCATCGCGGTGCGCGGCAGGACGATCAAAATCCCCGACCCGCTCAAGCTCCGGAAGGCATTCCGGGAACATCTGGCCGGAAGCAAGGATTAGCTTTCAGAAGCAACCCGGTGATCCGGTTACCGCTCGGATTTACGAATCCAGCGACACCCGCCTGGCATCGCTCCACAGGTTTTCGAGGTCGTAAAACTCCCGCTTTTCCCCGTGGAAGAGGTGGCAGATGACATCGCCGAAATCGAGCACCACCCACTGGCTGGCCGGATACCCATCCTCGGCAAGGGGGCGCTGGCCGAACTCCTCGCGGATCGATTCGCGAATCGAGGACGAAATCGCCTTGAGCTGTGGCTCGGACGTGCCGGAGCAAATCAGAAAAAAGTCGGTGAAGCCCGAAACTCCCCGGAGGTCCAACAAAACGAGATTCTCAGCTTTCTTGTCGGCGGCCGCCCGGGCGCAGGCGCGGGCGATGGTCTCGGAATCAGTCATTCCGGTAGAGTCGGTGTTGGGAAATAATCTCGCATGCAGCTTCGGGGACAAGATACCGCACAGAGAGGCCTCTGGCAATGCGATTCCGGATCTCCGTGGACGAAATGTCCACCGGCTTGCAAACGACCGGAAACTCCTGGTGCGGCACCCCGCAGCCTCGCGACATCACGACAAAACTCACCAGCGCCCTGAGCTCGGCAATATCCTTCCACGTGTGCAGGCTCGCAAGGTTGTCCTCGCCGATGAAAAAATACAGCCCGGCCCCCGGATGCCGCGCCGCCATTTCCCGGACGGTATCAATCGCGAATGACGGCCCCGGGCGGCGGATTTCGCAATCGTCCCAATCGAAGCCCTCCTCATCCCGCACGGCGGCTTCCACCATCCGGCACCGGAGTTCAGCGGGTGCGGGCGGGCGGGCGAGCTTGTGGGGAGAGATCCCGTTGGGGATGAAAATCACGCGGTCGAGCCCGAGCGACTCCAGGGCCTCGCGGCCGAGGATCAGGTGCCCGTGGTGGATGGGATCGAAGCTTCCCCCGAAGAGGCCGATTTTCCGGAGCGGATTCATTTGGACAGCTCGATCATTACGCAATTTCCCAGGGTTGAACCACTAACTTTCACTAAAATTCACTAACGGACAGCCCATTCCGAATCAAACATCGGCCCGGCCGCAAAATGGATGGCGAGGCTGATTGGATCAATCTTCCGCCTTCTTTTTCAGTGGTTTTTAGCGGCCGTTGGTGGATTCTGGGAGCATGCCAAAAAACGATGCAGGCCAACTCATCCTCGTGGGCGTGCCGGGCCCGGAGCTCGATCCCGAATCCGCGCGACTTTTTCAAAAAATCCAGCCCGGCGGTTTTATTCTTTTCGGCAGAAACATCCAATCGCCGGCGCAGCTGCGAAAGCTGATCGATGACCTGCGCGATGTTTCCGATGTCGAGCCGGTGATCACGATCGACCAGGAGGGCGGGCGGGTTTCGCGCCTGCGGCTGATCGGCAGCGAGCCCCCGAACGCCCAGCAGTTGAGGGACCGCGCTGATCTGGATCTGATCAGGAACCACGGCGACATCACGGGCCGACTGCTGAAGATCTTCGGGTTCAACCTCGACCTCTGCCCGGTTCTCGACATCTCCTACGATGACGAGGCCGACAATTCTCTGCGCGGACGCTGCTACGGGCGGAATGTGAAGGAGGTCATCGCTAAAGCGGGAGCCTTCAACGACGGGCTTCGCGGGACGGGAGTCCTCTCCTGCGGCAAACATTTTCCGGGGTATTCCTCCGCCGGCCTCGACCCCCACCACGAGCTCCCGAGCCTCACCCGCTCGCGGGAGGAGATGGAGGCCGAGGAACTCGCGGTTTTCCGGGCATTCTCGGATTCCGTGGACAGCATGATGATCGGCCACATCGCGATCTCCGGGCTCGATGAAATCAGCCGCCCCGCATCGCTTTCCCCCGCCATCATCAGCGATCTTCTGCGCAGGGACATGGGCTTCCGCGGGCTGGTGATGACCGACGACCTCGACATGGGGGCGATCCTGAACCACTACGGATTCGATGAGACGATGCGCCTCGGGATCGAGGCCGGGAATGACATGCTCATGATCTGCCACCGGGTGGAGATGGCGCTGGCCGCGAAAGTCGCCATCGAGACCATGGGCGACCGGCTTATGCCCGCGCTGGAATCCGTCGCCCGCTGCAAATCCCGGCTGGTGCCGCCCACGCCGTTTTCCGTGGAGGCCTTTCAAAAGATCGATGCGGAGGTCCGGGACCTGCGGATCGCCACGCTCGGCGAGGAACATGCGGACACGCGAAGCCCGGAGGACGGGAAGCGGTCGCCGGTCGAGCTGTATTGAAGGAATCTAGCGCGTGCAGTTTGTGGGTTTGAGTGCATAGTGGCACCATGAAGCCCGCATTCCTGCTCGCGTCGATCCTCACCTTTGCCGCATGCTCGACGGCACCGAAGCGGCCGCCTCTGGAAACCGTCAAGTCGGTGGATCTTCCGCGCTTTATGGGTTCGTGGTATGTCATCGGCACGATCCCATGGGCGGTGGAGAGGAACAATGTCGGCACGATGGACATCTACGAGCTCCGCAAGGACGGGAAAATCGACATCCGCTACGTCTTCCACAAGAAATCCCTCGATGCGCCGCGCCGCGAGATGCGGGCGGTCGGAAGGGTCGTCGACAGCAAGTCCAACGCGGAATGGGCGGTGCGCTTCATCTGGCCATTCGAAGCTCCCTATCTCGTGATCGGGCTCAGCGGGGACTATGGGAACTGCGTTATCGGGCACCCGTCGCGCGACCTTGTCTGGATCATGAGCCGCAAGCCGACGATGTCCGATCCGGAATTCAACCAGATACTCCGGGATCTGGCGAAAAATGGCTACGACCCCAAACGGATCGTGCGCGTGCCGCAAAGAGCTGGTGGAGCGATAGGAACGCCAGAGCCTGGAATTCAAAAGCCTCTGAAGCCATAGGAGAATTACAGATCCTGGATGCCGGCTTCTTTCAGGCGGTCCTCGATGTCGCTTTTTTGCAGCGCCTCGACCATCTCGCCGATCTCTCCGCCCAGAAAGCGGTCGAGGTTGTAGAGCGAGACCTTGATCCGGTGGTCGGTCACCCGGTTCTCCGCAAAATTATACGTCCGGATTTTTTCCTCCCGGCCGCCACCGCCGATCAGGCTCTTGCGGTGCGCGGAATATTTTTCCTCCTCCTCGCGTCGCTTGTCCTCGAGCAGGCGCGATCGCATGATTTTGATCGCGGCCTCCTTGTTCTTCTGCTGGCTGCGCCCGTCCTGGCAGCGGACGATCCGACCGGTCGGGATGTGCATGACCTGCACGGCGGAGTCGGTGGTATTGACGCCCTGGCCGCCGGGGCCGCCCGCGCGGCAGACCTCGATGCGGAGGTCCTCGGGTTTGAGATCGATGTCCACCTCTTCAGCCTCCGGCAGCACGGCGACGGTTGCGGTGGAGGTGTGGATCCTTCCCTGCGCCTCGGTTGCGGGCACGCGCTGCACGCGGTGGACCCCGCTCTCATAGCGGAACCGCCGGAAAACCGACGTGCCGGACACGCGGAAAACCATCTCGCGAAATCCGCCGAGATCCGCCACGCTGGAGTCCATCTCCTCAACCTTGAGGCCCAGCGAGTCGGCGTATCGGGAATACATGCGGTAAAGATCGGCCGCGAAGAGCGCGGCCTCGGTCCCGCCGGTGCCCGCTCGAATCTCCACGATCGCATCGCGGTCCTCGTCCGGTTCGGGAGGCAGGAGCGAGACTTGGACCTCGCGTTCGAGCTCGGGAATCAGCGCCTCGAGCGCGGGGATTTCCAGCTCTGCGAGCTCGGCCATCTCCTTGTCGTCCGAAGCGGCAAGTTCCCGGTTGTCCGCATGGTCCTTCCTCGCCTTGACGAGGCGCGCCCAGACATCGAGGAGGGATTTTGTCGCAGAGTGCTCGCGGAGGACTTCCCTGGCGCGGACGGCGTTGTCGAACAGTCCGGATGACGAAATCTCGCGCTCGAGCTCCTCGAAGCGCGCGCGCTTCCTTTCGATCAGGGGTTCGAAGTCCATATCTTAGAAAACAAAAACGGTGAATGCAGCACATGGCGCATTCACCGTTTTTTTGGTGGGGAAATCTAAGCTTTCTTAACGAGGCGGGGAGCCCGCACCGTGCCATACCGGCGCTTGAACTTGTCAACGCGCCCAGCGGTGTCGACAAACTTCTGCTCTCCGGTGAAGAAAGGGTGGCATGCGGCACAGATGCCGATCTTGATGTTTTCGCGGGTGGACCGTGTGCGATATGCCGCACCACAGGCACAAAGGATGACGGTCTCGCGGTAGTTGGGATGAATATCAGGCTTCATTCTTGAAAAGTGGGTCAGAATATCGCGATTGTGGCTGAACGCAACAAAGAAATGTCGAACCGGATTTTAAAGCGATGGAACAACATCCTCTCCGCCCACCGCGGGGAGGCGGTCTATTCCCCATCCGGCGGGTGCTTGCGCACGTGGGCCGACATCGAGAGCGAGGCCGGGGAATTTGAGAAGCGCCTGTGCGGCAGCCCGGGCGGCGTCGCCCTGCAGACCGGCAACCATCCTTCGTTTCCCGCGCTGCTCATCGCCTGCATGCGCGCGCGGCGGACGGTGAGCCTTTTTGATGCGGATTTTTTTGGCGAGGCGAGATCGCGGATCGAGCAGCGCCTCGGAGTGACAACCCGGGTGGTAATCTTCGACGGGCAGCTATGTTTCGAAGATGGCCAGGGGAGCGCCGGCGAGGAAAACGGAGTCTGCCTCTACAAGCTTACATCAGGAACAACCTCCCTGCCGCAGGCGATCGGATTCACAGCTGACCAACTGGTCGCGGATTGCGACCAGGTCTGCGGGACGATGGGGATCGGCGACGGGGATCTGAACTACGGGGTCATTGCCATGACCCACTCGTATGGACTCAGCAACCTTGCGACTCCGCTTCTCTGCCGGGGCGTCCGCCTCGTCGTGGCCACCGATCCCCTGCCCCGGGCGATCGAGCATGGGCTGCGCTCAACCGGGGCGACCGTCCTCGCCGCCGTGCCGGCGATGTTCCGCGGATTGCTCACCGCCGGCCCGCTCCCGAAAAGCCTGCGCCTCTGCATCTCGGCCGGCTCCCTTCTGGACCCGGTTCTGGCCAGGGAGTTCTTTCAAAAGTTCGGCCGGAAAATCCATTCCTTCTACGGCGCATCCGAATGCGGGGGCATCTGCTACGATTCCTCGGAGGAACTCCCTGAATTGCCCGGATTCGTCGGCCTCCCGCTCGATGGTGTGGACATAGAAATCCCGGGCGATCCGGAGGGGGCGCGGATCTGGATCCGATCGGACGCGATCGGCATCGGGATGGCCGGCGCGGCCGGGGGCTTTCAGCCGACCGACCTCCTGGTTCGAGAGGCGGGAGGGTTTCGAATTGTCGGGCGGGATTCGGAGCTGATCAACGTGGCCGGAAGGAAGGTGAACCCCATGGAAATCGAGCAGGTGCTTGCGCAATTTCCCGGGGTGTGCGAGGCGGTCGTGTGCGGCGTGGAGGATCCGGCACGCGGGCAGGAAATCTGCGCGCTGATCGCCGCCAAGGAACCGCCCGACATGCTTTTGCTCAGGCACCACTGCGCGGCGGAAATCGCTTCCTGGAAAGTGCCGCGGCGGTTCGCTTTTGTGCCGGAAGTTCCCAGAAATGCGCGGGGAAAATCCAGCCGGGCGGAAATCGCCCGGACATTCTTTTAACGAGCTGCGGAGATTTTGATCGTATCCCGCGCGGGAAAAATTGAGAGTTTTCAGACATGTCGAACCCCACGATGAAGGAACTCAAAAGCCGGGCCCAGAAGCTCAAGCCGGCGATCCACCTTGGAAAGGCCGGGGTGACGCCGGAATTCCTTGCCGCCTTTGGCGAGGTGCTGGACCGGATCCATCTGGTCAAGCTGCGATTCGAGGGCATGAAGGATGAGCGCAAAACACTGTCCAAGGAGCTCGCCGCGACCACCGCTTCACTCCTGGTGCAGCAGGTCGGCCACACGGCCGTCTACTTCCGCAATCAGACATCCGGACCGGATTGAGCCCCGGCGATGGCGCTTTTCGCCGATATTTCTCCGGCATTTATATTGCTGTAAATCCGCCTTGACAGCGCGAATCATGCGGCGGAGCTTGCGATGCCCGACTTGCCAAAAAGGCGAAGAAGTGGCATTATGCAAAAAGTCTCCCAAGGTAAATCAGAATGACCGCTATCACCCAGCCGGAAAATGGTGTTTTGCAGCACGACGCGATATCGCTTCCGCTCCTGCGGCCTGTGTCGAAGCCCCCGTCCGCCCCTGTTCTGCCGCCATATGCCAACGGCGTTGCGCATGCACCCGCGCCGGCACCCGCTCCCGCTCCGAGTTCCCCGCCAACCGTTCAGTCGGTTCAGAAGTTGAACCTCGATCTTCTCGGGAACGGGGACAAGGTCGTGGTGAAAACCGCCAACAGCACCTACAATTTTGAGATGGCCGACCACCATCTTTGCAAGGTGATCCCCAGCAAATCGACGGCGAGGACGGGAGCGGCCATCCTGATGGGTGGAACGAATACCGACGCCTCGGAATACTCGCCCAACCGGATCCTCGTCGGCGGACGGGCAGCGTATCAGTTTGCGGATGAGGACACGGCGATCCTGACGTCCGCGGTCGAATCCATTTTCTGGGTTGCGGCCCGGAAGCCGGCCCTCGCCTGAGCACGTCGCCCGGCACCCAACATTTTGTTGCGGCGGAGGAGGCGAAGGCCCAGTGTGAGTTCACGATGTCCTGCTGCTGCCACAACCATGCCGCTGCACCCGCCAGCGCGGATGCCTGGGGAAAATACACCTGCCCGATGCACCCCGAGGTGATCCGGGATACCGCTGGCGATTGCCCGGTTTGTGGGATGGCGCTGGAACCGGTTGGGCCGGCCCCCGAGGATGACAGGGAGGAAAAAAATCTGGCGCGAAGGTTTCTGGTGGCCGGCCTGTTTACCGTGCCGCTTTTTGTTTTGGCGATGAGCCACTGGCTGCCCGGGGGGGGATTTCAGGAATGGGCAATGAGCCGTCCGGCGCTTTGGCTTCAGGCGCTGCTGTCAGCTCCGGTCTTCCTGTGGGCAGGGTTTCCATTTCATCTGAAAGCATGGAGGTCGGTCCTCGCGCGCCGGGCGAACATGTTCACCCTCATCACGCTCGGCACGGGGGCGGCCTGGTTTTTCAGTCTTTGGACCCTCGTCCACGGGCCTGGCCACCATGCCCAGGTCTACTTCGAGGCTTCCGCAATGATCATCCTGCTCGCGCTTGGCGGGCAGTTGCTGGAGGCGCGCGGACGCCGACGCGCAGGCACGGCTGTTCGGGAGCTGCTTGATCTTGCGCCGCCGAACGCGCTTCGCATCTCCGATGACCGGGAGGAGGTGGTGGCGGTGGCTTCCCTCCACCCCGGCGACCTGATCCGAATCCGCCCTGGCGAAAAATTTCCCGTGGATGGTGATGTGCAGGAGGGGCGGAGCGATGTGGACGAATCCTCGCTGACCGGCGAACCGCTCCCTGCCCTCAAAGAGGCCGGGCTCAGCGTGCTGGCGGGAACACTCAATGGCAGCGGAACCCTGATCGTCCGCACCACCCGGGCCGGACGGGAAACGATGCTGGGGCAGGTCATCGAAATGGTGTCCGCCGCGCAGAGGAGCCGGATGCCGGTTCAAAACCTTGCGGACCGGATCGCGGAATGGTTTGTGCCCGCGGTGTTGGCGGTGGCGGTCGTGACATTCGTCGCGTGGTTTTTTCTAGCCCCGGACCATGCCCTGCCGAATGCCGTGGCCGTCCTCATCATCGCGTGCCCGTGCGCCATCGGGCTCGCTGTTCCCATGTCGGTCACGGTCGGTGTCGGCCTGGCGGCAAAGCGGGGGATCCTGGTCCGCGATGCGGCGGCCCTTCAGGCCTTGTCGAAGGTCAATCTTCTGGCTCTCGACAAGACCGGCACGCTCACCGAAGGCAGCCCCCGCGTCGTCAGCATTGAGGCCCGGCCCGGCTGTTCGGAAAATGAGATTCTGCGCCTCGCGGGAGCGGTCGAGCGCGCGAGCGCGCACCCGCTCGCAGGGGCCGTCCTGAAAGCCATGGAGGAAAGGAACCTGCCGCTGGAGAAGGTGGAGGAATTCTTTTCCGAAGCCGGCGGCGGAGTCGGCGGGCTGCTTGCCGGACGACAGGTTCTTGCCGGCTCGCCACGCTTTCTTGGAGCCCGCGGAATCGATGCGCCCGGCGGCGGAGGCATTCTGGTCGCTGCCGACGGACAATGGATGGGCACGATCGTCGTTGAGGACACGCTGAGGGCAGAAACCCCCGCCGCGATCGCGGAGATGAAACGCCTCGGGATCGATCTTCTCATGCTCACCGGCGACGGCCCGGCTGTCGCCGGGACAATCGCCTCGAAGGCGGGCATCGCCGATTGGCGGGCCGGCCTCACCCCGCTCGAGAAGGCGGAGGAGATCCGCCGGGCAAAATCCGGAGGAGCCACCGTCCTCATGGCCGGCGATGGCATCAATGATGCGCCGGCTTTTGCCGTGGCCGATGTGGCGGCTGCCATGGGAGGAGGAGCGGACATCGCCAAGGAATCCGCCGGCATCATCCTCCTCAACAACCACCTCCCCGCGCTCGTTACCGCGGTCCGGCTCGGACGCGCCACGATGGGCAACATCCGGCAGAACCTGTTCTTCGCGTTCATCTACAACATCCTCGGAATTCCCCTGGCGGCCGGCGCGCTTTATCCGCTCACCGGCTGGCTCCTGAACCCCGTGATTGCCGGAGCCGCCATGAGCCTGAGCTCGGTGACCGTGATCGCGAGCGCCCTTACTCTCGCGAAAGGTCTTCCCGCAGCCGGCGGAGACCTTCGAGGATCTCCAGGTCGGAACGGGTGAGCTTCGAGGACGGTAGCTGGAACTCCAGCTGCACGTGGACCGGGCGGGCCGGACGGCGGGAGTTCCAGAGGATCTTGCGGAGTGATTTGATGTTCATGACGCGCACATCCTGCCACGGTATGTAGGACATCCGCTGTCCTACATAAAATATTTCCCAATTAGTTTTTTGCCGAGGCCTTGAGGAAGAGGAGCCTCCAGAACGGCCTGCGGTCGATGATGATTTCGGCCTGGACGATCGCGCCGATGGCGAGCGGGTAGGGGGCTTTTTCGACGGAGGCCTTGATGCGGTAGGGCGAGCGGGCGGCCGTTTTATCTTCCGCCGGGTCGAGTTCGCGGTCGAGGGCGACCTCGGTGACGCGCCCGGTGGCCAGCGGGGCGAGGCGGTCGGGATTGTTGTTGGCGCGGAACCGGACGAGCTGTCCGGGCTGGATACGATCAACGCGGTCCTCGGTGGCGTAGAGCCGGAGTTCGGTCGAAGAGGTGGAAGTGATTTTGAAGAGCGGTTCGCCGGAGCGTACTTTTTCTCCCGGAAACCGGCTGGCGGTGGCAAGGATCATGCCGGACTCCGGGGCGACGATCTCGAGGCGTTTCAGATCTTCGTAGGCGGACGCGAGGCTTTTTTCCAGGCTGTCAAGGTGTGCCGCCGCGACCTTCTGTTTGTTTCCCGCCTCGTCGCGCGCCGCATCCCCGTAGGATCCCGTGAAGAGCTGGCTCGCCTGCTGGCTCCTCTTGAGAAGGGTCTCGGATGCGATGAGCTGGAGGCGGACATTCAGGACTTCCGTGCCCGAGGCCGCGCCGGATTTTTGAAGGTCGTTCAGACGCCGGAGATAGTTTTGCTGGATATCCTGGACTTCCTTCTGGCTTTCCACCTCGAGCGAGCTGAAGAGGAATTCCGGGGGAACCGGGGCGGCGATGACTTTGCGGGCTGTGGAGCTGGCGAGTTCGAGCTCGGCCCTGGCCTGCTCGATCTGCCCCTGGATCTGCTCGATGGTTTTTGAAATTTCCCACGGGTCCAGCCGCGCCAGCACCTGCTTCTGCTCGACGTGTTCGCCGTCAACGACGAGCACGGAATCCAGGAGGCCGTCGCTCCGGCTGTAAACGTAGGAGAATGCCGCCGGCCGGACCTCTCCGGGCGCATTGATGTATTCGTCCATCGGGCTGAAAAGAACCCATGCGGTGGAGAGAACGGTGGCGGCGACCACCCACACGAGACCTTGGGTCATCCACCGGGGAGGGACCACGCGGCGAAGCCCGGATGGCGGGGTTTTGAAGTCCTGCGAACACAGCGGCGAGACGGCCCGGGAGGCCTTGTTTTCCCAATTCTGGATCGACGGGCTCATGACTGTTTGCGGGAGCGGGCCTTGCGCGTGGCCCCGCTCATCGGGATCATGCCCTCGACCTGGGCTTCGTAAAGCTGGCGGTAATGGCCGGATGCCCGCCCGACAAGTTCCTTGTGGGTTCCGGTCTCCACGAGTCGGCCCTGGTGGAGGACGAGGATCTTATCCGCTTGGAAAATCGTCGAGAGCCGGTGCGCGATCACCACCGATGTGCGGCCTGCCATGAGCGCGTCGAAGGATCGCTGGATCGCTTTTTCCGTCTCGCTGTCCAGCGCGCTCGTCGCCTCGTCGAGAATCAGCAGTGACGGGTTTTTGAGGAAGACTCTTGCGATCGACATCCGCTGCCTTTGGCCGCCCGAGAGGCGCGTCCCGTTGATTCCCACGGACTCTTCGAGCTGGTCGGGAAGAGCCCGGACGAAATCATCGATGTGTGCGGCCGCCAAAGCCGCCCAGATCCGCGCCTCCGGGTATTCCCTGCCAAGGCAGAGGTTCGTCCGGACGGTATCGTTGAACAGCGTGGCCTCCTGGAGGACAGCCCCCGTATTCGCGCGCAGCTGGCGAAGATCCCACTCCCGGATGTCCTTTCCATCCACAAGAAATTTTCCGCCGGTGGGCAGATACATCCCGAGGAGGAGGCTTGCCAGCGTGGTTTTTCCGGAGCCGGATTGGCCGACCAAAGCGACCATTTGGCCGGGCTCGATGGCGAAATTCAAATCGCGCAGGATGGGTTCGGATTCTTCATACCAGAAGGTGAGGTTCTCCGCGACGATGTGGCCCTCGAAGGTTTCCGGGGAATGGATTTTCCGTCCGGAGAGGTAGGGTTCCTGCGGCATCTCCCGGAGCTGCTCGATTTTTTCCGCGCTGGCGGTCCCGGGCTGGAGCATCTGGCCCGCGTTGAGCAGGGTCCCGATCGGGCCCCACAGCATGGCCTGGTAGGCGTAGAACGCGAAAAACGAACCGAAGGAAATCTGGCCCTGGATCGCGAGGATCCCGCCGACCAAAAGAAAAATATCTCCCCCCAGGCTGCTGAGCGTGACGAGCAGGAGATTGATCGTGTGGAACCGGGTCCAGTGGTAGTGACCCTTGAAGCGGAGCGCCTCGCATTTGTCCCGCAGGCGGTCGAGAAAAAACGGCTCCGCACAGAACGTCCGGATCACGCGGAGAGCCCCGAAGGTCTCCGCGGCCGTCGCGTTCAGATCGGCGGAACGGTCGGATTCCTCGAGGTTGAAGGCATGCAGGCGGCCGTAGGACCAGACGGTAAGCGCGGCGGTGATTGGCATCGTGGCCAGCACGATCACCGTCAGCCACACATTCAGGAAGAGCATGAACCCCACCACGACAAGCAGCATGAAAAAGCAGGTGAGGAACGAGCGCAGGACCGTGAAGATCGCGCCGTCCATCTGGTTCGCATCGTGCGTGAGACGCGAGGCGATCCGGCTGGCCTCGAGTTTGCCCATCGCCTCCTGCTTGCCTCCCATGAGGATGAGCGCGGTGGCGAGGCGGGTCTCGTAAAGCGACTCCCGGGTGATCTGCAAAATGTAATGGCACTGCCAGCCGCCGAGCAGGCTGCCGAGGAGCTTCAGCAGGACCCCCAGCAGCACGATCGCCCCGATCATCCACACCGTGTGCGAAATCCCGAGCCACATGCTCACGTCGCCGGTCGCGCCGCCGCGGAAAATCAAATCGTCGATGATGATCTTTGCCAGGTAAGGCGCGGGGGCGCTGACCAAACTCGACAAAAAGGCCAGCAGGATGATGGTCCAGAGATGCCCGGGATACTGGCTGATCAAGTGGACGAGAATTCTGAGCCCGGATTTGGGGGAGACGTTGGATGCGGAATCGTGCATTGAGAGCCCGCGGTCGATGGGCTTCGGCTGGGACTCAACCACTGGCGGGAAAAAGCGCAAGGACAAATCGCGGATTATTGCGGTTGTGGAAAAACCCCGTTAATCTCGGGGATGAATTTGAGGTTTTCCGGGCGATTTTTTTCTGTCACGGCCTTGCTGGTCCTGTTCATCGTGGGGGCGTGGCTGTATGCGGGCCATGACGAAAACTACGCCCTGCAGAAGCTGTTTTTCCGCGCCCGCTACGACCGCTACGACGAGTGGATTGTCCAGGCGGCCAACCGGTATGGGATCAGCCCCTCACTGGTGAAGGCGGTCATCTGGCGGGAATCCAGATTTCACCCCGAAATGCTGGGAACACGCGGCGAGCGGGGCCTCATGCAGATCACCGAGGGTGCGGCGCAGGACTGGGCCAAGGCCGAAAAGGTCGAAACCTTCGTGCCCACCGACCTTCTGGATCCGAAAACCAACATCGAGGCCGGAACATGGTATCTGGCCAACGCCCTGAAACACTGGGCCGGGAAGGACGACCCGGTTTCCTTTGCCCTGGCGGAATACAATGCCGGCCGCACCCGGGTGATCCGATGGGAAAAAAGCTCCGGGCTCGGCGGTGGATTCGGGGCGGACGACCTTCACAGTATCATGGACTTCCCGGCCACACGCGCCTACGTCCGCTCGATTGCGGACCGGTATCTCGACTTCAAAAAGCAGGGAGAGTTCCCGGGCGAAGCCTCCAGCTCCGCCCCGCCCAAAAGTCGCGAATAAGGAAGGAATTCAGGCCAGGCGGAGACCGTGGGCTACGAAGGGCCTGAAGTCCGCACGATTGTTCGTGGCGAGCAGGGCGTCTGCTGCGATCGCCGTTCCGGCGATCATGGCATCCACGCGGAGATGACGCGGCGTTCTTATCGAACGAAAGCTGTGAGCTGAAACCCTTGCCTCCGCATCCCCGAAGGGCTGGAGACCTCCCGTCAACAACGCCAATGCCAGATGCTCCTCCTCCTTGGTGCAGCCGCAGAGAAATTCATACCACGCAACGGTGGGAAGAATGATGTTTTCCCCGGCCCCGATCCAAGCCTCGACATGCGCCGCATCGCGAGTGCCAGGGATAAGTGCTCGAATGAGGTAGTTGGTATCGAGGCAGATCATTGCTTCCTCCAGTGTTTGCGATCTTCCTCGATTCCTTTCAACCACTGTTCAGCACGCGCTGGATCAAGCCCGCCCTTGGCATGGTAGGCACGAAGCAGGACCAGGGGGTCGGGCTTGTCGGGAACCGCAGAAGATTCCGCCTGCGCCACGGCGCGTCGCACCACCTCCGCCTTGGAGACCCGCCACAGTTTTGCCAACCGCTTGAGATGACTCGCTGTTGTCCCATCAAGCGCGAACGTGGTGCGGTAAGTCATCGTTTGCATACCATCACTCATGCCATCACTTTTTTGAATGTCAAGAGAGCCCGATTGCCGGCAGCATCCATGGGAGCGCGGGATTGCCTTACCTCGCCCCGGACAAAAATTCTGCTTTTCGAGCCGCCCGCCTCGGATAGAGTCCGGCCTCCCATGGATACGACCCTGATTCTTCTCAAGCCCGATTGTATCGCAGGCCGCCGGGCCGGCGAGGTCCTCAAGCGATTCGAGGATGCCGGATTTCAAATTCGCGGATGCAAGATGTTCCGCGCCGATGCCGCACTTCTTCGCGAGCATTACGCCCACATCGCCTCGAAACCGTTTTTTCCGGAGGTCGAGACATTCATGCAATCGACGCCGGTGATCGCCCTCGCGCTCGCCGGAGAAAATGCGGTGGAGCGGGTGCGCGACATCATCGGGCCGACAGACTCCAAGAAGGCCGCCAAGGGGACCGTGCGCGGAGATTTCGGGGTGGATGTGATGGTCAACATCGTCCACGCCTCCGACAGCAACGAGAATGCGCAGATCGAGCTCAACCGCTTCTTCAAGGACGGCGAACTGTTCGATTACGAAATGCGCTACGCGACGAAGGCCTGAGGTTCGGGCACAGGCAGGCCGGGCACGCCGCATTGGGAGAACCAGGACTTGCTCCAGATGTGGATGGCGCGGGCCTGCGGGTATCTGCGACTGAGACCTTCCGGACCAAGCGCTCGCGCCCGCGAGATTTCTGCGGCATCGTCCCAGGCAACCGGATAGATCCACTCGCGTGGAATTTCCTGAAAGCTCCTCCCGGCGGAATGCGCGGTGAGGAAGCGGGGACCGGTCGCACTGACAGGGTTTTTCTCCCCGGCCCTCGAAAGCAGGGACTCCTCAATCCCGTCAAAAAACGGATCCTCCGGCCGGGGAGCCCACATCAGGGCATTGCAAAGCTGTCCGTCGCCCTGCTCCGCGCACGCGAATTGGCCGATCCCCGCGATCCAGTCCATGTTGGAGAGGTTCACAAAATCCAAATCCACATAGAGCCCGCCGAGCTGTTTCAAAATCAGATACCGGAAAGCATCCGAGCGCATGATCCCGCACGGGTAGGCCCGCAGCAATGCCCGGGCATCACGCGACTGCGTCCCGGCGAAGGCCGCGATGTCCCGGTCGGTCCAAAGCCGGGCCTCCCAGCCCGCCTCCATCCAGCTCTCTCTCCACCACCGCGGAAAAAGCTCCGGCGGGGGATCAGCATCCTTCCATGTAAAATGAATTATTCTCACGCGACCGCAGAGACTGTTGCGAAGCCGGCAAAAATTGTCCAATCTGATCCCGCATTGATGAGCGGGCATTCAAAACAGGGGGGATGGGATATTGCGGTCTCGGTCGTGGCTTGGGCGTCGGGCGTCGTGCTTTTTTGGAGGGCTCTTTGGTGGCTTGCGGATACGGCGCTCGCCCGCGAGCAGATCGCACACGCGGCCATCGTATTGATCTTCGGCCTGGTCTTTCTGCTGCGGGACAGGAGGGACATCCAGCCGCTGGCCCTGCACTTCGGCCGCCGGGCCACGGGATTTTTCGCTGCTGCCTGCCTCGGCACCGCGCTGGCCGGAATTTTCCACCAGCCGCTCTTCATGCTTTGCGGGCTGGGCTTTTTCGCGGGGGCGTTCCTGCTCTTTGTCTTCGGGGATCCGGTCTTCCGGCCGGCCCTCGGATTCGGGCTGGCGTTCTCGGGGTTTACATTTCTGTCGGTCCTGTTCCCGCTCGCCGACTGGCCGCTTCGCCTGCTCGCCGGAAAAACGGCGATGTGGTTTCTCGCCATCCTCGGCCGCCCGGTCCACCTCGGGCTCGTGGCGGATCCCCCGCGCCTCATCCTGATGGATGCGGGCAGGCCTTTTGAAGTGGCGTCGGAATGCAATGGATTCGGAATCATCAGCGGCTGCATCCTGCTGGCCCTGCTTCTGGTTTTCAGCCGCCGCCTCCGCGTCGCGGACAAACTCATGGTCCTCGCGCTCGCTCCGCTGCTCGGGCTGTTCTCGAACGCGGCGAGGATCTTTTTCATCGTGCTGCTCGCCCCGGCGGCCGGGAAAAACTACCAGATCATGCACGAATCGGTCGGCATCGTTCTGTTCTTTGGAACGCTCGCAGCCCTCTGGTGGCTGGTTGCCGGCCTGCCGGAACGCCGCAGCCGCTCGTCCCGCGGTCCTCAGATAAACTCCGACATCTCGTAGAGCGCGGGATCGCGCACCGGCCGGCGCATCGAGTGCCGCGGCGCGCCGGGCTCATCGGGCTTCTCCTCGCCGGGCAGGTCCATCCCGTCGAACGCATCGCCGAACTCCTCCTCCAATTTCTCCGGATCCTCGCCGGCCTCCATCCGGCGGATCATCTGCTCCATCTCCTTGGGCATCGGCTGCCCGGTGGCCTCGGTCATCTTCCTCATCATGCGGCCAAGCGCTTTCGGGTCGGGGTTGCTCTCGTCCATTCCCGCCATCTCGCTCTGCATCTCGGCCATCATCCGCTCCATGCGGGGGTCGGAGGCATCCTGCGGAGATTCCTTCTTTTCAGATGCTCTCCCGGTCACGGCAAACCGCGACACCATCCGCTCCATCCTGGCCCCGGGCTTGTCCGGGCAACGGGGGACGTTCTTCCCCTGCGCAAGGCTGCGTGCAAAAAACGAATAAACCTTGTTCGTATCCGGCGAGTAAAATTCGTAGATCGGCATGGCTGGGGATTTTGGGGCAAATCAGTCCGCTCGTCAAATCAGCGCGGTGCCATCGGATGCAGCACATCCGGGAGCACCGCCTTCTCAGCCACTTCGACCTCGCGCTCCATGCCGAGCAACTCGAGCAGCACGGTCACACGGGCCCGCGCCGGCATCACGCTGGTCACGATGGCGCGGATGCCCTGGAACGGGCCCTCCACCACCTGGACCTCCTCGCCGACCGACAGGGTCGTGGGGATTTCAATCGTTTCCCCGCCGGCCACCGATGCCCGGAGCTCGCGGATGATCTCATCCGGCACGACCGCCGGAATCCCGCCGAAGGACACGATCGTGGAGACCCCGTTGCTGGTCCCCACCAGGCGGTATTGCGATTCGTAACAAAACCGTGCGAAGAGGTATCCGGGGAACATCGCCTCCCGCACCCTCACCCGCCCGCTTTTCCGGGCCCGCTCGAACCGGAGCATCGGGCAGAAAACCTCGATTCCCCCCTCGTTGGCCAGCGCGGTCCTGGCGGCCTGTTCGTGCCGCGGGCGAGCCTTCACACAATACCAGCGGGCGTTTTCCATGGTCATGAATGGAGGCGCATTGTGTCTGATTTCCGCCGGATGACAAGCCCACAACAATGTGACGAAATTGTAACATTTCTCGCATTTTCACCAGCGGGATAATTGTGAATAACTTGTCAACAAGCCCCATGAAAAACTATCGGACAGGCTGGATCTCGGATGTGCATCTTGGTACCCGCGGCAGCCGGGCGGCAGCCCTGCTCGACTTCCTCAAAGACACCGAGTTTGAAACCCTCTACCTCGTCGGGGACCTGATCGACATCTGGTCGCTCCGCCGCGGCATCTACTGGCCGCAGGAACACAACGACGTCATCCAGAAAATCCTGCGCAAAGGCCGCAAGGGAACCGAGATCATCTACATCATCGGCAACCACGACGAGTTCCTCTCCGGGTTTTTCGGCTCCTACGCGAGCGTCACCCTCCAGAAAAATGCAATCCACCACACCGCGGATGGCCGCCGCCTGCTCGTCATCCACGGCCACGAGCTCGACACCGTCGTCCAAAACATGGGCTGGCTGGCTCACGCCGGCGATATCGGATACACCGTCCTCCTCCGCTGCAACGGGCTCGTGAATTTCTTCCGCCGCCTCTTCGGCCTCGGCCACTGGTCGCTGAGCGCCTACGTCAAGGCGGAGGTCAAAAACGTCGTCAGCTTTATCGGCCAGTTCGAGGAGTCGGTGGTCCGGTATGCGAGGGATTTCGATGTCGACGGCGTCCTCTGCGGCCACATCCACACCTCCTCGGTCCGGAACATCGGTGGCATCGAGTATTTCAACACCGGCGACTGGGTCGAGAGCTGCACCGCGATCGTCGAGCACCACGACGGCACCATGGAGCTGATCCACCCGGAGAGCGCCGCCCCGACCGTGGAGGTTTCAGACAAAACCCGGGAGCCTGTGCTCGAAACGGCAGGCGTCCAGGCTTAAAGTTTTGCCTTCAGCAAAAGCACGGGCACATCCACGACGTGGCGCACCTTGTCGGCCGTGCTGCCGTGAATGATGTCGCTGACGAACCGGTGCCCGTGGGTGGACATCGCGATCAGATCGACCGGGTTTGCCTGAACATATTTGATAATCTCATCCGACGGCTGCCCCATGGCCAGCGCACTGGATACGGAAAACCCCTCGGCCCGCAACTCAGCCGCCCGGCGCTCCAGATACGCACGGTCCTCGCGGATCTCCTCGCTCTCCGCCAGGTTGAGCTGGTCGAAATTCCGGGCCGCCCAGCCATCGGCCACATGGATGAGGATCAGGCGCGAGCCAGTCAGCTTCGCCAGCGCCTTGATGTGATCCAGGATCGTCTGGTCGGCAGGGCTGTTTTCAAGGGGGACGAGGATGGTGTGATACATGGGGATTTACTCCAAGGGCAGTCCGATGAGTGAATAGAAGGCTCTGCGGAGCGGTTCCGGGGCAAAGAGATCAAAGAGGAGCTTTAAGTTGAGCGTAATGATCACGAAAGCTGTCGTCCATCCAAGAACCGCGATCCAGAGCGGGTTGACAAACTCTCCCATCTTCGACTTTTCGCCTGTGAACCGCAGAAGCGGCCAGACCGCAAATCCCAGCTGCATGCTCAGCACGACCTGGCTCGCCACCAGGAGATCGGTCGTCTTGCTCTCCCCGAAATACCCGATGACAAAAACGGCCGGGATGATCGCGATCAGCCGGGTGATCAGCCGCCGCAACCAGGGCGTCAGCCGGAAATTCAGGAACCCCTCCATCACGATCTGTCCGGCGAGCGTCCCGGTGAGCGTGGCGTTCTGACCCGACGCAAGGAGCGCCACCGCGAACAGCGTGCTCGCGACGCCAACCCCGAGGACCGGGCTCAGCAGCTTGTAGGCGTGCTGGATCTCGGCCACATCCTGGTGGCCGGACCAATGGAACGCGGCGGCGGCCAGCACCAGAATCGCCCCGTTGATGAAAAGCGCGAACATCAGGGCGGCGGTGGAATCGATCGTCGCGAACTTGATGGCCTCCCGCTTTCCCGCCGGCGAGCGCTCGAACATGCGCGTCTGCACGATCGACGAATGCAGGTAGAGGTTGTGCGGCATCACGGTCGCCCCCAGGATGCCGATGCTGATGTAAAGCATCTCATGGTTCCGGAAAAGTTCCGCGCTGGGCACAAACCCCATCAGCACCCCGGCCAGGCTCGGCTTGGCAAAGAACAGCTGCGCGGCAAAACACCCCCCGATCGTCAGGATCAGCGCCAGCACGATCGCCTCGACATACCGGAATCCTTTGTTCTGAAGGTAGAGCACCGCAAGGACATCCAGGCAGGTGATCACACAGCCCCAGACCAGCGGAATTCCGAACAGCAGCTGGATGGCGATCGCAGAGCCCACAACCTCCGCCAGATCACACGCCGCGATGGCCAGCTCGCAAAGCACCCACAAAAACCAAACCACCGGCCTGGGATAATGGTCCCGGCACGCCTGGGCGAGGTCCCGGCCGGTCACCACCCCCAGCTTCACGCAGAGATGCTGCAGCAGGATCGCCATCATGTTCGATATCAGGATCACAAAAAGCAGCGAATACCCGAACTTCGCCCCGCCCGCCAAATCGGTCGCCCAGTTCCCGGGGTCCATGTATCCGACAGCCACCAGAAATCCCGGCCCGGCGAATGCCAGCATCTTCCGCCAGAAAGAGGCGTTGCCGGGAACAAAGATGCTGCGGTGAACCTCCGGCAGGCTCACCTCCGCCACCTGCCGCTTCCAGGCGTCGAGCTCCGCGGGGATGTTCTCCAAATCAGGCTTCATGGGATTTTGCATTCATGTTCGATAGGATGGCCGGCGCCGCATTGTAGCGCATGCTACAATATGGTGGCGACGCTAACCCCCTGAGCGGACTCTTGTCAATGAGCATTCCCTGCGGGAGAATGGCGCATGGTTTTGAAATCGAAGAACGCGTCGAAACCCGGCTCGCCCCCGCCCAAAAGCGGCCCGGAGACGGCGGTCTACCAGCGCCAGACGCGCCTCCAGCACGCGCAGGAGCGGGCGCAGGACTACGTGGAGGCGATTGCGGAGCTGATAGCCGGCTGCGGGGAGGCCCGCGCGACCGACCTGGCGAAATCCCTCGGGGTGACGCATGTGACCGTGATCCGGACGGTCCAGAGGCTGCAGCGCGAGGGGCTCGTTACCACGCAGCCCTACCGCTCGATCTTCCTGACCGACTCCGGCCGCACGCTGGCGGGGAAGGCCCGGGCCCGCCACGAGAAAGTCGTGACGTTTTTGGAGGCGCTGGGAGTCGCCAAATCCACCGCACGGGCGGACGCCGAAGGGATCGAGCACCACGTCAGCGACGAGACGCTCAAGGCGATGGAAAAATTTCTGCGCAGCAGCCGGAAAGGTTCGGGAAAACCGACCAGAACATATTAAATAATAGCCGTTTGCATTTTCACGTAGAGTGTCGGTCATGAAGGCGCTCTCGTTGGGCCTGCGCGAAGGGGTGCCGGGGCGCGTTGCCGGACTCAAGCCCGCAGGAATCGCGCTCAATCTATTTCAATTTGAGCCACAGCGTCTGCGCTCCCTCGCCGGGGGGGAAATCCGGAAGCGTCGGCTCGTGGGAAATGTCGCCGCCGAGCCGGGCGGTCTTCACCATGAACCGCACCGTCCTCTCCAATGTGGCCCGATCGAGTTTTGTGCAGTTGGTTGAGACCAGCAGTGATGCTCCGGGGGCTGAAATCTCCAACGCGATGCGCAGGAGATCCTCAATCTGCTCCTCCACCCGCCAGCGCCGGCCTTTGTTCCCCAGCGAGAATGTCGGAGGATCGAGGATGAGAAGATCGAATTTTTCCCCGCGCCGCTCCAGCCGTGGCAGGACATCGAGCACGTCGTCCGCAAGGAACCGGTGGCCATCAGGCGGCAGGTTGTTCAGCTCAAAGTTCCCCCGGCCGCGGTCGAGCGACTTTTTTGAAAGGTCGATGCTCAGCGTCTGGGCCCCGGCGATCGCCGCCGCCACCGAAAACGAGCAGGTGTAGGCAAACGTGTTCAGCATCCGCTTCGGCGCCATTCTCTGCACGCGGGCACGGTTGGCGCGCTGGTCGATGAACAGCCCTGCCGAATATCCCGCCCCGAAGTCAATGCCGTAGCGGACCCCGCGCTCGGACACGACGGAATCCAGCGATGCCGCCGGATCGCCCGTCACGAGCACCGGGGCCACACGCTCCGCATTCTGCCGGGGCAGAAACCGCGAAAACACGCGCGCGCTTTGAAAGCCCGTGAGGGACTCCCACTCGCGAAGTCCGGTGAGCGCCTCGTCGCGCGCGGAATCGGTTTTGAAGGAAACCAGCACATCGGGACCGAGTCGTTCGACCCAGGCGTCCGGTCCGGAGAAGAGCCTGTGGGCGGTGGTTTCCTCCGCTGCGAAAGCCGCGAGGATTTTCAGGGAAATCCAGCAATTCCTCTGCGCTCCGTGTTCTGTTTGCCGCACGCGCGACAGGATCAGGATCCGGAGGAAATGTGTCAACCCAATCCCTGATCCTGAAATTCTCCTCTCGCGCGCAGGGCTTCCGCCTGTCATGCTTCCCGCGCATTATGGCAAAACCAAACTATCAGTTCGAAAAGCGCCGCAAGGAATTGGACAAAAAAGCGAAGAAGGCCGAGAAGCTCCGCCTGAAGGCCGAAGCGGCCCGCAATCCTGCAGTAGAAACTCCTGCCGACGCGGCATCCGAGCCCGGACAGAGCTGAGCGGCGACGCCCGCGGGAGAGAACTCTGACGGCCCCCCCCTGGCCTTCTCCGCTTTTCGATTTGTGAAATTGCCCCGTCTGGGGCACACTGTGCGCCTGCTATGAAATCCATCCTGTTGGTTTGCACGCTGGCCGCAATTTGTGCGGGTTCGCTCCTTGCTCAGAATTCCACCCTCCCACCGCTTCCGCCGGACGGGTTTGTGACCCTTCAGCAGATCGTGAACGACTTTGCCACGGCCCAGGACGCCGCGATGCAGAAATATAACGGGATCAGGGTCCTCGTTTACGGGCGGGTGGGAGACGTGACCCAGTCCGGCGATGCGGATGGCGATCCCTTGACAGTGTTCATGCAGCTTCCGAACCAGACGACCCCGGATGTGAAGGCGGTCTTCGGAGCGGACGACATGCCGAAGAACAACTCCGTGGATCCACACGACACCAAGGTCGACGTGTTCCACCGCAACTGGGAGGGCAATTTGACGAAGGAGCACGCTTTCATCGTCGAGGGCCAGACCACCGGGATCCGCGGGACGTTTGACAACTTTGTCGCCGGCGACATCGTGCTGAAGAACTGCCACAAGCTGCAGACCGGGGTGCTCATGAAGAAGCTCGCGGAGCACGGCATCCCCACCGAATAGCTTGAGCGACTTCGAGTATCCCAAGCCCTACGACGTCGTTGTCATCGGCGCCGGGCATGCCGGGATCGAGGCGGCGATGGCCTCCGCCCGCCTGGGCTGCGCCACCTTGCTGCTCACGCAAAACGCGGACACCGTCGGGCAGATGTCCTGCAATCCGGCGATCGGCGGGCTCGCCAAAGGACACATCGTCCGCGAGATCGACGCGCTCGGGGGCGCGATGGGGCTGAACACCGACGCGACGGGAATCCAGTTCCGGATGCTCAACGCGACGAAGGGCCCGAGCGTCCGCGCCCCGCGTGCCCAGTGCGACAAGAAGGCCTACCAGTTCCGCATGAAGGCGGTTCTCGAACGCGAGCCGAACCTCGATCTCAAGCAGGGGAACGTGACGCGGCTGGTCGTCAAGAACGGCGGGGTCGCTGGCATTGAAACCAACCTCGGGCTCCGGTTCCGGGCCAGGTCGGTCGTGGTCACCACGGGCACATTCATGCGGGGCCTCCTGCATGTCGGGCTCAGGAACCAGGCGGGCGGACGCCTCGGCGATACGGTCTCCACGTTCAGCGACTGCCTCAAGGAGCTCGGGTTTGAAATCGGGCGATTCAAGACCGGAACCCCCTGCCGCCTGCTCGCGAAAAGCATTGATTTCTCGAGGTGCGAAGTCCAACCCGGCGATGAACCGCCGCCGGTTTTCAGCTATCTCGCCGACACGCTGCGGCGCGCGGAGGATGAGATTTTCACGCTCAACGAATGGAAGGATGGCTCGTTCCGCGCACGACAGATCCCCTGCCACATCACCTACACAAACGAGCGGACGCACGAAATCATCCGCGCGAACCTCGACAAGTCGCCGCTCTACGCCGGGGTCATCGAAGGCGTCGGCCCGCGCTATTGCCCGAGCATCGAGGACAAGGTCGTCAAGTTCGCCGACAAGCCGAAGCACCAGCTATTTCTGGAGCCCGAGGGCCGGCACACCGGCGAGATCTACGTGAACGGCGTCTCCACGAGCCTGCCGTTCGATGTCCAATACGCGTTCATCCGCAGCGTGGCCGGGCTTGAGAATGCGGAGATCCTGCGCCCGGGCTACGCGGTCGAATACGACTACTGCCCCCCCACCCAGCTCCATACGACGCTCGAGACCAGGCGGATCGCCGGGCTTTATTTTGCCGGGCAGATCAACGGGACCTCGGGCTATGAGGAAGCCGCCGCGCAGGGTCTTGTCGCCGGGGCAAATGCCGCTCTGAAAGTTCAGGCCCGACCGGCGTTCACCCTCGCCCGCCATGAGTCCTACATCGGAGTCCTTATCGACGATCTGGTGACCCGCGGAACCCCTGAACCCTACCGGATGTTCACAAGCCGGGCGGAATACCGCCTGCTCCTCAGACAGGACAACGCCGACCTCCGCCTCACCGGCAAGGGGATCGCGGCCGGACTGGTCGCCGGAGAACGCAAATCCCGGTTCGAACAAAAGCTCACGCAGATCACCGGACTGCGGGCGAAGCTGCGCGAAATCAAGATCGATTCCCTCCCGATCGAACGCTGGCTCAAGCGCTCGGAGAATACCTGGCCCGCACTGCCAAAGGATATCCTCACCGCCTATTCACCGGATGTTTGGGAGCAGGTGGAAACCGATCTGAAATATGAAGGCTACATCCTGCGCCAGCAGGAACAGATCGCGCGCTCGGAGCGGCACGAGGGAAAATTGATCCCCGACTGGGTCGACTACGAAGCCATTAACGGGCTCCGCACCGAGGCCGTTCAAAAGCTTTCCAAAATCCGCCCCGAAACCCTCGGCCAGGCCGCGCGCATCAGCGGGGTCACCCCTGCGGACATCGCCCTCCTCGGCATCTGGCTCGCGCGCGGGACTGCAGGTTCACCGCCGAAGCCGTAGTCCTTGGTGCCGTGCTGCCAGGGCGGGACGTCCCCGGCCCGGCCGCGCGGACTTCCGGGCGTTCATCAAAAGCGCGAAAAAGCCGGGGCCTTGCGACCCCGGCTTTCCGGTTCGATTTTTGGTTTTGAGCGCGGACTTAGTAGTCCATGCCGCCCATTCCACCCATTCCGCCGCCCGGAGGCATGGCGGGAGCCTTGTCCTTCTCGGGGAGCTCGGTGACGAGGCATTCCGTGGTGAGGAGGAGTCCGCTGATGGAAGCGGCGTTCTGGAGCGCGCTGCGGGTCACCTTGGCGGGATCGACGACGCCGGCCTTGATGAGGTCGGTGTATTCGCCGGTCGCGACGTTGTAACCTTCGGCGCCCTTGCGCTTCTTGACTTCCTGCACGATGAGCGCGCCCTCCTGCCCGGCGTTGTCGGCCAGGGTGCGGAGCGGCTGCTCGATGGCGCGGCGGACGATCTGGAGGCCGATCTCCTCGTCACCGGTGAGGGTGAGCGTGTCGAGGACCTTCTGGGCGCGGATGAGGGCGACTCCGCCGCCGGGGACGATCCCTTCTTCAACGGCCGCACGGGTCGCGTGGAGGGCGTCTTCGACGCGGGCTTTCTTCTCCTTCATCTCGGTCTCGGTGGCTGCGCCGACATTGATGACGGCCACACCGCCGGCGAGCTTGGCGAGGCGCTCCTGGAGCTTCTCGCGGTCGTAATCGCTGGTCGTCTCTTCGATCTGGCGGCGGATCTGGCTGACCCGGCCCTGGATGTCCGAGCTCTTGCCTTCGCCTTCGATGATCGTTGTGTTCTCTTTGTCCACGGTGACGCGCTTGGCGCGGCCGAGGTCTTCGAGACCGACGTTTTCGAGCTTGATGCCGAGGTCTTCGCTGAGGAGCTTGCCGCCGGTGAGGACAGCAATGTCTTCGAGCATGGCCTTGCGGCGATCACCGAAGCCCGGAGCCTTGACGGCTGCGACCTGGAGTGTGCCGCGGAGCTTGTTCACGACGAGAGTCGCGAGCGCTTCGCCCTCGACGTCCTCGGCGATGATCAGGAACGGCTTGCCGCTCTTGGCGATCTTCTCGAGGAGCGGGAGCAGGTCCTTGAGGGAGCTGATCTTCTTCTCGTGGATGAGGATGTAGGCGTTGTCGAACGAGACCTCGAGGCTCTCGGTGTTCGTCACGACGTAAGGAGAAAGGTAGCCCTTGTCGAACTGCATTCCCTCGACCACGTCGAGCGAAGTTTCGATGCTCTTGGCTTCCTCGACGGTAATCGTGCCGTCCTTGCCCACCTTGTCCATCGCGTCGGCGATGATCTGGCCGATCGTGGAATCCCAGTTGGCGGAGACGGTCGCGACCTGCGCGATTTCCGAGCTGTCCTTGACCTTCTTGGAGATCTTGGCGATCTCGTCGGTGATCGCGGCAACCGCCTTCGTGATGCCACGCTGGAGGCTGGTCGGGTTGGCACCGGCGGTCACGTTCTTGAGGCCTTCGCGATAGATCGCTTCGGCGAGAACAGTGGCTGTCGTGGTGCCGTCACCGGCGATGTCGCTGGTCTTGCTGGCGACTTCGCGGACGAGCTGGGCGCCCATGTTTTCGTAGGGGCATTCGAGCTCGATTTCTTTCGCGACGGTCACGCCATCTTTGGTGATGGTCGGGCTGCCGAATTTTTTGTCGAGAATGACGTTGCGTCCCGACGGCCCGAGGGTCGCCTTGACGGCTTTCGCCAGTTTCTCAACACCGCGGAGCAGGCCCTGGCGGGCTGCTTCGTCAAATAGGAGTTGTTTTGCTGCCATTGTATTAAGTTTTAAGTGTTAGGTATTAGGTTTTGAGTTGTTGAAACGGGCTTAGCCGATGATGCCGAGGATGTCGTCCTCGCGCATGATCAGGTAGGTTTCGCCGTCCACCTTGACTTCGGTTCCGCCGTATTTCGAGATGAGGACCTTGTCCCCCTTCTTGACGGTGAACGCGATGAGTTTTCCCTCATCGTCACGCTTGCCGGTGCCGAGGGCGACGACTTGTCCTTCCTGTGGTTTTTCCTTGGCGGTATCAGGAATGATAATTCCGCCTTTTTTGACTTCCTTCTCCTCGAGCGCCTGCACGAGCACGCGGTCTCCGAGAGGTTTGATGTTTACGTTGGCCATAGTTGCTTCTTGGTTTTGGTTTTTGTTGGTTTTTAACAGCCCCCGGCCCCCGCGAACGGGGGCCGGAGCGGTTTGTTAAAGTGTGATTATTTTTTCTTGTCCTCGTCGACCATCTCGAACTCCGCGTCGACGACGTCGGAGTCCTTCTTGGGCGGGGGAGTTCCGGCCTGCGGCCCGGCCTCGGGAGCGGGTCCCGCCTGGGCGGCGGCCTGCTTGTAGAGCTCGGCGCTGACTTCCTGGAATTTCGCCTGGAGATCGTCGTAGCCGGCCTTGATGGCGTCGATGTCGTCGCCCTTGAGGGCCTCGCGAAGCTTCTCGATCGCGTCCTCGACGGTTTTCTTCTTCGCGCCGTCGAGCTTCTCGCCGAGGTCTTTGAGCTGCTTCTCGGACTGGTAGGCAAGCGTGTCGGCATTGTTGCGGATCTCGATGCCTTCCTTGGCCTTTTTGTCATCTTCGGCGTGCGATTCGGCCTCCTTCTGCATGCGCTCGACTTCGTCCTTGCTCAATCCGCTGGATCCGGTGATCGAGATCTTCTGCTCTTTTCCGGTTCCGAGATCCTTGGCGGACACGTTCAAAATTCCATTGGCGTCGATGTCGAATGTGACTTCAATTTGCGGTGTTCCGCGGGCTGCCGGCGGGATGCCGTCCAGGTGGAATGTCCCGAGGTTCTTGTTGTCGCGGCTGAGCGGGCGCTCGCCTTGAAGGACCTTGATCTCGACGCCCGGCTGGTTGTCGCTGTAGGTCGAGAAGACATTCGATTTCTTGGTTGGGATCGTGGTGTTGCGAGGGATCATCGGCGTGGCGATGCCGCCCGCCGTCTCGATCGCCAGCGTGAGCGGGGTCACGTCGAGGAGGAGGACATCCTTCACGTCGCCGCGGAGCACGCCGCCCTGGATGGCCGCGCCGACGGCGACGACCTCATCCGGGTTCACGCCCTTGTGCGGCTCCTTCCCGATCATTTCACGGGCGGTATCCACCACCTTCGGCATGCGGGTCATGCCGCCGACGAGGACGAGTTCGTTCACGTCGCTCTTCGACCACTTGGCATCGCCAAGGCAATCCTTCACCGGCTTGATCGTGCGCTCGAAAAGGTCGTCGGTCAGCTGCTCGAGCTTCGCGCGGGTGAGCTTTTTCTGGATGTGTTTCGGACCGGTCGCATCGGCTGTGACGAACGGCAGATTGATGTCGTATTCCTGTGTGGACGAGAGGGCGATCTTCGCTTTCTCCGCCTCTTCCTTGATGCGCTGCACGGCGTCCGCCTGCTTCGAAAGGTCGATGCCGGATTCCTTTTTAAAATCCCCAATGATCCAGTCCATGAGGCGGTTGTCCCAGTCGTCGCCGCCGAGGTGGGTGTCGCCGTTCGTGGCCGACACTTGGAACACCCCGTCGCCGATCTCGAGGGCCGAAATATCAAATGTTCCGCCGCCAAGATCGTAGACCGCGATTTTTTCGTCGGCCTTCTTGTCGAGCCCGTAGGCCAGCGAGGCGGCCGTGGGCTCGTTGATGATGCGCTTGACGTCGAGGCCGGCGATCTTGCCGGCATCTTTGGTCGCATTACGCTGCGAATCGTTGAAATAGGCCGGAACTGTGATGACGGCTTCGGTGATTTTTTCGCCCAGCTTCGCTTCGGCGTCGGCCTTGAGCTTGGCCAGGATCATCGCCGAGATTTCCGGAGGCGAGAACGCCTTCGGCTTGCCGTCGATCTCGACCTGGATGTGCGCGTCGCCGTTGGCGGCTTTGACAAGCTTGTAGGGAACGCGGTGTTCCTCTTCGCGCACCTCATCAAATTTGCGGCCCATGAAGCGCTTTACGGAAAAGATCGTATTTGCCGGATTCGTGATCGCCTGGCGCTTTGCAGCCTGCCCGACGAGACGCTCACCGGATTTAGAAAATGCCACGACTGAAGGCGTGGTGCGTGCCCCCTCGGAATTCTCCAAGACGACCGGCTCCCCGCCTTCCATCACCGCCATACAGGAGTTGGTGGTGCCCAAATCAATGCCTAGAATTTTTGCCATATATAAAAAACTTTCTCAGGTGTTAAGCAATTCGTGTGCCTTGAGGTATATTTTTAACATATCTCATTTAACACAAGTTACATGTATAATATTTTATAGGTAATCTACATTTTAGCAAATGCGCCATACTGACTCATATTTGGGACAAAATGCGCCAGATGCGTCACACAATCGCATCCGGCTTCCTCTCCCCTCACATGAGATCGAAATCCTCCTCCAGAAGCGCCTCCTCCGGCGCATCGGCCAGCCGCTTGATCATCCGGTCGTCGTGAGAATTCCCGAAACGGAATACCTCAAAGGCGTCGTCCATGAGGCCATGCCGGGGCGATGAATGGAAATTCACGGGGAAGCTCGTTGGGAGGCGGGCTATTCGCGGGCGGGCGGTTTTCCCCAATCAAGCGAACAGCTTTTTTCCACGAAACATTTTCGGTGTCTTTCAAATATTGCGATGCACTCTTCATCGGTCAGGGCGGCCAGAATGCGGGCTCGCTCTTCTGCGGTTTTTTCCCGCAGCTGATGGCAAAAACATTCGTCCGGATTTCCCCCAAAGGGACAGTCAACAGCCAGCCCCGCGAGATAGGCCCGGATTGTTTTCCCAAGGCAGGCCCGGATCTTGTCGACATCTGAGAGAGTCTTCATCTGTTCAACCAAGGGGAATCTATCCTGCCCGAAAACAAATGGAAATCCCTCATTTCCAAAAAAGAGGCGCAAAAAGGGTGTTCAGAAAACTAAGCCGGCTTGCGCATGAGCCAGTAGATCTCGCCCGGCCAGCCGGGGAACATCCGGCCCCAGAAGAGATTGAAGCGCATCCATGCGGCGGAGTTTTCCAGCGCGCTTCCCTTGCTGCGCAGGAAGAAGGCCCCGCTGTAGAATTCCGCGACCAGCCCGGCATCCTGCGCCATCCGGCGGACCCTCGCCGGCGAAAAGACGCTCACATGACCCATTGGGCCCGCATTTCTCCGGACCTGCTTTTCACGGATTCCCGCCAGCGCGGCCGGCACAACGGGAAACCCGCCGATCAGCGATCCGCCGGGCGCGATGCCGGCTGCAATTTTTTTCAGCGCCTCCTCCGGTTCAAAGAGATGTTCGAGGACGTGGAGCAGGATCGCGCAATCGTAGGTGCCCGGGAGCGCGAAGCTGTGGTCTTCGAGGTTGGCCTCAAAAAAGTCCTCGTAGCCCGCCTTTTTCAGCTTCTCCGTGAGCATCACCGCGTCGACGGCGGTCCATCTCGACCACGATACTCCGGGCGGTGCGGACTTCACAAACTCCAGCATCTGGCCGCGGTGAACCCCGATTTCTGCGACGGAGAGCGGGCGGCCGGCCCGCAGGCATTCCTCCCTCAACAATTGGTATCCGAACCAGTAGCGGAGGAGCCTGATCGGGTAGCGGACGGCTTTTGCCTCGGATGGCATGCCGAATCGCTTGGCGCGGACGGTCGGATTGTCGGCGATAAATCCGATATCCCAATGGGCTGGGTCGTAAGTCTTCAAAACGGTCCGGCATCGTGGGCACTGCGCATTCTCCGGTCAAGCGCTCTTGCTGAGATCACTTGCAAACAACCGGTTTCTCGCTTTATTCGAGGGAGAATGTTCGCCCAAAAAGAGGCTCTGATCCGGCTGCTCCACGACAACGACCCCGAAACGGTCAGGCTCATCAAGGAGGAGTTGACCGCTGCGGGAGAGGATCGGATTCACGAGTTGCAGGAGCTGATGAGTATCGATGACAAGTGCGTCTCCGAGCATGCCCGGGATGTGCTGGCGGCGATCAGCGGGCGCAGCGCGGAGGAGGAGTTTTCCCTGCTGTGCCATTTCTTCGGCGACGGGCTCGACCTCGAGCAGGCCTGTTGGTCGCTGGCCCGGGCCATGGAGCCTGGCGTCTGCATTCTGCCCTTCGAGCACAAGCTGAACATCTGGGGCCGGCAGTTTCTGGTCAAGCTCTCCGGGGCGGTGAGCAACCGCGAGCGCGTGCTCCGGCTCGCCTCTTTTCTTTCGGGGGAGCTCGATTTCCGAGGGAACGCCGACAACTACTACTGCGAGAGAAATTCCCTGCTGCCGCGCGTGATCGAGACACGCTCCGGAATTCCCCTCACGCTCACGCTGATCTACATGATGGTCGGCTCACGCGCGGCGATGAAGATCGAGGGAATCAATCTTCCCGGGCATTTTATCGCGCGCCACGGGGAGGTCTACTTCGATCCGTTTCACCGGGGCCGGATCCTTTCCCGACTGGATGTGGAGAGCATCCTCCTCCGCCAGGGGATGCAATTGAAAGACTGCCATCTCCAGCCGTCCACCGCCCGGCAGATGCTCGTCCGGATGCTCGCCAATTTGCTTTACGTTTATGACCTGCAGGGGGATTGTCAAAAGCACGCGCGGGTGCGCGGCTGGATGCAGGCCTTGAAATGTGGAGCGGAATGACCGTCGAAGTCTTGAACACAGGCACCGAGCTTTTGCTCGGCGAGGTCGTCAACACCCATGCCGCATGGTTCGGAAAACAGCTCTTTCCGCTCGGGCTGCGGGTTTCCCGCCAGACGACTGTCCCGGACGGCGGCGCCATCCGCGAGGCATTGTCGGAATGTTTTGAGCGCGCAGACATCGTCCTCATGACGGGCGGCCTTGGCCCCACGACCGACGACATCACGAGGGAGGCGGTTGCCGGGCTGCTGGGCATCGAGCTGGTGGCGGACGATGCCGTCCGCAGAAAAATCGAAGCGATGGTCGCCGAGCGCGGGCACACGATGCGCGAGCGGATGCTCCGTCAAGCGATGGTTCCCGAAGGCGCGGTCGTCCTCCCGAATGACAACGGGTCGGCCCCCGGGCTCTACCTGCCGATGAGATCCTCCCCCCGCTCCCCACATCTTTTTCTGCTCCCCGGCCCGCCTCGGGAGCTCCAGCCGATGTTCACGGAATCGGTGCTGCCGGTTCTGAGGCAGCTCAGCGGCGGCCAACCGGCCCGCGAATGCCGGGTCTACCGGATCGTCGGCCTGGGCGAGAGCGCGGTCGAGGAATCCGTCGGACTCAGCCTGGAAAAACGCGGCGACCTGGAGGTCGGATACTGCGCGCGGCCGAACGAGGTCGATCTCCGGCTCATCGGGACGCGCGAAATTCTGGATGAGGTCGAGCCCCTGGTCCTGAACGCCGTGGGCAGCCACCTCTTCTCGCAGAAAGGCGAAAACCTCGAGGAGTGGGTCGTGGCCAGGCTCCGGAAGCTCGGGCGGAAAATCGCGACTGCGGAATCCTGCTCGGGCGGGCTTCTCGCCCACAGGCTCACCAACGTGCCGGGCGCATCGGAAGTCTTCACTCACGGATTTGTCACCTATGCCAACGAGGCAAAGATTTCTGGGCTCGGCGTCCCCTCCTCCACGCTCGCGATGCATGGCGCGGTGAGCGAGCCGGTGGCCATGGCGATGGCGGACGGCGCGCTGGAAAAATCCGGCGCGGACTACGCGCTCTCGCTGACCGGAATCGCCGGGCCCGGCGGGGGCTCAGACGACAAGCCGGTCGGCCTGGTCTTCATCGCCATTGCCCGCCGCGGAAAGCCGACGCTCTGCAAGCGATTCCGGTTCCCGCGCGACCGCGAAACCTTCAAGCAGCTCGCCACCCAAACCGCGCTGGACATGCTGCGGCACGAGCTGATCTGAGCAGGGAATCCGCCTGCGAAGGGCGGGCGCTGTCCCGGGAGGGCGAACCTCCGCGTGAGCCGACATATTTGGGTTCGGACGGAGCCTCACCCTCCCGAGTTTTCCTGAACCCACTGCCCGTAAGCCTCGTTCCATTTCTCGGGAGCGAACAACACAATTTCCGGCACATCGTAAGGATGCAACTCCCCGAGGCGGCCGATGAACTTTTCCTCATTGGCGGCGGCAATTTTGAAAATGACCAGGACCTCCGCGCTATCCTCCACCGCCCCCTTCCAGGAATAGATGGAGCGGGCGCCGGGGATGATGGTGCCGCAGGCTGCCAGCTTTTCCGAAACGAGCTGCCTGACGACCCGGGCTGCGGAATCGCCGTCTGCAAATGTGCTGAGAACAATCCGGATCATGCGGGCACGGGCGCGGGTTGCCTGACAATCCATCCGCCTCCGACAACCCGGTCGCCATCGTAAAAGACAGCCGCCTGCCCGGGCGTCACCGCGCGCTGCGGCTGGTCGAGGACGATCCGAGCCCGGTTGCCCGGAAGCGCCACCAGTGAAGCGCCGGTGCCGGAGTGCGCGTAGCGGATTTTCACGGTGACCCGCAGCGGCTCACCCGGCTCCCCGGCATGCCACGTGACGCGGTCCACCTCGAACTCCTCACGCACAAGGTCCTCCTCATCCCCGACAATCACCCGCGATGTCTCCGGATCGATATCCACAACATAGCGCGGCCTGGGAGATCCTCCCGGCAGCCCCTTCCGCTGACCGATCGTGAACATTTCGATCCCCTCGTGCTCGCCGAGATAGTTTCCCACCGTGTCATACAGCCCCCCGCGATGAAATTCCCCCTCGCCCAGATGCCCGCGCAGGAACGCCTTGTAGTCGTTGCCGGGCACGAAGCAGATCTCCTGGCTGTCCACCTTTTCGGCAACTTTCAGCCCGAGCCTGCGGGCGATCTCCCGGATCTCCGGCTTCGTCATTCCGCCCAGCGGCGTCAGCGAGTGCATGAGCTGATCCTGGTTGAGGCTGAAAAGAAAATACGACTGGTCCTTCCGCGGATCGCTCCCCTTTCGCAGCACCGCGCGATCGGCATAATGCTCGATGATCGCATAGTGGCCGGTGGCGATAAAGTCCGCTCCCAGCGCCCGCGCCTTCGTGCGAAGGTTTCCGAACTTCAGGTGCTCGTTGCACATCACGCACGGGTTCGGGGTCCGGCCCGCCTTGTATTCGCTGGCAAAGTAATTGATCACAAGCTTTTCAAACCGATCGGCCTCATCCACGACGTAGTGGGGGATCCCCAAACGGTGCGCAACCCCGCGCGCATCCGCGATCGCCGTGGGCCCGCAGCACTTGTCCTCCGCACGCGTGATGCAATCCTGCGGCCAGACCTTCATGGTCACGCCAATCACATCCCATCCGTCGCGCTTCAATAGCGACGCCGCCACGCTGGAGTCCACCCCGCCGCTCATTCCCACCAGGATGCGACGTCCGCGACCTTTCATCTACTTCAAGGAATCCAGCGCGGACTGGACCTCCGCCGCATGATCTTTGGTTTTGGCGTGGAGCGACACCCAGACAACCTTGCCGTCCTTGATGATGAACGACTGGCGGCTGCTCACCGGGAGCCCCAGGAATCCCGGCACGCCAAATGCCATGGCCACCGCACCGTCCCCGTCGGCGATCAGCGTGAAGGGGATGTGGTTGGCTTCCTGGAACTTTTTCTGAGCCTCGGGAGTATCGCGGCTCACGCCGAGGATCTGGAGATTTTCTCCATGCAGGCTGGCGAAGGCATCCCGGAGCGAGCACGCCTGCGCGGTGCAGCCGGGGGTTCCGGCTTTTGGGTAAAAGTAAACAAGCGTGATCCCCTTGGCGTAGACGTCGCCGAACTTCACTTCCTTCCCGTCCTGATCCGGCGCTGAGACAAGCGGAGCGGGGGCTCCGGTTTCGATGGCTTGGGCGCGGGGGGAGAAAATGGAAAACATGGCCAGTATCAATACGGTTGCACGTGCGGGCATGCGCGGAGCATATTCCAGCCTGGTGCGAATCTCAAACGACATTTCCATTTTAAAAAATCTCCCCGCCCCCACGGCAAGCCTTGCGGCCGGAATTCTGTCCGCGATCCCCGGGCTCTCCGACCGTGCGGAGACCGTTCGCGCAGTCGGTCACGGGATGGCCTCCGAATCCGCTTCCTGGGGGCAACGACTCTCCGCGCTCGCATTTCAGTTCGGCGGATGGGGGCTCGCGGACGCCGTGCGCCTGGTCTCCGGTGCCATCCCATGGTGCCTGGGATTTCTCGTGCTCTTTTGGGGGGCGAGCCGGCTCAAGGGACGGCCTCGCAATCTCGGAACCGGTCTGGTCTGGCTGCTGTGCGCAGGGGTCTCGGCACATGCGGTTTGGATGATGGCCGCCCCGGCCTCCCCTCCGATCCGGGATCTGAGGCTGCTTGCCCCGCTGGCCCTCGTGGACATGATCAAATCTGAACAGGGCAGGGTCTTTATGAATCCCTCGGCACGCCCAGGTGCAGCGGTTTGCGGCGGAAACATCTGGGACAACTCGCTCACGGAAAAGTCGGCTTCCGATCTTGCGGGCTCGCCCACAAAATGGAGGGAGGAGGACCGGTCGAAGCCCTTCTCAGCAGTTCTGATCGCCGGCAGGGTATTCGAGGCGAAGCCGCTGATCCGCCACCTGCTCGATGCGCCGGACTGGTATCTTGCACGGATTGACAACCAGGGCTTGCTTTTCCTTCACGGACAGAAGCCCGACCTCGCAGCCACCCCGGTCCCGGACTTCCCGGCTCAGCGCGATCGCGCGATCTATCTGGCGCAATATTCCCTCAACCTCGATGCCGCAGGATTCCAGACGCTCGCCGCATCAAGCATGGATGAGGCGCTGAGCCTTGAGGGCAAGGACTACGAGGTCCTCTTCCGAGCGGCCTCGCTCTCCGCCTCGCAAAGTCTTTGGGAGCGGGCGCGGAAACAATCCGCCGCAGCGCTCAAGGCAAGTCCGGGAGCCTACGAGGCGAGCTACCTTCAGGCGCTTTCCCTCCTGGAAACCCGGGCGTTCGAAAAATCTTTTGAGTGCACCTCGATCCTCAGCCGGCAATACCCGGATGATTTCAATGTTCTCCTCCTCCATGCCCGCGCTGCCCGGGCCGTTCATGATTACACCGCGGAAACAAAAACCCTCGAGCGGCTGCTTCGGCTGGCGGAGGACAGCAAGTCCCCAACGGCCCGGATCCATATCTTCCTCGCCCAGTCCTGGGCGCAGCGCGGTTTTCCCGAACAGGCGATCAGCCATTATCAGGCCGCCCTGGCGGAGGGGCTCTCGAGCGACGAGGCCAAGGACGTCCGGGCGATCGTCACCACCATTGAAAACAACCGGCTCAAACCATGAAATTCGCCTACCTTTTCGAGCGGTTCCCGACATTCTCGCAGACGTTCTGCGTGCGCGAGGTCGTCGAGATGCGGCGGCAGGCGGGCGACGTGCCGGTCTTCTCGATCCGCACGCCATCCGGCGAACCGAAGCAGGATTTTCCGGAGGAGGCCACGCGGTACGTCACGTATCTTCCTGCAGACATCGAGGCCGCCCTGCGGGATGAACCGGCTCCGGCAGCCACGCGGATCCGCCGCCGGTGGGAGCTCTGGCGAAGGGCGGACCAGAGCGACCGGAAGCGCTTCTTCGAGGCGCTCTGGCTCGGGCCGGTGCTCCGCGAACGCGGGATCGGACACGTTCACGTCCACTTCGCCGGCATGGGAGCCCGGACCGCATTCTGGCTGAATAAGCTCTTCGGCATCACGTTCAGCATCACGGCCCACGCGAACGACTTCTTTGTCGGAGCCAACGAAAAGTCTCCGGTCGGGCTCGCGGATTTGTTTCGTTCCGCGCGCCATGTCGCCACGGTCAGCGACTTCTCGAAAACCCTTTTGCAGGCGCGCTTTCCGGATGACGCGCGAAGAATTGTCCGGGTTTACAACGGCATCGAACCGGCCCGCTTCGCCGGCCCGCGACACCCGGCCAGCCCCCCTCTGATTCTTGCGGTCGGCCGCTATATCGAGAAGAAGGGATTTCGCGATTTGATCGCCGCATGTGCGATGCTTCCGGACCTTCTGCTCGAGTGCCGGATCATGGGAGAAGGCCCGCTGGAGGCGGAACTTCGTGCCCTTGTCGAATCGCTCGGACAGCAGGACCGCGTCCGGATTGCCGGGCCCGCTCCGGAGGGGGAAATCATCGGGCTTCTGCACCGTTCGACGTTGTTCGCCCTCCCCTGCGTGACCGACTCCAAGGGCGACAGCGACAATCTGCCGACGGTGATCATGGAGGCGATGGCCGCCGGCCTCCCGGTCGTCTCGACGCCGGTGGCCGGGGTTCCGGAGATGGTGAGCGATGGCATCACCGGATGGCTCGCCCCGGAACATTCCCCGGAGGCGCTCGCCGCAAAAATCCGCTCCCTGCTGGAGAATGATTCCCTGTGCCAGTCCATGGGAGCTGCCGGGACGGCGAAATGCAGAGACTTGTTCGACGTCAGAAAAACCTGCGGCGAGCTGCACCGGATTCTTGCGGATGCCTGACGAGAATCCGCTCCCCAGCTCGTGGTTTGAACCCGGAGCTCCGCCGCTTGAAGTCGACTTCGGCTGCCATCGCGGAACCTTCCTGCTCGGAATGGCGGAGAGATATCCGGGCGTCAACTTCCTCGGGATGGAAAAGCAGGCCGCGCGGGTGGAAAAGTGTCTGAAGAAAATCCGGAGACGCGGCCTGACCAATGCGCTGGCGGTTCAAGGAGAGGGCGCTGGAGCCCTCCTCGCCTGGCTTCCGGAACGAAGCGCTTCGATCCTCCATGTGTCGTTCCCGGATCCGTGGCCGAAGCGCCGCCACGCCTCGCGCCGGCTCGTCACCAAAGAATTCCTTCAAGCAACTGCCCGCGTTCTGGCTATGGACGGGGTTCTTCGATTGATGACCGATGACTCCGCGTATTTTTCTGAAATGAAAACCCTGCTGGCGGAGGGATGGGAGGAAGTGCCGTGGGCGGATGGGATCGAGCGTCCGCTCACGGCATTTGAAAAAACGTTTCTTGAGCTTGGCCAGCGCCCGAACTGCTGCGCGGTGCGGCCGGTCAGTCCCCGATAGTCACCGGGGTTCCGACGACGACCTTCTCGTAGATGATCGGCGCGATATCCTTCGGGAGACGGACGCATCCGTGCGAAGCGGGATAGCCCGGCAGGTCGCCGACGTGCATCCCCTCGGCCCGATGGCTTTGCAGGTTCTCCCCGAAGCGCATGAACCATTTCATGGGCGCCCCCTTGAAATGGGTGCCGCTCGGGGCGGAATCGATTTTTGTGCTCACCCCGGCACGCACGATGATGTCGTTCTTGTTGACGAATGCCCCGTAGAGGCTTGAGCGGTGATCGGGGTCCTTCTGCACCACCACGAAGCTCCCCCTCGGGGTCATGCCGGCACGCTTCCCGCTCGAAATCGGCGTATCGATCCCGACCTCATCGCCAACCTTGAGATAGGCCCGCTGCTTTCCAAGCGAAACATAAACGCTCACGTTCTCGGGCGTCGCCTGGGCGAGCACGCGCGGAATCGATTTTGCCTGCTCCTGCTTTTTGATCAACTCGGTCGCGGGCTTTTGCTTTTTCTCGGGGCGGACGGTCTGCTGCTGGGCGACGAGGGCCTGACAAAAGGCGAATATCCCCACCAACCCGATGGCTGCTGCCGCAAGATTCGGGAGGGGAAAGTGGGGCCGGGCTGTGAGTGTCGCTGACATGATCGTGAAATGGACCCCCTCCGATTACAGCCTGTCCCTGCCGAAATCAACGACTTTCCGCCCCGAAAATGTCCAATCCCCACTTAGACCGGAAGGCCCCTGCGACAGGGACCGGACAAATTCCTGGAGCGCGGATTGGATGAGGATTGAATGATGTTGCGCTTTGCAATTTTCCCGTCCACCTTCGGACCGAATCCAACTTCCTATGCAAATTGCCATGATCGGTCTCGGAAGGATGGGCGCCAACATGGTGCGCCGTCTCCTGCGCGACTCCCACCAATGCGTGGTTTACGACACGAATCCCAAAGCCGTCGCGGAGCTTGTGGCTGATGGCGCGATCGGCGCCTCCTCGCTCCAGGAACTCGTTTCCAAACTCGAAAAGCCGCGCGCGGTCTGGATTATGATCCCGGCTGCGATCACCGACAAAATTGTCGGGGAGCTTTCCGGATTGCTGGAGGCCGATGACACGATCATCGACGGCGGAAACTCGTATTTCCGCGACGACCGCCGCCGGAGCGAATCCCTCCGGCCAAAGGGGATTCATTACCTCGACTGCGGAACCAGCGGCGGAGTCTGGGGCCTCGAGCGCGGATACTGCATGATGATCGGCGGCGACAAGGCCGCAGTGGATCGCCTCGACCCCATCTTCAAAACGCTGGCACCCGGAAAAGGCACGATCGACGAAACTCCGGGCCGGGACAAGCTCGGAGGCACGGCGGAGGACGGATACCTTCACTGCGGGCCCTCGGGCGCCGGGCATTTTGTGAAGATGGTCCACAATGGAATCGAATACGGGATCATGGCGGCATTCGGCGAGGGATTCGATATTCTCGCCAACGCCAACGTCAGCACGAAACAGACCAAGCAGGACGCAGAGACCGCGCCCGCGATGCATCACGACTTGGATTACGAACTGAACCTCGCGGACATCTCGGAAGTCTGGCGCCGCGGAAGCGTGATCAGCTCGTGGCTTCTCGACCTTTCCGCAGCCGCCTTCGCCGGCGATCCGAATCTGGAAAAATATTCCGGGCGGGTTTCCGACTCCGGCGAGGGGCGCTGGACAATCATGGCCGCGATCGAGGAGGCGGTCGACTGCGAAGTCCTCACCGCCGCACTCTACGCGAGGTTCCGCTCCCGCAAGGACCACACGATGGCCGAGAAAGTCTGCTCGGCCATGCGGTTCCAGTTCGGCGGGCACCTCGAGCGCGCAGCCGGAGGGTAGGTTTCTGCGCCTTTACAAAACCGGCAGGCGCCGAACGCGGAGTTCCCTGATCGAGCAGTAATTTCATCCCGCCGCCGCGAGTTCAATCACCCTGTCGTCCAGATTGGCCGCCACATACCGGGAAGCTAAGACACTTCGCCTGGTCGCCGAGTTTTCAAATTCCGATGTGGAACACTCGCCAAGCGCAAAAAAAGCAAAATCAGCCTCATGGCATTTGGCGGCAGGCATGGCAGTGCAGGCGGAAATGGGCGCGTGTGTTTTGAAGTCCGGAAACGGCTCGTGAAAATCACCGCGCTGCTTTCAAACCCGGAAGCTGCATGAGCAGGCTGGTTACGTCTGGGCCTTTGCAAATCTTGAAGAGGTTGTCTATATATACTCTCCATCGAGAGAGGGCGATCTCGTTCAACGCGTTCTGAAGGATTTTAAAGGGGTGCTCGTTTCGGATTTCTATGCGGCTTATGACTCTCCAAACTGCACCCAACAGAAGTGCCTGATCCATCTGAGCGTCTGCCAGACATGCAAATGCCTGGGTGGAGAATTCTTGGATTTCCTGCGTTCTGGGGAAACGGACATTCATGCGTTCGCGAAGAGGCGGACCCGACGGAAACGTCCGGCGCAAATCCAGGCGCTGACGTAAAAACACCGGCTCTCAATTCAGAAATTGCCAAAGCCGGGAACCATCTCCGGCCTCGTCGAAGCGGCACCAGATTCGTCTCACCTCCCCCGCAGGAACTTCTGCACTTCGTCATGGTTGCCGGCCATCACAAACAGAAGGCAATCGGCGCGGTTTTGAAAAACCAGCCGGATGTCCAGCCCGACCCGGATCTCAAAAAAATTCCCTGTCAGCCTGCGAATGCCCAATCCCCGGTGCCGGTGCGGATGCCCGAAATCCCGTTCCAAACACTGGAGGGCCAATCCGATTTTCCCTCGCGTCTCCTTGGGGAAATCCCGGAGGCGCTTGCGGAACGACCCGCTGAAATCCAGCGGCTTCAATCTGCCAGATCCTTTTCCAGATTTCCGGAAAAGCGTTTGATTTTCCCGCGCTTCCGGTCCGCTGAAATCTGCTGCTCCATCCGCTTCTCGAAGCCCGCCAGCTCGGCCGGCGTCGCACCATATTCGCGCCAGGCATAATCATCCGACGACACAGTCACGGGGCGCAACGCCACAATCTGGTCGCCGGAAACGATGCCAATATCTTCTCCCCGCTTGGCCTTCTCCAGCAATTGGGAGAGGTTTGCGCGGGCCTTCGTGATTGTGAGCGTCGTCATATCGACTATTTGGAGCCTTTTACGCGGCTTGTCAATGAAGAGTAAAGAACCTCGTGGCAAGCCCCGAGGCATTTAAGAATATGAATTCAGAGAGCCACGAAACAAAGCCGAAGCAAGCTTTCGGGGTATCAGACCCAAAGGACATGAAGATGGCCTACCTCACGACGCGCCCGGCACCGGAGCCCTTCATGAGCGCCTCGGCTTCGGCCCGGGTCGTGAAGTTGATATCGCCCGCAATCGAGTGAGCGAGGCAGGAGGCGGCGACGGCAAAGGCGATCGCGGTGGCCGGTTCCGAAAGCTCCGGAGTATTCAGGGCAAAAATCAGCCCCGCCCCGAACGAGTCCCCTCCCCCGACGCGGTCCACGATGTTCTTGATCTGCCAGGGTTCGTAGTTTCCATCGCGCACGGGGGCGAAGTGGGCTTTGCCGGACTTCACGTCAAAGAGCATGGCTCCCCAGTTGTTGTGCGAAGCCGACAGGCTCTCCCGCAGGGTGATGGCCACGAGCGAGACATTGGGGAATTGCTCCGCGATCCGGCGGGCGACCTCGGGATACTTTTCGGCGGAGACTTTTCCGGAATGCACATCGGTGTCGGCCGCGTGGATACCGAGCACATCAGCGGCGTCCTCCTCGTTCGCGATCACGACATCCACAAACGGGAGGATGGCCCGCATGGTCTTTTCGGCGAGCGCTCCGGGTTCGGTTCCGGGCTCCCAGTTCCAGAGCTTCTTGCGAAAGTTCAGGTCGCAGGACACCCGGAGTCCGGCCTTCTTCGCCGCCTGCACGGCTGACAATGCCGCGGCCGCGGAGGTCGCCGAGAGGGCGGGCGTGATGCCCGTGGTGTGCAGCCATTTTGCACCGGCAAAGATTTTTCCCCATGGGTAGTCGGCAGCGGGCGTGAGGCTCACCGAGGAATTCGCCCGGTCATAGATGACGTTGCTCGGACGCTGGTTGGCACCGGTCTCCAAAAAGTAGAGCCCGAGGCGGCCCTTTTTTGTGCGGACGATGCAGCTCGTGTCCACGCCCAGTCCCGCAAGAGTGCCGACGCAGGCATCGGCGATCGCGTGCTGCGGAAGCGCGGTGACAAATCGGGCGCTTGCACCGAATAGCGCCAGCGATGCCGCGACGTTCGACTCGGCCCCTCCAAATGTCAGGTCCAGGGCACCGGGAAGCGCCTGCCGGAACCGAAGGAATCCCGCAGGAGCAAAGCGCCCCATGATTTCGCCAAATGTTACGATTGTGTTGCTCATGATGATTTCCGTGTGGAAGCGATGATCCCGGCGGCGGCCGCGCAGCGGGCGGTGATGGCGGGCCAGTCGGCCGCATTGATGAGCTCGCGCGGGGCGAGCCACGATCCGCCGAGCGCGCCGACGATCGGCTCGCCCAGGTAGGTGGCCATGTTCTTTTCGTTCACCCCGGCGATCATCTCCGGCACAGATGCGCGGATCTTCTTCAGCGCGTCGAGCGCGGCCGGCGTGCGGAGCGTCAGCTCCATGACCCCCACCCCGCCGTCGAGCAGCGCCTTCGCTGGAGGAATGGCGTCATCCGCGCGATCCACCACCAGGACCGCAATGACGCCAAATGTTTCGATTCGTGTGGCCAACTCGGGATCAAAGGCTTGAGACATGGGCAAGCGCACATCATGAAAACGGAATCCCGCCGGCGCAACCTCATTTTCCAATAGAGTCCGGTGAAAAATCCGGTATCTTCCCGTCTGAATGAAGTCCGCCATCCTGCATTTCCTGCTCGCCGTCCCCCTTGCCCTGGTGGCGCAGGAAGTCAACATCGACCACACGGGATCGGTGGAAAACCCGAAGCCCACCTGGGAAACGCAGAACCAGGCGCGCACATACACCCTGGCCATTCCCGCGCCCCGCGGGCAGATCACGGATCGCAACGGGCGCCCCCTGGCGCAGAGCCGGCTGAGCTACAATCTGGCGATCAACTTCCCCACCCCTCTCGACTGGCAGGATTCCAAGGTCATCGCCTTCGCGCGCCAGCAGATCACGCTCGCGAAGGGCCTGCTGAAGCGGGACATCCAGATCTCCGACCAGGCAATTCTCAACCACTACAAGAACCGTGGCGTGCTCCCGCTCGACATCGTCGAGGACCTCCTCCCAACCGAATTGTCCGTCATCCAGGGCGGGCTCCCTCAGGAACTGCTCCTCCGGCAAACGTATGTCCGGTTTTATCCGAACGGCACACTCGCCGCCCACATGATCGGATATACCGGGCGCGAGGCCCCGCTCTCGACCCGGCCGATTGAAAACAACGACCTGATTTTCCCGGAGAGCGAGGGCCGCGAGGGGCTCGAACAGATTTTCGACAACGAGCTGCGCGGGCAGCCGGGCATCCTCCACATCACCTACGACAAGAACGGCAAGAAAACCTCCGAGCGCATCGCCCGGCAGCCGGTGCCGGGATACAATGTGATCACGACACTCGACGACAACCTCCAGCGCCTTTGCGAAAATGTGCTCGCGGCCAATTCCAAGCGGGGCGCCCTCGTCCTCCTCGACGCCCCGAGCGGCGAGATCCTCGCGATGGCATCGAACCCGGGATTCAACCCGAACGACTTCGTGCCGATCATCAGGCCCGCAATCTTTGACGCCTACTCCAAGGACCCGGGCGATCCCCTCGTCCCCCGCGCGTTCCGCTCGGCCTACCCGGCCGGCTCGACATTCAAGACCTTCGTCGGCTTCGCGGCGCTGGAAACCGGCAAGATCAAACCGGGCGACGAGTTCAACTGCCCGGCCAGCCTCGATGTCGGCGACCACACGTTCCGGAACTGGAAGAAGACCGGCTCCGGCTCGCTGACGTTCAAGGAGGCGCTCACACAGTCTTGCAACACCTGGTTTTATCAGGTCGGGCTCAAGATCGGCGCGCCCCCGATCATCGACTACGCGCACCGCCTCGGCCTCGGGCGGCGGACAGGGATTCCGGTGAAGTCCGAATCCGAGGGCAACATCCCCACCGACGAATACATGATGCGCGTCCACAAGCGGAAAATCAAAAATGGCGATGTCGCCAACATGGCGATCGGGCAGGGCGACATCCTCATCAGCCCGCTGCAGATGGCCCAGGCGATGGGCGTGATTTCGCAGGCCGGACGGTTTCACCAGACGCGCCTGGTCAAGCAGGTCCAAACGATCGACAACCGGGTCGTCGCCGCCTACCCGGACCGGATCCGCGAAGAAATTCCCGTGTCCCCCGAGATCGACGCGCTGATGCGAAAGGCCCTTGTCGCCGTGACCAGCGACGGACAGGGAACCGCCCACAGCGCGCAGGTCAAGGGGATCAAGGTCGCGGGAAAAACCGGAACCGCCCAGTGGGGCCCGACGGAAAAGCAGCGCACGGCCGCATGGTTCGCGGGCTTTCTCCCGGCGGACGATCCGCAATACGCGTTTGCCGCGCTGTATGAGGGGGAACCGAATGACAACACCGTGCACGGCGGCTCCCACGCGGCTCCGATCATCGGAAAGCTTTTCAAGCAGATCTACGCGCCGGCGAAAACGGCGGCAGGAGATTCCAAAAATGACGATGAAGAAAAATCCTCGGCAGCGGATGAATCGAACTGAATTCCCCTCGCATTTTTTTTTGAAAATATTCCGCTCCCCGCTTGACAGCATCAGCAGTTTCTGGGCAGCCTCGCACCTACAAGTTTGTCACCAAACTTTCAAATTAAACAATACAACCTCATGAACAAAGTAGAACTCGTCACAGCAGTACAAAAATCACTTGGATCCAGCAAAGCCGACGCCGAACGCGCGGTGAATGCCGTCATCGACGGCGTGAAGCTGGGGATCAAAAAAACCAAAACCGTCCAGCTCATCGGCTTCGGAACATTCAAGGTCGGAACCCGCAAGGCCCGCATCGGCGTGAACCCGAAGACCGGAGAGAAGATCAAAATCAAAGCCTCCAAGGTCGTCAAGTTTTCGGCCGGCAAGGCCTTCAAAAGCACGCTGTAATAGCTGCCGCTGAGAGGATTCCCCTCCCGCAACCGGGAAAACCCGTTTCGCCGAAAGGCGGACGGGTTTTCTCATTTTCAGCCATAAGCGGCGGAGACATCCCGGGCGGCGTTCAGGCGATCAGGGATTCCGGCCCGCCTGCTCCGCCAGAATGCCGGAGGCAACCCTCTCCGCGAGGCGCTGACGCACGGCTGCGGATTGGAGGTTCTGGTTGTCGCCGGGATTCGACACAAAGCCGAGCTCGCAGAGGACAGCGGGCCGCCGGTTGTGGCGCAGAACATAGAAGCGCCCGCTCTTTACCCCCCGGTTGCCGGCGTGGTATGCGCCAAGCGTTTCCCTGAGGATGTTTGCGGCAAGCCGCATCGATCGGCGGCTGTTGTAATAAATCTCGATCCCCTGGGCTCCGCGGCGCTTGGTCCAGTTGTAGTGCACGCTCACAAAAACCGCCTGGCCGCTTCTGTTTGAAATCGCCGTCCTTCCCCCGAGTGTGACAAAGTAATCCCCGGTCCGGGTTTCGATGACATGGACGCCCCTGCTGCGGAGAACCGCCGCCAGCCTGCGGGCGGTGTCGAGGGTGAGCATTTTTTCGGGTGCGCCGGAACAGGCCTTGGCCCCCTGGTCGTGCCCACCGTGCCCCGCATCCACGATCACGGTGGAAAAATTCCCCGCCCCGGGACCGTAGCGCCCCCCGGTGGATTCGCAGGACGAAAGCAATGCCGCCGCAATGCCGGAGAGCAGGGCGGCGGCGAGAATCCGCATTCCCCCGCGGATGGTCGTCTGATGGTTTCGTTCGTGTTCCATGGCTCAAGCCCCGTCCAGTTGCCGGGATCGCATGGGAACAATAGGAAGGCGAGGGCAGGGTGCAAACATTTTAGTCTCGATTTTCCATGCGGGCCGCGCATGGATACAGGTCATGCTGGCCAAACGCATCATTCCCTGTCTCGACGTGACCGATGGACGGGTTGTCAAAGGCACAAAGTTCCTTGAGCTCCGCGATGCGGGTGACCCCGTCGAATGCGCGAAGGTCTATGACCGGCAGGGCGCGGACGAGCTGGTCTTTCTCGATATCACAGCCTCAAGCGACGGGCGGGCCACGATGGTGGGGGTGGTTGAGCGGACCGCCGAGCAGTGCTTCATGCCGTTGACCGTGGGCGGCGGGATCCGCGCCGTGGAGGACTTCCGGACGATGCTGAGGGCGGGCGCGGACAAGGTCAGCGTCAACACCTCGGCGCTTCAGCGACCGGAGCTGATCCGCGAGGCCGCACGCGCGTTCGGCTCGCAATGCGTCGTGGTTGCGATCGATGCCAAGCGCGATGGGCCGGGAAAATGGCGGGTCTATACGCACGGCGGAAGAAACCCCACCGAACGCGATGCCGTGGAATGGGCCCGGCACGCCGGCGAGCTCGGTGCGGGAGAAATCCTCCTCACGAGCATGGATGCGGATGGAACCTGCGACGGCTACGATCTCGAGCTCACCCGCGCGGTGAGCAGCGCCGTGCGCATCCCCGTCATCGCCAGCGGAGGGGCCGGGACGCTCGACCACCTCGCCGATGTCCTCGAACAAGGGGCTGCGGATGCCGTTCTGGCGGCCAGCATTTTCCATTTTGGAAAGTATACCGTGGACGACGCCAAATCCCACCTGGAGGCGCGCGGACTTCCGGTCAGAACGCGCTTCGAGGCGTGAGGCGATTCACTTTTCTGTTGTATTGAAAGCGCGGGATGCGGTGTAATACGCGATTCTCCCACCGAGAACTTCATGGATACGATTCTGGAATCGCGCGAGCTGCAGGTTGAGCGCAAACACTTTTTTATTGAATACCGCGAAAACGAGCGCGGTCGTTTTCTGCGCATCACCGAGGAGGCGCACGGCCGCAGAAATACCGTAATCATCCCGAGCACCGGGCTTGAGGATTTCGAGCGGATGCTCAATGAAGTTCTGTCGGCGGTGCCGGGCGGGGAGTAGGCCTCCCCACGTCACGCGCGCATCAGAGCCCCTGCTCAAGCCGCTTCGCGGCAAATGCCGGAAGCCCGGCCTTCCGGATCGCCCGCTGCGCGGCCTTGACATCGTATTCGACCCGCCGGAATTCCACATGGTGGGTGGCAGGGAAGTAGAGCGCGTAGCAGGCCCGGGGATCTCCGTCGCGGGGCTGCCCGACCGACCCCACGTTGACCGTTGTCTTTCCGGTCCGCAGCAGCGGAATCTGATCGTCCTTCGGGATCAGGACATCGAGCTTCGTCGTGCGCTGCCAGTTGATGACCATCGGACGGTGGGTGTGGCCGACAAAGCAGAGGGGGATCTGCTGTGCCAGAAAATGCAGGAGGGCGGACTCCACGTCGATCAGGTATGGCCACTCCTCGGAGGAATCCAGCGAGGCATGCGTGAACACGGCGTGCGTCCGCGGGAGCTTCATCGGCAGCGAACTGAGCCAGGCCCGGTTGTCGGGCGAGACCTCCTCCTCCGCATGCCGGATCCCGGCATTGGCCACATCGTTCATCTGCTCCTTGGCCGGTCCGTTGTCCAGCGCGTCATCATGGTTTCCGAGGACCGTGTGCCAGCCGCGCTGGCGGATGCGGCTGATGCACTGGTCGGGGTAAGCCGCATAGCCGACCACATCGCCGAGACAGACCACGTTGTCGACCCCGGCAGCATCCAGATCGGCCGTGACGGCATCGAGGGCATCCAGATTGGAATGGATGTCGCTGAGGATGGCAAGTGGGCTCCGGTGCATGAAACTTGAGGGGTCTTCTAGCAGGTGCACGTCACCGAGTCTTGAAATTTATCGATTCCAGCTCCGCAAAAACATAGCCGATGAAGATATTCACCTCGGCCCGGAGGGGGATCCGGTCGGGGTCGTTCGACAGCCAGACCGTCCCGTTTTGGAATTTGCCATGTGGCTCGAGCGCATTTTCCTTTTTCAAATTGATGCGGCGGATCCGGAGATCCAGCTTGATCGCATCGCGGGGCGATCCGGCAATCGGGATCTTTTCCGTTCCCAGACATTTCATCTCGACGAGGTAGGGCGAATCGCCGGGGTAGATGATGGTGGAGACGGTTTCGCCGGGATCCAGCCTCCGGCTCCGGATATAGAGCATGCCTGAAAAAAGGTCCCGCAACGGCGAGATCTTGATCTTTTTCCACCGGGCCGGATTTTCTCCCTGGGGATAGTTCTCGCGGAGGCGCCAGATTCCGTCCGGCTTGGAGACGATTTCTGTGACGAGCGTCCTTTTTGAGTAGGACTCCTGCTGCATGGAGTAGACGGTCTGGAAGTTCGGCATGGCCGTGGTCGCATCCAGGCTGGCGTCAAGCTGCCAGAGCATCCGCGCCAATCCCGTCGTTCCACCAAAGCCCGACAGCCGGACGTCGTTTCCCTGACAGCCGATATTCACCGTCGCCCTCGCCGCCTCGACCTCCGACCAACCGATCCGGAACTCGGCCTCAAACGGACGGATCGCAGGAAACGGTCCGGCGACATCCGGCGTCAGATTCTCCCGCCAACCGGCCTGGAGGCAGGCGGTGGAGAGCAGCGACAGGGCAAGGAGCGCTGTAAAGATGCAGGCCGGAAAGGAAATCCTGGCGCAGCGAACTCCGCGTGTGGCATGGGCATCCTGCCCATGCGTGGAAATCCAGCAAGTCATGGGCAGGATGCCCATGCCACGACCCTGCAGAAAATCCCGATTGCGATACACGTTCCGTGCTCCGCTACAAGTGCTGCCGTATTCGGATTTATTCCCCACTGGCGGTCATGCGGGGGGGATGAGAGGAACGATTCCCTCGGTGAGAAACCAACCCTTTGCGCCGCCGGGCAACTGGCCGTAGAACCAACGGCCGCGCTGGGACAGGACCTCGACAAGGCTGCCCTGCGGCATGGACGCAATTTTTTCTGACTGGTCGGCGGGCGAACTGAGCAGTGAAGAGCCTCCATTTGTCAGAACGACGGCCGTATTGCCCAGCGCAATTCTTGGATCGCAGAGCCAAACCACCGTGAGCACAGAGATTCCCAGCAGCAGAAAAAAGGTGCCCGCCAGCAGCCGACGCCGGCGGAAAGCCGGCGGAAAAAATGCCGCGAGGCCGAGGAACGCGCCTGCCCAGAAGAGAATGGTTCCCCCCAGTGTCAGGGAATCCAGCGGAACCCTCCCGGCGACCTGTGACTTCCATGTCTGCTTCTGCGGAGGAATCCCGAGCGCGACATTGGCCTCCTGCAGTGCTGCGCGGGCCGTGTCGAACCGGGGATCGAGGATCAGTGCGCGGCGGAAGTTCAAGGCCGCGCGGGCCTCCTGGCCGGTTTTCGCAAGGGCGCGGCCGAGCTCGAAAAACACGGCAGCGCTGGGCGGGGATTTTTCAAGCGACTGCTCGAACAGCTTGGCCGACTGATCGTATTCGCCATCCTGAAATCTGGCGCGGGCGTCCGAAAGGACATCCGCCCTGGCCAATGGCGCGAGGGCCAGAAGAACAACAACGAACCTACTTTTCATAACTTGCCTCCAAGCTCTTCAGGATCGAGATGACCGCCTGCCGCTCCTCAGCGGATGGCGGCGGCGCTCCACCGGCGGCGTATTTGGACTCTCCGTGGCGCTCGATCACCTGGTGAAGCGAAGCCTTGATCTCGGGCGGCAGCGCAGAGGAATCGATCCGCGCGGCGGTGTCCAGATCGTCCCCCCCGTTGCTCAAACGCAGGATCAGGTAGTCTCTCGCCTTCTCGTAGAATGCCGTGGGCTCCACGCCCTGAAGCGCGCCCAGCGCATCCTTCAAATGCTTCCTGCGCGCCAGCTCGAGGCCGGCCCGCGAGCGGGTGAACTTGCGAAGCGACAGAATCAGAAGGACCGCCAGCCAGGCGACGGCCAGTGAGGCATTGGCAATCAGGAATTCCTTGCGGACCAGCAGCGATGTCCAGCTCGATGCTCCTCCCGCCATGGCGGTGACATCCGGCGTCGAGGCTGGCGAGGAGGTCGGGGCGGGCTTGTTGGCCAGAGGTGCTGCGGCGGGAGTTCCGGAAGCGGCCGGCGCGGCTGCCCCGCCGGCTTTCGCATTCACATCGAGGGGATCCTGCGTGAGCACGATGTATTTCTCCGTGGAGGGATCAAAATAGGAGAACCGCAGGCCAGGGGTCCGGGTCTGGTCCTGACGGGCGATGAGCGGGAATTCAAATGTCTTCTCCCCGGTGAATCCCACCGCATCCGTGGACTGGAATTTGTCCGTCGGCGGATAGGACCTCCACCCTTCGTCGCCGGTCAATACCGGCGATCCCATGCCCTCGAAATTTCCCTGTCCCGAAACCGACGCCTTCAGGGTGACCGGCTCTCCGGCGGCCGCCTTCTTGGGTGACACGGAGGCATCCATGGTGAACTTGCCGACCGCCCCGGAAAAATCCTCTGGCTTGCCGTCTTTCGGAAGAGGCAGAACCTCGAGCTGCATGGGCTTTGTCTTGAGCGTGACATCCCGGTTGTCACTGAACATCCCCTGCGGGAGAGGAAGGTTGTTGAAGAAGCTGTCGAAGCCCTGCGGCATCTTTCCAGGGAACTGCAGCCGCGCCTCCAGCGAGGCCTCGGGAATCTCCAGCGTGCCGGACTTCACCGCGGTGATCGCGCTCTGAAAACTGAAGACCGTATAGTTGGTTCCGTTGACGACCTGCTCGCGCTTCACCGCATTCGAAAATTTCTGCACCGTGAACCCCTCGCCCCCGAAGTTCGGACGCTCCCCCACCTGCCCGCCGATCCGGGAGTTGAAATAAAACCGGAGCTCGACCGGAACAACCTCCCCGACAAAGACCTTTTTCTTGCTGAGGATCAGATCGGCAAAAAATGGATCGCCCTCATCGGCTGACGACGGCGGCGGCCCGGAGGGAATCTGCGAGCCCTGCGGAAGTCCCGGCGCCTGCTGAGCCTGGCCCCCGCCCCTCACCGAAAGATTCATGACCTGCGTGCGGAAGGATTTTCCTTCGATATTCACGTCGAATGGCGGAATGGAAAACTCCCCCTCGAACAACGGCACCACAATATACGTGTAGGTGAGCGTCGAGCTCATCTTGAAATTCCGCATTTCAAATTGGGTTGACCGCCCGGCGAGGTTGATCTGGAGGCCTTTCACAGAAAGCTTCTCCGGCACCTCTGCCCCCCGCGCGCCCCGGACGGTGACCATGAGCTGGACCGGCTCGCCGACCTGCGCCTGATTCGCCGAGAGCCCGGCGGCGACCTCCTGCGCATGCAGGCAGAGCGGCAGAATCAGAGCCAGAATAAGAAATGCACGTTTCATAGTTTTACCAGTCACGCAGAACCTCCTGCGAAGTCGGCTGCTGCATGAGATTCACTTTTTCCTCTTCGGAATTCAAGGACTTGAGAAGCGCCCGCGCCTGGGCCGCGCTCATCTCCCCGTCCTTGCCCTGCTCCTCACCCGCAGCGGCAGCCTGGGCTTGTTCCTGCGGCTTTTCCTCCTTCTTCTCATCGCCTGCGGCGGATTTGACATCGCCCTCCTTCTTTTCCCCGGGTGTGGGTGTCGGGGCGGCTCCTGGCTTTTGCTCGTTCTTTTTTGGGTCGCCTTGTGAATTCTGGGGCTGGTCTTTCTGATCTTTGCCCTGCTGGTCCTGTTTATCCTGCTGGTCTTTCTGATCTTTGCCCTGCTGGTCCTGTTTGTCCTGCTGGTCTTTCTGATCCTTCCCCTGCTGGTCCTTGTTCTGCTGGTCCTGTTTGTCCTGCTGGTCCTTCTGATCCTTCCCCTGCTGGTCCTTGTTCTGCTGGTCCTGTTTGTCCTGCTGGTCCTTCTGATCCTTGTTCTGCTGGTCCTTGTTCTGCTGGTCCTGTTTGTCCTTCTGGTCCTTCTTGTCCTTTTGGTCCTGCTTCTGATCTTTTTTCTGCTGATCCTTTTTTTGGTCCTGCTGCTTTTCCTGCTTCTCGAGATCCTCCAGGAGCTTCTTTACGATGTCGCGGTTTTCCTGGGCCTGCTTGTTTTTCGCATCGAGGTTGAGCGCCTCGGTGTATTGCTCGATGGCATTTTTCCAGTCGGCCTTCTTGGCATCCTTCTCCTTGGCCGCCTCGCCGCGGCGGACGAGGGAGTTCGCGAGATTGTATGCCGCGTCTTCGCGGAGCTTGCTGTCCTCGGAAAGGAGCGCACTCGTGAAATGGGAGATCGCCTGCTCAAAGTCACCGAGCTTGTAGGCCGAGGCTCCGGCGTTGAACTGCACCTCGCGGGAATCGGGGGACGACTTGAGCTGCTTCTCGAAGGCCTTGCGGGCGTTCTCGAAGTTTCCAGACTGATAATCCTGCAAGCCGGGGGTCGCCGCCTGGAGCCGGGGCACGAGCGCAAATGCGATCAATGCCGCCGCCAGCGCGCGCCGTGGACGGACCCTGCGCCTTTCTCCGAGCAGAAGCCACAGGATCAAAAAGCCCACGGCAAATCCCAGCGGCCATTGATAGCGCTCCAGTGGCTGCCGCGCGGAGAACAGCCCGGTTTCCGCCCGATCCATCGGCTCGATCCCCTGCTGGAAGATCTCGCGGGCCGCATCCGGGCCGATCGGCACATAGAAGCCGCCGGTTTCCCTGGCAATCTCGCTGAGCCGGCTCTCGTCCAGGCGGGTCTGCACAGGCTTTCCCGAGACATCGCGGACGAAGTCCTGCTTCCCATCCTCGGACCGGAAAGGAATGAGGGACCCCTCCGAGGAACCGATGCCAACCGTGAAGATGCGAATCCCATGTTCCGCGGCTTTTTTTGCGGCGGCGACTCCATCGGCATCGAGCTCCTCGCCGTCGGTGAGGATGACGAGCGCCCGCGTCTGGCCTTCCGCTTTTCCGAACGCCTGCTCCGCGATCGCGATGGCGGATGCGATATTTGTCCCGCCCTTCGGGATGACGCTGGTGTCGAGTTCTTCGAGCGAGTTGACGACCGCGGTGTAATCAAGGGTGAGCGGGGCCTGAAGGAAGGCGGAGCCGGCGAATGCGATGAGCCCGACCCGGTCGCCCTTGAGCAGGCGGACGAGATCCTGAGTCATCAGCTTGGCGCGCGTGAGCCGGTTCGGCGCGACATCCGTTGCCAGCATGCTCCGGGAAGTGTCCACGGCGACGATGATGTCCCGGCCCCTCTGCTTGATCTCCTGCTGGGTGAATCCGTAGCGCGGCTGCGCGAGCGCGACCAGGACCAGTCCCAGCGACAGCACGATAAATATCCCGCGGATCACCCGGCGCGCCACGCTCACCGATCCGGCAAGCTGCTCGCGGAGACGCGGGGCCACCACCTTGGAAACCAGGGCGCGTCCGCGGAGGTGTGACCACACATACAGCCCGGCGAATACCGGCAGAGCCAGCAATCCCCAGAGCCAAAGCGGGGCACCGAATGTCAGGGCAAGCGTCTCCATAATGTTTGTGAAAGCAGGATTTCTGTTCCGAGACAGACGACGCCGGCCACGAGAAACCACGGGAACAGGTCGCGATACTGCGCGATTTTTTCGACCTCGATTTTCGATTTCTCGAGCTTGTCGATCTCGCCGAAGATTTTTTCCAGCGATTTGGTATCGGTCGCCCGGTAGGCGATCCCGTTGGTGATTTTGGCGATTTCCCGGATCGTGTCCTCCTTGAACTCAACCGGCACATTGCGATAGACCGTGCGGCCGAACGGATCGGTGAAAGGAAATGGAGCCTCGCCCTGCGTGCCCGCCCCGATCGTGTAGATGCGGATCCCGAGCGCCTTTGCCGCCTCCGCCGCGGTCAGCGGCATGACCTTGCCCGCGTTGTTGTCGCCGTCGGTGAGCAGGACGATGAGCTTCGTCTTCGCCTCCTTGTCTTTCAGGCGGCTGGCCCCGGAGGCGATGGCCGAGCCGATCGCCGTGCCGTCTTCCACGAGCCCGATCTGTAGCCGGTCCAGGTTCTGGATCAGCCAGTCGTGATCGAGCGTGAGCGGACTGACCAGGTATGGCCGCCCGGCAAAGGCGATGATCCCCATGCGGTCGTTGGGCCGCTTGCGGATAAATTGCTCGGTGACTTTTTTTGTCACCTCCAACCGGTTCGCCCGGCTGGCGCCGATCGAGAAATCCTCGGCCAGCATCGACCGCGACACGTCGAGAAGAAGCATGATATCCACCCCGCTGGCCTGCACCCTCGTGATCTCGCTGCCGAGCTGGGGACGGGAGAGCGCCACAATGAATGACGCCAGGGCCAGATACGAAAGCGCCGCCAGGAACGCCCCGGCACGTGAGCGCCTGCGCATGCCCAGCCGGACCAGCGACCCGGTGCTGGAGAACGTGACGCCCGCAGTTCCGCCGAACTTCCCGCGCAGAAACGCAATGAGCGGAATGAGGAGCAGCAGGAGCAGCACCCACGGATAGGCGATGATCACACCAAAAAGCGTCATGGCGCAACCTCCGTGTTTTTTCCCGGCTGGACTTCGGCGCGGACCAGACGGCCGGCAGTTTCCAGCAGCCCGATCATCTCGGACTCCCCGGCCTCCGCACGGGCATATTTCAAAAGATCGGTCTTCTCCAAAAAGGCGGACAGCCCCGCCTTTTCGTTGTCCGAGAAGACCGGGTTCGTGCGGATCCCCTCAAGAAATTCCAGCGACGTCTGCGTGGTGGCCTGGAGCCCGTGCTGATCGTGGATGTAGTTGCGGATCGCATCGGAAACCGTGATCCCGAATGCGTAGGGATCCGCGCCGGCCACGGAATTCCGGAGCGACTCCAGGGCGGCCAGCGCCCGCTCCTTGGCGGTCGGCGGCTTCTTCCGTGCAAGGAACGACCGCAGTCCCCAGATGAGGACGCCCAGCAAAAGAAGGGCTCCGAGTCCCACGCACACGACGACCCAAACCGGCCAGGGAAAAAACCAGACAGGACCGACAATGTCGTGGATGGGGACGGGTGTTGGAGCTGGAGCGGCTGGATTCATGCGGCAAGGCGGCGTTCACGCTGCTCGAAGAATGCGCGCAGCGGCAGAAGGTAGTCCTCGGTCGTGGAGAGCGGCACGATGTCCACCCTCCGGCTGCGGAAGAGTCGCGCCAGCGACTTGCGCCGGACCTCCTCGAGATCCGCAAGCCCGCGGCGGACGGATTTGCTCCCGGTATTGATATCGATCTGCTGTCCGGTCTCGGCATCCTCCAGTGTGATGATCCCCACATCGGGAAACCCGGATTCCCCGGGATCGCTTACGGGCATCGCCACCACGTCGTGCCGCCGGCTGGATACGGTCAGGGCCTTGGAAAAATCCGGGGTGATAAAATCGGAGATCAGGAAAAGAACCGCCCGGCGGTTGATCACGCGGTTGAGGTAGTCCAGAGCACCCGCCATGTTTGTGCCCCTGCCCTTGGGCTCAAAATACAGCATCTCGCGGATCAGCCGCAGCGTGTGCAGGCGGCCCTTTTTCGGAGGGATGAAGAGCTCGACATCGTCGCTGAAGAGCAGGAGCCCGACCTTGTCGTTGTTGTTGATCGCGCTGAATGCCAGGATCGAGGCCACCTCGGCCGCGAGCTCGCGCTTGCTGAGCTCCACGCTGCCGAACGTCCCCGACGCGCTCACATCCACGACCAGCATCACCGTGAGCTCGCGCTCCTCGGTGAATTTCTTCACATATGGCGTGTTCATCCGGGCGGTGACGTTCCAGTCGATCGAGCGGATCTCGTCGCCGGCCGCATACTCGCGCACCTCCTCGAAATTCATCCCGCGGCCCTTGAAGACGCTGTGATACTGGCCGGCGAACCCCGCGTTCACCAGCCGGCGGGTCCGCAGCTCAAGGCGGCGGATCTTTTTCAGAATTTCTTTGGGATCTCTCATGGAAGGTTCAAGGTTGTAAGGTTTAAGTATTAAGTGGGGCGGGCGGCTCTCCCGGGCTCTTCACTTAACCCTTAATACTTTATTCTTAATACTTCTTCTCAGGGCACCGGGAGGCCGGCGAAGATCTGCTCGATGATCATCTCGGAGGTGACGGATTCCGCCTCGGCCTCGTAGCTCACGCCGATGCGGTGGCGCATCACTTCCAGCCCCATGGTCTTGACGTCCTGCGGAGTCACATATCCGCGGCCCGCAATGAAGGCGTTGGCCTTGGCGGCCAGGGTGAGGAAGATCGTGGCGCGCGGGGAGGCTCCGTAGCGGATCATCCCGTCCAGCTTGAGCTTCGCCGCTGCCGGGTCGCGCGTCGCCCACACGATGTTGACAATGTAGTCCTTCACGCGCTCGTCCACGTAGATGTCGTTGACGACGCCCCGCGAGCGAATGATCTGATCTGCCGTGACGACCGGCTGGACATCGAGCCGCGGGGATGAAGTGGACATGGCATCGAGGATGGAACGCTCCTCCTCGCGGGTCGGATATCCCACATGAACCTTCAGCATGAACCGGTCCAGCTGCGCCTCGGGAAGCTGGTAGGTGCCCTCCTGCTCGATCGGGTTTTGCGTGGCGAGCACGAGGAACGGATCCGGGAGCTTGAACGTCTGGTCCCCGATCGTCACCTGGCGTTCCTGCATCGCCTCGAGCAGGGCGCTCTGAACTTTCGCCGGAGCGCGGTTGATCTCGTCGGCAAGAATCAAATTGGAAAAAATCGGGCCGAGCTTCGTGGTGAACTGGCTCTCGCGGGGATTGTAGATCAGCGTGCCGATCAAATCCGCGGGTAGGAGGTCCGGCGTGAACTGCAGCCTCTGGAAACCCGTGTGGATCGAGCTCGCCAGCGTCCGCACCGTCAGCGTCTTCGCAAGCCCGGGAACGCCTTCCAGCAAAACGTGGCCGTTGGTGAGAAGTCCCACCAGCAGGCGATGCACGAGGTTTTTCTGCCCGACCACCACCTTGCCGACCTCGGCAAGCAGCGGGTCAACCCACTGGCGGTTTTCTTGGACTTGTTGGGTGAGTTCGGAGGTGTTAATGCTCATAATTTATGATTTACTTTGTAATGACAGGCTAACGTTGGAAATTGAGACAGAGGGACAGGACATTTCGTTCAAAATGGAAAATTTTTTTATCCTGAAAACGCAACTGAACCACGGATTTCGCGGATAAACACGGATAAACAACTTCCGATAGAAATGGAGCGTTCTCCCCAAAGCCGAACGATGTATTACAGCAAACGTGGCCGTAATCTGCTGTATCCGTGTCTATCGGTGTCCATCCGTGGTTCCAACTCTCCTTTTGATTTATCTGGAGGGCACAAGGAATGGTCCCACATCAAAAGAATCACCGACATTCACCGCGTCGAACCGCTGCTTGTCGTTCAGCCAGACGGTAAAGGTCCTCTTCGAACCATCGCGCTGCGGGACCTCGACCGTGATGACAAATTCCCCGGTGGCATCCTTCGCGGTGAGCGCTCCGGACCTCGTCAGCGTCACCTGCCGCTCGGGCGCGGATAGCGGACGGTATTCCTTGGACACGACAGTCCCCCTCAGCCGCGCATCCGCAATCCCACGCCCGCTCTGCCAGACGGCCACAACAATAAAGCCGACCACAAAAAGGCCGATCAGGGTTGCAGAAACGATGACTCGCGCGGGGATTTTGGTCTTCACGACCCGGTTCGGGGTGCTCATGGGGATTGTTTACCACAAATTGACGCACACGGAGAAACAAATTCTCAGGGCCTGAAACGGCATCATCATCAGCCACGTATTGCTTTTTTCACAAAAAGTAATACCACTCTGCTCACGATCGCGATGAGCGTCAAAATTCCGGCGGACCTGAAATTGAGGGTGGAAGCCGTCGCCAAATTCTCGGGAAAGTCCATGTCGGCCATCGTCCGGGAATCGCTCTCAAGAACCGTGCGAAAAGGCCGAAATGCAAAGACAAGCCTCTATGACCGGACCAAGGATCTCTGCGGAGCCGGCAGCAGCGGCATCACCGATCTGGCACCGTTCGCCTGACCGCCTTCCCCACGATGCCGGCCCGGCTCACCGGGGACACGAACCTCAAAAATCCGGGGCCGATCTGCCTCCCTTGACCTCGAAGCTCCTCGGGTCGCTACGGGGGGCTGCGGCCGCTGATTACCGCCACCATCTGGAGGAAAAACACCTTTGAAGTTGCTGCTGGATACGAACGCCCTGCTGGACGTGATGTTGGACCGGAAGCCATTTGTAGCGGACAGTGCCAAGGTGGTGGCTGCTGCAGAGACCGGGTGTTTTGAAGGGAGCCTGTGCGCCACAACGATCACCACGATCCATTATCTGGCCTCAAAGGCACTCGGGGCGAAAGCGGCGGCAAGCGAGATTTCTGCCCTGCTCCAAATTTTCCGTATTGCTCCTGTCATCGAAGCGGTTTTGAAGGCGGCGCTGCAAATCAAGGGGCGCGATTATGAGGATCTGGTTCTGCTCGAAGCTGCGCGTGGCATTGGAATACCCGCGCGAAATGGACTTTGGAAAAGTGCTCCTTGGCGAAAGGAAAGAACATCCATTGGAAATCACATTCACAAACAACTCCCCCCTCCGAAAGGACACTGATGGTGGAGTGGCCGGAACTCTTGAAGGCTGCCAGGGAAGTCTCCCTGTCGGCCAACGGGGCCACGGTCGTGAAAATAGAAATCCCCGCCCTGATGGGCCCCTCACTCTCCTCTTTCCAAGAGGGGAAGGTTCCTCCATATTCCCCACCTTCCCTGTGGCCTCCAAACGCTCAAAACAAAAAAAGAAGAAACCCGATCCACTCAAAACTGGAACCGGGAGGAAAAGTTCGCCGACGCAAGCAACCGCGCCTTCGCCTCTCGCCAGGACGCTGGCATGGATTGGCTTCTCGGCCGTCCTGCTCGCCTGCATCGCCTGGGTGGCCACCCATGCGTTTCTCGTGGACGCCGTCACCGTCCGGCTCTGCAATGAGGCGGATAAAAACATCCCGGTGGAAAAGCGGATGCCCGTCTTCCTCAGCGAGATCGCCTTCGATGGATACGCCTGGAACCGCCATGCCGAGCATCTCGGCGAGAACGGCGAGTGGCGGGTCCGCCACACGGATTTCGACAACGCACCCGAGGGGCGTGAGGTCCACTGGAATTCCGCCTTTGCCTGGTATCTGCGCGGGCTCGGCGAAATCTACCGTGCCGTCACCGGCGACTCGCTCCGCAACAGCATTTACCGCATGTCGATCTGGGCAAATCCCATCCTGCTCGTTCTGGCGCTTGGAATTTTCGCAACCCTCTCCGCCCGCCGCTTCGGCCCGCTCTGCGGATCGGTGATAGCCATCGGAATGGTGGCCGTGCCGACGTTTTACGAGGGATTCATGCCGGCCTATCCCGACCACCACGGACTCATTGCCTTCGCGCTTCTCGGCATGCTCTTCGGCATCGCCTGGGCAGGAGCTGGCTGGGTGCAGAACGAAGGGGGAAACGATTTCGCCCCGCCACATACCCTCAGGCAGGCCCGGCACGGGATGATCTTCTCCGCCATCTGCGGAGCGGCAGGGCTGTGGATCAGCGCGTTTTCTGCCGCTGTCGTGCTCGGAGCCATTGGGGTTTCGGCCATCACTGCAACTCTCCTGCTCGGGCGCATGGCACGCATCAAAGCCGGCGGGGGATTCCACCAGGAACTCTGGAAATATTGGGGCCTTTGGGGGGCAGGGGGCAGCTTGGTTTTTTATCTACTCGAATACTTCCCGTTCAACATGGGGATTCGGATGGAGGTCAACCACCCGCTCTACGCCATTGCCTGGCTGGGCGGAGGGTGGGCGATCGCCGTTCTTACGGGATGGATTTGTGGAAATGGAGGAAAATCCAATCCTTTCCCATGGAGGAACCTCATCTGGCCGTCTCTCGCCTGTGCCTTTTTGCCACTGGTGGTCTTGCTCGGTGGAAATGAGGTCTATTCCGCCAAGGATCCATTCATGATACGGCTGTATAAGAACATCGCAGAGTTGTTGCCATTGATGATGCGCATCCGAATGGGTGGGCTCACCTGGGGCGCCGCCATCGGGTGGTTCCCCGTGTTCTTGCTGGCGGCCGCCACCCTGCAAATGTCACGCGTGGTCGGACGCGGGACAAAAGCGGTGCTGATCTTTCTGGCGATCCCGATCTTGTTGATCACAGCTCTACAGTTCTACCAGGTTCGCTGGGGAATGCTGGCCGGCCCGCTCTACATCGCGCTGGCAGGGATCGTTGTCCCGCAAGTCTGGCGGCTGGTCCCTCGCGATGCGCTGAGCCGCGCGGTTGTCGCCGCCATGCTCCTTTCCTTCGGCTATATTCTCGTCGCGCCGACCTTCAAAAACACATTTACCATAGCCTGGGCGCAGTTCCGCAGCGGCGACAAAGTTTCCATCACCGCCGGCCAGGGGCTCGCCCTGCTCCACCGCCAGATGGCACGAGCCATCCTCGACGACGCGGCAGGCGCACCGGTCGTCCTGCTCAGCAGCCCGAACAGCTCGTGCCTGCTGTCCGCAATGGGGGGATTTCGGACAGTCGGCACCCTCTACTGGGAAAACGTTGAGGGGTTGAAGGCGGCTGCAGCGGGACTCAACGCCCAGAACGATGAAGAGGCCCTCGCCTTCATGAAAAAGCACGGCATCACCCACGTGTCCATGATGACCTGGGAAAATTTCATCGGGCCGTTCTTCGGGATCCTCTACCCGAAACCCGTCCCCGGAAAATCGTACGAAAACTCCTTCGGCAAGCGCGCCCTGTTCGACAAGGTCATCCCGCCATGGGCCCGGCCGCTCGCCTTTCCGCCCAACGACCTGTCGAAAGGGATGCAGCAGACCGTCCTCATGCTCCGGGTCGCGCCCGATCAGAGCCTCAATGAGGCAAAATTCCACCTCGCCCGGTTCTCACGCCTCGTCGAAGGCAACCCGATCACCGCAGAAATCTCGCTCAAAGAAATCCTGGATAACGCGCCGGATAGCAGCGCCGTCCGCATGGAACTCGTGGACCTCTACGTCTCGCAGGGACGGCACCGTGACGCCGCGAACCAAGCCCTCGCTGCCATGAAGAGCCTCCAGCCCGATCTCCGGCGGTCCGTTGCCAGCCAGCTCGCGGAAAGATTCACCGCGGCAGGCCAGCCGGACCTGGCCGCCGAGATGCTGAAGGCTGCCGAGGCACCCGCCAAGCCGAACTGACGGCCCGCCGGCCGCTTCTCCTTCACGCCTCGTTTCTCCGCATGAATTGATCAATTGCGAAGGCGCGGGCCCGCGACAGTTTAACTTGTGAAAATACATAATTTAAGCATATTTCGCCAATGGTTGTAACGGCTACACAGCTTGCCACTGACAGCAACGGGATCATTGATCGCGTTGTTGAGCGGCACGAAAAAGCCGACATTCGCCGACATGGAAAAATTAAAGTGGAGATGCGTCGCAAGGCCGGAGTCTCCAAGTCGGAGCTCTTGGCGATTCTGGCGTCCGTGAGGTTTTCCGCCCGGGAGCAGGCTGAACTCACCGCCGCCATGAAGCAGGCAAACGAAGTCTTTGGATATGCCGGTGGCCATTGACACCAGCGTTTTGATTCACGCGGAAAGATCCGGTGACTTTGACCGCCTGAGAGACAAAATCGATCTGTTGAAGCCGTGATTCCTCCTTCTATCTTGCTGAACTGACCGCTGTCACCGGTGAGTTCTTTGCCAGCCCTATTGACACGCCGGCTTGAAATGATACTTTATCTATCATATGAAAACGGCGACTGTCGCGGATTTGCGGAACAACTTCGCCACCGTTTCCAAGTGGATCTATGATGGAGCGGCCGTCACGATCACCAAGCGAGGGGTTCCCTTCGCCACCATCACTCCGGTTCGTGCGCGCAAGACAGCCCCGCCAATTGACCGCCTGTCCCGGCTTCGCAAGATGTTTCCAAGCGGCCCCGTCAAGGGAGACGCGCAGGACGTGTTGGATTACGACCGGGGGGACACATGACCGGCACCTACATTGACTCTTCCCTTTTCGTGAAGTCTTTCGTGTTTGAACAGGATTCCCCCGCCGCGATCGAAATGATCGAAGCGGTCGGCGAGCCGTTCCTGTTCTCGCATCTGCACGAAATCGAGATCCCGAACGCGATCCGCTTGAAACGCTTCCGCGGGGAGATTACGCGGGCACAGGAAACACTCGCGATCCGGGCTTTTGAAGCGGACGTTCGCTCCGGTCGGTTTTCCCGCCCAACTTATGACATCGGCACAGTATTTGGCAGGGCCAAGCATCTTTCCGGGCGACACTCCGGAGATATCGGAACCCGAAGCCTGGACCTCTTGCACGTTGCGGCGGCTCTGGAAGCCGGTTGCACTGTCTTTGCATCCTACGATCAGCGCCAGCGCAAATGCGCGGCCCTTTCCGGGCTGAAAGTCATCCCTGCAACGCTCCCCTCTCCTGTTTCTCCCCTCCCTCACCTTTGACCACAGGTCCATCTTTCGCAGATCCCGCTAATGAGCTCTCCCATCGCGAATAAGAATAGAACCGGCATCCAGGAGTCGCTCGTAAGCCTCCATCAGTGGCTGGCTCACTCGAATCGCATCACCAAGCTGGCCGAGGCCATTGGCACGAGCATCAGCACGCTTTTCCCCCATGACGGCAAACCGGTCCGCGCCCTCGATGTCGGCTGCGGAGATATGACGATCGCCGAGACCATCGCATCGCAACATCCCAACATTCAGTGGACCTGCACCGACATCCACGAACTGCCCGCCAGCCTGGCGGATGCCGAGAAGTGGAAAAAATACCGCCGCTTCGATGGATCCACCCTCCCCTTCCCGGATTCCGCCTTCGACGCGATTTTGTTTTCGGATGTTCTTCACCACTGCCTGGCGGAGGCCCCTGCCCTGCTTCGCGAAGCCGCCCGCGCCGGACGCTATGTCATCGTGAAAGATCACTTTGAGCGGGGCCTGATCTCGCGCTCCCTGCTCCGCCTGCTGGACTTCGTCGGAAACTACGGATACGGAGTCAGCGTGCCAGATCGTTACTTTAATCCCCTCACCTTCGCGGCAACCGCCGCTCAGTCCGGGCTAAGAATCGTCAGCATGAACAATGCCGTTTCCATTTATCCCGTCTGGCTTTCTCCCATCCTCCCCCCGTCCCTCCAATTCATCGCCATTCTTGAAAAGTCTCCAGAATGACAGCGGCTCCCTCCACAGAAATCACCATTTTGATGCCTTGCCTTAACGAGGCCGAAACGATTGTCGCCTGCATCGCCGCCGCGAAGGCTGGCCTTCAATCCGCCGGGATCGAAGGCGAAATTCTCATTGCCGACAACGGCAGCACCGACGGCTCCATCGAACTCGCCTCCGCCAGCGGTGCGCGCGTGGTGCCCGTATCCCAACGCGGCTATGGCAATGCCCTCCGCACCGGTCTGGCCGCCGCCAGCGGGCGCTACATCATCATGGGCGATGCGGACTTGAGCTACGACTTCTCGAAGATCGCACCCTTCCTGGAAAAACTCCTCGCCGGGGCGGATCTCGTCATGGGGTGCCGGCTGCCCTCCGGCGGAGGCTCCATTGAACCGGGTGCCATGCCCTGGAAACACAGATGGATCGGAAATCCGATCCTTACATTTATCGGACGCAGCCTTTTCAAATGCCCGAGCCACGACTTCCACTGCGGCCTGCGCGCCCTGCGCAAAGAAGCCTTTGAAAAGCTGGACCTCCGCACCGGCGGCATGGAGTTCGCCTCAGAGATGGTCATCAAAGCCTCCCTTCGCGGGATGCGCATCGAGGAAACCCCCATCACCTTGCACAAGGACGGACGCTCGCGCCCCCCGCACCTCCGGAGCTGGCGGGACGGCTGGCGCCACCTTCGCTTCATGCTCCTCTTTTCCCCACGCTGGCTGCTCCTTTACCCGGGTATTTCCGCCACGCTGATCGGAGGCTTCTTCTTCCTGCGTCTGCTTGCAGGCCCGATCACGCTTGGCCACATCAACTTCGACCTCAACTCCCTCGAAATCGCAGGTCTCCTGCTCCTGTTTGGATATCAGATGGTCCTCTTCGCCTGCTTCGCGCGAATCTTCGCCTACACCCGCGGATTCCTGCCCGCCAAACATGTCCTGTCGAAAGCGTTCGGCTTCTTCACCCTCGAAAAAGGTCTCATTTCCGGCAGCCTGGTTCTTCTTGCCGGCTTTATCGTCATCCTTTTCGCCCTGCTCGGCTGGGCCTCGACCGGATTCGGCAACCTCGACCCGCTCGACACCACGCGAACAGTCATCGCCGGCCGCACCCTTGCCTCCATCGGCATTCAAACCATCCTCTTCAGCCTCATCTTCAGCTACCTCGGCGTAGACGACACATCCCGCTGAAGCAGCGAAAATTCCCTCCCCCAAAGTGACGAGCGCATCCTGCGCGAGGCAGCGCGGGAGAAGATGACTCTTGTGACCTTTGATGGGAATACCATCCCACCCCTGCTCCAGGAGATGGCGCAGGCCGGGGAGGACCATGCGAGCGTCGTGTTTGTTTCGATGACTACATTGCCCGTCTCCCGGAGTGAAATTCAGAAAAGCAGTTTCACCCACTGCGCCAACCAAGAACAACGAACCAAGAACGCGCCCCGCGTCGCCTGAACCCCTTTCCCACCTCCGGGGAGCATACGCGCCCTCGCGTGTGGTGTCCGGCGACCCGCCGGAGATAAGTGATCACCACCATCCGCGCGGCTTGCCGTCTCGTTTGGCGTTTTCGCGATGTTGAGCGATCAAGGCCCCAAGCGGATCCTGTGCCTGCAGGATTTCGTCGGAGAGTTTGAATATCGCCGCCATACGCTTGCCCCCCTCGCCTTCTTCCGGGTTCGTCTGGTGCGCCAGATGCATGTGCCACTTTTCGATGTCACCAAGCAGCTGGAAAAACCGCCCCCGCCAATCTGCTGCCGACCGCTGCGCCTCGTCGAGCCAGCCGACCAGGTCGAGTCGGTCCACGGCGGACAGCCGTTGCTCGGCCGCTCCCTCCGTGGTCTCGATCCCCGCAAGAATCGAGTTCCACACCACGAGATAAATCGGGTGGCGCGACTCGCGCTTGGCTTCGAAACACTTTTCGCACCAAATCTCCTCCGTCACGATGCCCTTGAGGATCGAACCGCCACGCAGCACGCTCCCCACATAATAATTGCCCATGAGGCAATCAAAATCCTTCGTCTGCACCGAAGAAATCTCCTCGCCACATTCCGGGCAGGGAATCGGCTTCGGAAAATGAATCGTGTCAAACAAGCCCATCCAGGAAAGACTGCTCGAAGGGCATCTGCATGTCGAGAATGCAGTGGCCTTCACACCCCGCGTTGCCCCCGAGGAAGGCAATTCTCGACAGCAAGCCCGACTCACCGTAAGACCGGTTTCTTGACATCGCCGGTTTTCCGCAGGATTATCATGCCATGAGTGCGACGGAAATGATCGAGATACTTCGGGCAGCTCCCGAAGAGGAGATCCGGTTGGTCCGAAATGCCGCCAACGCTCTTCTTGCAGCATCTGGCATTCAGGCAGACGAAATATCCGAAATCGAATCGGCGTGCGCCGAGGGGCTGAATAATTACCGCTCCGGAGATTTTTTCACATCTGCGCAGATGAAGGAACGTCTCTCGCTGTGAGTTTCCGTGTCGTTTTTTCTGCGCGAAGCGACCAGGATCTCAGCGAAATAGAGACATTTATTACACGCGAATCGGCAAGTGCGGATACGGCTCGAAACCTCCTCTCGAAACTATATCACGCCTGTCTTTCGTTGGAGGATTTCCCGGAACGCTTCGCCTTTCCCATCTACAATTTCCAGCACAGGATGATGCCCGTTGGAAATTACCTCGTTTTTTACGAAATCGCCGGTGATGACGTGGTTGTCCTTCATATTCGCCACACGGCAAGAAAACCGTTTTCCAAGTGACGCGAAGGATTCTCCGCTTGAAAACTGAAAACTTTCCGCAGCCAGATTCCATAATATCAATAATAAATGGCTGACCCCTTCGACGGAAGGATATGTCATAATTTATTGCATTTCACACAATCTTCACGGAACATGGGCTCATGGCTTCAGTCACATTGAGCATTCGGGTTCCGGAGGACATGCGGAGTTGGCTCGAGCGTTTTGCAAAAGCGCGGGGCAGCGTCGGCGGCATGGCGGCGAGACTTTTGGAGGAGGCGAGACGCAAGGAGGATTTTCCAGGCGTTGATTTCCGCGACACTCCCCTCGGTCGTGTGGCTTTTGTGCAGGGAACCAGGGTGCAGATGGCTTTGGCGTGCCGCCTGGCGCGCGAGTGGGAATTTGACCCGGCCAGGCTCTCGAAGCACTACGGTTGGCCGCTTTGGATGTCCGAATCGGCGGTCGGCTACATGCGCGAATACGCGGAGGAGATCGCCCGTGACGAGAAAGACCTGCTCGACGCAACCGCACTGCGCAAAAAGCTGCCGCGCCTGGAAGAGTTCGCCGCATAGCCATGTTTTTGCTCGACGAGCACCTGTCGCCGGAAATTGTCCCCATCGCACGCGCGCTGAACGCCCGGTTTGCGGTCGTATCACTCCACGGCTGGCGCGACGGTCTTCTCATCGGGCAAAGTGACGAGCGCATCCTGCGCGAGGCAGCGCGGGAGAAGATGACCCTTGTGACGTTTGATGTGAATACCATCCCACCCCTGCTCCAGGAGATGGCGCAGGCCGGGGAGGACCATGCGGGCGTCGTGTTTGTTTCGATCAAATCCTTTGCCCAGAACGACTCGTCAGGGATCGCCGCCGCATTGCTCCGCCTGTGGCTGGCCAACAAAAACGCGAACTGGAAAAACCGCACCGTTTTCCTCTCGAAACAAGCCCGTCCTTGACTTCAAGAAAATGGCACACATTCGCAAAGACACTTTGACCCGCCCGCCGGAATGGTGGAAGCACCTTCGCCCCGACAACAAACGAAGAGTCGCCAAACAGGAACGGAAAGCCGCTCAGAAGGAAATCGCAAATGAGGCCCGGTGATTTTTTTCCGCGCCCCTTCAAAAAAATGTCAAAAGGCGACAATACGCGGGCCTTCGACTTCGACAGGTGTGCCCCGGCCGGTAACTTTTCCCCCGTTTTTCCTTCGTCCTTGCGGCGCTGGATAAAGACGCCATAATGATCGTATGAAGACTCTGACCATTACGGAAGGACGTGGACGGCTTGGCTATTGGCTCAAAATGGCGACACAGGGTGAGGACGTGGGGTTTGTCTTTGAGGGAAAGATTGTCGCGCTGCGTCCTGTGGGGGTGACGTCCGACGACTACGCGCTGCGGGAATACGGTTTGACCCCGGCGGAAATGGAAAGGGCGGAAAAGAAAATCGGGACGGAGGTCAAGGCGGCCACCAAGCGCGGTGAAATGACGCGGTTCACCGGAGGGCCGGATGATTTCCGTTAAGATATCTAAACGGTTCAAAAAAATCGTGCGATCGGCAGGACGGGAGGACGAGGTTTCCGAGACGCTCAAACTGGTGCTGGAGGGATTTGGCAATCCGCACGCGCACACCGGCCTTTCCATCAGAAAACTCGGCAGGCACGTTTACGAGTGCCGCACCGGCCTGGCGTGGCGGTTGATTTTTATCGCGGACAAAGGCGTGCTTTCTTTTGATTTTGCGGGAGACCACGAGGAGATACAAAATTACCTGCGCGGAAAACGATAGGCAGAGAGCAGAGGTCGAGCGTTGATCCTGACATGAGTGCGATGGAAATGATCGAGATACTTCGGGCAGCTCCCGAAGAGGAGATCCGGTTGGTCCGAAATGCCGCCAACGCTCTTCTTGCAGCATCTGGCATTCAGGCAGACGAAATATCCGAAATCGAATCGGCGTGC
>JAPLTF010000034.1 GCA_026398275.1 Verrucomicrobiota bacterium
AGGACAGCCTTCTCAAAGTTCCCCCCGAACGCCTGCCGCGGCGAGCGGTGCGGGGTTTGGGGGCGCACAACCCCCATCAAACCGGTTCTTTCCACCCACTTAAAACGACGAAATGCCCCGACATGAGCTGGCCGGATGCCATCGAAAACCTCGTCCGGAAGGCGGTCGCCCGCTTCGGACAAATTGACGGGCTCGTCAACAACGCGGGCGTCAACTATGTGAAGCCGTTCCTCGAAGTGGACCTCAAAGAATGGCAGCGGGTGCTCGACGTCGATCTCACCGGATCATTTCTCCTCACCCAGATTTGTGCGCGCCAGATGAAGAGCCAGGGAGGGGGCGGATCCATCGTCCAAATCGCCAGCGTCCACACCCACGCCTCGCTCGCGGGTGCCGCGCCCTACGATGCGGCCAAGCATGGCATGGTCGGATTCAGCAAAGCGGCCGCCGTCGAGCTCGCTCCTCTCGGAATCCGCGTCAACATCCTCTCGCCGGGCCTTTGCGCGACCGAGATCTGGAAGGATATCGTTGCCGCCGCGCCGAGCGAAAAAGAATGCATCGACTACTGGAATGCCAACATCCCCGGCCAACGGCTCATCACGCCCGCCGAGATCGCGAAATGCTGCGTTTTCCTTCTCAGCGATGACTCGTCCTGCATGACTGGTGCCAACGTCTTCGCCGACCTCGGAATGACCAGCCTGCTGGTCAGCCGCGAGCCCTATGCTTCCAAGGCGATCACCGAGGAATAAATCTTCTATGACCATTGAATCCGCCGAGCTTCTAGTTAACAACCAAGCCACCCACGGCGAGGGTCCGGTATGGGCTGGCGGCATCCTTTACTGGGTCGATCTCACCGGCTGCCGCATGCATGCATGGAGAGCGGCCGATGGCACGGTGCGCGATTTTCAATTTGCCGAGCCGGTCTGCGCGGTGACTTCCCTGAACGAGGGACGCCTGCTCATCGCTTTCGCCAAGCGGTTGGCCTATGTCAATCTGGCTGACCTCTCGTGCGAAGAAATTTGCAAAGTCGAACCCGATAGGCCGGAGAATCGTTGCAATGATGGAAAGATGGATCCGGCAGGAAGATTCTGGATCGGGACGATGTCGAACGATGGATCCGTTCAGGGAGCCGGTGCACTCTATCGTCTCGATGAGGGCGGACGGCTCACCCGCATCCTCGACAACCTGACCATCGAAAACGGCATGGGTTGGTCCAATGATTCCCGGACGATGTATTTCATCGATTCGCCAACACGCGAAATCTGGGCGTTCGATTTCGATTCCTCCGATTCTTCGATCCGCAACCGGCGCACCGTAGTCAGTGTTCCCGACGGCCTCGGAGTGCCCGATGGAATGGAGGTCGGGCACGACGACACGCTCTGGGTCGCCCACTGGGGCGCGGGCTGTGTTTGCCAATGGTGCCCGAAATCAGGCCGCCTCCTCCAGAGGGTGGATACCGGCTGAAATTCAGGGGTGAGCGTGGGCATCATGCGTGGAGATAATCTACACTAGTGTGCTTTAATCGTCGAAATGCACGAGGATGTCAAAAAGAATTTTAAACTTTTTTCGTGGGGGGATTGGTGGGGGCGCACCGCCGGGGTGCCCTACTTTTGGCGCGGCAGCACCGCTCAATCAATCGACGGAGGGCTCGGAGAGCCATCCTCACCGACCACGGACACGAACGGGTTTTCAGAGCTTCGACGACGGGAGCGCGGGCATCCTGCCTGCTCCGTTTGGCATCCTGCCGAACGGGTTTTCCCTCCCTCGACCTCCCCGGCAGGGATGCCGGAGAGTGCAGGCTGGAAGCCCGCGCTCCCGGAAACACGCCTTCCCTCCCGGCACTTTTCCCGAGGAGCTTCCGCCTCTTTGAGCATGAAAGGAAATGGACGAGGCTTCCGGGCAATTCTGGCATCGGCTTTTGACGGCTATTTGGGGAGGATTTGGTTTGTCAGCAGGTGGTAGATCGCCTTCGTTTTTGGGTTTCCCAGGAAACCCGGTGCCCGTGCTTGGAGGCGCATCAACAATCTCTGGTCTTCCAATAACTCCGGGGCGATTTCCTGGGTTTCTTTCAGGAGTTTGAACAGGAGAGCCGCTTGCTTTTGGTTCAGGTTAGGGTCTTCCGCCAGTTTGCAAAGAACGAGTTTTGCCGCCCGTTGCAGGGTTTGCAGATGGAGGATGTCTTGCGGCCGTTCTCCTGCTCCCTCCATTTTCCCGAGTTCCAGCTTCTCCCGATAGAGAAGGGTGGGGCTGGCCACCTTGTAAAAAGCTCCCGTCTTTTGGTTTTCTACCTCCACGGCTGTTTTTGCCGCCAGTTCTTTTGTCAGAAACACCCCTTCGTTTGGGGTATCCACCCGGACGCCATTGATTTTCAGGATCGGGGGATCTCCTTCCGGGTTCGTCCGCAGTTCTTCTGGCAGATCTCCTCGCTTTGTGCCGATGAAATCCACGTCTTTTGAATACCAAAGCGCCTGTTCTTCCTTCGTGTAGCTGGGGCAGGGGAAATCTTTATCCTTTTCGGTTTGGAGCAGGTTTTTGTAGAACCAGGCCGCGCTGCCACCTATCAGGCAGTTTTCCGTTGTGAATGCGGGGTTGATTTCCGCAATCGTGTGAAGCGTATCTCGCGTCGTGTCCCAATCAACTTCTCCTCTGGGCGGAGGCATGGTTCAGGCCCATTCGAGAACGAGCCCTCCAGGGGCTTCGTTCCGCGTTAATCTGAGGCCGTCCACCGGGGTGCGCTCCAGCGGTCGGAAGTGCGCTCCCGGTTTCGATTTCCACAGCGCTTTTCGGGCGAAGTGATCTTTCCGGGAGATCTCAGTCGGTTTTGGTTTTGTCTCTGGCGGTATCCGCATGCTTTCCATATCGCGCAGCCCCTCCGATAAAGCCAACAATTTCTCTGAGCCCGTCCTGGTTTTCCGCGCCGGCCGGCGCGCCGCTCTAAAGGGGCGATGAGAAGCGGGAGCCTTGGGAGCGTCCCAACAGTTTTGTTGAGCGCGGAACTTCCGATTCCGCCTCTTTGAGCCAGGCTTCCCATTCATTCGGAGGCCGGGCCAGCATCGCTTTGAAAACCGAGTAGGCATCGGTTCTGCTGCCGTAAGTCCGCAAGGTTTCCGCGTCGTTGACCCAGGCCAGCACGATGGGTTGATCGAGCACGGGCCGTTATCGACGAACAAGCTGGCTGATGGCTTCGCGGGTCATGGCTGGATCAATCCCAACCGGACGAATGCAGCCAGCGGGCAGGTGACGCTCGTCAGGTAAACCGGATTCTGCCGGTGGTCGCCCTCGGGGTGCCGGCATTCGTAGGGCGAGCCATAATCCGGGCCTTTGCGGAAATCCCCTTCGCGCAGCTCTTCGATAAATTCGCCTGCGAGTTGCTTGGCGAGATGCGCATCCACCTGGGCGATGGCGAAGCAGACCCAGCCCGTCGCAGTGTTCCAGTAGGCACCGTTCTGGTAGCGGTTGACAGGACGTGAGCCGACCGTGCTCTCCCATGCGGATTGCGCGCTGAAATCGTCCGTGGTCAGGATGTGCCGAATATTGCCCCGCCAGGCGAGCGTCCCTGCGCGGCAGGCATCGGCCAATGTGCGGCAGATCTTTTCCCGGACCATGCCTCCAACCGCACCGATATAGACGGCGAACGCCGATCCCCACACGTCCGGCTGGCTGCTCAAACCGGTGCTGGCGCGCAGCAGGCCGCCGGGATGCGAAAACACCACGGGCAACGAGCGGGCGATCGTGTCGGCGATGTCGCCGTAGCGGGAATTTCCTGTCAGCTCCGCGAGCTGCCGGGCTGCCCGATAGCGCAGGAGCGATGCAAATAACAACTCGCCGGTGTGGATGACTACGTCGGTAAAACCAAACGAGACTCCGCGATTGTTCTCGTCGCACCAGACCAGTTGGGTGTCGGGACGCGACTGCGGGACGGTAAATGCCAGCTCCAAGCGCTCCAAGAGGGGCAACCCGCCGACATTCTCACCCAGAATCCCGCGCTCGCCGGTCTGCCGGCAGTATTGCCACGCCATTTCCACAAAATAGAAGTGATCGTCGAGCGCAGGAAGCTTCCCCCATTTTCCGCCCTGTTCCGCCGGATCGTAGGTTCCGGGGAAAAAGATCGGCGTGCCGTCGAAATTGATGTGGTCGGCGATCGCGCCATGCGGCACGACGCTCCCGCTGGGCGTCTGCCAGTCCCCGGCCTGCTGTGTCGCGGCCGTGAGCAGAAGCGCATGGCGCTGCTCCTCGGGCGTGATGAGGCCGCACTCCAGCGACATGGCGAAATCGCGGATCCAAAACGCCGGATAGCACTCGCGACCGCCGGGCCGGATCAATGTTCCGCCCGTGGCGTTAGGGACGGATGTGCCGACGCGCTCCCCCGGACGCACGCGCGATGCTTCGATCACGTCGCATGTCAATTCAGTCAGAAACTCAGAATTCATCGAGCTCCCATGGAACCGATGTTTCGGCGGCGATGCCTTCGAAGATTTCCACCAGGTTCACTCCCAAAGGAATGCCTTCTGCCAGACGACGGGCGCGGGTCTGCAACTCGGGCTGTCCGGGAAAAAGCACGGGGTCCTCCGGATCGGCGGCGGGCTGGCTCGTCCACCGCTCCGCCAGTGCGGACACAGCGGCGCGGAATGCCGATACGTCACGAAAGCGCCGGATATCAATGGCCCCGACCAGTCCCCCCAGAAGACGTTGCCGGCTGGGGTCGCCATACATGGGTGCGATATCCGGGCCGGACGGCGTGCCGATCAGGAAGGTGCACAGCACGTCAATCATGAGGCCAAGGTCGGAGCCTTTGTAACGCCAAATGGACGAACCGCGCGCACGTCTTTCGGATTTGTGGTGGGATTTCCCTCGGCGTCCACCGCCCAGTCGCCCGGGATCTCCACGTCTTCCATGGCCGCGTTGGTGATCGTATTCCACGGCACGACGCTTGTCGCCATATCGAGGCAAAGGGTGGTTTCCTCACCGCCGGGGACGATGATGCAGAGCGGATTCGTGCCGCAAAATGCCTGGCGGGCTGCGTGGGGCACGACCATCGAATCGGAATGCGTGAAAAGAATGCCGACCATGTCGGCCTTGACGATCTGCTGGCCGTAGTAGGCGAGCGCCCCGCAGTGCGAGGAGTTCTCGACGGCGACCCAGCCCGCCCCGCTTTCCCGCGCGAGGGCAATCGCCTCCTCGGTCGCACCTGCCATCGCGATCTGGCCGAGCCCGTGATCCGCATCCAAGCGCCCGACAGCCGCACCCAACTTCGAATACACAAGATTCGGGCGGGGGTTGATGCTGCCGTGCCGGATCCGGTTCAAATAATGCGGCAGGCGGGCGGTGCCATGCGAGTCGATGCCGCGCAAGTTGGATTCCACCAGCGAATCGGCCACCAGCACGGCATGCCCGGACGAAAGCCCGGCGTTTTCCAGACACTGACGCACAAAGACCCGCAGCGGTTCGCTGGGAACCAAAACAGATTCCGAAACAATTTGAGCCATGGGATTATTCCTCCCGCAAGAGCGCCCGCGTCCAAGCCCCGTCCACGCCTTGCAGGTTGACGGGCGCCGCCAGCAGCTCGTAGACGCCCGCCTCTACGTCTCGGAGATTGATGTTTTCCAGGATGAGCGTTTCGTTGCCGAGAAGCTCCATGTGCGCGGGAAATTCCGGTGCGGTCGGCGGATCGATCGTGAGATAATCGAGCCCGACAAGCAGGATGCCGCGCCCGGTGCACCACCGCGCCGCGCTTTCTTCAATGAAGATGAAATCCGGGTTCCACGGCTCGTGCCAGTAGTCGGTGCGGCTGTTGCGGGTCTTGAAAAGCAGCCGCTTCATCCCCTCGCGCACCCCCGCTTTCTCCAAAGATCCGGCGGTGATGCTCTGCGCCTCGGCCGTCAGATCGAGCACCTGACATTCCCCCACCCAGTGGTCGAGCGGCATCTCGTGAAGACGTTTGCCGCCGCGGATGAAATGCCAGGGGGCGTCCACATGCGTGCCGTGATGCAGGCCGCCATGGAAAAACCCCACATTTGCGGGATTCCCTTTTTCATGGCTCCAGCCCGGCCAGGAAATCTCGGGGGACGGATCGCCGGGAAACACCGTCGTCCGCGCATCGGTCGGGATGCTGATGTCAATGTAGCGGGCCATCGGAAATCACTCCTTGCAGTATTCGGCGGACGGCAGCGAGCCATCCATCACGTAGCCGCCGTCCATCGTCAGCGACTGCCCGGTCATGTATCGGGAATCCTCGCTGGCAAGAAAAACCGCGCCGGAGGCAATCCAGTCCGCCTCCGCGATCTCCTTGAGCGGCACCCGTTCAAAAAGCGACCGCTTGACCGCATCGGTATACATCGGAGTCGTCAGCTCGGTGAACGTGGCGCCCGGACGGATGAAATTCACGGTGATTTTATGGGGAGCCAGTTCGCTCGCCAGCGTGCGGGAAAAGGACTCGATCCCTCCCTTCGCTGCCGTGTAGTGCCCGCAGTTCGGCTCGCTCAAAACCGCATGGATGCTGGAGATCGAGACGATCCGACCGCCGGTCCCCTGCTTGATCATCCGCCGCGCTGCCTGCTGTGAACACAGGAAAACGCTCTTCAGATTCGTGCGCAGGATGTGGTCCCAGTCCTCCTCGGGCATGTCCACGATTGGTGAAAACCGGATGACCCCCGTGTTGTTGACGAGAATGTCGATCCCCCCCAGAAAAGTTTCCGCCGCATCAAAGGCCTGCGCGACCCGGTCGGCATAGCCGACATCGCAAGAGATGGCGACCGCCTTCCGCCCAAGAGACTGAATCGCGGAAACGACTTCGGCGGATTTTTCGGCGTTGATGTCCAGAACCGCCACATCTGCGCCCTCGCGGGCGAATGACAGGGCGATGGCTTTGCCGATGCCGCTGGCGGCACCGGTCACGACGGCTCGTTTGTTGGTCAGTTTCATAGGTGAAAGCAGGGAATGAAATTTGTCTATAGACTTCTTGCCGCCATCCTGTCAATGTCTTCTTTTCCCTATGTCTCCAAAACCCAAACCGAAAAAGCGCGCGGCGGATCTTTCCGGGATCGCTTTCGAGCGCCTGCGGCAGGCCATTCTGACAGGTGAACTGAAGGAGGGGGACCGGGTGAGGGAATCCCGGTTGGCCGCGGAGTGGGATATCGGAGTGACCCCCCTGCGGGAGGCGGTGCGGCAGATGGCGGCGACCGGTTATTTGATCCTTCAGCCAAACCACGCGCCCGTTGTTCGAAAGTTGAGCGGGGCAGACATCCGGGAAATCTACGCGCTCCGGGAGCTGCTCGAATGCTATGCGCTGCGTCGCGGGTGGGAGACAATCCGCCCTTGCGATCTGAAGCAGCTCGGCGAGCTTGTCGCAAAGGCCAATGCCGCCACGAACAAAAGCCGCAGGCTTCAGGCCCAGTTCGCACTGGATGCCGAACTGCACCAGCTCTGGGTTTCGCCTGAAAAAACTCCCTGGCTGGCATCCATTTTGGAGCGCCTCCTCACCTTCCGTCCGAATCTCATGAAGGTTTTGTCCGCCCATGCGGCGTTTGTTGACGAGGCATTCGACGAGCACCGGCAGATTCTCGCCGCATTGAAAAAACGCGACATCGATCTGGCGGTCGAGCGCCTCGGCTATCACATCCAGAAATCCGGCTCCGTGCTCGCCGCGCTGACCGAACGGGCAGCAAGCGGGCAGCATCGCGAGAGGTCTGCCCGGGATCCCAATTGATACCATCTTTACTCTCCAACCACTGACATGATTAGCCCAACAAAGATTCAAGGCATCTTCACCCCGAACGTCGTCCCGTTTTACGACGACCACCGCATCAACGAGGGCGAGCTTCGTCGTTACACCAACTGGCTCATCGAAAAAGGCGTCACCGGGCTCTACCCGAACGGCAGCACGGGCGAGTTCATCCGCATCAGCTTCGAACAGCGCATCCGTGTGGTTGAGATTATGGCCGATGAAGCCCGGGGCCGCGTCCCGATCCTTGCCGGTGCCGCCGAACCCAACATCGACATGGTGTTTCAAGCCTGCAAACGCTACGCCGATCTCGGCTGCCGGGCGGTCTCGGTGACCGGCCCATATTACTTCAAGGTGAGCCAGCACAGCATCGAGCATTACTTCCGCGAGCTGGCGGCCAAGAGCCCGATCGATATCCTGCTCTACAACATCCCGCAGTTTTCCAACGAGATCAGCCTGGATGTGGTGAAGCGTCTCGCGATGGATTGTCCGCGCATCGTTGGCATCAAGGACAGCAGCCGTGACATGCCGCGGTTCATGGACACCCTGAACGAGGTGAAAACGCAGCGGCCGGATTTCTCGTGCATGATCGGCTGCGAAGAAATCCTGCTTCCTGTCCTCCTGATGGGAGGAGATGGCGGAACCATTGCCTGTAGCGGGGTTGCGCCAGAGGCGGTCATGAGGCTCTACAACAGCTTTCTCAGCGGCGACATTGCCGAGGCGAAACGCGTCCAGTTCAAGCTCCTCGAACTCATCAAAACGATGTTTGCGGCGGGCAATTTTCCGGAGGGGTTCCGCGAGGGCGTCAACCTGCGCGGATTCCACACCGGTCGAGGACCACAGCCGATGAGCCCCCACGAGATGGAACACTTCAACGCCATCCGCAGCAAACTCGCCTGCCTGCTCAAAGAGTGCGGGTTCGCCGAGGCGGCCGATTCGTGCCAGACTTCTTCCGCCAAGGTCGATTCCATGCTGGAACGGATCCGCAAACGTCTTCCGTAGGGATACCCGAAATCCAGATGGCCGTCCTCGCCTTCGCCGAAATCCCACTCTACGGCGGTCGCGACGAACTGCGCCCATCGGAAAGTGGAGAGCCATCAACGAATTCGACGGCTATCAGATTCAGCTCTGCCTACCGGAGCTGGCTGGCCATCGAGGAGATAAAGTCCTCGGCGGTCCTTCAAGGCCTGCCCATTTCACTGAGAAGCCACATCATCCAGCCCGCCATGGGCATATCATATTCATTATCGAGCCCGAAGCCCTTCGGGTCGAAAGAATGCGGGGAAATTCCGGTTGAAACGGCTCCTGGAATTTGTGGTATGCACGGGAAAAACTCACCAAACAAACCGCGATGGGGCTGATTGTATCCCACGGCTTCGACGGAACTTGAATCAAAGGGATTCACTCCGAGTATCCAGTCAAGCTGGCTCTGCGCTATATCGCAAATCGGTTGTCGTTGAAAATCCTGCTCGCCTTTTTCAGAAAAATGGCAGCGGCTTGAAGGTTCAAGGTTAGCAGAAGTTGTAATATTTATAGCGGATGTTCCTGTCTTTAGCTTCATCGCCAAACGTGACTTTTCCGGCAGGGTATTCGTCGTCACTTGTCCCGACACTGGTGCTGAAACTGAAGAACGCAGGAATGGAGAAAGGGTTATGGTCCTCATGATACCAGACGGCCGGCACCCGCCGGAAAGGATTCCGCTCCGACACCATGGCATACTGTTCCGCAATTCGCCTCACGCTCTCCATCCACTTTGGAGCGTCTGGATGCGTGGGCGCAAGTTCGAGCATGTCGCACAAACCCACAGGTCCCGAGGTGTTCCAGTAATAGAAATAGGAATTGGCCAGAATCAAACTGTCTTTCCCCTCTTTGAAGCATGCCGTTGCAGGGTTCCCGGCCACGTCACCCTCAAACTGAAGTCCAACGAGCCCGGTAGCACATGCGGAGGCATCGTCCAGATATTTCACATCGCACGTCGCCCTGTATAAGCTGATGCCCGCACAAAGCCGATGTGACAGCTCAAGTGCCGAACCTTTGTAAAAGGCGGCAAACGGAACATTCATTCCACCATGCCCGAGGGGCGGCATTTGCTCCGCCACAAATGGTTTGTAAGACCTTTCAGGGGAAGTCATATGGCACCAGGATTTTATTGAAGAATCCAGGCACTTCCCGGCATATTCCGGATTCTTATCCTTGAAATATCTGTGCGCCATGGCCTGAAACCGTGCGTTATTCCATTGTGCGGGCGGCATGGTATCGCTTTTGTAAAACTCTCTTGCCTTCCAAGGCAGATCATAATCCGCAAATCCCTTGCGCCCCGCATACAATCCCTCACTCCAGCCCTCCGGCAGCGAAGAGGTATCCATGATCCCACCATCGTCTCTTTGCATCCTGTGGAAATAGTCGCAACCCCAGCGGATCTCGTCCGCGATCAACCCGGTATCCCAATGCGGTTTTTCACTCAGTCCCGCCTGGAACAACCCGATCATGCCAAGACCCAGGCCCCAGGTCCATTTTCTCGTATCGCACGACTGGTGATACCCGCCTGAAAGATCCCGGTATTCTCCTGAATCCAGAATGACACCTTCCTTGACATGACATGGGGCGTTCCACCCGGTGTGACTGTCACCGCAGCGCTGCATGGGAAAGTAATTGAAAACCGTCCTGAATGGATTGCCATACACGTTCTGGCAGATCACAAAACAGCGGCTGTTCGAATCCCCGCATTCGATTCTGTAAATGCCGTCATCCCTTAATGAACTGAAATCTCCGACCCAGGCGCTTTGAGCCTCATCTCCGCCCTTTGTCAGCTTGCCCTTGAAGACAAGAAAGAAGCTGGTGTCCTGCAGCCTGTAGACTGAGAACTCATCTTCCCGCGGGGCTGCAATGATGCATATTTTAGATGCCCCCGGTGTGTATCCGACGTGATTGACCAAGATTGGACTCATATAATCGAACGACGGTCTTGTGTTGCTCATTTCTTGTGACCTGTTGGTGCGACCGGATCGCTGGAATCGAAGTTAAGTGCGTTCGTTTGATTTGCTCACCTTGCTGATGGTTTCTCCGATCACCGACAGTTGCCTGAGGAAGGCATCCGGGATCGTGCCGTCCAGCGCGATCGGAACATCCCAGGTGACCGCGCCGCCGAAGCTGTTGATGTATTTGGTGTATTCCACGACCAGCGCGTCAGGGTAACGGGGCTTGCCGTAGCACCAGTAGTCGCCGAGGTAGGAAAGCACCTGGAACTGTGCGCCGTCGATGAAGCGATCGAAGACGTGGTAGCGGCACGGCGTCACCATCACGTTGGCCTCACCTGCGGTGTAGTCGTCGCATTCCGTGTGGCAGATGACCGGCACCAGCACGCCAGGATTGAATGCGACCAGCGAGTCCGGATTGCCGGCCTTCATCGCCTCGGCGAAGGAGCGGAAGTTCGGTGCGTCGGCATGACGGTACATCTTGTCGGCGTAGTAGCAGCCGTCGATCCACCAGCCCGAGACGCTCTTGCCCCAGCGCAGGCTCCACTCGCGGATGACCGCCTCCCAGTTGCGCTGGAACTCGCTCAGCCGCTCGTCCACCGGCTGGCGCCGGACATACGTTCCCGGCTCGAGCCCACAAAGTGAAGCGTCCCATGCCGGGGTGCAGGCGAGCCCCTCGACCGCCTCTTGGTGCTTGGTCGGGGCGGTGGAGGGCAGGTAGGCGATGGTGCGGACGCCACGCTTCTGCAAGGCGGCAGCGATGTCGCCGACGAGGTCGCGCTGCGACAGGCGGCTCGGCCTGACGCCGACCAGCCGGTCGTAGGTCTCGTTCGGCGAGCAGAAGTAGCCCGAACACTGGCCGATGGTGAAGATCAGATACCCAGCACCAGTGCTGGCAATCGTTTCCACGAACCGGGGCACATCGAAGCCGTCCACATGCCGGTTCCACCGCTCCGACGTCATGTCCGCCGGTTCCTTAGAGCTCAGCAGGTCGGCCATGTAATGGGTCATCACCCCCCAGTGCGCGTCCCGCATCCAGTCGGTGTTCGCTCGTTTCCAGGGGGGGTTGGCAGACTTTATGGTATTCATATTTGTAAATCAGGCAGGGATTATCGAGTGCTCATGCATTGTAATAGTTCAATAAATTCGTGTCGCAAGAAGATTCCCAAATTTATTCATCTCAAGGCATCCAGGTTCAGGCGTTGGATCAAGTTCCGCCAACCACTGTCGGGACATGGACCGCCTTGGACCAGTTACATCATTGAGAAAATCTGTTGCCGCGATATTGAAATAGTTCTATCTCTGGGGAGCGATGCCTCTTGACACGCTTCAGCCGATTTCGAGTCCGCCCCGCCGCAAGCAACCGGCGGTGGTTGAGGCGTTGCTCGGACTGGCGCAGAGACTTGGCCCCGGCGCGAAGCTGCCCACGGCCCGTGAGCTTTCCAAACGCCTGGGGGTGACGGGGGCGACGCTCACCCGCTGCCTGGAGCAGTTGGAAGCGCGCGGCGTGCTGCGCTGTCTTCAAGGGAGCGGAATTTATGTCGAGGCGGGCGTCCATCAGAAACGGGTCGCGCTCGTTTTTGGACGCAACATATTTTCCGCAGGGTCCTCCGCCTTTGGATCGCTTGTCCTCAAGCATTGCATCGATCGAGCCTCGGAACACAACGAGCGCTTCTCCTTCTTCCTGGATACCCCGGCCTTCCATGGCGTGATGAACGGGTCCGATGTGCCCGCCCACCAGGACCTTTCGGATGCGCTGAATCAGGGAAAACTGGACGGCGTCATCCTCGTGGCCCGCAACAGCGTGGAGCAGGAAGTCTGGCTGCGAAGCCAGGGAATTCCCGTGGTTACCGCGGGGGGGGTCCGCCGCGGGGCTATTGCCAACAACCCCGGGATTGTCTGCTTCGATTATCAGGAACTGATCCGGCAGGGAGTGGATCGGCTTCGCGGGGCCGGATGCCGGACGGTCGGGCTGATCGGTGCCTTGCGCGAACACGAGGAAATGCTCCGCAACGCGCTTCAAGCACGCGGGATCCCCGCGAAAGAAAAGTGGATCATCAGCCCGCCCACCGACGAACCCATTCCGGCGGAAGACCTGCCCGCTTACAACGCGGCGGCAGCCAAACAATTTCTCGCGCAGTGCGGATGGAGCGCTCGCAGCACCCCCTCCGACCTGCCTGATGGGCTGCTCCTCACCGACGATCTGATGGCAAACTCGATTTTGCCGGCCCTTGCCGGCCAGGGACTCCGCATAGGACAGGACCTGAAGATTTGCTCCCACGCCAACAAAGGCTCCGAGACCCTCGCAGAATGGGATATCCTCCGCGTGGAGTTCGATCCCGCAGACATGGCCACCGCCCTATTCGATGTCCTGGAGGCTGCCATGGCGGGAACCCCGCTCCCCTCTCCCTATCTCATCGGCCCCGTCGCGGAGAGCAGCCTGGCTACGGTGTAATAGACTTATTCGCCGAAGAGATCGGCGAATTTCTCTTCGAGCAGGGCGGACTCCTTGTCGGTCAGTTCGCGGAGCTCTTTGGAGCGCGCGCGCTTGGAAAGCTTGCCCTTGCCCTGACGCAAAAATGCGATCAAGGTCTCAGCGACCTTGTCCGGCATGTCGAAACGCTCATCGATGAAGCTCTTCATGCGGTCGTGCCGCTCAAGATAGGCGACCTCTTCCGGCAGCGTCTTCTCGACAGTTTGTTGGACGCATTCGTAGAGAAATTCCGCCTGCCGCGTCGCATCGAAGTAGCGGTAGAGGTCGATCGTTTCATTGAGGACATGGACGTTGCCTCGAGGCGCGGGCTCCCATTCGACCAGGTTCAGGCGGGGCTTTGAACAGGCTTCGAGCGTCCGCCGATAGTCCGCGATCCGGTCCAGTATGACGGCGGAAACAGGAAAGACGATGCCAGCCGGGGTAAACCCCTTTTCCGCCAGGACGTGATGAATGAGATAGCGGTGAATCCGTCCGTTGCCGTCCTCGAAGGGATGGATGAATACAAAGCCAAAGGCGATCACGGCGGCAGCAAGGACGGGGTCATACGGGCTTTCCGCAAGAATCCGGCTGGCATCGACAAGGCCGCCGATCAATGCCGGTATGTCTTCCCATCGTGAGGAGACGTGATCGGGAACCGGGGAGCCGGTCGAGCGGTCGTGGACCCCGATAAAGCCGCCTTCTTTCCGCCATCCCATCGAAAGGAAACGCTTGTCGCCGATCACGACTTCTTGCAGCCGGAGCAGTTCGTCCGCAGTGAGCTTCCGCTGCCCCGCCTCGCCAATCGCGCGTCCCCAGCGCTCGGCACGGTTATAGGGCGGTCTTTCGCCTTCGATGGCGTAGGAGGCCTTCGAGTCTTTCAGAGGCAGGAAAGCGGCGGCGCGCGACAGAGTGTCGGCGTGGATTGCGCCGATCGACTTCCTGGCTTTCGCTCCGAGGTTCGTCGCGATAAGCGCTTCGAGTTTCGGCGTGCGCCGAACCAGCGGGCAGAAATTGCGGGTGCCGGGCAGGTTATTGCGGACGCGGTGCCGCCGGGAGACAGCCGGTGCGCCCCCATACTGGAAGGCGGAATCCAGGGCGTCGACATAGTTGCCGGCCTTCGCGTGCGGGCGCCGGAGCGAACGTCGGATGATTTGGCCGGTTTGAAAACCGGATAGCAAAAAGCGGTTTTTGACGCATGAGCGGAAGAGGGGTTTTTAGGTTTCGATGCGGTCTTTCATGCGGAAGCTTGAGCCTTCGATGAT
>JAPLTF010000109.1 GCA_026398275.1 Verrucomicrobiota bacterium
CCGCTCGCCGCGGCAGGCGTTCGGGGGGAACTCAAGAAATGGCGCTTCGCGCCTGAAACCGCAACGACTCGTTACCTCAACGCGTCGCAGGCCCTCTTTTTTTTGTTGACCGATTCGGCTTCATAGCAGGGAGGGACGTCCCCGGCCCCCCGCGTGGGGAACGGTCAGCCCGGAGGTCTGCCCCTACCTTTCGCGCACCAAGGAAACCTCACCCACACCTGATCGCGCCCCGCCTTGGCCTGTCGATTCCCGCCTTGCCAACGAACCCGGGGAAGTTTATGAATCAACCCTCTCTCATGGCAGCAGCAAACGATCTCCGCAAAGGCATGGCAATCCGCTACAACGGAAACCCTGCCATCATCCTCGACATTCAGCACCGCACCCCTGGCAACCTTCGCGCGTTTGTCCAATGCATCATCCGCTATATCGGCACCGGCAAGTCGGCGGACATCCGGTTTTCCTCGACGGAAAAGGTGGATACGGTGGAAACGAACCGCCAGCAACTGGAGTTCAGCTACGCCGACCACCAGGGCTACCACTTCATGGATCCCGAAAACTACGAGACCATCACCCTGCATGAGGATCTTATGGCGGAAGGCAAGGACTACCTTGTCGAAAATCTCAAAGTCGAGGTCCTGAGCATCGAGGGCCGGCCCGCACAGGTGATCCTCCCCTCCTCCGTGAACCTGAAAGTCGTCGAATCCGCCGACGGCGTGCGCGGCGACTCCGCCAACAATGTCCAGAAGCCCGCCAAGCTGGAAACGGGCAAAACCATCAATGTTCCGCTCTTCATCAAGGAAGGCGAATTGATCAAGGTCAGCACCGCCGACGGGTCCTATCTGGGCCGGGCCTAACGCGAATCGCTTATGGCCGGGAAACGACCTCCCAAGCGCGCGCCGGCCAGACGACTCAACGCCTCCTTCGCGGGCGCGGTCCCCGATACGATTCCCACCCGCTGGGTGAAGTTTGTCGTCGGGATTTTCCTGCTCCCTCCGGCCTGGGTCCTCACGCAGACGTTCTTCACCGCTTTCGCGCGCACGACGATCCACGATGCGTTCTGGCTCACCGAGGAGTTCTGGTTTTTTTCCCTCGGGGCACTTCTCTGGCTGGTCACCTTTTTCGGCCTGCCGCGGCCGCTCTGGATCTACGTCTTCGGGCATGAGCTCACGCATGCGGTCTGGGTCTGGATCATGGGCGGCCGGGTCCACAAGTTTCATGTCGCAAAAACCGGCGGACACATCCTCGCCGACAAGACGAACACATGGATCGCACTCGCCCCGTATTTTTTTCCGATCTACAGCCTGCTGGTGATCGCCATCTACGGGGTGGCCGCGCTTTTCACGGATGTCTCCCCCTACCGCCAGCTCCTCTATGCTGCGGTCGGGGCCACGTGGGCCTTCCACCTTTCCTTCACCTGCTGGATGATCCCCAAAGGCCAGCCGGATCTCACGTATGGCGGAACGTTCTTTTCCCTCGTCCTCATCTACACTCTCAACCTGCTCATTCTCGCCATCCTCCTCATCATCGCCTCGCCGGGTGTATCCTGCTTCGGATTCCTGCGCGACTTTTTCGGGAACGCGGCGGATTTCTCCCACCAGGTTCTGCGGCTCGCATCAAAATTGTAGCGGCGGAGTCAGGTGCGGGGGACACACGACCTGGCGAGCCATGCGGAAAACTCGGCAGCCCCGATGGCATCCGCAGCGAGCGCCAGAGTTTGCAGGACAGCTTCCTCTTCGGGGGCTTGGAAAACAAGACCGTTGGACTCAAGAAAGAGGGCGGCCGCCATCAGTCCCGACCTTTTGTTCCCGTCGAGAAACGGGTGGTTCTTGACGATGCCCTCGGCATACCCGGCAGCAAGATCAAAGAGGCTCGGTTCGCCGTAGTGAAACAGGTGCAGCGGCCGGTTGAGGGCGGAGTCGAGCAGGCCCTCGTCACGAATGCCACCCAATCCGCCAAAGCGTGCAAGCAACGCGTCATGAAAGGCGCGGCATTCCGCCTTTTCGATCCACACAGGTTCGTTCATTTCGCGAGTTCGCGGAATGCATTGCGATACCGTCCCATCAGGCTTTCGGCGATCTGCATTTTTTCATCAAATCCCGGACGCTCCGGCGTGATCGTGAGCGCGCTTTCCGGCGCCTCGGTCAAAAAAAGCGTGGCCCCCTCCTCGACGCGGAGTGTTTGCAGAGCCTCCTTGGGCAAAACGATTCCGAGCGAGTTCCCGATCTTGCGGACTTTGGTGGCGATTGGCATGGCATAACATACGTTATCACATGCCAGCCTGTCAAATCCCCTACATTTTCTCCGGGCAGCGGATCCCGAGGAGCGAGAGCCCGTGGGCGAGGGTTCTGGCAGTCACCTCGCTGAGCAGCAGGCGGCTGGCGCGGATCGCGGGTTCGGCCTTGAGAACCGGGCAGGCTTCGTAGAACGAGTGGTATGTATTCGCGAGCTCGTAGAGATAATTCGCCAGCAGATTCGGCCGGAAATCCTCGAGCACGACGGGCACGGTCTCGGCGTATTGGAGGAGCTTGATCGCCAAGATGCGCTCGGCTGGCTCGGAAATCAGGACCTTCGCGAGCGGATCGGCCTCGATCCCCCCGCGTCGGAAGATCGAGCGGATCCGCACGTAGGCGTTCTGGAGATACGGGGCGGTGTTGCCGTCGAGCGCCAGAAGCTTGTCCCACGAAAAGACATAGTCCGTATGCCGGTTCTGCGAGAGCTCCGCATACTTCACGGCTCCGAGGCCGATCGTCTGCGCGATGGATTCGGCCTCCTCCGCGGAGAGGCCATCCTGCCTGGTCGCGATCATTTTCCTCGCCCGCTCGACCGCCTCGTGGAGAACCTCGGCCAGTCCGACATTCTCGCCGGAGCGGGTCTTCATGATTTTCCGGTCTTCCCCGAGGATGCTTCCGAACGTGATGTGGGCGAGGCCGGCCTCGATCCCCATCCTGCGGCAGGCCGCAAAGATCTGCTGGAAATGCAGGGCCTGCGGAGCGCCGACCACATACCAGATGGCATCCGGGCTCCATCGCTTGATGCGATATTCAATGGTCGCAAGGTCGGTGGTTGCGTAGAGAAATCCGCCGTCGCTCTTCCTGATGATGGCAGGCTTTTCCGCCAGGGCGGGAACCTCGGGAAAGAAGATGCAGAGCGCCCCCTCGCTGACCTGCGCGATGCCGCGGCGCTGGAGCTCCTCGCAGAGCGGGGCGAGGGCGTCGTTGTAGGCGCTCTCGCCGAGACGCTCGTCGAAGCGGATCTCGAGCAGTGCGTAAAGTTTTTCAAACTCCCGCCAGGAAAGCTCGACCGTCTCCTTCCAGATCGCGAGGTTCTCCGGGTCTCCAGCCTGCAGTTTGACGAGCTCGTCGCGCGCAGACTTTTTGACCGCCTCATCGGTCTCCTCGATCCGGTTGACCTCGCGGTAGAGGCGGACGAGCTCCGCGATCGCATCCCGGCCGAGCGCATCCCTGTCGAGGAAATGCTTCCATCCGTAAATCACTTTCCCGAACTGCGTCCCCCAGTCGCCGATGTGGTTGTCGGTGGTGACATCATGCCCGAGAAACCGCGCCACCCGCGCAAGGCAGTCGCCAAGGATTGTGCTCCGGATATGCCCGACGTGCATCGGCTTCGCGACGTTCGGAGAGCTGAAATCCAGGACAATCTTCCGCGGAGCCTTCGCGGGCACCACCCCGAGCCTCGGATCGCCCGCCAGCTCTTGGATGCACGATGCGATAAACTCCGGCTCCAGTCGGAAGTTCAAAAATCCCGCACCGGCGACTTCGGGCGCAGCCGAGATCCCCCCGACATCAATTTTTGAAATCATGTCTGCCGCAAGCTGACGTGGGTTGGCCTTCTTTTTCTTGGCGAGCACCATGGCGGCATTCGACTGGTAGTCGCCGAAGCGCGTGTCCGCAGCGGCCGACACCTCTCCGCGCTCCGGATCCAACCCCGCAGCCTCGAGCGCAATGCGCAGCCGTCCGCCAAGAATTTCGCGCGGCGTGCCGGTCATCCGCGTGGCGAGCGGCTTTCAAACACGCGCAAAATCGCCGCCTGGTTCGCGGCATTCGCCAGATCATCCCGGACCGCCTTGTCATTCAGAAATTTTGCGATCGCGGCGAGCGTCCGCAGATGGGTCTGGAACTGGTCCTTGGGCACGACGAACAGCACGATAAAAAACACCGGCTGCCCGTCGAGCGAATCGAATTGGATGCCCTTCACCGAGCGCCCGAATGCCGCGATCACCTCGTCCACCTTGTCGGACGAGGCGTGGGGAATGGCGATGCCGAAGCCAATGCCCGTGCTCATGGTCTCCTCCCGCTGCCGGATGGAATCCAGAACATTGTCCCGGTCCTTCTGGTCGATCTTTCCGGCTTTGACAAGGCAGTCCACCAGTTCGGCGATGGCCTCCCAGCGTTCGCCCGACACCATCGAAGGGACGATCTGGGACTCGGAGAGCAGGTTTGCGAGCGTCATGGGATTAGCGGTCCACCTCGCCGAAGACCGGGTCCATCGAACCCAGAATTCCCACCACGTCGCTCACCATATGCCCTGGAATTGTTTTTTGCATGATGCTCAAATTGACAAAAGACGGAGACCGGATCTTCATCCGGTAGGGAACTCCCCCACCTTTGCTGTAAATGTAGAATCCCAGCTCGCCCTTGGGATTTTCCGCGCCAAAATAAACTTCCCCCGCAGGAGCATCCACGCCTTCCGTGACGACGATGAAGTGGTGGATCAGCTCCTCCATCTTCGTCAGAACCGCCACCTTGTCGGGAAGCGTGCTCTTGGGATCGTGCCAGTTGATCGGACCGGATGGCAGGGATTCCACAACCTGCTCCAGAATTTTCACACTCTGCCGGATCTCCTCCATGCGCACGAGATAGCGGTCGTAACAGTCCCCGACCACCCCGACGGGAATCTCAAAGTCATACTTCTCGTAGTCGAGATAGGGGTGCTTTTTCCGCAGGTCATGGTCGACGCCCGACCCGCGGAGGTTCGGGCCGGACAGCCCGTAGGCGATCGCGTCCTCCTTCGTGATGATCCCGATGTCCTTCGTGCGGTCCACGAAGATCCGGTTGCGGGTCACGAGATTGTCCGCCTCTTCGAAGGCCGGCGGGAACGTGCGGAGGAATTCCTTCAACTGCGGGATGAATGCGGGCGAGAGATCATGGGTCTGCCCGCCGACGCGCGTGTAGCTGGTCGTGAACCGCGCCCCGGTCAGCGTCTCCATCAAATTGTAAATTTTTTCCCGCTCCGTGAACGTGTAGAGGAAAAGCGTCATCGCCCCGAGGTCCATCCCGAGGCAGCCGATCATGAGGAGGTGGGCGGAGATGCGGGCCAGCTCGCAGCCGATCACCCGGATGGCTTTTCCCCGCGCGGGGATTTCCCAGCCCATGAGCTTCTCGACCGCCAGCGCATAGGCGATGTTGTTGGCGATCGGCGCGAGGTAATCCAGCCGGTCGGTGTAGGGGACGAACTGGTTATACTGCATGTTCTCCGCGATCTTCTCGTCGCCGCGGTGAAGGTAGCCGATCTCCGGGGTCGCCTTGGTGACCATCTCGCCGTCGAGCTCCATGATCAGGCGCAGGACCCCGTGCGTGGAAGGATGCGACGGACCCATGTTGAGGACCAGTCGCTCGTCCACCAGCTCGCCGGTTTCCTGCAAGGCCTGGGCGCTCCGCCCCTGCGCATCTCTGTGTTCCAATATCGTCGCCATCGGTTGTTGCTTCTAGTAATTCTCGAATTTTCCCTGCCGGGCAGCTTTCCTACCGGACGCAGGGCAGAACATCAGGATCACTGCCCGCCCGAAAAATTGCAAGCCCGCCCTGATGGGGGCTTCACTCTCCTCCTTCCAACAGGGGAAGGTTTTTCCATATTCCCCGCCTTCCCTGTGGCCTCCAAACGCTCCAAACAAAAAAAGGAAGAAACCCGATCCGCTCAAAGCCGGAGCCGGAAGGAAAAGTTCGCCGCCGCAAACGCCCGGCCCTTCCCCCCGCGCCAGCATTCTCGCATGGATCGGCTTCTCGGCCGTCCTCCTCGCCGGCATCGCCTGGGTTGGCTACCCATGCGTTTCTCGTGGACGCCGTCACCGCCCGGCTCTGCAACGAGGCGGACAAAAACCTCCCGGCGGAAAAGCGGATGCCCGTCTTCCTGAGCGAGATCGCCTTCGATGGCTGCGCATGGAACCGCCACGCAGAGCACTTGGGCGAAAATGGCGATTCTTGTAGAGGCAGCAACGCAGGACGCGAAGCATCCGATGCCGGGCTTTCCATTCTGAAGGAATTTCTCAATCGCTGTTTTCGAGCTATATAGGGTAAATGCTCGGGGAGGGACTCGAACCCACACTCCTTGCGGAACCAGATCCTAAGTCTGGCGCGTCTGCCAATTTCGCCACCCGAGCAACACTGATTTACAATCACTTACAGAATACGTAACCGATTTTTCTTGCAATGGTTCAAGCATTGGTTCAAGAGCAATGCCATGCAAAGCAATGAAAGAAAAATCAGCGGTCATGGCCGGAAGTTTATCCCGGTTTACGATTCGCGCAATCGCAGAGTGTCTGGGCTACAAATGCGGGCTGGGGTATACTACGGCTCTGTATGGGGAGCCGGTGCCGACGGGAAGAAGACCGCCCGCAAGTTCCGGCTGCTGACTCCCGAGGGGGTGCCCTGCGGGAATCTGGCCGAGGCGAAGGCCGCGCGGGATCTGCTTGTCGGGATCAAAGATAACGCTGCTGCCCTGCCGGTTACTGGCCGCAAGCCGGGATTCTCGACCTGGGCGGACCAATACTTGAACCTTTCCTCTACCCTGACCAAGAAGCCCGGCACGGTTCAAAACGAGACGCAATCCCTTGCCCGCTGGAAGTCCCATCTTGGCTCCACTCTCGTTGACCGGATCACAACACCCATGATTGCGGCCTATGTGGAAAAGCGAATGAAAGGCGGGCGGATCGGCGGGAAGGAGTTCGCCCCGGCTCATCCCCGAACGGTCCGGCTGGATTGCATCATGCTCCGCGCGGCCCTCAAGGCGGCCTGTGATGCCGGGTTCATGCGGGATCTGCCGAGATTCCCGAAAGTGAAGGTTCCTCCCCCACCCCGGCGGTCACTGATCACCCCGCCCGAATTCTCGGCCCTGCTGGCAGCCTGTGTGGCCAGCGGCGAGGAGGGGGAGCCGGTCACAAAGAACGGGGAGCAGCTGCGGGATTTTCTGCGGTTCCTGGCGTTCAGCGGTTGTCGGGAACAGGAGGGCCTGCGGGTCCGGTGGGCTCATGTGGATTTTGAAAACCGCCGCCTGTTCATCGGTGCCGGAGAAAAATTCGAGGCTTCCGCGATGACGGTCGGGTCGGGTGGAAATTCTAAACATTCCGGTTCCCGCGTCGTAGACTTCAACTCGCAACTGGAAGCCCTCCTGCTCGAAATGAAGGCCCGCCGTGCGCCGGATTGCTCGTGGATGTTCCCGAGCCCCCAGCGGGGCGAGAAAGACATCCCCGCCCGGTCCCTGCGGGATTCCCTGCGGATGGTCCGCGAACACGCCAAGCTGCCCGACGTTGGGTTCCACGATCTGCGCCACCTGTTCTGCTCTTTCTGCGTCATGGCCGGAATTGATTTCATGACGATTGCCGGATGGGCCGGACACAAGGACGGGGGCATCCGGATCGGGAAAGTCTACGGGCACCTGCTCGATGAACATCGGCAGAAGATGGCGGCGAAGCTGGTGATTGGAATGTAGTGATTTTCAGTAGAGGCTCACCGGCTGATTGCCAGTTAGAGTGTCATTCGTCGTCAACTTCTGGCGGGCTTCCTGTTGAGGTGTCGAATAGTCCTCTGGTGGTGCTTTTCATGCGACGAACCTCGAAACAGCTCTGGTCAAGTTTCGGGATGCGCCAAATCTCCTCCCAGCAATCAAGGGAACTAATCGAATCCAAATGTTTCGTTACAATGGCTTCTCCTTTCTCTCCCCAGGATTCGTAGCGATCAATGCGGACTTTGAGTTTATTCTTCGGTGCGAGAAACCGTCGCTCTGCCTTGTAGATCGTGCTGCTACCGAGAATCGCGTCCAGTTCTTTGCGAGAAAACTCCTTGTCCTCACTCCGAGAGTTTCGACGCGCGACAGCGCCGATTTCAGAAAACGATATTCCTGTCTCGGAGCGTATTTGCTCAAGGGCGGCGGCGACGCGGAGCAAAACTCTACGGTAGTCCCCAGGGGATCGATCCGCAGCTACTTTCAGGAGGACAGCCGTTCGCCCAGCCATGACTTCTGCGGTTCGCTTTGCAGACATTTCATCCACTTCTTGAGTTTTCCATTCGGTCATTGTTGCCTGCGAGAAAACAGCGCCGCGTAAGGTTTCAAGTTGCTTGTCGCCGCGAAGCAGGCTTTTTGCTGAACAGCCGGTGGTGGCTTCCAGGCTCTTTGCTATCGGGAGGGTCAGCGGGGCACGATCCCGCTCAATATTCTCAATCGTATGGGATGGAATTCCAGCCGCTCGCGCCGCTTCGTCGCGGGTCATGTCGGCAATCGCGCGAAATCGAGCCAGGGTGTTCTTGGTGGTGATAGGCATAAAACACGTAATTACAAGCTAGATTAGGCAACTCATTTTGCACGTTGTAAAGACGTAAATGACGTCTACGTTACGGTCATGCCTATTCACAAACGATCACAATACACGGCGGGGAGCGCGGAGTACCGTGGGGAAACTCTTCCGCCCATGTCCATGGACATTTTTATGGAACTGAGCGGCCTGTCACCTGCCGCATGTTGGCGGTATCGCAAGCGCGGGTGGTTGAAAACGATCGCTATCGCTGGGCGACATTATATTTCCCGAGAGGCAATCGCAGACTTCAACAGGAGAGCTGCTGCAGGCGAGTTTGCCGGCAAGGTCGCGAATCCGTCCGCCTTTCGAAATCACGCAGAGGAGGAGGTCCAGAGGGCGGCATGAAGACAGCAAAACAGATTTTCGGGAACCGCAGATGCGGCTCTCGAATACCCCACGAGCTCGCAAGCGCGGGAGCGGAGAGGGACAAGCAGGGGATCAGAACTACTCAGGAATATACCATGACTAAGAAGACTACGTCAGCATTGAAGGCCCGCTCAGATGGCGGGACTGCTCAGGAACCAGAAACACCCAAAACACATACAACAAGAGGGATCACCAACTCGGCGGTCGCACAAACAGTAAGTCCTGCGCGACCGGAATCAGCAGCAGACAGACAGCCCGACACCGAAATCATGAAACCAACAACAACAACTACTATGGCGGACAACCATCCACACCAACAACCTTCAGGCGCGTCAAGCACCGGGAAGGAATCACAAGAACGAAATCCTGTTCTGAACGACAACACGACAGATCAACCTGTTCCACCTACAGCGGCACCAGCGACTGTCTGGCATTATACAACCGGCATGAAAATAAAACACATTGAGGAGTCTGGGGAATTGAAGACTACAAACAACTATATAGCACCCGGCGAGAAGCCAGTTTGATGGTTTTCTAAAAATCAATATTGGGAACAAACCGCAAATAAAGGCGCGATGAACGCAAACGGCGATAGGATGACCTTGACCATGGAACAAACGCGCAAGTTCGCTGGCGGGCTTTTCCGATTTGGAATCGCGGAAGGAAAGGTGATCAACTGGCCAAGGATCGCAAAACTCGCCAACACGCCTTCCAAGGATCGCAAGTGGCTTGTAGAGAACGGGCTCAGGCATGGAGCAAATCATTTGGAATGGTGCGGAACGCTTGAGCCCGTTCCTCTTAGTGAATGCATTCCTCAAGTAATGAACCATAAGATGGATTGGGAACCAGTTAAAGAAACCATGCCATTAGAGAATCCGATCAAAACGTCAACTGGTTTTGCAAGCCGCCTCCGCCGAATGCTTGGTTACGGTCGGCATCAACTAATCCCAGCGACGGACATCATATGGCTTTTTGGCAAAAAAATATCCAAGAGTTTCTCAAAGAGTATTTCGATTTATGACAACACCACAGCCAACGCGTAAAGCTCCCAGTTCCCGCCGTTCTGGAATAGAGGGTATCACAACGGCGGACAACGCCAACCCCGCGAGCGGGAAAGTCAGCTCGGCGGTCACGTCAACCATAAGCAAAACGTGGCCTCAAGTAAGCAGACTGCCGGGAGAGACCGGCGCCACAAATATGAAACCACACGATACAACAACCATGACAAGCCAACCGACCGAGTTCATTGACGAGGTAGTCCAAGAGGAAGATCTTCGAGACTGCGCTGAGATCTCGTTCAACATAAATCAGACATGTGCTCCGGACACTAGCCCTGGAGATAACGAACAAGACGCCATTGCGGTTCCGCCGAAGCGTAGAAAGCCGAAAAGGCTCATACCCGGGATACCGAACTATTCCCGCACGGCAAAGCTTAAGCAGGTGCTGAAGGCAGCTGAGGCAATGCCGGACGAGGAGGCACGGGAATACATGCTCAGGCACTTCCGCTATCATGGGTGGGGAGAGGTCGCCATTCATGCGATCACCACCGACCCCTACTTATTCCTGTCGATTGCTCGTTACCAAAATTTGGCTAGCAAGTTGAGAGCGTTCGACTTTAGAACCTGTGAAATAATTAGGAAAAGCCGCGCGAGAGTAGAAAAGGCCGGATGGCAAGGCGCTCGCGAAGGCGCATCCCCTCAGCGGGCTGTAACTGAGCGAGCAACGCCGCCAGACGGCCTTTTCTGCTCTCGCCCA
>JAPLTF010000024.1 GCA_026398275.1 Verrucomicrobiota bacterium
CCGAAAAAGTCCTCGCTTTCCGTTGCATCAACGCGAGCCGCAGACTCGATTCCTTCTGGAAAGACCGCCTCAACTCTCAGGCCGCGCAGAACCACTTGCTACCCCTTGCTGCCTGACGGAAGATTTTTGTCCTGCACCCGAACTTCAAAACGCCCCCAGTTTCTGGTTGCATCGTTTGGGCCGTTTGGTATTCTACCGGACTTTTCCCATGCCAAAGCCAATCGCCCGTAGCAAAACCCGCAAGTCCGTGGCCAAACGATTCAAGATCACCGGAACCGGCAAAATCAAGCGCTCCAAAGCCAGCCGCCGCCACCTTCTTGCGAGCAAAAGCTCCAAGAAAAAACGCCACATGGCCAAATCCGTTCTCGTCCATGAGTCGGACACCGCCCGGATCAAGGCGAACCTGCCGTTCAGCCACTGAATTTCTTTTCGATCCCACGGACTGCCCCGGAGTTAATCCGGGGATCACGGAGCCGGTGAGTCCGGGGATCACAACAAAACGAACAACCGCTCCAAGGAGACCCTGTGAAAGCAGGGTGACATCACATGCCAAGAGCAACCAATGCTCCCGCCAGCCGCGCCCGCCGGAAACGCGTCATCGACGCCTCCAAGGGCTACCGTGGCCGCCGTTCCAAACTCTTCCGCTACGCAAAAGATGCGCAGATGAAGGGAAAATACTGGGCCTACCGTGACCGGAAGACCCGCAAGCGCAACTTCCGCGCCCTCTGGATCACCCGCCTGAGCGCCGCCGTCCGCGCCCAGAACCTGACCTACAGCCGCTTCATCGAGGGGCTCAAGGCCGCCAACATCCAGATCGACCGGAAAGTCTTTTCCGACATCGCCATCCAGGATATTGCCGTCTTCAACCAGATTGCGGACAAGGCGAAAGCCGCCCTCGAGGCCAAGCCGGCGAAGCCGACAAAAAAGAAGGCCGCCTGACCCAGGGGAGCCCAGGCTTCCAGCCTGCAAAAACTCATCGGAGACTTAACCACGGAGGACACGGAGCGTTCGGAGATCTTAGAAAGATTTCTCAAATGAGTTCCCTTTCCTCCGTGTTCTCTGTGTCGTCCGTGGTTTAACATTCTTTGGTTCCTGTTTTCATGGAGCATCAAATCGAAGTCCTGCGCGCCGAGGCGCTTGAGGTCATCGGGGCCGTCACAGACGCAGCCACGCTGGATGCGGCGCGCGTGCGGTTCCTTGGGAAAAGCGGTGCGGTGACCGCCCTGAGCGAAGGCATGCGCCACGTCGCGAAGGAAGACCGCCCGCGCTTCGGAAAGCTCCTGAACGACCTCCGCCAGTCGGTCACCTCCGCGCTGGAGGTTCAGGAGATCCGTCTTCTCGAGGAGGCCGACGCATCCGCGGCCGCGTCCCTCGACCTGAGCCTGCCCGGGACGTTTGCCGCCACCGGCACGCTGCATCCGCTCACGCAGCTGATGGACCGCGCGGTGAAATGTTTCCGGCGGATGGGATTCTCGATCGCCGACGGGCCGGACATCGAGACCGAGTGGCATTGCTTCGATGCGCTGAACACCCCGCCCGACCATCCGGCAAGGAACGAGCAGGACACATTTTATCTTCCGGACGGACGCCTTCTCCGCTCGCACACATCGACGGTGCAGATCCGCGTGATGGAGAACACCCCGCCGCCCGTGCGGATCATCGCCCCGGGCGCGGCCTACCGCCGCGACGAGGTCGATGCCACGCACCTCTCGCAATTCACGCAGATGGAGGGGCTCTACGTGGCGGAAAATGTGAGCCTCGCCGACCCCAAGGGAACGCTCGAATTTTTCTTCCGCGAGCTTTTCGGCCCGGACACCGACCTGCAATTTCGCCCACACTTTTTCCCGTTCACCGAACCGAGCTACGAGATCGACATCCGGACCGGCGCGCTCGGGGACCGGTGGATGGAACTCGCCGGCTGCGGGATGGTCGACCCGGCGGTCTTCGAGGCGATCTGCGACCGCCGCGGCGACCGCGTCTACGATCCCGAAACCGTCACCGGATTCGCCTTCGGCTTCGGCCTCGACCGCCTCGCCATGAACCTCGCCAAAATCCCCGACATCCGGATGCTCGTCGAAAACGACCTCCGGTTCCTGCGGCAGTTCTGACCGCATATGAAAGTTTCGCTCAACTGGCTCCGCGATTTTGTGGATTGTCAACTTCCCGCCTCCGAACTGGAGGCGCTGTTCCGCCGTGCCGGCCTCGAGGTGGCATCGGTCGAGGAGCGCGGCGCTGCCTTTGACAAGGTGGTCGTGGCGCAGGTTCTCGAATCTGCCCAGCACCCGAATGCCGACCGGCTCAGCGTCTGCAAAGTGGATGACGGGTCCGGAACGCCGCGGCAAATTGTCTGCGGGGCAAAGAACTACAAGGTCGGCGACAAGGTGCCGCTGGCTCTGCCGGGCGCGGTCCTGCCCGGGGATTTCAAAATCAAGACCGGCAAGCTGCGCGGGGTCGAGAGCGAGGGCATGATGTGCAGCGCGAAGGAGCTGAAGCTGGCGGAAGACGCGGACGGCCTGCTGATTTTGCCAGCGGATGCGGTCGTCGGCTCACCGATTGCGGACCAGTTTCCGACGGATGTCCTGTTCGAGCTGGAGATCACGCCGAACCGTCCGGACTGGCTCAGCCATCTCGGCGTCGCGCGCGAGATCAGCGTCTTCACAGGACTTCCGCTTGCGACCCCGGGGATTCCCGCGCCGGCGATGGCTCCGGCGGGTCCGGCGGTTTCTATCGAGGCTGACGAATGCCCGTATTATACGCTCCGGCGGATTCGTGGCGTGAAGGTTGGGCCGAGCCCGCAGTGGCTGGCCGACCGCCTCATTTCGATCGGGCTGCGCCCGGTCAACAATGTCGTCGACGTGACCAACTACGTTCTCTTTGAGCTCGGCCAGCCGCTGCATGCGTTTGACGCGGCGAAGATCGAGGGCGCCCTCCACATCCGGAGGGCGGCCGAAGGCGAAATCTTCCGCGCGCTTGACGGGAAAGATTACACGCTCGGAGAAGACTATCTGGTGGTCGCCGACGACAGGCGTCCTGTCGCGCTGGCCGGCGTGATGGGCGGCGAGGATTCCGGGGTTTCCGCCACGACGACCGACATCCTGCTCGAGAGCGCGGTGTTCGAGCCGTCCTTTGTCCGGCGCGCCTCGCGCACGCTCGGGCTGATCAGCGATTCCAGCTACCGCTTCGAACGCGGCGTCGATCCCGAGATGGTGGCGTCCGCATCCGCCCGCGCCGCGGAGCTCATTGTCCAGGTTGCGGGTGGGGTGGCGGATGAAATCGTGCTCGAGGCCGGCACCCACTGGGCCCGAACCGAAATCCCGCTGCGCCATGCGCGCGTGAGATCGCTGCTCAGCGTCGAATTGTCGGACCAGGAAATCGAGGAGGCGCTGTCCGGAATCGGCCTGGAAAAATCCTGCGGCGGCGGCGACTCGACGTGGTCGGTTCCGGGATTCCGGCACGAGCTGTCACGCGAGGTCGATCTCATTGAGGAAATCTCCCGGGCCATCGGGATCGAGCGGATCCCCTCCCTGACCGCAGGCTTTTTTTCTCCCTCCTCCGAGCCGGATGCCGCGTATGATTTTGTCATGGCGAGCCGGCATGCGCTGGTCGGGATGGGATTCTCGGAGGCCCGCACGAGCACGCTCGTTTCTGTCGCCGAAGCCGCGTGGTTCGGTCCCGCGGTCGAATTGAAAAACCCGTTTGGCGACGATCAGTCCCGCCTGCGCACGAGCCTGCTGCCCGGACTGCTTGCCGCGCTGAAGCGCAACCTCGACCTCGGCGCGCCGTCGGTCCGGCTCTTCGAATGCGGCCGGATCTTCTCCGCAGCTGGCGAGGAATCCCGGATCACAATGGTCGCGACCGGTGCGCTGTCCGCATCCGACTGGCGCGGGGGCACGCGCAGAAACTGGGATATTTTTGACCTCAAGGGAGCGGTGGCGGAATTTGCGGATTTGAGCGACGGGGACTTTGTTCCTCTCCCGAATCCTCCGCTCCCGTTCGGGGCGGCGCTTGAGGTTTTCAAGAACGGGATCCGCATCGGAATTCTTGGAACCCTGCATCCTGCCGAAGCCCGGAGGCTCGACGCCGCTGCGGACATCGTCTCCGCGGAGTTTCACACCGGGGCGTGGATGCGCGCATGGGATGCTGCGGGTGCGATGAAGCCGCTGCCGAAATTCCCCGGCTCCACGCGCGATATCGCCCTCATTGCCCCGCTGGGCCTTGCCTACGGCGATGTCCGGGCCGCCGTGCTCGCGCAAAACGAGCCGCTTCTCGAGTCGGTTTCGCTGTTCGATCTGTTCACGGATCCCGCCGGGAAAAATCTTCCTGCCGACCGGAAATCGCTCGCAATTTCCTTGACATTCCGGGCCGGCGAGAGGACTCTGACAACAGAGGAAGTCAACGCCACCACGGACCGCTTGAAAGCAGGATTGAAAGAGCGCCTGGGGGTAGATTTCCGAGAATAGTTCTTTCCAAAAATTTACGGGTTTCGCGGTGGAGGGACACGAAAACTGTCCTCCTGCCGCATCAGATTTGCCCTACTGTGTTCGCGATTAAACGAAGTAAACTCCCGAACCGATAATTAAAACAAACCCGGAGGCTAGGCTCCCGGCGCCATGACAGGCCTTCATTGGAAGTCAGAGCGCAGGGCAGGCGGTCATCCACCCTATATCGAGGGAACGGGAAATGCTTCAGAACGGCATAAGCGGGGCAAAATTTTACAAAGGACGGTCCTTCAGACGAAGGGCCGTCCTTTTTTATGCGGCGAGCGAATGAGCTTGTTGCCGTGGGCGCTCAGCGTTCCATGACACGGAACGGCTGAACGGCGGAGATCCTGCGCCCGTCGGGCCAGACGATCTCCGCCTCGATCCGGCTGTCGCCCGCCACCTTTGGCTCGAGAGAAAATTCCGGGCCGTATGCGGGCTCGGTGCCCGGCGACTCCCAGATGATTTCCGCGCCCTCGCGGTTCAGCTCCGGCGGCAGTGCGAGCCGGGCAGTGACCCGGTCGCCCGCGCGAATTTTCTCAGGCAGGCCGACGATCCGGATCGCCTGTGGTTTCCAGGGTTTGCGGGCCTCCTCCGTTTGCGCCATGAGAAACAGGTGGGCCGCGAGGATCTTTGCCCCGGTGGCCACGCTCCACTCCTCTTTGACATTGTAGGCGTCGGTGAGCGAACGGTCATAAAATGCGAATTGGTCGAGCGGGGGAAAGAACAGCTTCCGGAGCCCGCTTTTTCCGTCGATCTGGTAGGCACGGAGGTTATCCGGGGTCGAGACGACATTGCCGATCGGGATTCCCGGGGCGGCGAGGTGGCGGTCGTCGTTGAGCGAAATCCGGTTCACCGCCTCGCGGCGCCAGACCGGCCCGCTGCCGGTCAGGAACGTGCGGTCGATGGGATTTCCTCCAGCCTCGTATCCGGACCACATGGCCACCGCGCGGGAGAGGTCGTTCCGCTTCTGCGAATCCGGTTCCAAGATCATGGCGCAGATCGCATCCATCGCCGGATCCATCGCCCAGAACCATCCGACCTGGGCGCGCCGCTTCGACGATAGCGAAAGCGGAATTCCATAGGCGTTCGCATCGGAAAGTTTCAAGTGGGTTCCGGCGGCAAGCCGGAGCGCCTCCTGCATTTTGGCGAGGTAGTCCGGATCGCATGTGCCCTTCGGCAGGATTTCCTCCGCTAGCCCATAGACCCTCGCGGCCGAGCCGTAGGATTCATACATCGGGAGCCAGCCCCACTTTTTGTCTCTGCCGTCGAGAGGGTCCGGCCACCAGCCCATGAGGTCCCGCTCGAATTTTTTGTCTCCGGTCGCGGCGAAGAGCGCTGCTGCGGCATAGCAGAGCTCATCACGGTGCGCGTGGAAATTGCCGTAGTGGCTGATCGTCTGGTAGCTGCCGTCGAAGCCGTGCTTTGCGATGGCCGCCTCGAGAAATCCATAGCCCTTCTTCGCGGCGGCGAGGCATTGGCCTGCCAGTTTGGGATCGTGCCGAAGCAATGCGGGCGAGCCCGCGAGCTGGGCCAGAGCCCCGGTGCAGGCGGCCGTCGCGGCCGTGTTCTTTGGAAAGACGACCTGCGGGTCGCCGTGTTCCGGAAGCACATCAAGCTCGTAGGCCCGGCCCTTAGGATAGACCAAAAAGAAAAAACCGCCGTCGTCATCCTGCATCTTGAGCAGGAACCGCGCTTCCCACATCGCAATCTGGAGCGCATCGGGAACCCCGTCCCCGCTTTCCGGCAGGCCCAGATTGTCAATCTCCGCCACGCCGGGAAAATGGTCCACGGCAAGCACGAGCGAATGGATGAGCTGCGCGGAGTTGATCACATACTTGCTGTAGTCCCCGGCATCGTAGTGGCCGCCGCTGACATCCACGCTGCCGCTTTTGACAAACGGATACAGCGACTTTCCCACGGAGTTCAGGACCGGAGCACTTTGGTTTTCTGTGTTCTTGTCCGCCATCGCCGCGATGTGCTTGTTCGTTTTTTGAAACTCGGCGGACTCCGTCGGGATCTCAGCCGGCCGGGTGTGCGATGCCGGGTGGGCGAACCGCGTAAATGGAGGAGCCTTTTCATATCCGCTGCGCTGGTGGTAAAGTCCCAGGGCCAGCAGGCGGGCGGGCGCGGCGGCGGCGCTGTCGCGGATGCTGACCGGCCCGGCTCTGCCGAGGCCGGGGACTTCGAGAAAGTAGTCGCCAGGGGTTTGAAACGAGGAAAAGTCGAACCGCCAGACCTTCTGGTGCCAGCGCCATTCCTTGTCCGGATGAATTTCGAGCGGCCCTTGAAAGACGACCTTGCCCGCGGCGTCCACAAGCCTGGCTTCGGGCTTCGAGGGCAGATCGATTTCGCCCAGGGTTCCGAGGTCATAGGAAACGAATGCAAACTTCGGTGCGCCCGGGACATAGCCGAGCCGCGAGAAGTGGATCGCCGGAGAGATCCGCGAGGAATCCGCAACCGCCCAAAACGGCCGATCCGATGGCCAGAGCGAGCCCTGCAGGTCGCTGACCTTGACCTTGGCGCCATCAGGCAAAGGCTCCGCAAGTTTCAAAAACACCTGCGTCATCACGCGCAGATCCGCCCTCCAATATCCGGCATAAATCGGAATCCGGCGCAGCCCGGTTTCCGTGACGGCCACCGGCTTGCCGGCCGAGTTCACCGCGAAGGCCATAGGGTCCGGCATCGGAGCGTCCGATCGCGAACTGATCGCACGGATTTCCAAAAGAGCAGGCGTGAGAACCCTCAGGCCGGCATCACCCGGTGCCGGAAGCGCAACGGGTGTTGGAAATAGCGCATCTGCCGACATAGCTTTCCGAAGTGGAGGGGCGACCGCCGTGTCGTCCATTGAAGAAGTGGGACCGGACAGCGCCGGTCCCTCCAGTGATCCGGAAGAGGATTTTGGCAACGGCTCCGCCCTTGCGCAAAAAAGCCAGCCGGCCGCGCAGAGGGCGACGCTTAGCGAAACGTGAACCTTAGCCAATTGGAAATGAAGGGCAGTTTGATTTTCCCGTGGCACGCGTGGTAGAACCACTGGCGCCGGAAGAGCGAGCCCCACAGGCTCCAGCAGTTGAAATAGAACTGCCGGTTGAACCGTCGGTCGAGGAGCTTCTCCATCCGGCGGTAGAGCATCACGCGGCTCAGCGCGCGCTGGTCCCAGAACGGATCGGTGTCGAGCAGGGCCTCGTCAAAAAGGGATTTGATCGCGTCGTCCGGATGATACACCAGCACCCCGCTGTTGATCTGGTAGGGGAGCTTGTCGGGGACTCCGGCAATTTTTCCTTCGGGAATCACCGGGAGCGCCGGGGCATCGCGCGCGATGATGATGTCTGCATCAATAAACGCAACCTGGGCATAGTCCCGCCACCAAGGCAGGTCGGGCAGGCAGAGCTTCTGCCACGTGAATTTCCGTCCCGGGAGATCCCGCACCGGCTCGGTGAGGATGATCGGGTCATAGCCGTGGCGTTTCGCGTAATCCTCAAATCGCTTGCGGGAGTATTGGTCGAAAGCCTTCAGGTAGGGAGCGCCGACGACGATCGTGCAGAGGGCGGTTTTTTGTTTCATGTGAGCGTGGTGGTGCGGGTGTCTTTCCAGAGGCCTTTGCCCAGCCCGGATTTCAGCCGGGCGTTGGATGCGAAAAAGACAGCCAGGTCATACGGGGTTGCTGCGGCTGCGATGGCGAGGAACTTCAGCTTCGCGGCCCCCTTGGCAAACCGCACGCGCCGCCAGCGCATCATCAGCGAGGGCGTGTCCATCACCCACCAGCCGCGGCTCCGGATCGTGGACTGGATCTCCCGCACGAACCATTCCGGATCGTCACGGGACAATTTCAGCAGCGCATCAAAGACCGGCCGCTCGGGAATCTCCCGCCTCACGTAGGCGGTGAAATACGTGTAGAGCGTGTGCCCGGTCGCCTGCCGGATCTGGTGGTTCCAGATGTCGCGGAATTTCGTGTAGCACTCGAAGAGGTGGCTGGCCCCCTCGGCGCGAACGATCCGGGAGTTGTCCACCGGCTGGCTGTAGCCCTCGGTGCAGAGGATCTGCTTGATGAAACCGTCGTCCACGATGAGCCCGCGCGGAATCCAGACCCGCCGCAGAAATGCGGCGCGCGCGCAGTAGAGCTGGCCGGTGAGCTGGCCCGGGGCTGCCTGGGTCATGGATCCGGTGCCGAGGAGCAGGCGGTCGAGCAGATTAAGATTTTTTTTCTTCGCGAGATGCTTGACCGGAAGGTCGGTCGAGATCGATGCATGCGGGGTTTTTTCGAGGGCGAGCCACATGTGCTCGAGGGTTTCCGGCGTGAGGAGTTCGATGTCGGCATCGAGCAGGAGAAAATAGTCGGCATCCGGCGGCGAGAGGCGGTGGACCAGCTCGTTCCACGCATTGGATTTTCCACCCTCGCGCAGCGGCTCGACGCGACCTTTCACCAATGGAAAGGCGTCGGTGAGCTTTTTCAGCGCGGCCGCGGCCACCTCGGGCGTGCGGTCGCTGCATCCGTTCGGCACAACAAGGATCTCCACAAGGAAACTCCGGTCATCGGCGAGCTTGAGAAGGCTCTGGCATTCGAGGCTGCCGATGGTGGCGGCGATCGAGGATTCCTCATTCCATGCCAGAATTCCGAGAACGATTTTCATGGTGGTCAGGGGTAGTTCTTCCATGCCTCGCGGCAGCGCTCTTCGACCTCGGCGGCAGCCCCCCCGGGACTCCGGAGCAGCCGGGCCGCAGCTTCAATGGATGTTTCCGTGCGGTCCGGATCGAGCAGGAGGGCGAGCGACTTCCAGACCGCCGAGCGCGGGTGGTCGGATCCCGTCCATGCCACGCGGCCGCTGCGGGCAAGATCCCGCGCTTGGCGCAGAAAGTTGGATGCGGGGGATTCTTCGGGGAAAATCCGACCGGCAAAATTCCCGTAGTCCTGCGGCGAGGCGAAGCCAGTCCCGAGCCTCCGGGATTCGACCCAGAGGAATGTCCGGAGCCATGCCGCGCGGAGGTCGCCGAGGGGTTGCTGCCAATCTGCGGGTGCCTGGCCGGAATGGCGCGGATGAAATTTGAACGCGACTCCCTCCGCGTGCCATTTCATGAGCTGCTCCCAGTCCGGCGGAAAATCCGCGACGTCCGCGAGCAGGCGGTTTCGCTCCCGGCACGACCAGTGATACCGGCCGAGCGAGCAGAGGACCGCGTCGGCAAGGGCCAGCTTGAGCTTCGACGTGATGCGGTCGCAAAACCCGGCCGGCAATTCCATCCCGCCATCCGCCCAGCGCAGGCATCGCAGGAGGCTCATGCCGCGGTTGACCAGCAGGCGCGCGGCCTCGAGAGGTGGGATTGCTGCGGAGCTCCGGAGCGCGGGAGGAAGCGAGCGAATCCAAGCCTCATCGCCCGCCACGACGATGCAGGCGTTCAGCAAATCGTAGTAGAACATGCTCGGCCGGGCGCGTTCAAACGCAGCCGCAGGAAGCACCTTGATCTCGATCTCGATGTGCAGGCGGCCCTCGCCTTCGCGGATCCATTTTTCCAGCAGGTCAGCGCCGACATTTTCTGCAAAAAGGTAAAACTCGAGGTCGTTGTAGAGGCGTGCGGCTCCTTCGCCGATCCAGATCCCGCCTTCGCCCCGGCCGTAGCCGCCGCCAAGGAGGAGGGCCTTGAATCCCGGCAATCCGACAACCTCATCGCCCAGCCACTTCAGATAGGAATCCAGATCCGCCGCGAGAGCGGGAAGTTCTTCGGGGAAATACTTCCGGCCGGTCATCGAATGTTGGGCAATCAACAATCCCCATCCGGGGACGAGTGGTTACACGACTTGGAAGACGCGATGGAGACGCAGGAGTTCCAGCACCGCCTGCACGCCGGGCTGGACATTGCGGAGAATGACAACCGACGCATCGCCGGGAAGCTTGCGGTAGATGCCGAGAAGAAATCCGATGCCCGAGCTGTCGATGAACTGCACGTTCCCCAACTCCACCTCCACGCTTTGAACGGCGGGGTCGAGTTCGGGTTTGAGCTGGCTTTTCAGCGCAGCTGAGGAGCTGGCGTCGAGCCGGGGGATGTTGACGGCGATGTGGAGGACTCCGCCGGTGACATTTGTCTGGAATTCATCAGCCATGGGCAACAAGCTATGGATTCAGCGTGGCCCTTGCAATGCGAAACCGGCGGAACAATATCATGACCCCCATTCCATGAAAATCTGCTGGCTGCAGGAAAAGCTGGGGGCTTTTGGTGGTGCCGAGAGCAACGTCCTCTCCACCGCGGCCGCGTTGCATGCCAAGGGAGCTGAAAACATCCTCGTCCATCACGAGCGGACCGGCCTCGATGAGGAGCGGTGGAACCAGGCTTTCCCGCGCACCGAGCTCGTCGGTGCCTCCCGTCCGGTTGTGGACGTCGTCCGGGAGATTTCCCCGGACGTGATCTGGATCCACAATTGGAACACCAGCCAGGATTTTGTCCCGCTTGGAGAGCTGGGGATTCCCATGGGCCGGATGGTGCACGACCACGCGCTCTACTGCCTGAGGCACTATAAATACCATCCGCTCACGCGAAAAAACTGCACGCGTCCGGCATCGGCTGCGTGCATCTTCCCCTGCCTGGCCACGATCCAGCGCGGGTCCGGGAAGTGGCCGCTGCGGTTTGCCAGCATGTCGGCGAAACTGCGTGAGATTGCGGACAACCGCCGGCTCGACCGCCTCGTGGTGGCGTCGGAGTTCATGCGCGGCGAGCTGGTTAAAAACCAATTTGAGGAGGCGAAGATCCGGATCCTTCCGCCGGTTCCCCCGGATCCGCAGAATGCCGGGCCCGCGTCAGCCGCGGGGTTCCAGCCGGGGCGGATCCTCTTTGTCGGGCAGGTGATCCGGGGCAAGGGTGTGGATTTGCTCATCCGCGCATTGCACCGGCTCGAAGGCGACTGGAGCTTTGCTTTGGCCGGGCGTGGATCCGCGCTGGCCCGCTGCCGCGCATTGATCGAAAAGCTCGGCCTGACTTCGAAAGTGGAGATATTCGGGCACCTGTCCCCCGCAGAGCTATCCGCGCAATACCGCCTTGCGCAGGTGGTGGCCGTGCCATCCGCGTGGCAGGAACCGTTCGGCATGGTCGGGATCGAGGCGATGCGGCATGCCCGCGCGCTGGTCGGTTTCGATGTCGGGGGGATCCCCGACTGGCTCCACGACCAGGAGAACGGGCTGCTGGTGCCCGCAGGAAATGTTTCGGTGCTCGGCGGGGCGCTCCGGGGGCTTTTGAAAGATCCGGCGCGCTGCCAAAAGATGGGAGCCCGGGGATTGGAGATCGCATCGCAGAGCTTTTCATTTTCAAACTATGTGGATAATCTTCAGCGCATGCTTGAGGAATTGTCCGGCGCTTCAAACTCCGGAGGAAAGTTGAGCCGGCCGTAAAATGGACCACGACCAGACGCCGATAAAATCCACCCCGCCCCCGGACTACGCGATTGATTATTGGGTGCGGAGTTCCACCGCAGGCGGACGTCTGCGGCTCAGGCTCCGGCTGCAGACAAAACTTTTTCTCTGGAAGATGACGCTCTTCATCGCGCACGGCCTCAAGCGGGTTCTCGATATTTTCGGGGCCTCGGTGGCGCTTCTCGGGGCGTCGCCGATTTTTGCGGTGACGGCGGGGCTGATCAAACGGGAGGACCGCGGCCCGGTCTTTTTCAAGCAGAGCCGGGTCGGCTATCGCGGGAAGCTTTTCCCGATGTGGAAATTCCGCTCGATGGTCGTGAACGCCGATGCCATCAAGGACCGCCTCAAGGAGCAGAACGAAATGCAGGGCGGTGTCCTCTTCAAAATGAAGGATGACCCGCGCATCACAAAGGTCGGGAAATTCATCCGCAAATATTCGATCGATGAGCTGCCGCAGTTCTGGAACGTCCTCGTCGGCGACATGTCGCTTGTGGGCCCGCGACCGCCGGTTCCCAAGGAGGTTGCCGAGTATTCCGCGGAGGAGCGGCAGCGGCTTCTGGCGAAGCCGGGGATCACGTGCCTGTGGCAGGTCAGCGGCCGCAGCGAAATTGACTTTGCCGGACAGGTGCGGCTCGACCTCGCTTATATCCGCTCCAGCAGCGTCTGGACGGATCTGAAACTTTTGTTTCTCACCATTCCGGCCGTCCTGATGGGCAAGGGGGCCTACTGATGAAGCCCTGGCATCTGATCGCCCCCGACTGGGGTGCGCTGGATACGATTTGGCGAGCGCCGCGGCCGTTCATCCTCTGGCCGGTTTGCGAAAAGCCGCTGCTCTCGCATTGGCTCGACGAAGCCGTCCGGCAGGGGGTGCCGTCGGTGAGCATCGAGGTCGTGGACCGGCCGCATCTGGTCCGGCAGTGGCTCGATCAGCGGGACCTCTGGTCGCGTTCCATACAGGTCCAATCCCAGCCGGGCGGAGGTGCGGAGAAGGATTGCTTTGTCATGAGCACGCTTCCCGGCGAGCTCGATCCCACGTCCGTTCAGTCGGCCAGGGAATTGATGCAGCGATGGTATGGGCTTCAGGTCGAGGCTTTGCGGCGCAGGGCGAGCGGGATGGTCCACCTCGACCACGAATACCGCCCCGGGATTTGGTTCGGCCCGGGCACCCGTGCGGCGCCGGATGTCGCATTCACTCCGCCGTGCTGGGTCGGCAGCCATGCCAATATCGGCCCCGGCTGCCGGATCGGTCCCCATGCCTTCATCGGGCAGGGGGTGTTCCTTGACGGAGATGTCGAGGTCTCGGAAGCGATCGTCTGCGCGGAGACCTATGTCGGATCGCATACGACATTGAAACGGATGGCGGCGCAGGGCGGCCTGCTGATGGATTTTGAGCGCGGGGTCGGCATCGAGATCGCGGATGATTTCGTGCTCTCCTCGCTCGGGGCGGCAAGCACCAGGCCCTCCTGGGCGGAGCGCATGGTCGCCGCGCTGGCCGCCGGACCATTGGAATGGCTGGCCCGCAGGGTCAATGGCGGGAACCCGCCCGCCCCAACCAACGTGGTGCTCGGCCGTTCGCGGCCGCTGACACTGCCGACCTATGCATCGGGCGCGCTCTGCCTGCGCCGCTCGCCCTGGCTCCGGCAGGTGGCTGCCGGGAATTTGCGCCTCACAGGCGTCCTGCCCCGCAGCGAGAAGGATTGGCAGGCCCTGTCCCCCGAGGCGCAATCCGCACTCAAGGACGCGCCGGTCGGAGTTTTTGCGCTGTCAGATTTGTATGGCTGTCATGCCCCCGATGAGCCGGATGAATGGATCCACGCGGTTTTTCAGGCGGGCGCGGCCGGTGGCGCCGGCCAGCGGCTCGCGAAAAAATCCCTGCTGAAAATTGCGATGACGAAACCTGCCCAACCATGAATTGCCACCTTTCCTGCTGCTTCGAGGTCCAAAATCCCGATCTGAAGGATTCTTCCGAAGCCGTAGTCGGGGTGAAGGGGTTTCTTCGTGACCATGGCGTGGGCGACGAGGCATTTCTGAATAATTTCGAAGTGGCGGCGGCCGAGGCGATCAACAATGCCGTCATTCACGGCTGCGCCAGGCCGGCGGAAAAATTTTTCCGGGCGACCCTGTCGCTGCGGGCGGACCACGTGGAGCTGCGCGTGATGGACCCATCGGATTTTGGCGGGTGGAAGCACGCCCCAGCCCTGCCGGACGATCCGTTCGACGAGAGTGGCCGCGGGCATTATCTGATGAGTCAGATGACCGATGAACTCCTGCACGTGAAGGAGAACGGGTGCCATGTCCTCATTCTGCGGAAGCGGTTTCCCGAATCCGGGTGGAGCTACAACCCCGGCGAGTCCGACCGCACGATCACCGAGATGACCGACGAGCTCGTCTCGAGCTACGAGATGATCAGCACGATGGTCGGCCTCGGGCAGTGGCTCGCCACCGCGCCGGACATGTATGCGTTCATGGACGGCGCCCTGGAGCGGCTGTGCGACGTGACCGGTTCCGAGACCGCCTACGTGCGGTTTGAGGATCACGGCGAACTGAGGTTGCTTCGGCAGTGGGGCAGGAGCCTGAAGCCTCCCGCCGCAGTTCTTGATCCCCTCGGTCAGGGAACCGAGGCCGAAGTCTTCCGCACCGGAAATGAAATCACTCTTCCCATGGATTTTTCGCTGCCCGGCGACGACCCGCTCAGCGGCGGGCTCATCAGCGGTTTCGTGGCCCCGGTGCTTTTCAAGGACCAGCGGCGGGGTGCGCTTGTCATGGGTCGCACGCAGCCATCACAATTTTTTGATGCGGGGAAGCTGAAGATCGCGCGGATGGTGGCGGAATACCTTGGGATTATCGTGACGCTCGGCGAGCTGCAGAAGCGCCGGGGGGACGAGGAGCGGGCGCTCCGCGACCTCGAAATCGCGGCGCAGATCCAGCTCTCGCTGATGCCCCAGGAATTTTCCGCCGTGCGGGATCTCGATCTCTACGGCACCTGCCGCCCGGCGCTGCAGGCCGGGGGCGACTATTTCGATGTGCTGGTTCTGCCGGACCAGTCGATCCTTTGCGTGATGGCGGACGTGATGGGCAAGGGCCTGCCCGCGGCCCTCCTCGCCAACATGCTCCGCACCAACCTCCACGCCATCGTCGCTTCGCACGTGGATTCCCCGGGGGAGATCATCACGAAAGCCAACGCGCTCATGAGCCGGGATCTGATCAAGCTCGAAATGTTTATCACGATGGTCTGCGCGTGGATCTCGCCCGACCGGAGCCAGATCCGCCATGCCAGCGCCGGGCACCTCGCCAGCCTCCTCCAAAAATCCGGCGGAGAAATTCTCAAGATCGACGGGGCGGGGATGCCGGTGGGGATATTCCACGACAGCGCCTATGCATCCTACTCCACGCCGTTTCTCCCGGGCGACCGGCTCCTGCTCTACACCGATGGGATTGTCGAGGCCACCGCGGCGGACGGGTCAATGTTTGAGATGGAGGGAGTGAAGGACAGCCTCACGCGCTCCCGTCCGCTCACCTCGCGGGGAACCATCGACAATCTTCTCAACGAGGTCGCGCTTTTCTCCGGCAATGAAACTCCCTCTGATGACCGCACGGTCGTCCTGATTTCACGAACCCACTGAACAAAACCATGCCTTCCACCATACTGATTGTTGATGACCAGGAGCTGATGATCCGCGTGCTCCAAGCCACCCTGCGCCCGCTCGAGGTGAAGATTGGAACGGCAAAAAGCGGCGCGGAAGCCGTGCGCTTCATCGAGGAATCCGGCGCGCCGAGCGCCATGATCCTGGACTTTTCGATGCCCGGCCAGGACGGCGTGGAAACGCTCCGGCAGATCCGCAGCCTCCCGAACGGGGCGGCCATTCCGGTCGTCATGCTTACGGCGCGGGATCAAACCCTGATTCGGAAAGCCGCCGAGGGGCTTCACGTGCATGTGTTCATGACCAAGCCATTCAGCCCGACCTCGCTCCTCCAGACCCTGCGGGAGATGCTCGAAGGCGGGGTGCAACCCGGCTGCCCGGACACAAGCACAGATTCCCGCATGTGAACTTTTATCGTCCAGTAAGTTGCTTTTTCTAGCAACTTAAAGAGTGGAGCCTAGGGGATTCGAACCCCTGACCTCCTCAATGCCATTGAGGCGCTCTACCAACTGAGCTAAGACCCCTAATCAGTTATAGATGAAGTAATTACAGATAATTTACGGAGCGCTTTTGAGGCCTTTGCAACCCGTTTTTGTAACCTATAGGTTGTGCGTGTGAAGACAGCAACCCCACAGGCTGAAAAGCCGGAGTTTCAAAAGACTGACGTTCCGTGTCTCTATCGGTATTCATCGAACGGAGTGTATTATGCACTCGTAAACCACGAGGGCAAACAAAAACGCGCATCGCTGGAGACCACAGACAAGGCGGAGGCGAAACGAAAGTTGGCCGACTTCCAGCGGGATCTTGGCAAGGTGGTTGCCGCACGAAAGAAGGTGGTTCCCTTCGCGCTCGTCTCCTCACTTATAACTGTCAGGATCCGCGGGAATACGCCGCGACCCTGGCGAGGAAGGCGTTCCATTTTGCGCCAGGTTTTCCATGGTCGAGGAGGATGGCTGGGCATTGTTTGCAGCCGATATCCCGCCCGTCGCTGAATCGGATCCTGCGCCAGTGCATATGGGGCACGACATGGCTGAGCGGGACGCGGTATTGTCGCATGAGCATGGCGGTGAGCCGGGCCGTGCGGTCGATGGTTTTTGCGATGTCGTTTCCCCGGTTCACGCACATTTCGATGCCGATGGACGACCTGTTTCCCGGGCCTTCGTAGTCGGCATGCTCGCCTGTTTCGGTGGTCGGCAGGCTTTGGTAGATGGAGTGGTCGTCCACGGTGAAATGCCATGTGAGAAAGTGCGAGCGGTTGTGCCGGGCCCGGAGCCCGCTCCGCATGGCCCGCGCATGGTTCAACGCGTTGGCGCTCCGGGCGGGGTTGTCGGTGGAATGGATGGTGATGAAGGCCGGCCGCATCGGCTTGTGCAGGGAGCGGCCGCATTCGCCGGGCGGGATGATGTCCGGCGTGATCGTCAATTCGGCACCTGCGGCGTGAGCCGCGCAAAACAAGGCGGGAATCAGGTTGCAGGTGAAGGAGCGGAGTGTCATGAGCGTTTGTGCCGCCGGACGGAATGCTTGCCGGGGACAGGATAGCCCGGGTTATCCGGTTTTGGAAAATTTATCCTCGTGGGCCCGTCGTGGTGCCACGGCTTCGGGAGTTTACTTCCAGGCAAGAATGCCTTTGGCCCAGGCCCAGACAAGTCCCTCGACGAGGAGGAGCAGGAATACCATGAGGGCGAGAAAGGCGGAGACCGGGAGCTTCAGGAACGCGGCGGCGAACGGCATGAGGAAGACGGTCTCGACGTCGAAGACGAGGAAGACGAGCGCGTAGAGGTAGTAGTGGGACTGGAACTGGATCTGAGCGGGCCCGGTGGACTCGATGCCGCATTCGTAGCTGCTCTGCTTGTCGTAACCGGGCTTCGCGGGCGAGAACAGCCGCGCCCAGGCCCAGGCCATGGCGAGCGGGATCAACGGAAAGACGATCGCGATGGCGAGGAAGACCGTCAGCAGCAGGTAGTCATTGGTCATTTGTCGTGGGTCAAAATGGCGACTTTTGTTGTTTGGTCCTTGTTGAGCGATGTGAGCAGGAGGTTCGGGACGAGGCCTAGCGCCAGGACCGAGAGGGCAAGGGCGAGGACGAGTGCCCTCGAGGCCGGAGCGGCAGCGGGGCTCGCGTCATCCCGCGCGGGCAGGACGAAGGCGTGCTTGAGGACGATGAGATAGTAGTAGAGCGAAACAGCGTTCATCGCGACGGCCAGGATCACGAGCCAGAGGTGGTTGCCGTTCGCGAGAGCCGATGTGAACAGGTAGAGCTTTCCGAAAAATCCGGCGAGCGGCGGAATCCCTGCCAGGGAGATCAAAAACACGAGCAGGCAGAGCGCGAGCACGGGCGAGGATTTTGCCAGCCCGTCAAAATCGTCCAGCCGGGATCCGCCGCGCTGCTTTTCCACGATGGCCACGACCCCGAAGGCCCCGGCGGTGGTCAGGGCGTAAATGACGACGTAAAACAGAACCGCGGTCAGGCTCTCCTGGCTGGCGGAGCAAAGCCCGAGGAGAAGGTATCCGCCGTGGGCGATGGCCGAGTAGGCGAGGAGGCGTTTGACGTTGGATTGAACGAGCGCGGTGACGTTGCCGAGCACGATCGACGCGGCGGCCATGAGCGCGAGCACGGGCGCCCAGCCCGGCAGGAATTGCCCCCATCCGGCCGATCCCGCCCAGTGTCCGAGCCCGCAGGTGAGGAGCTTGGCGAGGATGAAAATGCCGGCGACTTTCGAGCCCGAGGCGATGAGCGCTGCGGCGGCTGTGGGGGCGCCTTCATAAACATCCGGCGCCCAGAGTTGGAATGGAACGGCGGCGACTTTGAAGGCAAAGCCGGCGAGCGTGAGAACTATGCCGGCGATCAGGAGCGGATCGGCCACGCCGGAAACATTCGAGATGACACCGAGGCTGGTGCTGCCGGTGACCCCGTAGATGAGGCTCAGCCCATACAGGAGGAAGGCGGCGGAGATGCTGCCGATGAGAAAATACTTCAGCCCGGCCTCGGCGGATGATCGGCTTTCCTTGGCGAAGGCGGCCAGGACATAAAGCGGGATGCTTGTCAGCTCGAGCGCGATGAAGATCATGAGGAGATCCTCCGTCCCGGTGAGCAGCATCATGCCGACGGTGCTGAACAGGATCAGGGCGAGGGATTCGGCGAGGTGGATTCCCGGAAACGAGTCGGAGGCGAAAACAACGGCGACCAGGCCGAGCGCGAGGATCACGAGCTTGAAAATCCGGGCCAGCGGGTCGAGGACGACCATTCCATGCAAGAAGTTTCCATCCACCGGGAGGACGAGCACGGCGGCTGCGGCAACCAGCCCGCCAAGGATGGTCGCGGCCGTGATGGCGGCTCTGGTGCCGGGCGTGGAAACCCCCAATCCGAGGACCACCAGCGCGGTGATGACAAGGATGAGTTCTGGAGCAAGCGCGGACAGCATAAAGGAAAGGCGGATATCAGAACCCGGAAGTTGGAGCCGGGGCGCAAGCGCCCGCGGGACGCTTCGCGGAGTAGTCGGGGAGAATCGTAGGGGTTCTCCGCAGAGGCTTCAACCCCCAAATCAGCGCATCTGAATATGGGGGCGCGTGCGAATCTCGGAGTCAGGAAAGGCAGTCTGTCCCTCTTGGAAAAGCCCGCCATGTCAAATGCAGCGTTGCTAAAAGATGGGGTCGGACTCACGCCGACCATCCCAACAACGCAGCACCTCCACGGTTCGTGACTCATAATGCACCCGGTAGAACACTTTGTAGTATTTGCCGACAACATATCGCCTGATTCCTGGTCGCTGCCGGACTTTGGGATGGCGTTCGGGAAAGAAAGTGAGGTTTTCACCATCTTGGATGATCCGTTCACCCAACTTGAGCGCTGCGGTGGGGTTATAGCCGGCTCCACCGAACCAGTCGTTCAAGGTCGTCCAGAAACGTGTCCTTGAAAATTACCTTGAAATCCATTCTTGCAATCGGGTGCGTGCCTGACGTGCAGAATGCCCTTGATCCGGGGTCGCGTCGGCGCTCCTAATCGCCTCGTCCAGTGCACTCAGGAGCTGCGGGTCAAACTCGTCACATTCGTTGACACCACCACTTTCCTTCGCCTGGAATGTCGTCCACGATTTCAAAGCAATGCGGCGGAGTTCCTCCGGCGGCATCTGGTCCAGTTGCGCTTCAATTTCAGCGTAGCTCATGACAGGGAAAGCTGGTCTCACCGGCAGGGGAAAGCAAGGACCGGAAGCTTGAAGGCTGACGAGGGACGAACGTCGAGGCCCAGTAAAGAAGGCTTCGCCTTCAACGGGCCAAGCGTCGAGGGCGGGAAGGAAATCAGTAGGGGATCCGAATCATTGGATGATCTTTATCGAAGTCTTTCGTGTTCCGAGTGACGAGGATGCAGCCTTCGCTGTCTGCCGTAGCCCAGATCACGGCGTCGGGAAGTTTGAGCCGGTGCTTTCTTCGCGCCTCGACAGCAAGATGCGCGACTCGCGAGGAGAGTTCAACGATTCGCATGGACTCCAGAAGCCTCTTGGCGGCTGCTTCTTCCGACTCCGTGTCTGCTCCGCACATAATTTCCATCCACGAGATCACCGAATAACGGAGGTCATCGTAACGTTCGATCTCCTCCGCAGCCCGTGTGTCCCCTTGGAGAAAATCAATCAGCACATCGCTGTCCAGGACCGCTTTCATTTATCCCATTCGGCACGGAGTGACTCGACATATTCCCTGCTGTTTATCTTCTTGGCGGCCCACGCACCAAAAGCATCCGCGCGGGGACTGGAATTCCGGGTTGAAAGAGCATCGCGAACAGCGCGCCGAACAGCCTCGGCTCGGGAAATCCGTTCCCGCTGACACCACAAGTCAAGACCGCGCACTTGTTCCTCCGGCAAATCAACAATCGTCCTCATGATGACGTTATCATATATCATACAATCTGATTGTCAATGGAGCGCGTTCGGGGTTCGCCTGCGGCGTCCTGCTGGCCTGGGTTTCCACATCCCCGATTGCAGAAATCCGGGCGCCGTCGTATGGGGGGGCATGTCAAACGCCCTGGCCTTCGAAAAGTCGCCCTATCTGCTCCAGCACAAAGACAATCCGGTGGATTGGATGCCGTGGGGGGAGGAGGCGTTTGCGCGTGCGCGTGCGGAGGGCAAGCCGGTCTTTTTATCGATCGGCTACTCGACCTGCCACTGGTGCCACGTGATGGCGCACGAGTCCTTTGAAAATCCGGTGATCGCGGCACCGATGAACCGGGCGTTCATCAATATCAAGGTCGACCGCGAGGAGCGGCCGGATGTGGACCGGGTGTATATGGCATTCGTCCAGGCGACCACGGGCGGCGGCGGATGGCCGATGAGCGTGTGGCTCACGCCCGAGGGGCATCCGTTTTTCGGCGGGACGTATTTTCCTCCGGAGGACCGTTACGGGCGCGCCGGGTTTCCGCAGATCATCCAGCAGATCGAAAAGCTGTGGCACGACGACCGGGGGCGGATCGAATCCGAGGCGGGCCGGGTGATGGGCGGGCTGCGCCAGGCGTCCGTCTCGCGGTCCCCGGAAAGCGAATTGCAGTCCGCATGGATTGAGGGTGCCCATGCGGCGTTTGCGCAGGCGCATGACGAGGAGCACGGGGGATTCGGCGGCGCCCCGAAATTTCCGCGCCCTTCGATATTGAATCTTCTGCTGCGTGGCGGCGAAGAGTCGCGGAGGATGGCGCTGGTGACGCTCCGTGCGATGTCGCGAGGCGGCATGCGCGACCAGCTCGGCGGCGGGTTCCACAGGTATTCGGTCGATCGCTTCTGGCATGTCCCTCATTTTGAAAAGATGCTCTATGATCAGGCCCAGATTGCCATCTCGCTGGCCGAGGCCTGGCAGATCACGAAAGATCCGTTTTTCGAATCCACCCTGCGGACTACGCTCGATTACGTGCTGCGCGATATGACCCACCCGGAAGGCGGATTCTATTCCGCCGAGGATGCCGACAGCGTGATCGCCGCCGGAAGCAGTGCGCATGCGGAGGGGGCGTTCTATGTTTGGGCCCGACAGGAGATCGAGGACGCGCTGGGTTCCGTGGCGGCGCGGGAATTCTGCGATCACTATGGCGTTCGTGCGGATGGCAACGCGCCTGACGGAAGTGATCCGCAGGGGGAGTTTGCCGGGAAAAATATTCTGCACGAAGCGGGTGTTGCGGAGTCTTCATCGCTTGCGGAAAGCCGGAGGATATTGTTCGACCTGCGCGCCAGGCGTCCGCGCCCGCATCTGGACGACAAGATCCTGACAGCCTGGAACGGGCTGATGATCTCGGCGTTTGCGAAAGCCGGGGCGGCGCTGGATGACGCGCGGCATCTCGAAGCGGCAACCCGTGCCGCGGAGTTTGTGCTGAGCCGGCTTCTTGTCGGCGGCGACCTGCTCCGCTCGTGGCGCGGCTCCCCGTCGGAGATCCGGGGATTCGCGGAGGATTACGCGTTTTTCATCCAGGGCTTGCTGGACCTCTACGAGGCCGGCTTCGACCTGCGATGGATCGGATTGGCGACGGAATTGCAGAAGCGTCAGGACGAACTGTTTTGGGATGAGGATTCCTATTTCAGCAGCCGGGCCGGAGATCCGCTCGTGCCGTTGCGGATGAAGGAGGACCACGATGGCGCGGAGCCGTCCGCAAACTCGATCAGCGCGCTGAACCTCCTGCGCCTGGGCCGGATGCTCCACGACGATTCCATGGAGGAGAGGGCGTGCAAAATCCTCGCGTCGCATGCGGTGCAAATGGCCCGCGCCCCTTCCGCAGTGCCGCAAATGCTCGTTGCCCTGGATTTGGCCCTTCGCCCTCCCGCCCAGTCGGTCATTGCCGGTGATCGTGCCGCGGCTCAACCGCTGCTGCGCCCGCTTACGAAAACCTTCCGTCCGCACACGGCAACGATCCTCCTCGACTCACCGGAGGCGGTGGAAAGGTTTTCGCAGTGTTCGCCCGCGATCCGCGAAATGAAAATGATCGGAGGAATGCCCGCGCTCTACGAGTGCGAGAACTTCACGTGTCGTGCCCCGGTGACTGCGCCCGCTGCTCAGTAGAAAAACTCTCTCAGTTGCGGTTCCCGCGAATAGAGCCGGATGGCTTGGTCGTTCATGAGGTAGCGGAAGAGAGCGGGGTCGGTCCGGGTTCTGGTGGAATTCAATATTTTTGCAGCCTCGTCAAAGCGGCCTTTTCGCATGGCGATGTAGGCTGCGGAAAATGCCGGTGCCAGATTCTTGTCCGGATCGCCCGCCACCGCCAGATCCCCGTCGGGTGAGGACTGGAGGGTTGCCAGAAGGACTGTGGCATCGACGAACGGAATCAGATCGACCGGTTGGACCCGGGATCGTGTCGCCCGCAGAACCTCCAGCGCTTCGTCATTTTTTCCGTGCTCCCGAAGGAGTGCGGACAGTTCTATCATGGGCAGGGGGTTTGAGACGTCCGCCAGGATCGCCTGCTTGAGAACAAGCTCCGAGCGCAGGTCGTTGTCGGCGAACTTCTGGGCTTTCGGACCCCCGCTTTTCCTGGCCTGGATCAAGGCCTGGAGGGCGATCGCGTCGGAGACTTTCTCCCGTTTGCGGATGCTTAGCGCAGCCTGTTCCCCGGCAAGAGCGACATCTCCGCTGCGCATGGCCGCCAGCGCGACGAGATACGACATCGATGCCACGTCGGGATTCCGGGTTTCCAGCTCTTGAAACACCTGCAGGGCCTCGCCGGACTTTCCTGCGCGCAAATTCTCAAAGGCGTTGTTCAGCCGCTCAAAATAATCCGGAGCAACCACGACGTCGGATTTTGTCTGCTCCCCGATCAGCCGCTTTACTCCGGCATCCGCCCCAAGCTTCCAAGCGGTGAGCGAGGAGAAAATCGCGGTCGCGCAGACCAGGACGATGATCGCGAGAAAGGCATGGTCCACCCGAACTCTTTCCTGCCCCAGCGTCCGCAAGAACCAGCTGATGCGCCGACTGTCGAAACGGGGTGGCGTTCCGGCGGTCTCCGGTTCCGGTGGTGCTGACTCCCAGCCCTCGGGCTCACAGTCTGCATTGGGATCCATGGCCTGCGGAACCGCCTTCGCAACTCCTTCCCCGAGCGGGGGCACCGTCGGGTCGAAAACTTTCCGCTTGGGGTGCCTGAGTGCCATCGCTGGGAGAAATCCGCCCTTGGAGCCGGAAACCTCGGGCCGCTTTCCCCCTGCTGGTCCCTGGCCGGCATTCCGCGGATTTCCCGTCTGCTCCGGAACCGGGGGCGGAAGCTGCAGTTTTTTTTCGGAATGTTGTTCGTCAGGCATGGGAGATATCGGGACAGTTAACGGGTGGCCGACTCCGGCTCCGTGAGTTTTTGAAATTCCGGCTCGCTGAGAAGCGGCTTGAAGCAGGGATCCTGCCGGATCCTCCCGCGGGCGGCAGGCCCGCCGAGAGCGGCGGCTTTCGCGGCGGCGGTGTAGAATTCCGCGGTATTTGTCTGCAGATACCAGGCCCGGGCGAGCAGATAATGGTTTTCATAGAAGGTCGGCTCGATTTCGACAAGTCTCTGCGCGGGGGCAAGCGAGTCGAGAGGCTTGTTGCTGAGCTGGAAGTAGGCGATGGCGAACCTGAGAAAATCCGGATCGTCCCGGTGGAGTTTGAGCCCTTTGTCCAGCCACTCCCCGGACTTGCTGGTTTCGGCGACCTGCCTGTAGAGCGCGATCAGTTCTTTCAGAGCCTCACGGTTTTTCGGCTGCGCCTCAAGGGTTGACTCCAGAGACCGGATCGCCCCCTGAATCTCTTTGCGCTTGAGGGCGTGGCCTTGGATCTCCCGCCAGGCCGCTCCATTCGGGTCCTCCTGTGCCGCCCGCCCGAGATATTTCAGGATCCCGTCAAATTCGCCGCGCTCCCATTGGAGGAGCATGAGCGCGTTGAGCGAACCTCCCTCGCAGGGCCAGAGGTCCAGCGCGTCCTTGTAGGCCCGCTCGGCCTCGGGGAACATTTTCCAGTGCCTGTAGATATTCCCCGCCGTGCTTCTCAATTTGGAAAACGATCGCCGCGCATCGAAATCCGCACGGAAATTCGGATCATCGAGCAGGCGCGTTTTATAATCCGCCCAGAAGGAAAAGTCCGCTTTGACCGCCTCGTCCGGAATTTTTTCCAGTTTGGTTTTATTCATCCGGTAGACGAGGCCATGGGGGATGGCATAGTCGTAGGTCCATTCGATCGGGAAGCTTTCCTCGACAAAGAAGTCATGGGCATCCCGGTTCTGGTTCCAGATCCAATGGAGCACGGCGCTGAAGGCGAGGAGCCCGTCAACCGCTTCGAGGCGCTTGCCAGTGTTGCGGTCGGGGGTCGCCGCGGCGACGATGGCCTTTTCCACCTCCCTGGGGTTTGGCAGCACCAGGAATCCTTCCGGGTAGGTGTGTTCCCGCCCGAGCCAGCGCTCGAACCCGTTTTTAACCTGCGGTCTTCCGCTGCTGTAGTGGTCGTGAAGATACTGCATGTAGAACGGATCGCCGAGCGCGTTCTGCGTGATGATGTAGAGGTCGCTGCGATCGAACGCGGGATCCCGCTTTACCGCACCCGCCTGGGGGCTCTCGCCAAAGATCATGTAGGTGGAAACAAAGCGTCCGGGATCGGTGCCGCCGATGACCACGCTGCCTTTCGGAAGATCTTTCAGCATGTCGTGGCCGAACTGCCATCCGAACCAATGATCCCGCTGGCTGGCCGCGTCGTAATTCTTGACCAGCGGCACGCCTGGCAGCAGGAGCAGCAGCCAGGCGGCGTGACGGAAGCCGGGAAAGCGCGCGAGGAGCAGGGAAAAGCAAACAAAAAAACCGGTTCCGCAGAGCAAGCCAAAAATCAGGTTCGTGTGGGCATGGTAGGGCATCTGGAGCCACCAGCCGCTGGCGTCGGTGCCCGCATCATCGAGCAGGGGCTGGAGAAATGCGGCGAGCCCAAATGCCGAAAACATAACGGCCAGCCAGGCGCGGTGCCGGGGATCGGACACGCGGAATACCAGCCCAAATGCCGCAAGCAACGCGAGGGCGCTGAACGGGGTAAAGTTTTTCAGGAGTTGCCAAAAAAAGAAGCCCGCCCAATTTTTCCAGTGCTCGAACGAGAAAGCCGGCTTCTGGATTGCCGGGGCGGGCGGTCCGTGAGGGATGAGATCCGTTTTTCTGGGAACGCCGACGAGCGGCCCGAGGACCCGCAGGCTCTGATCCGTGAGGTTTCCGCTGTATTGCGAGCGGTTGAAGGAGTAGAAAAATCCCTTCGCATCCCTCGTGTATCCCCAGTTCATCGGGGGATTCGTGGAGGAGGCGAACGGCATGTAGGCATAGGGCAACAGCCCCAGCACAACCGCAAGCGGCAGCAGGGCGATGAGCCTCCACCTCACACGGTTTTTCCGCAGCACCACGTAGATCGCGGTCAGGGCGGCCACGCAGTAGAATACCCGCATCGCGGTCCTCAGCACCAGGGGATCCTGGGAGAGGACGGCGAGGGCCAGGTAGAAAAGCTCAGCCGTCAGCACCGCAGCGACCACAAGATCCCAGAAGATCCGCCGCCGGACGAGGATCACCGCCAAAAACGGGAGTGGCGCGAGCGCAAGCGTCAGCTGGTGGTTGGAAAATGCCAGCGAGAGGAAAAAGAAAATCGAGAGCAGCAGCAGGAGGCTCTGCGGGCGGCGGAGCCAGGCGCAGGTCGCCGCCAGCGTCAGTCCGATCAGCAGGGCGTGCAGGGTGTAGATTTCCGCGATGACCGCCTGTGACCACATGGACTGGCTGAACGCAAAAAGCCACGCGCCCGTGAGCGCCGCGATCGTTGACAGCCTCCCGGTCCTATTCACCGCATCAGGAAGCATCCAGCGCAGGGAACTCCGGCACAGCGCCGCCACAAGCCCGACCGCAAGCGCCCCGCAGATGCCGCTCAGAAGGTTGATCTTCCACGCATCATTTCCGAACGGCAGCAGGTGGATCAGCCAGGCCAGGATCGTCCACAGCGGGTAGCCGGTCGGATGCGGGACCCCGAACTGCTGGCCCGCCGTGATGAATTCCCCGGAGTCGAGGAGCGTGACGCTTGGCGCGGCCGTCCAAAAATAGACAGCGAAACTCAGCAGGGCCGCCGCGCCGCCTGCGGCAAGGTCGTTCCGGTCGAAAGCTCCTCCTGCGGGCTGCCGGCGTCCCGCGCTCATGACGGCATTTTCATTCCGGCATTCGAGTGGGAAAGGAACCTCCCGTCAAGCAGGCGGGATCCGTTTCCCGTCGCGTCCGGCCGCACTTCGTTCCGTCTCGAACGCTCAGATCTTCTTCCTGCGGACACGGCCCTTGTAAGCGGCGAACCCGATGAAGAAGACAATCGTTGCCACGGCAAACGTGGGCTCGGGAATGGCGTGCAGGGGATCCCCGAGCTCGATCAGCCAGCTGCCGACCGAAGGGGCGGCGCTGACATAGGGCGATCCGTTGTTGAAGCGATCGCTGTAGGTCATCCCATACACGGAATTGGTGGAGTTCTGATAAATGATGTTCGCATACTCATTGAAGAAGCCGTTCGTGGACTGGACATCGGAAAATGCGACGATGGGGTTGAGGTTCCACCAGTCTCCGCTGGGGAGTTCCCCCAGTGGCGTGGATCCGAACTGCGCCACGGTGTTCGTGCTTCCCGGGAATCCCGCGCTGTAGCCCGCCGAGAGTTCGCCCGGAATCTGGGCGCGGACAATATTCGCGGCCGGGTTGTTTCCGCCATCAACAAACCCGGCGATGTTGGTTGTGAAGTTCGCCCAGCCCGCCCCCCCCAGCGTGATGTTGGTGCCGGGGGAGTAGTCCCCGTAGTAGGTGAATGCGGCGGCCAGCAGGGATTCTCCCGGGCCGGGAGTGACTGAAAAAACCACATTGCTGCTGACGTTGACATTGGTGCTGATCGGCGTGCCGCCGACCGCGTAGCCGATCTTCGTGGTTGTGATCTGGCCGGTGGCGGTGAAGGCATATCCGTTCGTCGTGCTGCTCACCTGGTTGGTGAGAACAAAGACGACGTTGGCATTGGTGTAGGCGACATTGGTGCCCGGGGTTTGGACGGTGTTGTAGCCGCTCTGGTTGCTGAAAACCGTGGTCGTGTTGCTCAGGCTTCCGAAGTAGCCGGAGAAGTTCGTGAATCCGCCGAAATCCGCGGCGTTCGGCTGCCCCGCCCCGAACTGCGTGGGGCCCAGCACGCGGGTGATCTGTCCGTTTGTGTTCGAGAGAATCGTATTGGTGGCCCCTCCGGTGACGGCCTGAAACTGGGTCAGCATCGCCGCGGTGGCGGGCGCGGAGGGATTAAACCCGACAGTTGCCAGAGGGGTGCCGGTCGCGTTGCTGGATGCGTAGTTGCTGACTCTGACCGGTGCGGTAAAATAGTTAATCGCCGTGATATCTCCCTGATCGTTGGCATTGTTGCCGTAGTATGTGAGCTCCACGGTGGTGTAGGGGATGTGGTAGCTGGGATCGACGGTGGCACTGGGACTTATGCCGCTGAGAGAATATTGCGAAACAGGGAGAGGAGACCCGTAGGAAATATACACCACAGCCGAGGGTGCGTTGCTCGTCCAGGTGAGCCCTCCCGCCGCATTGATGTCTTGAAGGAGCACCGAATTGGCAAAGAGATTTCCCACTTGAGTATTGGTCCCGACGGTATTTGTGTAGGTGTTCCACACGAATTGATTCGCGCCGTAGGTCACGCCAGGGATGTTGGCGCTGTTCGTCGGCGACGATGCCGGATTCTGGCCGCGCTGGATGGTGATCCAGGTGTTCGTGGCGCTATACTCCGTGCCGGTGTTCGTGAAGAACATGTTGAGCTGTGAAGCCGCCGCCGTCTGCGCCGCGGCGAAGAGAGCCAATGCGAATAAACCCCCGAGCCATTTTATTTTTTTCATGATCGCAAAACCCCGTTCCGGAATTAAGGCCTCCGGCCTGCCGGGTCAAGAGCATTATGGCCTGGGTCAAGGCGGGCGCTTCCGGCTTCGCCGGGCCGATCAGCAAATCCCGGCGGGCATCCGCTCCGGCACCGCGCCGGCAAACACTTCCGCACGCACAGGCTTGGGCGACAGGTGCGGCTCCTTTGGAAACCTCACGAAGAAGATGGTCCCCGCTCCGGGGGTTGAGGAAAAATCCGCCTTCCCGTCGAGGAACCGCTCGGTCAGAAGCTTCACGCTGTAGGTGCCGAGGCCGCGGCCGGTTCCTTTTGTGCTGAACGAGCGCTTGAAGATCTGGAGCTGGATCTCGCGCGGGATGCAGGCCGCGTTGTGAACAAAAAATTCGACGGTGCTTTCTGTTGGCGCATGGCAGCCCACGGTGACGGTGCCGCCGGGAGGCGTGGCTTCGAGCGCGTTCTTCGCGAGGTTTCCCAGCACCCTGAGAAGGAGCGCCATGTCCGTGCAGAGAGGGATCTCGTCGCAGATTTCCGAGGCATGAATCGTCTTCCCGTCGCAGGCCTGGTTTTTCAGATACAGGGAGATCGTCTTTGCCACGACATCGCGGCTGTTCACCTTCCGCGCCTGCACGTGAAGCTCCCCGCGCTCAGCGGAGAGGAGGTCCCGCTGGGATTGGATCTCGTCCACGAGCTGTTCGGAAAGGCTGGCGATCACCTCCCGCAGTTCGTGCAGTTCCCCCGGGGCGGATCCCTCGATGATCTCGCTGATCGATTTCAGCCCGCCGGCTGTGTTGAGAAGGTCGTGGAAAAAGATTTTTTCGAGGACCTGGCGGCGCTTTTCATCGCTGATGTCCTGGATGGACAGGAAAAGAAACCGCTCGTTCTCGAGCTGGAACGGGCGGGCCCAGACGCTGAGGTCCAGCGGGGAGCCTCCGGTGAGCATCATCCGGCATTCCTCGACGGAGGATTTTCCGTGCAGGCCCTGCTGGATGGCCAGGAACGCGCCACAAACCCGGCACGCCTCGGACGTGCCGCAGCCGCCCGGAGTCTCACGGCTGTGGACGCATCCGGCCGCTTCCCCGGGACGCCTGCCCCACAGCTCGCTCGCATTGCGGGCGCGGAAAAAATCCACGGCGGCCTGGTTGGCGTAGACGATCTGGCGGGTGGAGTTGACGGCCACAAGCACATCCGGAATCGCATCGAGCAATCCCAGGACTCCGGTCCACGCACCGATTTTTCCGGCTTGGGATTTCACAAGGTCCATGGGGACCGAAAGATCCGCGGATGGGGTCGCGCTCATTCGATCCCGAAGATACCCCCGAGGCATGTTGCGCACAATAGAATAACCGCTGGTTTTCGCGGGTGGGCGGAGAAATTCCCGCTTGATTTTCCCCCGCTCCCGCCCGCATGATGCCGCATGGAACCCACTGCGCCTCATCTTCCGGGGGAATTGGACCGGCTGTTTTATCGTCCCGCCGACGAATTCTTCGTCTCGCACTCCGGATTCTCCCTCACCTACGACGACGTCTCGCTGGCCACGCTGTATTCCGAGATCCTTCCGAAGGATGCGAATTTCGAGACGGCGCTTGCGCCGGGCCTGTCGCTGCACCTGCCGGTTGTCTCCGCCGACATGGACACGGTGACCGAGTCGCGGATGGCGATCGCGCTCGCGCTGAACGGCGGGCTCGGGCTCATCCACTACAACATGCCCGCCCGCCAGCAGCTCTCCGAGGTCTCGCGGGTGAAAAACCACGTCCACGGGCTGATCCGCGAGCCGATCAAGGTCGCGCCCGACCAGCTCATCGGGAACATCCTGGAATTGATCGAGGAGAAAAAATATTCCTTCAGCACATTTCCGGTCGTCGATGAATCCGGCATCCTGCTCGGCCTTCTCCCCGGCCATTGCGTGCGCCCGCGGTTTGCGCCGCGTGCTGTGACCGAGGCGATGGTGGCGCGGTCGTCGGTGCTCACGATCCGGGAGGATGAACTTGGCGATGATCCGATCGCGCGGGCCGACCGGTTTTTCACCGAGCACATCGGGATTCACAAGCTTCTCGTGGTGGATTCCAAGGACCGCCTGCGCGGGCTCTTCACGCTGAGCGACATCGAGCGGATCACGCAGGAACGCCTGCTGCAGACGAAGCCGGCGCGCGACGGAAAATTCCGCCTGCTCTGCGGCGCCGCGGTGAGCGCCCCGCGCGAGGCCTCCGGCGGGATCGACCGCAAAGCCCTCCTCGAGCACATGGAGGCATTGGTGGAACGAGGCGTCGATGCCGTCGCCGTCTCGACCGCGCACGGGCATACCAAAGGCGTCGGCGATTCTGTCCGGCTCATTCGCGATGCCTTTCCCGAGCTGCCGATCATCGCCGGAAATGTGACCAGCGCGGCCGGCGTCGAATTTCTTGCGGGCTGTGGCGCGAACACGATCAAGGTCGGCCAGGGCCCCGGCTCGATCTGCACGACCCGCGTGGTTGCGGGAGTCGGGATCCCCCAGCTGACCGCCCTCTATGTCTGTTCGAAAGCCGCCGCGCACTGCGGGGTCACGATCCTCGCCGACGGCGGCATCACGAAATCCGGCGACATCGTGAAGGCGCTCACCCTCGCGCACGCGGTCGTCTGCGGAAGCCTGCTGGCCGGCTGCCCCGAGGCACCCGGGCAGATCATGGAGATCAACGGAAAATTCTACAAACAATACCGCGGGATGGGAAGCCACGCGGCGATGAAGGCAGGCAGCGCCGCGCGCTACGGGCACGCGAAGGACAGCGGGCGCAAGTCCGCCGCCGAGGGGGTCGAGGCCCTGAAGGAAGTCTCCGCCCCCGCCGACACCGTCCTCGCGCAACTGGCGGGCGGACTCCAGAGCGGCATGGGCTACCTCGGCGCACCCGCGCTCGACGTTCTCCGCAAAAATGCCCGCTACACCCGGATCACGGCCGCGGGCCTGAAGGAAAGCGCCCCGCACGACATCATCGAGGTGAAGACCGGAAACGAATAGCGCGCTTTCATGCTCCACGTCCGCGCCCACGATTACCCGTTTCTCGTCAATCGCTGGAAGCGCGCCGCCGCTGCGGCGGGATTGAAGATGCGGGAGTTTGCGGAGAGCGGGGGATATCCGATCTATTTCCTGGAATCGGCACCGTCCGCCGCCGAACAGCCATCCCTCTACATCTCCGCCGGCATCCACGGCGATGAGGCGGCCTCGACCGAGGGGCTGATCGCATGGGCGGAGAAAAGCCCGCGCCTGCTCCGCAAATTCCGCGCGCTGATTTTCCCGTGCCTGAACCCATGGGGCCTGGTCAACAACTGCCGGCTCGACCCGAGCGGCCGTGATCTCAACCGGTGCTACAACAATCCCCGCGTCCCCCAGATCCGTGCGCAGGTGAAAGTCCTCGGGCGTTCGCGCTTTGATCTCGCCCTCCAGCTCCATGAGGATTTCGACGCGCACGGGGTCTACATTTATGAGATTGCCGGGAAGCGCCCGTTCTGGGCCGGGGACCTCCTCAAGGCGGGCACCCGGAACCTGCCCCCCGATTCGCGCACCAGCATCGAAGGAAGAGCGGCAAAGAATGGCATCGTTCGCCGCAAAATCACTCCCGACCTCATGCCCAACTGGCCGGAAGCCTTTCTCATCCACTTCCGGCACGCTGCGCGCACGTTCACGATCGAGACCCCGTCGGAATTCGCCATCGACGCCCGCGTGGCCACTCAAGAGGCGATCCTGACCGCCGCCCTCAACAAGTGCCTGGCGGAATCCCGGTAAGAGCCATCCCGCATCCTCGACCGTGTATCGTGCGTCGCGGCGGATTGACAGTCGGCATTATTATGCGAATATGCTTTTATGCGAACGACGATGGAAATCCCTGACGCCATTTTCAAGAAAGCCAAGCTGCGGGCCGTGCAGGAAGGCGTGGCGTTGAAGGAGGTGGTCACGCGGGCGCTCGTGCGCGAGCTGACGCCCGGCGGCGGCAATGCGGCGCTGAGAAAAGCGAGGGCCGGGCGGCTTTTCAAGGAATTGGACAAGGCGGGAAATTCCCGTCCGGTCGGTCGTTTGAACCGTAAGGAAATCTATGACCGCCCGGTGCTTCGCGGACACTAACATCTTTCTTTACGCGGCGTCGAAGGCCTCGGAGGACCGCGGGAAAAGGAAGGTGGCGCGAACGCTTCTGGAATCGGAAGACGTGGGAATTTCGGCCCAGGTTTTGCAGGAGTTCTTCGCGGCCGCCGCAGGAAAGAAGCGCCTGGGCATCTCGGAGGCGGAGGCTTTGCAGGCCATCACTGCGATGAGGGAGTTCCCCGTTTTGCCGGTGACCGGAGAGCTCGTGCAGGAGGCCATCGGCCTGAAGGCCAGGCATGGCATCTCCTACTGGGATGCCGCGATTGTCGCCGCCGCCCACGAGCTCGGCTGCGAAGTGCTCTACACCGAAGACCTGAATGACGGCCAGGACTACGGCGGCGTTATCGTTCGAAATCCATTCGTGAAGTCCTGAGACAGGAGCGGGCGCGGGCAAAATCTGCAAGCAAGTTATGACCAGTTCTCCACTTTCAATCCCGGCACGCGGCGAAACTCATTTTCGTTTGCCGTCACCAGGATCGCGCCCACCGCGCGGGCTGTCGCCGCGATAAAGAGGTCGTTGGGCCCGATCACTTTTCCGGCGGATTCCAGCGCCGTCCGAATCCCGGCGTAGTGGTCGGCGCACGAATCGTCAAAATCCACAACAGTGACATTCGCCAGGAATCGATCGACCTGTTCCCGGTGAAGTTCTGGCCGTTGGCTCTTGAGGCAACCGACCAGCAACTCCGCCCGCACGACTTGGGAGACCGCAAGTTGCCCTGCGCTCACCGAGTTGATCTTTGCCCGCAATTTCGGAGACTTCGCCCGCAGGAACAGCACGACCGTGCTGGTGTCGAGATGGTAAAATGGGGATGCCATACGGGAGCGGCGCTAATCGAACGCCTCCCGGGGAGAATCGCTGGACGCAGGCAATTCCTTGGGCGCACGGAACGAAGCGTCCGAAATGCAGCCGTAAAAGACATCCAGCGTGCCTTTTCCGCCGTCCCGCCGCGCCGCTTCCTGAAGCCGCTCCCGCGCCCAACGCGAGATCGACACAGCTTCCCGGGCAGCGGCCGCCTCCACCGCCTTCTGCGTCGCTCCGTCAATGTAGATAGTCATCTGGGCCATGACAAAAGCATAGCAGACGAAGAGATCGATACAAGTATATGTTGGCACATATATGAAATGTGTCACTCGCGACTGTTCAGCATTCGATCCGGCGTGTGCGCGAGCGGGTGAAGAAGGGTGGACACGATGTTTCAATCATTCACTTGAAACGCCGGTTTCTGCCCAGCCTGCACAATTTTTTCGGACTCTATCTCCCGCTTGCCGACAAGGCCGTTCTCTACAACTCCACATTGCATCCTCCAAAGTTGGTGGCACATGGAGGGAAGGAAAATTCGAGCTCCACTCACCTCGCGATTATGAATCCATCCGCTCCCGCTGACCACCAGCCCGATGCCCATGACCGCTTCTTTGAGGAAGCGCAAGCCGCCATGCTCCGCGCCTCCCGACAGGTCACCGCCGAGAACCGGCGTCTCGGCCTCCCCCTGATTGTGGAAAGACCCAGGCACAAAAGGCCGGCCCGGAAGCGTCTCGTAAAGGGTGCCGCCCTTCTTCAGTTTTGAGACGATCCCACTTTCGGGGTCAGGTCAGAACGACTCAGCCCTTGAAGGATGGGCCGGATAGGTGTATCCATTCGCCATGGGTGAGTTGATTTTCGAAGTGGTTCAGGAGGCCGATGGCGGGTTTGTCGCCGAGTGCCTGACCGAGCCGATTGTAACCCAGGGAGATGACTGGGCTGCGCTTCGCATTGCGGTGACGGATGCGGTCCAAGGCTATTTCTTTGATTCCCCCGCCCCCCAATCCGTGCGGCTGCATCTGGTAAGGGACGAAAGCTTCGCCCTCGCTTGAAACTGCCCAGAGATCTCTCCGGAAGGGCGCTCGTCAATTGCCTCTGCAGGAACTGGGACTACAAGGCGCTTCACCAGTCCGGAAGCCACATCATCCTTGAAACGGAAATTCCAGGCCACCAGAGAATTCCCGTCCCGGACCACTCGTTTCTTCGGGTTGGAACCCTGAATGCCATCCTGAGATTGGTGTCCGCCCACAAAGGCGTCTCGAAAGAAGATATTCTCGATATGCTGCAATAATACCAATTCACCGGGGAGCTCCAACACTGGGGATCCCATCAATTCCACGCCATCCGCATGTGGAATTGCACGGTGCGGGCTGCTAGGAATAACCCCAAATGATTTACCTCGACCACAATGCCACGACCCCCGTGCTACCGGAAGTGGTTGATGCGATGATGCCATTCTTTCGCGAGGAATGGGGGAATCCGTCGAGTTCCTACCGGTTTGGGTCGAGGGTCAAGAAAGCCATCGAGACCGCCCGCGAACAGGTCGCGGAGCTGGTCGGTGCTCACCCGCTGGAGATCGTCTTCACGAGTGGGGGCACAGAAAGCGACAACACCGCGCTTCACGCGATGCTCCGTGCGGACCCGGCCAAGCGGCACATCATCACCTCGGTCGTCGAACACTCGGCCGTCCTCACATTCTGCCGGGGATTGGAGAAGACGGGCTTCCGGATCACCTGCCTGCCAGTGGACCGGGACGGGCTGCTCACGATGAGCGACCTGGAGAATGCCATCACGCCCGAGACGGCGGGCGTCTCGTTGATGTGGGCAAACAACGAGACCGGCGTCCTTTTTCCTGTCGAGCAAATTGCCTCGCTCTGCTGCTCACGTCGCATACTCTTCCACTGCGACGCTGTTCAGGCTGCGGGCAAGATCCCCATCGACCTGAAAAATGTTCCCGTTGATTACCTGTCGCTCACCGGACACAAGATCGGAGCGCCCAAGGGCGTTGGTGCTTTGCTCGTGCGGCGCAAAGCTCCGTTCTCCGCGTTCATCCAAGGCGGCCACCAGGAACGCGGGCGGCGCGGCGGAACCGAAAGCGTCCCGCTTGTCGCCGGTCTCGGATTGGCGGCGGAAATTGCCCGCAAGAAAACGGCAGCCTTTGACGGCAAAGTCTGGCCATTGCGCGATGCACTGGAGAACGGGATTCTCACCGCTATCCCGCACACCGAACTCAACGGTCACTCCACGCTGCGCCTTGCGAACACGACGAACATCACGTTCCACGGAATCGAATCTGAAGCACTACTCCTCCTCCTAGATCAAGCCGGGATCTGCGCCAGCAGCGGGTCGGCCTGCCTCGCGGACTCGCCCGACCCCTCGCATGTTGTTGCTGCGATGAAGCCCGGAAGCGCGGCAAGGCAGTGCGTGAGGTTTTCGCTCGGGACCTCCACGCAGAAGGCGGATATTCAGAAATCGCTCTCAGAGCTTCGCGCAATTACGCGCACACTTGCTTCTCATGCCGGATAACTCTCCCATCCTCTACCTGATTGGCGGCCCGAACGGTGCCGGGAAGACCACTTTTGCAAAGCAGTTTCTACCGGCGGTCGGAGTCATGGAATTTCTGAATGCCGATTCCTTGGCGGCAGGACTCTCACCCCTTGATCCGCCATTGGCGGCCACCCGAGCGGCGAGACTGCTCCTGTCGAGATGGAAGGAACTTGTTAATGGGCGGCAAAGCTTCGCCTTCGAATCCACACTCAGCGGCCGCACATATGCGACGATGATCCGCACGGCGAAGGCACAGGGGTATCGTCTGCACCTCTCCTACCTGTATCTGGAAACCGTTCAGCATTCGATCCGACGCGTGCGCGAACGAGTAAAGAAAGGTGGGCACGATGTTCCAGTTTCCGACTTAAAACGCCGGTTTCTGCCCAGCCTGCACCATTTCTTTGATCTCTACCTCCCACTGTCTGACGAGGCTCTTCTTTACAACTTCACCTTGCAACCGCCGCCCTTGGTGGCAGCTTGGAGGAACGGCAAACTGAATGTCCACTCACCTGCTGATTATGAATCCATCCGCAACCGTTAAACACCCGTCAAAAGATCAATTTCTGCAACAAGCGAATGCTGCGGTGCTCCGCGTCTCCCGCCAGGTTGCCGCAGAGAACAAGCGCCTCGGACTACCACTTATCGTCAATGTTGCAAGGCATAGACCTCCCGCTCGCAAGGCCAAAGCTTGATTCCAAACGAAAACCGCAAATGACACTCGAACTCTACAAGGACGCAGTCATGAGCGTGGACCTGCCCGAATACGGTCTCCGCAAGGGCGATATCGTGAAGCTCATCGATGATCTCGATGCAGCCGACGGATCCCGCGGCTATGCCGTGGAGGTTTTTGACGTTTTTGGAAACACCATTGATGTTCAGTTCATTCCGGCAAATGCCGTGGAACCGCTCCGGACCGGCGAGGTTTATTGTATCCGCTCCCGCGAACACGCGGCTGCCTGAGCGGTTCGGTTGGAGCGGCGGCCATGAATACAACCCCGGCCAAGTTGCTTGATGTCGTTGCCGTGCTTGAAGACAAGCCCACATCCGGGCTCGTTGCCGGACAGGTGGGAACCATCGTGGAATTGCTGGCACCCGATGTTTTTGAAGTGGAGTTCTGCGACCTTGTGGGAAACACCATCGGTTTTGCGGAACTGTGCCGCCATGAGTTTCTTGTCCTGCGCCACGAGGCTGCTTTTGCCGCGTGAATTTGGCAGCCGGTTGCTCGATTGAGGTCTTCAATGCCCTCGCCGACAGTATTGCGCTGTAATGATCGACGAGGGCCATGACTTCGAGCCCGCGTGGCTCTGCCTGGTCACCCAGATGACCGATCCCGAACAGGATTTCCTGCTCCTGCTCTATGTCGGCATGACGCGGGCCAAAGAACAACTGCTCCTGACTTCTTCGGAGCCAAACCCGTTTACCGAACGCCTCACGGCACTGGCTGCCTGACTATTTCAGCACTTCCAGCATCGTCCCGAGAATCGGGTGGGAGGTTTCATTTTTTGAAACCCGGATCGGCTGGTGGGCCGGGTTGTCTGATTGGAATATCCAGCAGTCCGCATCCTGAGTGATGCGCTTGATCGCTTCGGTGCCAGGGCTGCCGGCACCGAATTCCGGGAGGTTTGCGATAATGATCTCGCGGTCGCGGCGAGGGGAGCGGTGGTATTCGAAGACGACGAGATCGCCGATCCGGAGAGTCGGCTCCATCGAGTCGCCGGCGACGCGCACGACGAAGCGGCCGGACTTCGCAAGGTGCCCGGGAACTTTGATCCAATCGAGGTCGCCGCTGGCATCGAGCGAGCCGGGTTCGAGTCCGTGGAACGGGTTTCCGGCGGCGAGGGAGCCGACGATGGGGAGATGGGTCTTGAATGCGCCATCGCCCACCTCGGGGAACGGAATGATGTTCGCGGTCACGAATCCCTTGGGCGTGCCGCCGCCGTGCATTCTTTCCTCCGGCTCCGGATAGCGAACCGGCGAGGGCTGCGGGCGTGAAACTGGCGGTGCAGTGGCGACGCGACTTTCGACTTCCCATCGTCCTGCGCCGCGTTGATTGGCGGTGACCTCGAATGCCTCGACAAACCGCGCGAACAGGCGGGGCTCCCAACTGCCGGGCCTGAACGGATCACGGCCGAGAAGGGTCTGCGCCTCGCGGGCGAATCGTTCGCCGAGGGCGGAGTCCAATCCGCGCCAGTAGTGGATGATCGTGTCGCGCTGTCGGTGAAGCAGGCCGTAGGTAGGAAGCTTGTCGCTTTTCGCGGCATTGATACCCGGTGCAGCGGGAAAAAGATTCCAGAGGTCGTTGTTCCGCCAGAGCGAGAACGGCATCGCGTGGTCCACCGCAAAGTCCGCTTCGAGCGACCTGTCCGACCACACGCAGACGCGATCCGGCAGCGACTGAAAGTAGCGCCGGGCATCGTTGACATTCCGGGCTGGATCGGGGATCGCCAGCAGGCAGTCGATCACCAGGCTGGCTTTCACTGCGCCCTTCGTGAGCTGTTCAGTCAATTCCGCCCAGCGGAGAATCGTGGCATCATGGATCCAGCTTCCGGTGAGGCACAGTTCGCGCCAGAGGTTCGCGTCCATGCAGATGCTTTTGTCGAGTCGGTCGTATTGGAAAACATCGAAGTCGCCGCCACCCGCGTGGCGGACGGGCATGGTCCAGATCGTGTTTTGAAATTTCGCGCGCGCCGATTTCCAGAGCCTTGCAGCATCCTTCGTGAGGGTTCCGCTTTTCCAATCCGTATAAAATCCGGTCAGGCCGCCGGAAGTGCGGAAATGGTTGATCAGCGTTTCGAGCGGAGGGCGTATCGCGACGCCGCTGCCGCCTCCCCTTTCCTCGCCGGTCCGCTGGCCGATGAATGCCGCGCTCTCGAAAATCGGCCAGTAGTAGAGCATCCATTTATCGGCGATCGCCTCGACCGGGATTTTGACTTTTCCTTCGGGTGTGTAGGCGGCGAGATGGTTCTGCGTCTGCGCGATTTCTGCAAGGGCCCGGAACAATGCCAGCTTGTAGGTGGCGTCCTTTTTGTCGCGGTTCAGGATGCCCTCAACGAGATGGAGCGGTCGTTCCGCGGACTCGTCGAGGCGCACAAACTCGATCACACACCATTGGATTCCGTCGCGCCCAAGAGAATCCGCGACAATTTCGGAATTGCGGACGGAGAATCCCACCCGTTCGAAAAGCAGTTGCAGCTTCGCGGGTGGCAAGTCGCTGAACAGACGACCGTGAGCATCCCGACGTGTCGCGGGATCCACATCACTTCGCGAGCAGGGAACAGAAACAAGGAGCGTGCCGCCGGGCTTGAGAACCCGGCGGAGCGCATAGACGGTATCAAAGATTTTGTCCTCGGGCAGATGCATCAGGACAGCCGAGCAGAGAATACCGTCGAACTCCCCCTCGTCGAAGCGGCTCAGATCAGGCAGCTCCGCTTCGAGCAAGCGTCCATCCACCCTAAGCCCGTCCGCCTCGAGCGCGGATTGAGCGGCCGTAAGCATCGCCTGCGATGCATCCACCCCGAAAGCGTCTTTGCCATTCTTCAGTAAGAAGCCGAGGTCGCGTCCGGTGCCGCAGCCGACATCAAGGATTCGCCGGCTCTTCTCAAATGTCCGCAGGAGGCGGCTTTCAAACTCCGGCGAAACCCCGGCATACCCGGAGGCGAGCCGCGAGGCATTTGTCGAATAGAATTCCGATGTCCGGGCATCCATCGTCGTGATTCAGAGGGTTTGTGGCACTCGCCGCGAGCTTGGTGTTTTCCCGCCTGGCAATAAAGTCCAAAAACTGCGAATCGCAGCGAGGCAAATTTTCATCCGGCCCGCGATCCTATCACCGGAACCCGGTCAACGGCTGTCCTACTCCGCCGGCTTTTTGAGCTGCTCGTCGATGAGGGGACGGATGGCGTTGGTGAGGGCGGTGTAGCCGGCGGCGTTGAGGTGGAGTTGGTCATCGCGGTAGAGGTCCATGCGGGGTTCGCCCTTTTCGTCGAAGACGAGGCTGTTCATGTCGAACCAGGCCGCAGCGGGGTCGGCTTTGATGACTTCGGCCATGTCCCGGTTGATGGCATCCATTTTGTCCCAGAAGTTGCGGCGGCTCGGGCTTTTGGTGAGCGAGAGGTAGAGGACGCGCGTCCCTGGGAGCTTGGAATGGACGAGGTCGAGGAATGCCTTCGTGTTTTGCACGGTGCTTTCCGGGGTTCGCTTCGGGTCGACCGTGTCGTTGGTTCCGCAGAAATACACGATGAGGCGCGGTTTGTAGGGGGCGACGATCTCGTCGAAGAAGTAGAGGCACTCCCAGGTTCTGCCGCCGCCGAAGCCGCGGTTGATCCAGGGAAGATCAGGAAAATTTTCCGCCATGGTCGGTTGCCAGAGCCGGATCGTGCTCGATCCCACGAAGAGAACTCCGCCGGGCGCGGGCGGTGACTGGACATCAGCGGCGAGAAACGCGCCGACCTCATTTTTGTGACCCTCGGCGACTTCGGTGGGAGGGATTCCGTGGCGGTCGATGGCCGTTGCTTCAGCCGGTGCCTCCGGGCTTTTGGCGCCGGCCAACGGAGCGGCCAGGACAAGGGCGGCAAGAAGGGCGGATGGGAAAACCGTCCGCGCGGCCTGCGGGAATTTCGAAAAATATGGAGTCATATGAAATGGAAAAATGGACGGGAGGGTGTTGGGCTAATTCCAATGCTGTTCACTTAAGAAGGGAGCGCGGGCGTCCCGCCCGCTGGTTTTTCGGTTGCGGGCGGGACGCCCACGCTCCTTTTTGCAGCAAAGTGAACAGCATTGTTGTTAATTCCGCACCGGTTGAGGCAGGCCCGAGACGCGTTCGCCCGGCCAGATGTTTTTCTTTCCGAACCACCCCTGCTGCATCTCGAGGGCGTAGGCGATGCGAGAGAACGAGCTCTTGATGACTTTTTCGTCCTTCGGCTGCATGTCATGAATTTCCATGATCGTCCCGTTCTCGTCCATGAACGCGATCGAGAGCGGGACGAGCGTGTTTTTCATCCAGAACCCGGCGGGCCCGACCGAGGGCATGACGAAGAGCATGCCGGAGTCGGTCGCGAGCGCCTCCCGGAACATCAGGCCCGCAGAGCGCTCCGTATCGTCGTCCGCCACCTCGGCCCGCAGGCTTGTCGAGCCGATGCGCAGCGTGGCGACAGGGAGCTCGGGCTGTGCGACCTCAGCGGAATACAGGAGATGCGCGCTAAGGAGGAGCGCGGCAAACAGGTGGTGGATTTTCATAAAAAGAAATTTTACCGATTCTGTTGACAGTCGCGACCAGTATTTTGCACCCTCCTGCTTTCTTTACCCCATGGGCCAATTTTTGTTCTGCGTCAAAATTATTCAAGGAAGTGCCTCCGGGCAGTTCCTGCAGAACCGATCCGTGGATGCAATCCGTTGTTCATTTGCGCGGTGATCCATGGCGAACTTTTTTCCTAAATGGACAAACTGGATACCCCTCAAGGTCGTGATCTGCCTTGGTGTGGTGGGTGTGGCTGTCGCGGGCGGGATCACGTATTACTTCACGCCGAAATACACGCGCGTCGGCTACATGCCCACACAACCGGCTCCCTTTTCGCATGCGATCCATGTGGAACAACTGGGCATGGACTGCCGGTATTGTCATAGTTTTGTCGAAGTGGCCTCGCATTCGAACATTCCCACCACCCAGGCCTGCATGGCGTGCCACACGCAGATCCGGCCGACGAGTCCGAAGCTTGAGGCGGTGCGCGAGAGCTGGAAGACCGGGCAGCCGGTGAACTGGGTCCGCGTTCACAAGGTGCCGGACTACACGTATTTCAACCACGCCGTGCATGTGAACCGCGGGGTGAGCTGTTTCAGCTGTCACGGCGCGGTCAACGAGATGAAGACCGTCTTCCAGGACCAGCCGCAGAGCATGTCCTGGTGCCTCAACTGCCACCGCGCTCCGGAGAATTTCCTCCGCCCGCCCACGGAAATTTACAACATGAAGTGGAAACCGGCACCGGGCGAGAGCCAGAGGAAGATCGGCAATGAATTCAAAGCGGCCTGGGAAGTGAACCCGCCGGTCACCTGCGGAGGCTGCCACCGATGAAAAAGATCCTCAACCATCCGCCAAGGGAAGCCCGGCCGAACATCTGGCGCAGCCTGCGCGAGTTCGAGAACGATCCGGAGTTTGCGAAACACCTCGAAGCGGAATTTCCGCGCGGGGCGGATGTCTATGAGGACAGCGGGCTTTCGAAGCGCGATTTCCTCAAGCTCATGGGGGCGTCGATGGCGCTGGCAGGCGTCGGGTTGACCGGATGCCGGCGCCCGGAGGCCCACCTCGTGCCGTTCGCGAAAGGCGTCGAGTGGACGATCCCCGGAAAATTTCTTTACTACGCGACATCGATGCCGACGCGGACCGGCGCGATCCCGCTGATCGCGAGCACGTCCGACGGCCGGCCCACGAAGCTCGAAGGCAACCCGCTCCATCCGTTCAGCAACGGCGGAACCGATTCGTTCGCGCAGGCGGCGATTCTTGATCTCTACGATCCGTATCGCGCGAAGACGATTCTCGACCGGGGCAAGGCGGTGGATGCCGCGGCGTTCGATGCGTTCCTCCAGTCCGTGAGCCAGGGCGGAGGAAAAGGCGTCGCCTTCCTCGCCGAAAAGAAAAATTCTCCGACCCGTGACCGGCTGCGCACCGAGCTGGAGCGGAACTTCCCCGGTGTCCTCTGGGCGGAATACGAGCCGCTTGGTGACAGCGAAGCCGAGGCTGCCGCTGCGGCGGCATTCGGTGCGGGGACCCGCTTGCTGCCGAAGTTCGACCGGGCGGATGTCATCCTCGCGCTCGACAGCGACTTTTTGAATCCGATCGAGACCGGCATCGGCTACGCCGCCGGATTCTCCGCCCGCCGGAACCCCGATCAGCAAGGGGCTCCGATGAACCGCCTTTATGTGGTCGAGAACCACTACACGATCACAGGCGGGATGGCCGACCACAGGCTTCGCAGCAAAGTTTCCGATCTCGGGGAATTCGCCCGGCGGCTTGCGATCGTCATTGCCGGGCAGACCAGTGACCCCGGGCTGGCAGCGGTTCTCGGGGCGTTCCCGAAAGCAGAAGCGGAGTTCGACGAGGCATGGATCACCGGGTGTGCGAACGACCTGCTCGCCAACCCCGGCCGGTCGCTTGTTCTCACCGGACCGCAGACGCCGGCGGCCATCCAGGTTCTCGTCCATGCGATCAACAACGCGCTCGGAAACCTCGGCACGACGCTCTTGGGAGTCGCGAATCCCGCACCGGCGGCGGCCACCATCGCCGACCTCGCGAAAGCCATGGCCGCGGGCGCGGTCAAAACCCTTTTCATCCTTGGCGGGAATCCGGCCTACAACGCGCCGGCCGATCTGAATTTTGTTTCCCTGCTCGCGAAAGTTCCCGACGTAGTGAAGCTTGGCCTGTTCGAGGACGAGACCTCCCGCGTCTCCCGCTGGCACGTCCCCGCCGCGCACTTCCTGGAAACATGGGGAGACGCCCGCACATACGACGGCACATACTCCTCGGTCCAGCCGATGATCCTTCCCCTTTGGGGCGGCGTCTCCGAGTTGGATATCCTGTCGAAACTTCTCGGCGGAGCCGCTGTGGACGGTCCGGAACTTGTCCGGGCGACATTCGATTCTCTCGCGCCAGCCAGCGCCGTCTCCGAGGCCGGCGGACCGGATCTGCTTTGGAACAGCTTCCTTCGCATCGGATTCCTTCCCGGGACCGGATTCGCGGAAGCGGCTCTTCATTTCTCGGCCGCGGCCGCATCCGCCATCGCTGCAAAAGCCGCGCCCGCCGCCCATGGGATCGAGCTCGTCTTCCTGCAAAGCCCGAGCGTCGACGACGGCCGCTACGCCAATAATTCCTGGCTCCTCGAGACTCCGGATTTTGTGACCAAGGTGACATGGGACAATGCGGTTCTTGTCAGTCCGGCCACGGCGAAAGCTCTCGGGATCAAGGCCAATAATTTTGGAAAATTTGAGGAGATTGCTCAGAAGCTGGGGAACGAGATCGACTACGACCTGGTCGCCGACATCGTCGAGCTCAGCGACGGTAAAAACACGATCGAGGCCGCCGCGATCGTGGCTCCCGGCCATGCCGACGACTCGCTGTCGATCGCGCTCGGCTACGGCCGCAAAGGCGTCTCCGCATTGATGGAGAACGTCGGCTTCGACGCCTATCCGCTCCGCTCGTCGTCCTCACCGCGGCTTTCCACAGGGGTGTCGATCAAGGTTACCGGCAAAACCTATCCGCTGGCCCAGACGCAGGAGCACCGGAGTATGGAGGGCCGCGACCTTGTCCGCGAGGGCACGATCGAGCGCTATAAGGAAAACCCCGCCTTCGCCCAGAAGATGGGTATGGATGCGCACATCCCGGAAAACATTTCGCTCTACACCCACCCGGCGCTCACGTCGGCCGAGCAGTGGGGGATGACGGTCGACCTCAACACCTGCACCGGATGCAATGCCTGCGCGGTCGCGTGTCAGGCGGAGAACAACGTGCCGGTCGTCGGCAAGGCGCAAGTCCGGAAAAACCGCGACATGGCATGGATCCGGATCGACCGCTACTTTGCGGGCGAGCCCGATGAGCCCGAGATGCTGTCGCAGGCGATGATGTGCCAGCACTGCGAGAATGCGCCGTGCGAGACCGTCTGCCCGGTGAACGCCACGGTCCACAGCGAGGACGGCCTGAACCTCATGGCCTACAACCGCTGCATCGGCACCCGGTATTGCGCGAACAACTGCCCGTGGAAGGTCCGCCGCTTCAACTATTTCGATTACAACCAGCGCCCGATCGACCAGCTCTACTGGGGGCCGCTCGCCAAAAAAGGCATGGCCGACAGCCTCAAGATGGCAAAAAACCCGAACGTCACCGTCCGCATGCGCGGCGTGATGGAAAAGTGCACGTTCTGCATCCAGCGGATCGAGGAGGCAAAAATCTCACGACTCGTCGAGGCCGGCCCGACCGCGAAGAGCGAGACCCCGATCAGCGCGTTCAAGGTCGCCTGCCAGCAGGCGTGCCCGAACGACTCACTCGTTTTCGGCGACATCATGGACCGCGAAAGCCGGGTAGCCCGCCTGCGAAGCAGCGAGCGCGGCTACACGATGTATAACTACCTCAACGCCGCCCCGCGCGTCACCTATCTCGCAAGGATCAGAAATCCGAACCCGAAAATGCCGGGCGCCGACAGGGTCGGAATGGCCAACGGCGCCCCGCACGGCGAACACGAGGCCGCCGGCCCCCATGATTCCCAGACCTCCCATTCTTCCCATGAGCCCGCTGCTCCCACCCCTGCGGAGGCCCACTAACCATGTCCGAAGCCACCGCCACGATTGAGGAGAAGCTAAGCGACGAGGAGAAGCAGGTCGTCCGGCCGCCGCTCGTGCTTAACAAGCGCACGATGGGCTGGATCAGCAGCTACATCAGCTCGATCGTCGAGGACAAGACACCGACATGGTGGTGGGTTTCGATGGGGGTCACGGTTCCGCTGACGCTCATGTGCCTGGCATGCCTCGCGTATCTCATCGCGACCGGCGTCGGCGTCTGGGGAAACAACCATCCGGTCGGGTGGGCGTGGGACATCACCAATTTCGTTTTCTGGATCGGTATCGGCCATGCCGGCACCCTGATTTCGGCGATTCTTTTCCTGACCCGCCAGAAGTGGCGCACGTCGATCAACCGTGCCGCCGAGGCGATGACATTGTTCGCCGTCGTCTGCGCCGGCATCTATCCCGCGCTCCACGTCGGCCGCGTGTGGATGGCGTGGTTCCTTGCGCCTGTGCCGAACGCGAACGGGATCTGGCAAAACTTCCGCAGCCCGCTCCTGTGGGACGTGTTCGCGGTGTCCACGTATTTCACCGTGTCCGTGTTGTTCTGGTATACCGGGCTGATTCCGGATCTCGCGACGATCCGCGACCGCTGCACCTCGAAGATCAAGAAGTTTATTTACGGGGTGATGGCGCTCGGATGGCGCGGCGGCAACCGCCAGTGGCGGCACTACGAAAAAGCTTACCTCATCCTCGCCGGCCTCTCGACCCCGCTCGTGCTCTCGGTCCACTCGGTCGTGTCGTTCGATTTCGCCACGTCGGTGATCCCCGGCTGGCATACGACGATCTTCCCGCCCTACTTCGTGGCCGGCGCGATCTTCGGCGGATTTGCGATGGTGCTCACGATCATGATCCCGGCCTGCGCGATCTACAAGCCGCTGCACGACCTGGTGACGATCAACCACGTGGACAAGATGTGTAAGATCATTTTGCTCACCGGCTCGATCGTTGGCTACGCCTACCTGATGGAGTTGTTCATCGCATGGTATGGCGGCAACCCGTTCGAGCGCGCGGCGTTCTGGTATCGGGCGTTCGGCCCCTACTGGTGGGCTTACGCGGCGATGATGTTCTGCAACGTGATCGCCCCGCAGATGTTCTGGTTTAAATATTTTCGGACGAATTTGCTGTGGGTCTGGATCATCGTCCAGTTTCCGAACATGGGCATGTGGTTCGAGCGCTTCGTGATCATCGCGACGACGCTGTCGCGCGACTTCACGCCGTCCGCGTGGGGGATGTTCCATCCGACCTGGGTCGACATCTGCACGTTCATCGGAACGTTCGGGCTCTTCACGACGCTGTTCCTGATCTTCATCCGGTTCCTGCCGATGATCTGCATGTTTGAAGTCAAGGCGGTCCTGCCCGAGGCGGATCCACATCACGGGGAGGCGCACCACTGATGAGCACCGCCGGCAACAAATCCGCCCCGGTCTTCGGCATCGCCGCGGAATTTTCCTGCGCGCGGGACCTCTACCATGCGGCGGAAAAGATCCGCGACGCGGGGTTCCGGAAATGGGACGTCTTCTCGCCGTTCCCGATTCACGGGATGGACGAGGCGATGGGGATGAAGCGGTCGCTCCTCGGGAAGATCGTCTTTCTCGGCGGGCTCACCGGATTTTTCACAGCCGTGACGCTGGAGTTCGTGCCGACATCGTTTCTGTATCCGCTCATCGTCGCCGGCAAGCCGACAAACCTGTTCACCGTGCCCGCGTTTTTTCCGATCATGTTCGAGCTCACGATCCTGATCTCGGCGTTCACCGCGGTCTTCGGGATGCTGATCATGAACGGGCTCCCGCGCCTCAACCATGCGCTCTTCAACTGGGACCGGTTCAAGAAAGTGACTGAGGACAAGTTCTTCGTCGCGATCGAATCCGGTGACCCGAAATTTTCCGAGCGCTCCGTCCGCGACCTCCTCGAATCCCTCGGGGGCACGAACGTCACCACCATCCACGGAGACTAGGCCATGTTGAAATACTTCTTCATCCTCTTCGCACTGCTCGTGATCCTGGTGGTCTCTATGGCCGGGTTCCGCGGGCAGAAGTCCCCGCGCTCGCCGATCGAGATTTTCCCTGACATGGACCACCAGCCGAAGGTGAAAGCTCAGGTCGCCAGCTCGTTTTTTGCGGATGGCCGCAGTAACAGAAAGCCGGTGGCTGGCACGGTGCCGATCGGCTACGCGATTCCGCTGCACAAGCCGGTGGGCGATTCCGTCGGCGAGGCCAGCGGACCCTACAAGCAGATCTATTTTTCTTCAGGCCCGATCTATTTCGACACGGGAAAAATCGGCGACCAGTGGGGGACGGGGATGCCGTATGAGATCACTCCGGAATGGATGGATCGCGGGCGCGAGCGGTTCACGATCAACTGCGCCCCCTGCCACGGCGCTACTGCCGCCGGAACCGGGATCGCAGGGAAATTCGGCCTCGTCGCCATCGCGAACCTTCACCAGGACAGGATCCGTCAGATGGCCGACGGCGAGATTTTCAACACCATCACAAACGGCAAGAACACGATGATGGGATACGGCGACCGCATCCAGGTTCAGGACCGCTGGGCGATCATAGCCTATGTCCGGGCGCTGCAAAAGTCGCAGGGCGGGGCAACGGTCAAGGATGTGCCGGATGGCGAACGGGCCGCACTGGAGGCGCAGAAATAGACCATGAGCGACCACCATCAAGATTCACCGCAGACATTCGACTACAAGCATGTCGGAGGCCGGTTCCTCGGCCTCGTCGCGACCGCGCTTGTGGCCTACATCGCGGTCTTTGTCGGGGCCGGCTACGATCCGGCGCAGTTCGCGTTCTCCTACCTGTTCGCGTTTACCTTTTTCCTCACGATCTGCATGGGCGGGCTTTTCTGGATCCTCGTTCACCACGCCGTTGACGCGGAGTGGAGCGTGGTCGTCCGCCGCCAGTTGGAAAACATCGCCAGCCTGCTCCCCGTTCTGGGCCTGCTTTTTGTGCCGCTCGTCTTTGTGGCTCCCCAGCTCTGGCAGTGGATGCGCCCGGAGAACGCGCACGACCCACTGCTTCTGGAAAAGTGGCCGTATCTCACCCCCGCATTCTTCTGGGGCCGCGCCGCCTTCTACTTTTTCTTCTTCACCGTGGCCGCGGTCTGGCTGCGCGCGAACTCGATCCTGCAGGATAAGGACGGCGCGCCGCGCTACACGGTCTTCAACCGCCGGATCACGTTCGCTAGCCTTCCGCTTTTTGCCGTGTGCCTCACCTTCGGTGCGATCGACTGGCTGATGGGCCTCGACTACCACTGGTTCTCGACGATGTGGGGGGTTTATATTTTCGCCGGCACAGCGCTGAGCTCGCTGTGCGTGCTTGTCCTGCTGATCACCGCGCTGCGCGGGGCGGGATATTTCCGGAACATCATCTCGGTCGAGCACTACCACATCATCGGCAAGCTGATGTTCGCGTTCACGGTTTTCTGGGCCTACATCGGCTTCAGCCAATACATGCTGATCTGGTATGCGAACATCCCGGAGGAAACGATCTACTTCCTGCGCCGGAATACCGAGAGCTGGCAGATCCTGAGCACGGCGCTCGTCGTCGGGCATTTCTTCGTGCCGTTCCTGCTGCTGCTCCCGAATCCGGGCAAGCGGAAGCCGGCGTTCCTCTGCGGGGTGGCGGTCTGGATTTTGCTGATGCACCTATTGGATATTTATGTGGTCGTGCTGCCCGCGCTGCACAAGGCCGGGGTGGCTTTGAGCTGGATGGATTTCGCCTGCCTCGCCGCCGTCGGATGCACGCTCGCCGCGGTCTTCCTCAAACGACTCGGAGACGCGCCGCTCTGGCCGCTCCGTGATCCACGCCTTCCCAACTCGATCGCCCTCAAAAACTGATGTCGCACGACGCTTCCAACCCTGCTGCCAAGTCCCCGCGAGCTTCCGCTCTCTGGATGTTCTTCGCGCTGGCCATGGTGCTTCTGCTCCTTTTCTGGGGGGCGACTGTCTGGCTCACGCGCTGGCAGGGCGGGGACGCCGAGCCGGAGGAGGCCGCGCGCGCGGAGTTTCGCGCGAAGACGCTCGCGGAGCTTAGGGCCGACAATGCCAAAAAGCTGGAAGCCTACGCATGGGTAGACCGCGCGAAGGGCAGCGTGCAAATCCCGATCGCCGAGGCGATGAAACTCGTCCTACCGGAAATCAACATCCAACCCAAAGCCGCCTACCCGGTCGCCGCCCCGGCAACGGCGGTCCCGCCAACCCCGGCGGCCCCAACTTCCGCAAAGCCATGACAGCCGGACTTGTTCTCATCATTGGCGGGCTGGTTTTTCTGAGCGGAAGCGCCGTGCTGGCATTCTGCTGGGCGATCCGCGACGGGCAGTTCCGCAACCTCTCAGCCGCCCCGCTGACCATTTTTGACAAAGACGAACCGGTTGGCTTGCCGACCGACAGATTTCCTTCCCGCAAATGAAGCCGCAAAGCCTGCTCTCATCCATCAATCCGGCGAATGAACCGGATGCACTCGCGTCTTACGAGCGGGCGGAGATCGATGCGTCGACGCGCGGCCCCGTTCTCCTCTTTTTCGGATCGGCCGTTTTCTGGCTGCTGGTGGGATCGGTGCTCGGACTCCTCGCCGCCTGGAAGATGACGCATCCAGGCCTGCTCGACTCGCTCGGCTTTCTGACCTTCGGCCGGATCCGTCCGGCGCACCTCAACGCTGTTATATACGGATGGGCGTCCTCCGCCGGGATCGGGACCGGTCTCTGGCTGATGGCCAGGCTCTGCCGGGTTCCGCTGATGCACTCGAAGCTGCTCGTCAGCGCGGCGGTATTTTGGAATCTCGGGGTTCTGGTGGGAGTTCTCGGAATCCTTGCCGGCGACAGCCGATCGATCGAATGGCTCGAGTTCCCCGGCTACGCGACCCCGATTCTTTTCGTCGCCTACGCCTGCATCGGCATCTGGGCGGTGATCATGTTCCGCTACCGGAAGCCGGGTCACGTCTACGTTTCGCAGTGGTATCTCCTCGCCGCATTTCTCTGGTTCCCGTGGATGTATGCCACGGCGAATATCCTGCTCGTGTGGCAGCCGATCCAGGGCTCCGCGCAGGGCGCCGTGAACTGGTGGTTTGCCCACAATGTCCTCGGCCTCTGGTTTGTCCCGATCGGCCTCGCGAGCGCCTACTACATGATTCCCAAAGTCATCGGACGCCCGATCCACAGCTACTACCTGGCCATCCTTGGCTTCTGGTCGCTGGCCGTGTTTTACAGCTGGAACGGGATGCACCACCTGATCGGTGGCCCGATCCCGGCGTGGATGATCAGCGCGAGCGTGGTGGCGAGCGTCATGATGTTCATCCCGGTCGTGACGGTGGCGATCAACCACCACATGACGATGCGCGGGCATTTCGATGCGCTGCAGTGGAGCCCGACTCTCCGGTTCACGGTTTTCGGCGCGATGGCCTACACGATCGTAAGCCTGCAGGGCATCTCGATGGCGATCCCCTCGCTGAACACCCTCACGCACTTCACCGATTACACGATCGGCCACGCGCACTTCGGGCTCTACGGGTTTTTCTCGATGATGATGTTCGGCGCCATGTATTATATCGTCCCCCGCCTCGTCGGCTGGGAGTGGCCGTCTGCAACAATGATCCGCTGGCATTTCTGGCTCGTCGCCTCCGGCGTCCTGCTCATGGTCGGAGCTCTGACCATCGGGGGAATCCTGCAGGGGCTGGCGCAATACGACCCGACCGTCTCGTTCCGCAGCTCGCTCGACTATGCGACGCCGTTCCGCTGGCTGCGGGGGATCTCGGGATTCCTGCTGCTGGCCGGGCATCTGGTATTCGCGACCCTCTTCGTTCAAATGCTCCTTAAAGTCGGACGCCGCAAGGAAGGTCCGGCCCTCTTCGCCGCACCCGCTGACCACAAACCGGAGGCCGCCGTATGAACAAACTTCCGATGATTTTTGTCGGCGTGCTGATCACCTTCGCCTCGTCATGGCTCGGGCTCGTCGTCTACCCCTTCCTGGCGCTCGGGCACATGCAGCCCGCGCCGGATGAGGATACGGGAGGATATTTTCCGCCGACCACAACCGGCCTGGCCGTGGCGGGCCAGCGGGTTTACGCAGCAAACGGCTGCATCTACTGCCACAGCCAGCAGGTCCGCCCGGCCCCGCTCTCGACCGACATCGCAAAGGGCCTCGGCCCCCGCCGCACGGTGGCGCGCGATTACCTCCGTGTCCAGCCAGCCTTCCTCGGCACCATGCGCACCGGGCCGGATCTCACGAATATCGGCGTCCGCCAGGAGGAGGCCAACTGGCACCACCGGCATCTCTACGATCCCCGCTCGGTCACCGAATGGTCGATCATGCCCTCCTTCCGGTTCCTCTACAAATTGCAGCTGATCCAGGGCCAGCCTTCGGATGATGCCGTCAAGGGGCTGACCGGACCGCTGGCACCGCCCGCAGGCTACGAGGTCGTCCCGACCGATGATGCCAAGGCGCTGGTGGCCTACCTCCTCTCACTGAAACGAAACTATCCGCTGCCGGAGGCTCCGCTGCCACCCGCGAAAAAGTAACCCCGTGACTGCTCCCACACAGCCGCCCGACGAGGGCTTCAATGAAAAGGACCAACGGAACGAAATGGACGTTGCCGAGGTGCATGGCTCGATTTTGCGCGAGCAGTCCGAGCCGCGGAGCGGTGCCGAGCCGGTCCCGCTCTGGCTCCTGACGGTATTTTTCAGCATCATCTTCTGGGCAGGGCTCTACCTCGCCTACAACAGCGGGGGATTTCGCGCCGATGTTTTTGATCCCACGCACGGGGCAGCCGCCGGCGATGCCGCCGCGCAGGCGGGCCCGGTGGATCCCAGGGTTCTTGGCAAGCGGGTCTTCACCCAGAATTGCGTGGTCTGCCACCAGACGACCGGCCTCGGCATCCCCGGACAATTTCCTCCGCTGGTCGGCAGCGAGTGGGTGCTCGGCCAGGGCTGGCATGGCGACAATCATCTCGTGAAGATTCTCCTCAAGGGACTTCAAGGGCCGGTTCAGGTCAAGGGTGCTACATTCAACAATGCCATGCCGACCTGGAGCCAGCTTACGGATGAGCAGATTGCCGCGGTCCTCACCTACATCCGGTCCGAGTGGGGGAACGCAGCCCCTCCGATCTCCGCCGCCTACGTCAAGGAGATCCGCGACAAGACCACCGCCCGCACCGAGCCTTGGAAATCCAAAGACCTTCAGGATATCCCCGCGGAAAAAGCCCCTGCTGAAGCCCCTCCGGCACCCGCCGCTCCAGCACCCGGCGCGAGTCCTGCGGCTCCTGGTGCGAGCCCCGCTGCGCCGGCCACAAGCCCTTCGGCTGTTCCATCTGCAAGCCCAGCCGCGCCAGCCGCAAGCCCGGCTGTTCCATCCGCCAGCCCCGCCGCGCCAGCCGCCTGAGCGTTTTCATTATCTTTTTCCGGAAAACGAAGCATAGTTTTTAAGCTCACTCCTCAATGAAGTCCCTTTTGCGCGCCATTTTGTTTTTGACCTGGATCACAGGTTTCGCAATGCCTGCCTTCGCGGAGGAGCGCAGCGGGAATCTTTATTGGGCGCCCCCAACGGTGACGGTCGGAGGGGAGAAGATCGACGTGCTGCTCGGGTTCATATTCTGGCTGACCATCGCGGTATTTTTTGCGGTGCAGGCGGTGTATATTTATTATCTCATCCGCTACCGTCGGCGCCCCGGGCACAAGGCGCACTACAGCCACGGCAACAACACGATGGAGTTCTGGTGGACGATCATCCCCACGGCGATCTTCCTCCTGCTCGCGGTCTGGAGCAACCGGGTCTGGTTTGATCTCACGAAATCCACTCCGCCGCCGGATGCCGTGACCGTGGATGTTGTCGGCTACCAGTTCGGATGGGACATCCGGTATGCCGGAGCCGACGGCCAGCTCGGAGCCGGGGATGTGAAGCGGATCAGCATGGAGAACAAGTTCGGCGTCGATCCCGCCGATCCCGCGGCCAAGGACGATTTCGTATCGAACGAGCTGGTGATCCCGGTGGGAAAGGCGGTGCATGTCCTGCTGCGCTCGCGGGATGTGATCCACTCGTTTTATGTCCCGCAGTTCCGGCTCTACCAGGATGCGGTGCCCGGGCGGACGATCAAATGGGTGTGGTTCCAGACGACGCGGACCGGGGACTTCGAGCTCGCGTGCAGCCAGCTCTGCGGGACCGGGCACTACAACATGAAGGCGAAGATCCGGATCGTGCCGCAGGAGGAATACGACAAGTGGTATGCGGGGAAGGTGGCCGCCGCTGCCTCGGCTGCGATTTCGGAAAAGCCCGCCGCCATCGCGGCGCAGTAGGGCGGTTTTCAATTCACTCCCCCCCGCGCCGTGCAAGCGCATTCAGGCGGGAGCGCGGGCTTCCAGCCCGCACTCGCCGGCATCCCTGCCGGGGAGATCGAAACAGGAAAAACCGTTCGGCAGGATGCCAAACGGAGCAGGCAGGATGCCCGCGCTCCCGTCAATCCGGAAGGCGCTCCGAAGGTTCTTGAGGAACCGGCGCGCTTTCTTCACTATTCTTGGATCCATGGGCAAGCGGGTTCTTATTCTTTCGGCATCGGTGGGCTCCGGCCACGTCAAGGCGGCGGATGCGCTCGCGCGGGTGATGCGGGGTCGCCCGGATGTGGAGGAGGTCCTTTCGGATGATTCCCTCGACCACACGAACGTGCTGCACAAGCAGCTCTACTCGACGCTCTACTCCAAGCTCTCCTCGATGCTCCCGGAATTTCTGGGCTGGTGGTATGAGTCGAGCGACGATCCGTGGGTCTCGGACAAGGGCCGGCTGGCGCTCGACCTTCCGCAGGCGCTCCCGCTGATGAATCTGGTCAAGGAGTTCCGGCCGGACATCATCCTCTGCACGCACTTCATGCCGGCGGGCGTGATCTCGTGGCTGATCTTCAACGGCAAGCTCGATGCGAAGCTCGGGATCGTGGTGACGGACTTTCATTTTCACGCGTTCTGGATCACGCGGGCATTCGACTGGTATTTCGTCGCGCAGGAGGAGGACAAGATCCACATGGAGGCGCTCGGGCTGCCGGGTGATCACATCGAGGTTACCGGAATTCCCGTCGAGCCGGAGTTTGAAAAGCCGGTCGATGCGGCGGCCGTGCTCCGACGCCACGGATTGAAGCCCGGCCGGCCGACACTGCTTGTGGCCGGCGGGACGCTCGGGCTCAGCCCTGCCACGGCGGTGGTGAGGCGTCTGCTCCAGCTCGATTGCGATTTCCAGGCGATCATTGTCTGCGGAAAAAACAGCGAGCTCAAAGATGAGGTGAGCCATCTGGTGCGCGACCGGCCGGATGATTTCCGGGTCTTCGGCTACACGAAGGAGATGCCGGATTTCATGGGAGCTGCGACGATCCTGCTCAGCAAGCCCGGAGGAATGACAACGGCCGAGGCGCTTGCGCGCGGGCTTCCGATGGTGATCCTCGACCCGATCGGCGGGCAGGAGGAGCGGAATTCTGACGTGCTTCTGGAGGCGGGCGCTGCGGTCAAATGCACCGAGGTGACCGTCGTCGCGCACAAGCTCAAGAAGCTCCTCGAGAATCCGGCGCGCATCCGCACCATGTCCGAAAACGCCCGTGCGCTCGGCCGTCCCTCCGCCGCACGCGACATCGCCAGCATCGTCCTGGAAGCGCCGGACCGTCCGCATGTCAAAATCTCCAAGCTCCGTGAGAAGGCCCTCCGCAAGCGGATTGCGGCCGCGTGAAACGGGAGTCCCGTTGGAGCGCACGCATCCTGCGTGCCAGGCGAGGCATCCTGCCTCGCAATCTTCGTTATTGGGCATCCGGCAGGGATGCCGGATGTCCCACACGCTGGAAGCGTGCGCTCCCTCGCGTCCCTGAACACTGAAAACATTCCAGCATGATCGCGCCCGGAAATATCGAGACCGCAAACGGTGGCATATCCGCGCCGGACTTTCTGGTCGGAGTCGCCACGTCGGGCTACCAGTGCGAGGGGGGATTCAATGGCTCCGGGCAGCCCTTGAACAATTGGGCCGCGCATGAGATGGCCGGGAAAGTGGCGGTCACAGGACCCGCGACGGATTTTTGGAACCGCTACCGGGAGGACTTTGAGCTCTGCCGCGGCATGGGGCTGAATGCGTTCCGTTTGAGCATCGAGTGGGCGCGCGTCCAGCCGGGCGCGGCGTTGGATGCCGGGCCGGCTCCGGAATTCGACCTTGCGGCGATCGACGCCTACGCCGACCGGATCGCCGCCTGCCGCGAGGCCGGACTTGAGCCGGTCGTGACCCTGCACCACTTCACGCATCCGGCCTGGCTGGGCGTGGATGCCTGGCTCAAGGACACCACGCCGGAGTTGTTTGAGAAATTTGTCTCCCGGACGCTCCACCACCTCAATGAGCAATTGTGCGGGCGGCTGGGGCAGAAGCCGGTGGCGTGGTATGTGACGCTCAACGAGCCGAACATGCTCGTCCTGAATACGTATATGAACCGGCATTTTCCCGGCGGGCCGGAATCTGGAATTTCTGTCGGCGTCCGCGCCTACAACCGCCTGCTGGCGGCACACGTCCGCGCTTACAACGCCATCCACGACCTCTACGAGTCGCGCAGCTGGCACGTGCCCCGCGTGACGATGAACACGTTTTGCAGCGATGTTTACTGGTCCGAGCAGCTGCTGCTCGACCTGCTCTGTCTTCGCGAAAACGGAATCGCCCGCGAGTCGCTCCCGGCGTATTGCGCGGCACGCGCCGGGGAGATGCGCGACTCTTTGCAGCAGTCCTATCTGCCGCTCCGCGCCGATCCGCTGGCCTGGGCGGGGCGGGCGATCCAAGGCATCGCCAATTTTTTTGCGGGCCGCGCGGCCACGACCGAGGCATTTGAATTTTTCCTCAATGAAGCCGCCCGCTCGAAGCGGGAGCGCGTGCTCGATTTCCTCGGCCTCGACTACTACGATCCGTTTCTCAGCCACATTTTCCGGATTCCGTCGTTCAGCGATCTCGAATTCCCCAGCGGCAGCCTGCACGGGTATCTCATGGACGGGCTCTCGAGCAAGTGGTGGGACTGGCACATCCTTCCCGAGGGCCTTCACGCGTTTTGCTCCCACTACGCGCGGGCGTTTCCAGGCAAGGGAATCCTTATCGCGGAGAACGGGATGGCCCAGCGGCTCAAAGCCGACAACCGTCCCAGCGGGCACAGGAAGGACCGGATCACGCGCAGCGAATTTCTCACGATCCACTTCGGCGAAGTCCGACGGATGCTGGCTGAAAAGCTCCCGATCCTGGGCTACCTCCACTGGTCGCTGACCGACAACTACGAATGGGGGTCGTTCACTCCGAGATTCGGGCTCTTCCGCATCGACTATGCCGATGGCCTGCGCCGCATTGCCGTCGACCATCTCGGCGACAACCCATCCGAAACCTACGCCAGGCTCATCCGGGATCTTCGGCAGGCGAGGACTGTTTGATCCGGGCCCTCTCTCCAATGGTTGCAGCATCTGCCTGCAAGCGAGGATCGTCACGAACACGGCGACACAGCGCCATTGCTACACGGCCAGTGCTCTGGTCACGCCAAGCGTCGTTGTAGCCGCCCTGCTGTGTCAGGGCGTGGTTGCGGCTTCGCCGCCACTTTTGCAGCCATCGGAGATGCGTCGAGGAGCCTCCTCCGCGTTGCCCTCGTCGAGGTATTCGGTGTCTCCCACGGAAACCGTCTTCAGATGCTGGTGCCGATCGCGACTTGCCGAGGATAAGGTCTTTTCGCGTAGCTCAGGGGCGGGGAATGGAGGGGTCCTGAGAGCCTCGCCAAGGATCCTGCCATCCATCTTGTGCGGTGAAGCCACCCCGAAAATCCACAGCACGGTCGGGGCGACATCGACATTTCCCGAAGGAAGTTCATTTGCACGCGATGACGGCGGCCCCGCAGAGGATCAGAAGCCCGCCCACCCAATGGTGCCATGTCAGGGGTTCGTGCAAAAACCAGCCGGCCATCGCAATCGCAAAGATCACGCTCAGCTTGTCAACCGGCGCGACCTGCGACGCCTGGCCGAGCTGGAGCGCCCGGAAATAGCACACCCACGAGAGGCCGGTCGCCAGGCCGGACAGGGCCAGAAAAATCCAGGTCCGCCGCGAGATGTTGGCAAAGGCTTCCCCGGAAATTGCGCTCGATGCCAGGAGCCAGGTGAATACGAGAACGACCGTCGTGCGGATCGCCGTGGCCAGATTCGAGTTCACCCCCTCGACTCCGATCTTCGCAAGGATCGCCGTCGCGCCCGCGAAAAGCGCGGCAAGAAGCGACCAGGTCAGCCAGTTGTTCAGGGCGCTCAAGTGCTCAGCTTTCCGGCTTGCCTTCCCGGCGAGACGTTCGACTTTCCCATTTCTTCACGAGGCGCTGTCGCGCGGTTGTTCCGCCTTGTTCCGATCCGCGCGGTAGTGGATGACCTTCACGTTTTGCATCGTGACGAGCCCGCCACCGAGCATGCCGTCCAAGGCGGGCAGAAAGGCATTGATTTTCTCAGCGGAGTCCACGACCTCGATGGCGACAGGAAGGTCCATCGAGAGCTGGAGAATTTTTGCGGTGTGGATGAGGCTGGTCGCGCCAAAGCCCATCGGGCTCCGGAAGACGGTGGCACCGGCAAGTCCGAGCTCGCGGATTTTGAGCACCAGTGCCTCGTAGAGAGGCTTGTGCTCCCATCGGTCGCTTTCTCCAATCAGGATTCTCAGCAGAACGGCATCTTCTTCGAGGTGTTTCATGGGGCGGTTACTTCGGGGTGACCAACGAGGCGAGGATGATTCCCAGCCAGACGAAAGCGAGACAAACCACAACCGAAAGCACGACGTTGAGAGCCGCGTAAAGCCACTCCCCATCGGTCGCCAGATTGATTGTCTGCAGGCCGAACGAGGAAAATGTCGTGAACCCGCCCAGCACGCCGATCATTATAAACTGGCGGGTCAGCGGAGAAGTCATGATCACGCCATCAGGGCCGGTCGCCGCAGCGAATGCCCCGATCACGAAGCATCCGATCGCGTTCACCGCGAGGGTGCCCACCGGGAAGCTCTCCCCGAAGCGCGCCGCGCACCACAGGGACAGCCCCATCCGGGCAGCGCTCCCGATCGCGCCGCCTGCCATCACAACGAGGTAGGGCATAAGCATGGCTGGTTGACCGGAAAACTAGATGGCGGCCGGGGCCATCGGCGAGAAAAGAATCGCGGCGGCATCCTGGACGATGCCCGATCCCCTTCGAATAAATCTTTTCAAACGCAATCGGGGTGTGTAGGAGAACCGCAACCATATGAAACCACATCGCGGAACACTCATTCTTATTCTCGGAATCCTCGGTCTCATCGTTTGCCAACCCGTCGGGGTTGCAGCCTGGATCATGGGCAACGCCGATCTCAAGCAGATCGCGGCTGGCACCATGGATCCCGAAGGAAAGCAACTCACCCAAATCGGGAAGATCCTCGGCATCATCGCCTCGGTCCTCCTGATCATCGGCATTGTCATCGCGATTCTCAGCCTCGTGCTCGGAATTGGCGCGGCGGTGGTTGCCCCTCAGAGCTAAGGGCTTGCGGCATCACGAAATTTGCCTGCCTCCCCGGCACATGCCGGGGGGCAGGCTTTTTCGTGCCTGCCCGCATCTCTCACGGTCGAGTTGTAGGGGTGCTCTATGAGCGCCTATCCCCGCTTGTTTGCGGGGCGATCCGGGGTCATAGACCCCAGCCACAACCAAACCGGAAAGTGAGACATGCGGGCTGGAACCACAGGGTTACTCCAAAAAGGCCGGTGACCGCGGCGGGGGTTGCCCGAATGGCGGCCGCCCGGGTCGCTCGATTTTTCCGGATCCGTCTTTCAAGAAAGTGATGGTTGACCTGCCATTCTCGGACTTGGCCTGGAGCAGGATGGTATCCGGGGGATCAGGCCGGCGATGGCAGTCCCCCTTCCGTCGAGCGAAGGATCCCGCTTGATCCGCCCCAGGCTGACATGGCCGCAGATCACGGCCGGGATGCCTGCAAGAAAACTGCAGCCGACGAGGGACAGAATCCCGAGGACGAGCGACCAGGTCGAGAGCGGTTCGGTTTTTTTGAGGGCTGGTAGCGCGGGCGCGGATGCCGGAAGCGGCGGCGGCCCGGCGGTGAAGGATTCAAACTGCGCGAACGTCGAGAGCGGATGCCATTTTTCCATGCCCTCGCTCCAGGCGGGATCGTTCGGTGCGGCTTGCCCGGCTTTCAGCATTTCGGCGACTTTTGCTTCGGGGAAGGGTCCGAGTTGCTGTCCGTTTTTGTGGATAAAGATTTGCATCGGGAGGTTGCTGGAGGATTTCCCATTGCCCGTGTTCCGGCAATAAATATCCCGCCGATCGTTCTCGCTTTCGGAATGCCGGGATGGTTTGAATCTGCCAACCACACATCAAATGATATTACTCGGCATGTTCGTCGGCTTTGTTGGTTGGTTCCTTGTCCGGTATCTGATGGCCGGCATCTTCACGGTCGACCAAAACGAGCGGGCGGTAAAAACCGCCTTCGGGCGCGCGGAGCGGATCGGCGGCCAGACCACGCTCGATGATCCCGTCTCGGAGATGCTGACCGAGGAGGAAAAGCTCCGGTATTGCTACCCGCAGGTGAGGGTGATCCCGCCGGGCGGACCGTATTTCAAATGGCCGTGGGAGAAGGTCTACAAAACCAGCATCGCCGTGCAGACGGTCAGCATGGCGTATGATCCGGAGGATGCCGACGCGAACGAGGGCGGCACCCGGCTCAGCGCGGTGACGAAGGACCAGCTCGATACCGGGCTGAGCGGTCAGCTGCGGTTCCGGATCTCGGAAAGAAATCTCTACGCCTGGTTTTTCGGGGTCAAAAATCCGATCGCCCATGTGATGGGATTTTTCATCAGCGTGCTGCGCGAGCGGATCGCCAACTTCGAGGCGCCCGCCGGAGCGGCAGGCCCCGACAGCGACGGCATGGCGGCTGCGGTCGCGGGGATCTCGATCAACGACCTCCGCAAAAACCTCTCTTCACTCAACGAGCACATGGACCGGGAATGCGCGGGGGCTGCCGCGCGCTACGGGATAGCGCTCGATGCATCGCTGATCACCAGCATCGACCCGCCACCCGAGGTGGAATCCGCGCTCGCCGCGATCAACACCGCCCACAACCAGGTCTCGAGCGACATCAGCCTTGCCCAGGCGCATGCGGACCAGAAAATCGTTCAATCCCGCCGGGCGGTGGAAATCGAAACCCTCAACGCGCAGGCCGAAGTTGAGCCGCTCCTCGCTCTCGCCGGGCAGGTCTCGTCGCTCCAGGCCAGCGGCGACGCCGTCCTCCCCGCCTACCTGCGGAACGTCAAGCTCTCGCTTTTTCGAAAAGCCGGCCAAGTCATTCTGGAGGAGGTCCGATGAGCTTTCTGATCGCTGCGATCTTCACGTTTTTCGGCATGTTCATTTTCATGCCGGCGTTCCAATTCCTCCTGCGCCTGCTTGGGTTCTATGCAGTCGTCGAGGAAGGCACATGCCACGTTTATGTGCTGTTCGGCAAGGTCCTCGCCGTCCTCGACGATGCGGGGTTCTACTTCCTGTGGGTCAAGCTCGGGCTGGCCGCGCCGATCGTGAACTGGCTCGGAAAGCGCTATGTCCTCGACCGTCGGCTCGATCAGATCTACCTGCGCAGCCAGGCTGTGAACAGCGAGGAGGGTGCTCCGATGGGCATCGGCATGTGGTGCGAGATGCGGATCGGCGACCCGGTCGCCTACCTGTTCAAAAATGCCGACCCGCGCGGATCGCTCGCGGCCAACGTAAGCAACGCGACCGTGCGCTGCCTGAGCAACATGAAGCTCTCGGCCATGCTCGAGAGCCGTCACGACATGTCCCAGACCGTCCGCTCGGAGGTCAGCCCGAAATCCGAAGAGTGGGGGTTCCAGCTCGGCAGCATCTACATCCGGAAGGTCCACTTCCGCGACCTCGCCATGATCCAGCAGATCCAGGAAAAAGTCGTGAACCGCCTGCGCCAGGTCACCAGCGCGATCAAGCAGGACGGGGCCAACCAGGTCAGCATCATCACCAGCACCGCCGAGCGTCAGGCCGCCGTGGAATTCGCCAAAGCCGCCGCCATGCGCCCGGCCATCGTCGGCAGCGCGCTCCAGCAGATCGGCCAGGACCCGAACGTCCTCGCCGCGATGTTCGACATTTTGGAAACCCAGCAGATCCTCGGAGGCGAGGCGAAAATCTCGATCCTCCCGCCGAAGAGCGACCTGCTCGCCCAGCTCATCGCAAGCAAGGAAGCCCCTCCGCCGCAGGCTTGATCCAAGGCCCCGCCGGCACTCAGACTATTTTCACTTTGAAATCGGTTGATGAGATGGGCGGCAGCGGTCGGTCCGGAGGCCCGACCCTACCAGCGCAACAGGCAGGGCGTGACGTCCCGGCGCGCCGCAGAATTTTACCTGTTACGCAGTGAATTTGGCATCAGACCGTCGGCATCGACCCTTCCGGGTGGATCGCCAGGCAGGCGGCACCGATGATCCCCGCCTCGTTCCGCATCTGCGCGGGCTCCACAATGACCTCGGTCCTCGCTGTCAGAAACGGTAGAAACTTTTCCGATTTGTTGCTGACTCCGCCGCCGATGATAAAGAGGTCTGGGGAGAAAAGCTTTTCGAGGTAGGCGAGGTAATCGCTGACCCGCCCGGCCCACTTTTTCCAGCTGAGCCCCTTGTCTTCACGGACCTTCTCCGACGCGCGCTTCTCCACGTCCTTTCCGCGGATCTGGATGTGGCCGAGCTCGGAGTTGGGCAGAAGCTTGCCGTCATGGAAAATCGCGGACCCGATGCCGGTCCCGAAAGTCAGGAGGATGACAACCCCGCGCCTTCCGCGGCCGGCCCCGAAATGCATCTCGGCGATTCCGGCGGCATCGGCGTCATTGACCACGGTCACCGGGCCGCCGACGTGGCTGCGGAAGAGCTCCGCCGCATCGGTGCCGATCCAGGACTTGTCCACGTTGGTCGCGGAGTAGACCACGCCTTTTTTGATGATGGCCGGAAACGTGATCCCGGCCGGGCCGGAGTAGTTGAAATGCCGCGCGATTTGCTCAACGACATCCGCCACCGCGTTTGGCAGTGCCGGCTGCGGGGTCGGGATCCGGAAGCGCTCGGCCAGCAGCTCGCCGGTTTCCACATTGACCGGCGCACCCTTGATGCCCGTTCCACCGATGTCGATGCCGAGTGCGTTCATGGCGCTAGAGCGGTAAAAGAAGAGGTAGCCACGCCCGTGTCGGGCGTGTTGGCAGGGATCGTGGTCAGGATGGCCCCAGAGGCGCGTCCGACACGGACGCGGCTACAGCGCGTTTCTTTTGATTCGGCCATAATTTTATTTAAACCGCTCAAGCGTCCAGCAACAGACGGGCGGGGTTTTCGATGCAGTCCTTGACGCGCAGGAGGAACGTGACGGCTTCCTTCCCGTCCACGAGCCGGTGGTCGTAGCTGAGGGCGAGATACATCATCGGGCGGACGACGATCCGGCCGTTGATGACGACCGCGCGCTCCTGGATTTTGTGCATGCCGAGAATGCCGCTCTGCGGCGGGTTCAGGATCGGGGTGCTGAGGAGCGATCCGTAGATCCCGCCGTTGGAAATGGTGAAGACCCCGCCCTGGAGGTCGCGGACCGAGACTTTTCCCTCGCGGGCCTTCACCGCGTAGTGGACGAGCTGGTTTTCGATGTCCGCAAACGAAAGCGTCTCGCAGTCGCGGAGCACGGGAACGATGAGCCCCCGCTCGGTGCCGACCGCAACCCCGATGTCGAACGAGTTGTTCAGGATGAGGTCATCGCCGTCGATCTTGGAATTGATCGCCGGGACGGCCTGGAGAGAATCCACCACCGCCTTGATGAAGAAGCTCATGAAGCCGAGCTTGACGCCGTATTTCTGGAGAAAGACCTCCTGAAGATCCTTGCGGAGCTGGATCACCGCGCTCATGTCGCACTCGTTGAACGTGGTGAGAATGGCCGCGGTGTGCTGGGCCATCACAAGCTGGGCCGCAATCTTCCGGCGGAGCGGGGAAAGCTTTTTCCGCACGGCGCGGGAGTTTGCGGCCTGCGGTGTCGAGGGGGCCATCGAGGAGAACGTTGCTGCCGGAACGGCCGGTGCCGCCGGCGTGGGTGCCAGGCTTGGCGCTGCCGGAACCGGAACGGCAGCGGGTTCCGCAGGCTTGGGGGCTGCAGATTTTTTTGAAGATGCCTTCGTGGTGGCCGGCGCGGCCGGGGCCGGGGCGATCTCCGCAACCACCTGTCCGATTTTCACCTCGTCCCCCTCCGCGACTTTCAGGTGGACGACTCCGGCTTCCGGGGCGGTCACCTCCTGCGAAACTTTGTCGGTCTCGAGGGTGAAAAGGACGTCATCTTTGCGGATGTGCTCGCCGTCTTTTTTGTGCCAGACGGAGAGGATGCCGGAGGAAATCGATTCTCCGACGGCAGGGACTTTCACTTCGATATTCATGAGAATGGGTCGTTTTCTTAAACTTCAAAAGCCTGTTTGACCAGCGCGGCTTGCTGCGCTTTGTGCGTTCCGAGGGATCCGGCTGCGGTGCTCGCGCTGCCGGGGCGCCCGGCGTAGCCGATGAGCGAGCCGACGAGGCCCGCGATTCTGGGGGCGATGAAATTCCATGCGCCCATGTTCTCCGGCTCCTCCTGGCACCAAACATAGCGCGCCACCTTCGGGTAGCGTTTCGCGATCCGCTGTAGCTTCGCCCCATAAAGCGGGTAGAGCTGCTCGACCCGGACGATTGCGGTGGTGGCGGATTGCCCCGCCTCCTCGCGGCCGCGAACGAGATCGTAATAAACCTTGCCCGAGCAGAAGATCAGCCTGGTGACCTTCTTGGGGTCCTTGATCCCGTCGTCGAGAATCTCGTAAAACCGGGAGTTCGTGAAGTCGTCGCCGCGCGATGTCGCGTCCTCCGAACGCAGCAGGCTCTTCGGCGTCATGATGACCAGCGGCTTGCGGAATCCCCGGTGGATCTGACGCCGGAGCGCATGGAAATACTGCGCCGGGGTGGTGAGGTTGCAGACCTGCATGTTATCCTCCGCGCAGAGCTGCAGAAACCGCTCCAGCCTCGCGCTGGAATGCTCAGGGCCCTGGCCCTCGTAGCCGTGCGGCAGCAGCATCACGATCGAGCTCGGCCGCCGCCACTTCGACTCGGCTGAGGCGATGAACTGGTCGACGATGATTTGCGCGCCATTCGTGAAGTCGCCGAACTGGGCCTCCCAGATGCAGAGCATCGAGGGGAAATCCATAGAGTATCCGTAGTCAAAACCGAGCACGGCATACTCGGAGAGCGGGCTGTTGTAGACGCAGAATTTTTCCTGCCTCGGGGAGATGTGGTTCAGCGGGACGTAGTTCCTTTTCGGGTTCGTCGCGTCGAAGAGAACCGAGTTGCGGTGGCTGAATGTGCCGCGGCGGCAGTCCTGCCCGGAGAGCCGGACCGGCGTGCCCTCCAGCATCAGGGATCCGAAGGCCAGCAGCTCCGCAAGCCCCCAGTCATACGGCCCGCCGTCCTTCCAGACCTGGAGCCGGCGATCCAGCACGGTGCGCTGGATTTTCGGGACGACGTGAAAATCGTCCGGCACGGTCGTGAGGGCTGTGACCAACTGCTCCAGGGCGGACGCCGTGATGGCCGTGTTCGCCGGCTCGTGCGTATACGGGGGCTGGAAAATCGCGGTCGATCCCGCGAACTCGTCCTTCTTCCAATCGAGTGGCTTTTTCGCCTCGGCGAGCGCGGCTTCCAGCTCGGCGAGCGACTCGGCCTTGATCCTGGCGGCCTCCTCGGGCGTGACCGTGCCGAGCGCTGCCGCCTCCGCGGCAAACTTCCCGCTCAGCAGCGGATGGCTTTTGATCGTGTGGTAGAGGTTCGGATGCGTGAACGTCGGCTCGTCGGTCTCGTTGTGGCCATGGCGCCGGTAGCAGTAGATGTCGATGACGACGTCGCGGCCGAACTCCTGCCGGAATTCGAGAGCCATCTGCGCCACCTCGATCACTGTGAGCGGATCCTCGCCGTTCACGTGGAAGATCGGGGCCTCGATCATCTTGGCGATGTCCGTGCAATACATCGTCGAGCGCCCCTCCGCGGGCGTCGTGGTGAACCCGATCTGGTTGTTGACGACGATGTGGATCGTCCCGCCTGTCCTGTAGCCGGGGAGCTGCGACATGTTGAACACCTCGGCCACGATCCCCTGACCGATGAAGGCCGCATCGCCGTGGACCAGGATCGGCACCACCTTCTTCCGCTCCTCCGTGTCCCCGAGTGCGCGCTGCCGTGCGCGGGCCTTGCCCTGAACGACCGGGTCCACCGCTTCGAGGTGGCTGGGGTTTGCGGCGAGCCGGATCTCCACCTCGTGCCCGCTGGCCAGCTTGCGGGTTGTCTGGTAGCCGAGATGGTATTTCACATCCCCGTTCCCGCCAACGAGCTCGGGAATGAAATTATCCTGAAACTCGTTGAAGATTACCTGGAGCGGCTTGTTGAGAAAATTGGCAAGGACGTTCAGGCGCCCGCGGTGGGCCATTCCCATGACCAGCTCGTCCACCCCGCGCACGTCGCACGTGTCGAGGATCCCGCTCAGCGCCAGGATCAGCGACTCGCCGCCCTCGAGGGAAAACCTCTTCTGCCCGACATATTTTGTATGCGTGAACGACTCGAACGTCTCCGCCTCGTAAAGCTTGCGCAGGACATCGCGGTGGGCGGCGGGGGTGAGAAGGCCCGCACGCTGGCGGTTCTCGATGCGGTCGCGCACCCAGTTCCGGATCTTTGGGTTTTGGATGTGGATGAACTCGACCCCGACGGAGGCGCAGTAGGTCGCCTTGATGTCGGCAATCATCTCCCGCAGCCGCATTTTGCGGTCCTCGCGGAAGAACCGTGAGGAGACTTGCAGGTCCAGATCCTTCTCGGAAAACCCCAGCTCTCGCAGGCTGAGCAGCGGATTCTCCTGCGGGGCTTCGTTGATGGGATCGAGATGCGCCATCGAATGCCCCATCGTGCGGTAGGCGTAGACCAGCGCGTCCACCCGCGTCTGCAGCGAGGGGGCCACGGCCCCTTCGGCGGGGGCGTCGGGCAGCGCCTCGCCCTGCTTCTGGCTCCGCGCATAGCCGAGCTCAAACCCCTCGAAAAACGCAGCCCAATCTGCGCCCACCGAGTGCCGGTCGTTCAACCAGCGTTCATAATTTTGGTCAATCAACGCCTCGTTTGGACGGGCGGCGAGAGAAGTATTCATGCAGAGTAATCGTGTGTAAGCCGCTGGGGAAATGCTCCTCCGCGGCGGAAAGTGGGCACAACATGGGGGAACGGGCCGGATTTCGCAAGTAGGCAATCGCGCGATGATCCGCGATCCCGGCGGATTGGGCGCATGCGGAAAATTGTGGAAAAATCCTATTGTCTATGACGTGCGTCACAGGTATTTGTCTGGACTCCCCTGCCCCGGAGTTCAGCAAACCCATTCCCATGAGTAACAAAGGAAAAATCGTCCAAGTCATCGGTCCCGTTGTGGACGTTGAATTCAATCCCGCCCAAGGTGCCCTGCCCAAGATCTATGACGCGCTCGAGATCACGTTCGAGGCCGCGGGCCAATCCAACCGCCTCACGCTCGAAGTCCAGCAGCACCTCGGAGAGAACTGGGTGCGCTCGATCGCCATGAGCTCGACGGAAGGGCTTTCCCGCGGAATGGAGGTCCTCAACACGGGCGCCCCGATCTCGGTTCCGGTGGGCGAAGGCGTCCTCGGCCGCATCTTCAACGTCACCGGCGATCCCACCGACGAGCGGGGACCTGTCAAGTTCGAGAAAAAATACCCGATCCACCGCAAGGCCCCTCCTCTCATTGAGCAGGACACCAAGGCCAAAATCCTCGAGACCGGGATCAAAGTCATCGACCTCATCTGCCCGTTCACGAAAGGCGGAAAGGTCGGCGCGTTCGGCGGGGCCGGCGTCGGCAAGACCGTCGTCATCATGGAGCTCATCAACAACATCGCCAAGGGCCACGGCGGATACTCGGTCTTCGCCGGTGTGGGCGAGCGGACCCGCGAGGGAAACGACCTCTACGCCGAGATGAGCGAGTCCGGCGTCATCGACCAGAAGGACCTCTCAAAATCCAAGGTCGCGCTCGTTTACGGCCAGATGAACGAACCTCCGGGCGCCCGTCTGCGCGTTGCGCTCAGCGCGCTCTCGATGGCGGAATATTTCCGCGATGAAAAGAACCAGGATGTGCTGCTCTTCATCGACAACATCTTCCGTTTCTCCCAGGCAGGCTCCGAAGTGTCCGCGCTCCTCGGCCGCACGCCGAGCGCCGTCGGATACCAGCCGACCCTCGCGGCGGAGATGGGCGACCTGCAGGAGCGGATCACTTCCACGACCAAAGGTTCCATCACGTCGTTCCAGGCGGTCTACGTTCCGGCGGACGATCTCACCGACCCGGCTCCCGCAAACACCTTCGCCCACCTCGATTCCACGATCGTGCTCGAGCGCTCGATCGCCGAGCTCGGCATCTACCCGGCGGTGGATCCCCTCGCCTCGACATCCAAGGCGCTCTCCGCAGACATCATCGGCGAGGAGCACTACAAGGTCGCGCGCGGGGTGCAGAACGTTCTCCAGCGCTACAAGGACCTCCAGGACATCATCGCCATCCTGGGCATGGACGAGCTTTCTCCGGATGACAAGCTGACGGTCTATCGCGCCCGCAAAATCCAGCGCTTCCTCTCGCAGCCGTTCCATGTGGCCGAAATCTTCACCGGCACCAAGGGCCAGTATGTTCCGATCAGCGAAACGATCCGCGGCTTCACGGAAATTCTCGAGGGCAAACACGACGATGTGCCCGAGGGAAATTTCTATATGAAGGGCAGCATCGACATGATCAAAGAGGCTTAAGCGCGGACTCTTCACTCTTTGAATCTTAAGCCTTAAAATCCGCTCCCATGCTTCAACTGGAAATTGTCACCCCCGAGCAGAAGATCTACTCCGACGAAGTGGATTCGGTGGTGATTCCCGGCGTGGAAGGCGAGTTGGGCGTGCTCCCGCAGCACGTGCCCCTGATGACCCAGCTCCTGCCGGGCGAACTTCGCGTGCTCAAGGGCGGCGAAGAGCTCCGCCTGGCCGTGGGCGAAGGCTTTGTCGAGGTCAGCGCCGAGAAAGTGGTGGTGCTCACGGACATGGCGGTCAAGGAAAGCGAGATCGACGAGGCGGCCGCCGAGGAAGCCATCCAGCGCGCCGAGCAGGCGATGAAGGACACCAAGCTGGGCGACGAGGAATACGCAACCGTCAAAGCCTCGCTCCAGAAGTCCCTCGCCATGGTCCGCGTCAAACGCCGCCGCAGCTAGAGCGGTTTCCGATTTACTGTCGCCGTGCCGCTGCTGCGCCTCGACAGAGCGAGGCGACTACAACGATGTATCCGGCCATGACTTTACTTAAACCGCTCTAGGCCGGCACTCCCGAAAGTTGAAGCCACGCCCGTGTCGGGCGTGTTGGCAGGGAGCGCAGTAAAGCGCATCCGACGCTGATGCTGCAGATCGTTCTTTTCGATGTGGCTAAAACGAGCCGGGCTGCGCGCCCGGCTTGCCGAGCAGCGCTGGCAGCTCGCTTTGGTCAACGGAGGCTTCCTGCCGGGTGGCGAGAGTTTTGATTTTGATGGCCGGCCATTCGGCTCCCACGACAACCGCATGCCGGGCACCCAATCCCTCCGCATCCTGGAACTGGCGGCCCACCTTTGCGGGCTTGAGCGAAAAGTCGGTCCTCCAGCCAAGATCCCTCGTGACCTGGACGATCCGCAGGGCCTCCGCACGCCGGGCCTCGTCGGCCACGACGACAAAAACCTCGCAGGCCGGGACGCTGGCTGCGCGCCGCTGCGCATCGGCTGCCGGCGTCTCGTCAATGAGGTGCCCGAGAACCACATCGCCCATGCCGAAACCGATGGCCGGCAGATCCGAGGCGCCGTCGCTGAGGCCCTTGATGAGCGTATCATAGCGTCCGCCGCCGGCGATCGCGCGCAGGTTTTTTGAGCGGTCGAATATTTCGAAAACGACTCCGGTGTAGTAGGCGAGGCCGCGGACAATCGAGAGGTCAGGTTCCACAAAGTCCCGCAGGCCGCGCGCCTCCAATGCCGCCAGCACCGGGGCAAAAGCCGCCGGGCTTCCCCCTGCAATAAATCCGCGCAGGTCCGCAACCGTGAGGCCGGTGCCGGCCAGCTTTTCGTCCAGCTTCTCCGGGGCCTCGCGTTCGATTTTGTCCGCGCAGGCAAGGACCGCCCTCGACTGCGTCTCATCACATCCGCGCGAGGCGAGGAAATCCATCCACGCCTTCCGGTCGCTCAGCCGCACGACGAAGTGTTCGCCGCCGAACCCGAACCCCCTCATCAGGTCGACCGCCAATGCCACAATCTCCGCGTCCGCCTCGGGGGAGCTCTCGCCGATGATGTCCGCGTTGAATTGCATGAACTCGCGCAGCCGGCCCTTTTGCTGCCGCTCGTGGCGGAAGAAATTCGAAACGCAGAACCACTTCATCGGCTTCCGGAAATGCTTCTCCTTCGCGGCCACCATCCGCGCGAGAGTTGGCGTCATCTCCGGACGCAGCGCGACCTCGCGGTCCCCCCGGTCCCGGAACGAATACAGCTGCTCCAGAATCTCGGCCCCCTCCTCGTTTTTCTTCCGGTAAAGCTCGCCGCTCTCGAGCGTCGGCCCGTCGTATTCCACAAATCCATACCGGCGCGCGACCGCCCGCCATGTCCCGACGACATAGTTTCTCCGCTCGCAATCCTCGGGATAAAAATCCCGGAACCCAGGCAGCGCAGGCATCAGCAGGCCCCCTCCATTCCCCGATCAAATCTCCTCATCACCCGCCCACATTGATCGCTCGCGCTCCCCCTGAAAAGCATTTCCCGATTTCGTTTACAAAACTTTGATGCGGCCGCATCAAAGTTTTGTAAACGAAAGAACCTGCACGAGCCGGTCGGCGAGGGCGGGTTTGTCGGGGAAATGTTCGAGTTGACCATCGGGGGAGAGAAGCCCGAAGCCCGGGCCGTATGCGGAGCCGTTCACGACGCAGGCATCGGTGCGGGCATCGCGGATTTGGGCGGCCGCGCGGGCGAGTGCCTGCTCGCGCGAGCCGTCGAGCTCGTATTTCCAGCCGATGATCCGGGAGTCGGGGAACCACAACCGGAGCTTCGGGAGAACTTTTCCGGCGGGTTTGAGTGTGAGCCGGATCGTTCCGGCGCGGCTGCTGAGCTTGTCTCCACCGTCGGCCCCTTCGACGCCTTCGAGAATAAAATCGCAGAGCGCGGCGGCATGGAGGATGACTGCGGGAGGCCGCGCGAGCGAGTGCAGGCCCTCCGCGAGGGATTCGTTGGTGGAGAATGGCCGGACATCCGCCCCGGCGGGGGCCGGAAATGTTGCCGCCTCACCGCGGAAGCAGACGACCTCGAACCCTGCGCGCAAAAAGGCCTCCGTGAGGACCTCCCCGATTTCCCCCGTCGAAAAATTGGTGATCCGCCGGACCTTGTCGAGCGGTTCGTAGGCGGGTCCGCAGGTGATGCAGGCTAAGGGAGGCATGAACGCTGAGTATTAAGATTTGCGAACTAAGTGGTCAGAAGCTGCGGCGAGGCGCCATTTGCTTAAAACCTAATTCTTAAAACTTAAACCTCCTTTAGTGCCTGAAATGCCGGGTGCCGGTGAAGACCATGGCCACCTGGTGTTCGTCCGCTGCCTTGATCACATCGGGATCTTTGACCGATCCGCCGGGCTGGATCGCCGCCGTTGCGCCGGCCTCGGCCGCCGCGATAAGTCCGTCCGGAAACGGAAAGAACGCATCGCTGCAAACCGCGCTGCCCTTAAGGGAAAGCCCGGCCTCGTTCGCCTTCCAGACGGCGATGCGGGAGGAGTCGACGCGCGACATCTGGCCGGCCCCGATGCCGAGCGTCCGGTCTTTTCCGGCGTAGACGATGCCATTCGACTTCACGTGTTTGACGATTTTCCATCCGAATTCCATGGCCTCAATCTCATCCTTGGTCGGCGGCCGCGAGGTGACGACCTTGTGCTCGAGATCGGGGATGTCCGCCGAATCTGAGTCCTGCACAAGCAGGCCACCGATCACGCTGCGGACGTCGCGGGTGTTTGCCGAGAGCGGCTTCAGGATCCGCATCAGGCGCAGGTTTTTCTTTTTTTGGAGGAGCGAGCGTGCGTCGGAATCGAAATCCGGGGCGATGATCACCTCGCTGAAGATCTCCGAGATCGCCTTGGCGAGCGGGAGCGTGATCGGGAGGTTGCAGATGATGATGCCCCCGAACGGCGCCTGCTTGTCGGTGGCGAACGCCTTTTCCCAGGCCTCGCGCAGGTCGCCGTCGCTTCCGACGCCGCACGGGTTTGTGTGTTTGAGGATGGCGACGGTGGGCTTGGAAAATTCCTCGATGAGGTTCCGGGCGGCGCTGATGTCAAGGATGTTGTTGTAGGAAAGCTCCTTCCCGTGGAGCTTCTCGAAATAGTCGTTGAAGCTGCCGTAGAGTTCGGCGTGCTGGTGCGGGTTCTCGCCGTAGCGCAGGCGCATTTCAAGCGGCAGGTCGAGGCGGAAGCTCGCGCACGTCTCCTGCTCCTGGTTGAGAAAGTCCGCGATCGCGGCGTCGTAGGCGGACGTTGTGGCGAAGGCCTTGATCGCGAGCCGCTCGCGCAGCTTCCGGCTCGTCCCGCCCTTCTCCTCGCGCAGGTCCTCGATCACCGCCGCATAATCTTTCGGATCGGTCACCACGCAGACGGACTGGTAGTTTTTCGAGGCGCTGCGTATCATGGAGGGGCCCCCGATATCGATCTGCTCGATTGCTTCGGCGAGCGTGACCCCTTCCTTCGCGACCGTGGCCTCGAACGGATAGAGGTTCACGACCACCATGTCGATCGGACGGATCCCGTGCGCCTTCGCCTGCTCCTCGTGTTCCTCGTTTCCCCGGAGATAAAGAAGCCCGCCGTGGATTTTCGGATGCAGGGTCTTGACCCGGCCTTCAAGGATTTCCGGCGAGCCCGTGAATTGCGAGACCTCGACGGTCGCGATTCCGGCCGCCTGGAGCGATTTGGCGGTGCCGCCGGTCGAGAGGATCTCGACGCCGTGGACGGCCAGCTCCTTGGCAAGTTCGAGAATGCCGGTTTTGTCCGAAACAGAGATCAGAGCGCGTTGGATTTTCATGTCAGCAGGGAGTCATCCTATGACTTCAAACACAGATTTCAACCATCATCCCTCATGCCACACTGTTGGTTGTTGTTGAGATGCTTTGAAATCCCGTCGGACGAACACTTCCCGATTCGGGCAACTTCTGGTAGCGTGTCGTTTCCATGCCCATGAACGAAGCCGAGACCCGCTATGAGTTGATCGATCCCGTTCTCCGGGAGAAAGGGTATCGCAAGCCGTATGTGAAGCTCGAGACGAAGGCTCCTGTCGAGCCGATTGGCGCGAAAGGCCGTCGCCGCTCGGGTCCCGGCCGCACGGATTATCTCCTCTGCGTAGAAACGCCGAACGGACCCGCTCCGCTGCCGGTGGCGGTGATGGAATCCAAGCGCGAAGACGAGGACCCGCTCAAGGGAATGCAGCAGGCCAAGGGCAAACTCAAGGCGGTCTTCGGCGACAACGCCCGCATCGTCGAGACGAAGAACGGCGAGAACGCCGCCAAAAACGCCCGCATCCACATCGCCACCTACCAGACGCTCGGCCTCGACGATGACGAGGGGTTCGCCAGTTTCCTCACCGAACATTACCCGGACGATTATTTCAGCGTCATCATTATTGACGAGTGCCATCGCTCGGCGTGGGGCAGGTGGTCGGAGGTGCTGAGGCGGAACCCGAACGCAATCCACATTGGCCTCACCGCCACTCCCCGCCAGCTCCGCGAGGCCGAGGGCAAACCGACGGAGGACGAGGAAATCACCGCGAACAACCACCAGTATTTCGGCGAGCCCGTCTATGAATACACGCTGATCGAGGCACAGGAGGACGGTTACCTCGCTGCCTGCGAAGTCATCAAGCGCAAGGCGTCCATTGACTCCCACATCTTCACCAAGGCCGAGGTGCTCGCCGCCAAACCGACGAACATCAAAACCGGCCAGCCGGTCACCGAGGAAGACCTGACCAAGAGCGAATACACGGGGAAGGACTTCGACGACGAGCTGTTCATCGACATGCGCACTCCGGCGATGTGCGAAGACCTCTTCAAGCTGCTCTGCGAAAATGGCGGTCCCGAGCAGAAGGTCATCATCTTCTGCACCCGCGAAATCCACGCCGACCGCGTGGCCATGCAGATGAACAACCTCTACGTCCGCTGGTGCAAAGAGAAAAACCACGAGCCCAAGGACCTCTATGCCTTCAAGTGCATGGGCGGGGCCAACAACGGATCGGAATACATCAAAACCATGCGCGGGTCCGGCGAACGCGCGTTCGTCGCCTGCACGGTTGATCTGCTCGAAGCCGGGGTTGATATCGAACGCCTGAACGCGGTCGTCTTCTTCCGCTACCTCAAATCCGCCATCAAATTCTACCAGATGGTCGGACGCGGGACCCGGATCCACGAGGAGACCGGCAAATACAAGTTCTGGCTCTACGACTACACCGGCGTCACCGATCTCTTCGGCACCGACTTCATCACACGACCGCCGCGCCCCGGTGGAGGTGGCGGAGGAGGAGGCGAGGGGCCGGGCGGTGAAACGCCGGAGCCACCCACCGTCGCGGAGATGCCGGGCGAGACCGTCATCAATGCCGAAGGCCGCTTTGTCACGGGTGTTCGCGACGGGCGCATCGCGCTCATCCCCTTCGATGAATACCGCCGGGAAATGATCGAGCGCGTGCTCGCCGAGGCCCATACCCTCCGGCAATTCCGCAGCCTCTGGATCGAATCCCAAAAGCGCCGGAAGCTCATCGGCCACCTCATCGGCGATAATTACAACCCGGAAATCGTTCGCGACCTCGACGGCATGACGGAATACGACTTCTACGACCTCTTCGCCCACCTCGGCTACAAGGCCCTCGCCCTCAAGCGGCCGGATCGGAAAATCATTTACCTCGATAAAAACCAGGCATGGTTCGATTCGCTCGTCCCGAGCGCCGCCACCGTCCTTCGCGGGCTCGGCAACCAGTTCGAACTCGGCGGCACCGACGCGCTGGAGACCCCTGCCCTCTGGGATGTGCCAGAAATCAGGGATGCTGGCGGATTCGACGCGCTCAGGAAAATCGGCTCGCCGGCCGATGTGATGAAGGATGCGAAGATGAGGTTGTTTGCCGCATGAATACGCGCGTCCTACTTGGTGATGTGTTGACGGAAGTGAAGAATGGCATCGGCAAAGACTGGTCGAAGTATCCGGTGCTTGGCGCGACGCGCGAAGGACTGGCCCCCGCAAAAGAACCGCCAGGAAAGCATCCTGAACGATACAAGCCCGTCTTTCCGGGAACCATCTTTTACAATCCGATGCGCATCATGATCGGGTCGGTTGCGTTCGTTGATGACGATGCGGAGTCCGGCATCACCAGTCCCGATTACGTGGTGTTTCGTGGCGTTGAGGGAAAGGTGGATTCCCGCTGGTTCTATTTCTGGCTGCGCTCCCCGCTCGGTCACCAATGCATCGCATCACTGGCCAGGGGCGCTGTCCGTGAGCGCATGCTGTTTAACCGGCTTGCAGAGGCGGAGGTCGAACTCCCGGACTTTCAAACCCAGCAGCGTGCGTCTCTGGTCCTTGCTCAGGCGCAATGCCAGATCAAAAAGCTGCGGGCCGCAATTTCCGTTCAACTGAACGACCTCTCGGTTTTGCCGCATCGAATCGTAGCAAAATCCCTCGAATGATCTACGGGTGCCACCTGCTTTTTCTCTGTCCCCACCCATGAGCGACGAACCCTCCAGCTCCCGGCATCATACCATTTTGACACCGAAGCAGGAGGTATCGACGGACGGCTCGGCGAGCCATCCCTACCGGTGGGTGGTAGGGCGGTTTCGCCGAAACCGCCGTGATATTCTGCCTGTTACGCAGTGCATTTGTTATTACAACTTGGATGTGATCGTCCCCGCAGAACGTGATTTTCATCCACAACGCCGAGTGACATTCTCGCGGCGATGCACGTCATCACACGAAAGCGACTGAACGACTTCGCGGCGGATCACCCGGACTGCAAGGCCAGCCTGGCGCAATGGTTCGCCGGGATGCGGGGGAGGAACTTTCCCGACATTCAAGAGGTCCGGGCCATTTTTCCCCATGCCGACAAGGTGGGGAAGTTCACGGTTTTCAACATCGCCGGGAACAAGGCCCGCATCATCGCCGCCATCCACTACAACCGGGGAAAAGTTTACATCCGCCACATTTTGACGCATAGTGAATACGATAAAGGAGCTTGGAAAAAATGAGCGCAGCACAACTTGAAACCCTCACGCGGAGCTGGACCCCCATCTCCTCGCTGGTTTGTGTCCCCCGCACGGATGCGGAATACTCGCGCCTTGTCTCTCTTCTGGACGAAATCACCGACGAAGTAGGGGAAGACGAAGGCCACCCGCTCGCTTCCTTCATGGACGTGCTCGGATCGCTGGTCCTCGGCTACGAGTCGCATTCCGTTCCCGAACTTGTCTAACCAGCGACGGATATGAGTTCCTTGTCAGTTCGAGAGGAGGGGGAACTGATTCAGTTATCCGGAAATTCCGGATAACTGCGGCCGACCTTTTTGAGGCCACGATCCCCAACGTGAGCGTCCACCCGCGCAATATTTTTGCCGGGGGCAAGCTGACGCCGGAGGCAACTGTTAAGAATTTCTTAACGGTTCGCAAGCAGGGTTCGCGGAGGGCGAATGCACTAAAATGCGCGTGTGAGCCGCTATCTTCCAGGGAGCATACCCGTCCCGGGTGTGGTTTCCGGCGTTCCCGCCGGAAAATCGTGTCGTCGGCAGCTCACAAGGAATCCTTGTCAGTTCAATGGGAGGGCGAAGCTCCGTCTGAGCCGTAATAAATGGGTTCGGACGGAGCCTCACCCTCCCAGTGTTGGCTTCACGCGCAATCAGGAAGCACGTCCGTCTTGACAAAACAAAACCAAGTTAGCATTATCATGCCATGAAATCTCACATCAGTGCTACGATTGATGAACGGCTGCTGGAGAACGTGAATCGCTTCGGGCGGGAGGAGCGGCGGACGCGGAGCCAGATCATCGAACTCGCATTGGAGCGGTTCTTGAAAGAGCGGGGAGGGCAGGAGGAGGAGATTGTTACATCGGCAGGTTGCTTCGCGGGTCGGTTCAACCGGGAAGAAACCTATGCCCGTTAAGGCTCTGACTGGCCGCGTGCTGGTGGACACCAACGTGCTCATTTACGCCACGCTCTCCGCAGACCCGCGCCACGAAAAGGCGCAGCAGGTGCTCGCGCAGCGGCACCGCCCGGAAGTGGCGATGTTTGTCTCTGTGCAAAACCTTGCCGAGATGTATCCGAATCTCACCGGTCCCAAAAACCAGCCGCCAGACAGCCCGGAGCTGGCCCGGGAGAAGATCCGGTCGCTGGCCCGATTGCGCGGATTGACCGTGCTGCCGCTCACGCTGGAGACGGCCCATCTCGCGCTGGACTTGTGCGTCTCGGCGGGCGTGACACGGCAGGGTTACTTCGATCGGCAGCTCGCCGCATTGATGATCCGCGAAAACATCCCGGTCATCCTCACCGAAAATGTGGCCGACTTCACGGGCATTGATGGCATCACGCCGATCAATCCCTTTGCTTAACAAACCCATGCCCAAAGGCCAAAAGCACCCGAAGCAGAAAACCCCGAAGACCATCGCCGGGACGCGTTCGCTGTCGTCCTTCGTCAAATCGATCTGCGACATCATGCGGCGGTCGAATTGCGCGAGCGCCCTGCAATACGTGCCGGAGCTGACATGGATTCTTTTCCTGCGCATCCTCGACGCGCAGGAAAAGCGCGACCGTGAGGCCGCCGAGGCGGTGGGAAAAAGTTTCTCGCCTGCGCTCTCCAGTCCGTTCCGCTGGCAGGACTGGGCCGCGCCATTCAAAGACGAGGCCGGCCATCCGCAGACCGACGAGGGCAAGCCCTACGGCTGGAAGCGGCAGGAACTGTTTTCCAAAGGCGACGGAAAGCTCTTCGAGTTCATCAACACCGGGCTGCTGCCGCACCTGCACGCGCTGGACATTGATCCCGCGACCAAGCTGCCGAACCCAACGGCCACACGGAAGCAGCGGGTGATTGGCCGGATCATGACCGCCGTCGAGCGCGTGCGCGTGGATAGCGAGACGAACCTCCGCGATATTTTGGACAAAGTGGATGAGATCAGCATCGACCATGTGGACGACACGCATTTCTTCACCCTCTCGCAGGTTTATGAAGACCTCCTGCTCAAGATGGGCGAGAAGAACTCCGACGGCGGACAGTTCTTCACCCCGCGCGAGGTCATCCGCGCGATGGTCCACACGATCCAGCCGGAGCTTGGCCACACGATCTACGACCCCTGCTGCGGCACCGGCGGATTCCTCGCTGTCGCCTACGAGCACATCACCCGCAATCTCGGCCAGTCCCCCGCCAGCACGGACATCGACACGCTCAAGCACGACACGTTCTTCGGCCGGGAAAAGGAGAATCTCGTCTTCCCGATCGCGCTCGCAAACCTCGTGCTCCATGGCATCGACCAGCCGAACCTCTGGCATGGCAACACGCTGACCAAACGCGCGACCTACGGCGCGCTCTTCGACAAGGCACCGAAGTTTTTCGACGTGATCCTGACGAACCCGCCGTTCGGCGGCAAGGAGGGTAAGGACGCGCAGAAAAACTACGCCTACGCGACCGGGAGCACGCAGGTGCTCTTCGTTCAGGACATCCTCGGAGAACTCGCCTCCGACGGCCGCTGCGCGATCGTTCTCGACGACGGGTTCCTCTTCCGCAAAGACGAGGATGCTTTTGTCGAGACGAAGCGGAAGCTCGTGGACGAGTGCGACCTGTGGGCGATCGTGAGCCTGCCCGGCGGGTGCTTCTCCGGTGCGGGCGCGGCCGTGAAGACGAACCTTCTTTTTTTCACCAAGGGAAAGAAGACGACGAAGATTTGGTATTATGACCTCACGCATGTGAAAGTCGGCAAGAAGTCGCCGATGACGCTCGCGCATTTCGGCTTCGGCAAGAACGGTGAAGTCCTTGACGACGCCGACCTCCCCGCAGTGCTCACCGAAGCATGGACAGATGACGAGAACAGCAAAGGGGAATTTCCCAGCTACGCCCGCCTGCTCGCCGTGCGCGGCACCCCCGCCGCCGAAAGCCGCTACTCATGGACCGTGGACTTCGCCGCCCGCCGCAAGCAGGCCCGCGAGGACAGGAAACCGCATGTCGCCGAGGCGGAAGCCGCCAAGGCCGAAGCCATCTCCCTCAAGGAAAAGCTGAAAGCCCTCAAGGCGACGAATCCCAAGGACAAAAAGATCGAAGCGCTGGAGACGAAGATCGGGGAACGCGAAAAAGCCGCCCGCGACTCACAGTCAAAAGCGGATGCAATCGACGCGGCGGTATTCGACCTCAAAGCCGTGAATCCGAACGCCATTGTGAAAATCGATACCCGGACGCCGGACGAAGTGATTCAGAGCATCGAAGAGCAGGGAAGGATTGTGGCCCTATCGCTCAAAACTTTGCGTGAACTGATCTGATAACCGGGTAGAATTCCATCTATGGGACTCTTTCATTCCGGCATGAACTACTGGCAGAAAAAGTCGCTCAGCGACCGTATCCACAAGCAGGGACGTTATGCGCCCACGCCCGCCCCTGACCTGCCAAGGCCAATTCCCTTGGTATCCACATCCCCGGCGAGCGGCAAAAGTTCCAAACCGAAACCGATGGTTAAAGTGCCGCCCATTCGCCAACGGTCTGCTTCCATCGGGCGCGCGACAAAAATTCCGTGGCCGGAAAAAGAGCTCCTCGCCAAGTTGCTCTGGGAAAAACCCTCCACTCAAATCGCGGCGGAACTGGGTGTTTCTGATACGGCGATAAAGAAACACTGCCGACAGCTTGGCATCGCCAAGCCGCCGAGGGGCTACTGGGCGAAACTGTCAGCAAAAAGCTAGCTCACAGCCGGCCCTCGTCGGCGTCGATGTATTGGAACATCGTCTGGATGTCGTCGCGGGATTCGAAGCCGCTTTCCTTTTTCCGCCGCACCAGGATCTCGGTCACGTCGTCGTTCCATCCGCGCTTGCTCATGAACCCGTTCCAGACCTCGATCTGCCCGTCGGTCGGTTTGGTTCCGTTGGCGAAGCACCATTCCAGCGCCTGCTGGTCGTTCAGGCCCCCCGCAACTTGGTCGCGCAGGGAATCGTATTTGACCCCGAGAAAATCCACGCACCGCTCGTCGAATCCCTTGCCGAGGTTCGCATGGAGGTCGGGATGCAACTCGCCGGCCGCAAGCTGCCGGATCTTTTCGACCATCCGGCCGAAATAAACGATGCCGCCGGTTTTCTCCTGAGGTGACTTTGGGTATTTCATCGCCCGGATTTTTGCAGGTCGGCGGAAATCGTCACGCCTTCTTTGTTGCCCCCCGGTGGCATGGGAAGGCATGATAGGACGACTGTGAACGGACCATTGATCATCGCCGGGCGGGAATTTTCTTCGAGGCTGCTGCTGGGGACGGGAAAATTTTCCTCCAACGAGACGATGCGCGACGCGCTGGAGGCGAGCGGCACGCAGATCGTGACCGTCGCCCTGCGGCGGGCGGATTTGAGCGGGAAGAAGGATCCGTTTGCCAACATCCTGGATTTCGTGGACGGGAAAAAATACCTGCTGCTTCCGAACACAAGCGGAGCCATGAATGCTGAGGAAGCCGTGCGGCTGGCCCGCCTGGCTGCGGCGGCCGGGCTTCCGATGTGGGTGAAGCTGGAGATCCACCCCGACCCGCATTACCTTCTTCCGGACCCTGTCGAAACCCTCGCGGCGGCGGAAGTGCTGGTGAAGGAAGGTTTCACCGTCCTGCCATACATCAACGCGGATCCGGTTCTCGCGCGTCGGCTGCAGGATGTCGGCACGGCCACCGTGATGCCTCTCGGCTCGCCGATTGGGAGCAACCGCGGCATCGAGACGCGCGCCCAGATCGAAATCATCATCAAGCAGGCGACGGTTCCGGTGGTCGTGGATGCCGGGATCGGGGCCCCGAGCCACGCTGCGGAGGCGATCGAGCTCGGCGCTGACGCCGTGCTCGTGAATACCGCCATCGCCGCCGCGGAAGATCCTGTCCGCATGGCGCGGGCGTTCAGGCAGACGGTCGAAGCCGCCCGCGAGGCGGTCGAGGCCGGGCTCCCGATGCGCGCTGACCAGGCCTCCGCCACCAGCCCGCTCTCGGCATTCCTCGAAATGCTCTAGGCCATGTCCTCGGAAATCCTCACCCCGATGATGCAGCAATATCACGCCGTCCGGCGCGAGCTGCCGACGGGGACGCTGCTGATGTTCAGGCTGGGGGATTTTTACGAAATGTTCGGGGAGGATGCCCTGTCGGCCGCCCCGGTGCTGAATGTGGCCCTAACCAAGCGCGGGGCGACGCCGATGTGCGGGGTTCCGTTCCATGCCGCGCGCGGATACATCGAAAAGCTGATTGCTGCCGGATGGCGGGTTGCAATCTGCGACCAGGTCGGCGAGGTCACCGCCGGGAAGTTGGTCCGCCGTGAGGTCTCACAGATTCTCAGTCCGGGCACGCTCGACGACTTCGGGCTCGATGACCGGAAGCCGAACTACCTTGCCGCAGTCAGCGAACGGAAGGGCGCGTTCGGGCTTTCGTTCGCGGACCTGAGCACCGGCGAATTCCGGCTTACCGAGCTCGATTCGCTCGCGGCGTTGCTCGACGAGCTTGCGCGGGTGAGCCCGGCGGAGATTCTGATCCCGGACCACCAAGCGGAGCTCTTTGCCCCGCTCGCGAAACATGCCGTGATGGACGGCTACCTGTTCGAGCACGAGCCCGCCTCGGAAATTTTGCTCGGTCATTTCAAAGTCCAGTCCCTCGATGGTTTCGGCTGCGGGGATCTTCCAGTCGGGGTGGGATCCGCGGGCGCCCTTCTGCACTACATCACCCGACAAATGCGCCGCCAGGCCGGCCACCTCCGGCAGCTGCGGCCCTACCGGCGGAGCGCATATCTGATCCTCGACGCCTCGACACAGAGCCACCTGGAACTCGTCACCTCGCGCGCGGGCCGCGGCATGACGCTGCTCGGCGCCTTGGACCGGACGGCGACGCCCATGGGCGCGAGGCTTCTGCGGGAGTGGGTGCTGCATCCGCTTTGCACCGTCGAGGAAATCGAGGCCAGGCAGGACGCCATCGCCGCGCTGCTCGAAGACGCGCTCCTGCTCGGCGACCTCCGTTCGCGGCTGGCCGAGATCCGCGACATCGAGCGGGCGACCGCACGGCTCGGCGGACCTTCGGGAAATGCCCGCGATCTGGCCGCGCTCTCCCAGTCCCTCGAACGCATCCCGGTTCTTGCCGCAAGCCTCGGGGTGGCGGACCACTTGCCATCCGAGTTTCTGAGTGGCATGAGCTCGCGCCTGCATTCGCTTCCGGAGCTGACCACACGGCTCCGCTCGGCGCTTGTGGACGAGCCGCCCGCGCTGGTCCGCGAGGGCGGCATCATCCGCCCCGGGTTTGATCCGGCGCTGGACGAGCTGCGCTCCGCCTCGCATGAGGGAAAAAACTGGATCGCCACGCTCCAGGAAAAAGAGATCGCGCGCACTGGCGTCAAGTCGCTGAAAGTCCGCTACACCTCGGTCTTCGGGTATTTCATCGAGATCACAAAATCGAATTTGTCCTCGGTGCCGGACGATTACATCCGCAAGCAGACGACGGTCAACGGCGAGCGCTACATCACGCCCGAGCTCAAGGAGGTCGAGGGGAAAATCCTCGGTGCCGACGAGCGATCGCGGGCTCGCGAGATCGAGCTGTTCGCCGGGCTCCGCGCCGACGTGCTCGCCGAGCTGCCGAAGCTCCAGGAAACCGCCAACACGCTCGCCACGCTCGACGCGCTCTGCTCGCTCGCCGAGACCGCGCGGCTGCACGGGTATTGCCGACCCGACATCGAGGAAACATCCATCCTGCACATCGAGGATGGCCGCCATCCGGTTCTCGACCAGCAGCCGGGGGGCGAGAGGTTTGTGCCGAATGACACCGATCTTGGCGCCGAGGGGAAAACCTTTGCGATCCTCACCGGGCCGAACATGGCGGGCAAATCCACCTACATCCGCCAGGTGGCACTGCTTGTCCTGCTCGCCCAGATGGGAAGTTACGTCCCCGCAAAATCGATGCGGGCCGGCCTCGCCGACCGGATCTTCACCCGCGTCGGGGCAAACGACGACCTCGCGCGCGGCCAGTCCACGTTCATGGTCGAGATGAACGAGACCGCGAACATCCTTAACAACGCGACCGCGAAGAGCCTCGTCATCCTCGACGAGATCGGCCGCGGGACCTCGACATTCGACGGGCTCTCGATCGCGTGGAGCGTCGCCGAGTATCTCCACGATACGATCAACTGCCGGACGCTTTTCGCCACCCACTACCACGAGCTCACCGACCTCGAGCGCACCCGCCCCGGCGTCCTCAACCTGAACGTCGCCGTCCGCGAGTGGAACGACCAGGTCATCTTCCTGCGGAAAATCGTGCCGGGGCGCGCGGACCAGAGCTACGGGATCCAGGTCGCGCGCCTGGCCGGGCTCCCCGACGCGATCATCTCCCGCGCCAAAGAAATCCTCGCGAACCTCGAAAAGGCCGAGCTCAACGCCGACGGCGAACCCGCGTTCGCCAAAGGCCGCCGCAAGCGCCTCGTCCCCGACCCCGCCGCGCAGATGACGATGCTCTGACCCGACCGGGAGGGCGAGGCTCCGCCCGAGCCGTGATATTTTGGCCCACGCGGGACTGCCCGGTTTGACCCCGGAGACCAAAGCGCGGTTCTTTGAGCCTCAGCGAGAAGTAACAGTTTAGCCCGACAGGTTCAGCTTCGGCGTGGAGGCGAAAATGACATCCTGGGCGTGGATTGGGGAGGAGCGGAAGAGGGAACGGAACAAGTCGATGACTTTTGCTCCCTGGAGGGCGGCGGTCTGGGCGAGGGA
>JAPLTF010000057.1 GCA_026398275.1 Verrucomicrobiota bacterium
CAGCCTGCCGCAGGCAGCCCGGAGGGCGATGCGAAGCATCGGCAACACCGCTGTGGGTATTGCCGCCGCCTTCGTGCCTTGGCCAAGCCAAAAATCCTCAGCAACGCGGCTTTTTCCTAATTATTTCACAGGTTCTTAGCCACAATCTGAAGGTGAAGAAACTCAGCCTCCTCACGAGTGAGATCGATGGTGAGCGTGTCCCAATACTCACTGCCCACCTCGGGCACCCTCACACGGACACTTGACCCGGCGTCCTCCGCATCGGCGTCGTCTCCCTTGTCGTTTCCACGCTCCGCAAGCAAAGCGGAGAGCGACGGCGTCTTCCCGACCCTTCTCCCAAACTCGGCCAGAGAGAGGTTTCGAGGGGAAACAATCCCGAACGTCTGTAACCCGCTCCAGTAAATCGAAGATGGGTGCCGAACCACGTCGCGGTCCCTCCTCAACCCGAAGGATCCTCCGATGATCCCGAGATTTTGCCGCCCTTCTCCGTGGGTCTCAGCAAGTTGAATGCGACAGCCTTTCTCTTCATCCTCAAGATACCGTTCGAGGTTGCGAGGATTCCGTTTCCGCATTTCATTTTGTTTGAAATCGTCAAGGAGCAGCGCCGTGAGCGTGAAATACTTTGCCCGGGTCTGAATCGTCGAAATCCCCGGGAACATCTGGTCGGAAAACGAGGAGAGCACCACGCCGATTCCCAACTCATCCAGAACTCCAGGAGCAGCGAGCAAATCAATCACCGTCCTGACCTTGTTTCGGTGTTCAGAGGAAAAATCGATCCAGCCTATTACTGACATGGCAGTGCCTTATTCATGGGCGCTCCAAGCATACGTGCCCTTTGCCCGCGTGGGCAAAGAAAGAGAGTGACGCTCCAGATGGAATGGGGCGGACTTTCGTGGGCGACTGAAAATTCGTGGTCATTCGGATTCTTTGACCCAAACGAACTTTGTCTTGAGCCCGTTGAAGTTCGTCCATTTTTGGGTCAGGTATTGATGGCGACCGACGACGATGCCAGGGCAGATTCCGAGCCTTGCCGCGATTTTTTGAAGATCGCCTGCCGAGCGGACCGCTTTGATGGCCGGGTTGTGAATGTCCGGGATGAGAATGTCCGCAGCGAAATCATCGGCCCGTTTTTCCTCGGGCTTGTCGCGGTAGGACTTGCCATCATCAATGAAGGTTTCCTTTTTGCTGTCGTGAAGGATATGCCCGGCCTCGTGGAAGAATGAGAACCAGAATTTGTCTTCGGACCTGCCACGGAGATTCACAAGAATCATGGCCTTCGTCGGGGTGATCCATTCTGCCGCCCCGCTCCAGGGAGCCCCCTTGATTTCAGGAACCAGCGCAAGGGCAACCCCGGCCTCGGCGCAGAGTCGGCGCATCTCAGGCACAAATTCCTTGGGGTGCTTGGTCGTCAGTGCTCGGATGAGGCGCAAGTTTTCGGAGAAACGTTTTTTGTCATAGGGAGCGCATTCGATCTCGCGAGCCTCCAGTTGTCCAAGGCGCAGCCATGCGGAGGTTGGACCCGGGCTGGACTTCAGGAAGGGTGATCTCCGGGCCGCAGCGGCGGGTTCATCCCATACGGTATGCCAGGACTCGACGCTGCTAACCCCGTAGAAACGGAGGACTTCACGCACAACAAGCCCCTTGTCCGTCTCGGCCGGAATGACCTTGCGCTCGCTGAGCTCCTTAACCGGAATGGACTTCAGCCAGATGATATTGTCCGCCATTTGTCGGGCCTGGTCGATTTTGGAAAGCTGTTCGCGGTATTGGGCCTCCAGATTATTCCAGAGGGCGGCCGGGGTTCCGGTGACCAACTCCAACTTGTTGGCGGTCTCGTAGGAAATCGGCTGCTCACCCTTAAAAATTCGGTTGAGCGTCTGCACGGTGAGTCCCGTGCGATCGGCAAGGTCACGCTGGGTCATGCCCAAAGCTTCCATGGTCTCCTCCAGCGTGGCACCGGGTGGGACGGCGTAATCGGGGTCGAAGCGGAATTTACGGATGGCTTTCATGGCGATGTTCAATGGGTGTCTGCAATTTCAAGGATCTCGATCTCCGTGACGGCTTCCCAGTCCAACCCTCCGTCCTCTTTGCATGGGATGGGATCATTGGCCGGGATAAAAATCAGGCGATACGGGTGGTCCAAGTCAACAGAGAGCTGACCTTTGCGGTTTGTGGACAGTTCGTGGCATCGTGGTGGTGGGACTCGGGGAATTTGGGCGAGATGATCTGCAGCCTTCAGCTCCATCAGGCGCATTTTTAACTTCCGGGTGCGTGGTGCCCCATGGGTTTTGAGCATCTCTTTTTCTGAGTTGCAGGACTTCTCAAGTTTCTTGTTGCGAAAAAATATCTGCATTTGAGGGAATGTCAAAAAGAATCACATGATGTGTTCATCTTTTATTTGTTTTGTCTGTTGAACTCCATCTCGAAGCCCTCAACTTCCGCAAGGACCCTCATCGAATATTGGAACGTTGCCAGAGAAGCATCTCTTTCCAGTCTGCTCGGCGGCGGTAGGCAGAAAGCTGAAGAAAGGCGTTCACCTGCTCGGAGAGGCCGAGATGGTTGGCGGCATAGGCCCCGGAAGGCTGGAGGCGAATGGCGTCGCGCACGACGAGGGCACGGGCAATGGCATCGGCAGAAGGCGCCACAGTGCCGAGCACGGGGTCGGTAGCCTGGTAGTCGTAGAGGCCCCGGGCGAGTTGCCGGATGGTGCCGCCAGCTTTCAACCGGTGCAGGGCGAGGTCAACCCCCCGCCGACTTCCGAGGTCTAGGAAGTGCTTCGGAGTGAACACCCAACCCCGATTCCGCTTTACACGGTGGTAGCGACTCTGGCTTCAGTTCATCCCAACGCTTACCCGAATCTCCCGGACCACGGTTACAGGGCAGTGGAGGAGGATTGCCCTCCTTGTGCCAGCCTTCTGACGAATTGTGGTTTTTCCCTCCGAAAAGGGACACTTTCAGGGACACCTGCCCCGAAATCGGCCTTTTTGGTGCCCTGCCAAAATGGCCAAAAACACGAGCCCCTGTATTTATCAGGGCTTGCGGGCGATTGGCGGTCATGGCGGAGGGGGTGGGATTATCCGGCTGCGCAGGCTTTCCGAACGAGGCTTCGCTTTTAACGATGCCCCTCCTCGCAGATTCGGAGGGGGTGGGATTCGAACCCACGGAGCCTTTCGGCTCTCCGGTTTTCAAGACCGGCGCAATAGACCACTCTACCACCCCTCCTAGTTAACTTAACTGAAACACGTTATACTGACTTCAAAAAGTGCATTTTGATCTCTTAACAGACATTTTCTAGCCAACGTTTTACAGAGGGACATGCGAGAACCCATCTTCAAGACATGGCCAAAAATCAGGCTGGTTGTCATCAAGGGAAAAAGTCTCTACCAGATCGATGGAAGAAGGGAAGGCACAAATGGCAAGAGGGAATACCGAAAATCCCGCAAGGATGCCGAAAAACGGGCACAGGAAATCGAATCAGATTTCAAGCTGGAAGGGATTGAGGGGCTGACACTCTCCGCTCAGTCATTCAAGAAGTAGCCGACAAAAAACCAGAAGACGCCAGAGAGCTTTTCAACTAAGCGGCAAGGCTGAATCCTACGAGGATTCCCGCGTGCCGGTGTTGGCTTGAAGCCGAATCGCGCTGGTTTTCCATGTTCCGCAACAGGAAAACCGTTTTCGATTTTATGCGGCGTTTCGGCCGACGCAGTTCAGGTCCTCGAACGAGGCGATGAGGCGCTTGGTGAACGTGGCTTCACCGGCACCGAGCCAGACGCGCGGGTCGTAGTATTTTTTATTCGGGGCATCCGGGCCGGTCGGGTTGCCGATCTGGCCCTGCAGGAAGTCGTGGTTCTTGGCCTCGTAGCCGCGAACCCCGTCCCAGAACGCCCATTGGAGGTCGGTGTCGAGGTTCATCTTGACGGCGCCGTAGCTGAGGGCCTCGCGGATTTCCTCGCGGGTGGATCCGGATCCGCCGTGGAACACGAAGTTCACCGGTTTCGGACCTGTGCCGAATTTCTTCTGGATGAAGTCCTGCGAGTTTTTCAGGATGACGGGCTTGAGCTTGACGTTGCCGGGCTTATAGACCCCGTGGACGTTGCCGAAGGCGGCCGCGATTGTGAAGTTCGGGCTGATTTTCAGGAGTGCCTCGTAGGCGAGGGCGACTTCTTCGGGCTGGGTGTAGAGGCGGGATTCGTCCACGCCGGAATTGTCCACCCCGTCCTCTTCGCCGCCGGTGACGCCAAGTTCGATTTCGAGCGTCATGCCCATCTTGCTCATGCGGGCGAGATACTTCGAGCAGATCTCGATGTTCTCCTCGATCGGCTCTTCCGAGAGATCCAGCATGTGCGAGCTGTAGAGAGGTGCCCCGGTCTTGGCGAACTGCTCCTCGCTGGCGGCCAGCATTCCGTCCACCCAGGGAAGAAGCTTCTTCGCGCAATGGTCGGTGTTCAGGATGAGCGGAACTCCGTAGGCTTTCGCTGCGGCGTCCGCGTAGACGGCGCCGGCGATGCCGCCGAGGATCGGGCCGAGCTGGTTTTCCTTGCTCACTCCCTTGCCGATGAAGAACTGGGCTCCGCCGTTTGAGAACTGGATCATCATCGGGGAGTTGACCTCGCGGCCTGCGGCGAGCGAGGCGTTGACCGAGTTCGTGTTCACGCAGTTGACCGCGGGCAGGGCGAATTCGTTCGCCTTCGCATAGTCCAGCACTTCCTTCACTTCATCGCCGAATAGAACTCCGGCCCGGAATTTTTTGTTTTCACTCATGGTTTTAAATAGTTTTTTGTGCCTCCGCAAATTGGTCGGCAGTTGCTCCTACCACAGCGGCGGATTTTGAACAGCAGGAAACGTTCCGACATTCACGGAAGCGTGACCGGAGTCAAATTGCCGCGGCCTCAGGCGAACCGTTCCGGCTGTCCGGTTGCGGCGAGGACGCTGCTCCACCAGCCGCTGGCCGGGTCGAGGCGTTTGTGCCGGCCGGCCAGGAGCTCGATGGGGACGTGGATGAACCGCTGGTGGAGGAAGCCGATGATCAGGCCGGTCTTGCCGGCCATGGCCGCGTGGACGGCGTGCCGCGCGAAGAGGTCGCAGAGGAGCGCGTCCTCGCTGTTCGCAGGGCAGCTGCGGATCTCGTAGCTCGGGTCGAAATAGCGCATGACCGCCGGAACGCCCTCTGCTTTGAAATACGCCTCGATGCGCTCGCGGAGGAACGGGCCGATGTCCTTGAGCCTGACGTTGCCCGATGCATCGCGTTCGCTGGCATCGGCGGCCAGCAAGTCCTGCCCGGCCCCCTCCGCGACGGCGATGACGGCGTGGTCTTTTTCGAGCATGCGGCGCTTGAGGGCGGCGAGAAAACTGTCCAGTGCAAACGGAACCTCGGGGATGAGCGCGAAGTTCACGTCCTGATTTGCGACCGTGGCTGCGGCGGTGATGAAGCCCGCATGGCGGCCCATGAGCTTCACGAGGCCGATGCCGCCGGTCACGCTCCGGGCCTCGGTGTGCGCCCGGTCGAGCACGCGCACCGCCTCCTCGACGGCGCTGAAAAACCCGAATGTCCGCGACACAAACCCGACATCGTTGTCGATCGTCTTCGGCACGCCGACGACGGAGAGCGCGTGACCCCGGCGGCGGGCTTCCTGGTAAATTTCGTTCGCCCCGCGCTGGGTACCGTCCCCGCCGAGCGTGAACAGAATGTCCACGCCGCGAGCGATCAGGTTGTCCACCGCCCGGGCGGTGTCCACGGGGCCGCGAGAGGTGCCTAGAATCGTGCCGCCCTTGCGGTGGATGTCATCGACAATCCGGGGCGTGAGATCGAGCGGTTCGGCACCCGCCTCAGGATCGAGGCCGGTGTATCCGCCGCGAAAGCCGAGGATCCCGCCGACGCCGTAGCCGTAGTGGAGCTCCAGAACAAGCGAGCGGATGACATTGTTGAGGCCGGGGCACAGGCCGCCGCAGGTCACGATGCCCGCCCGCGTTTTCTTTGCGTCGAAAAAAGCTTTTCGCGCGGGCCTGCCAGTTCGAACTGAAGCCCCGGCTCAGCGCCTGATTCTATCTGTTCGGGAATGCGGACGCTGTCGCCGACAGTGTGGGTCCGGTTGGAGACGTAGCGGGCTTCGCCGAGCGTGGGTGTGTTCATCAGTGCCCGTCGCTGAAGATGAAGTTCATCCAGGATTTCATGCGGAGCAGGACCTTGCGGAGGATGGATAGGTGCTTCATGTGGTCGGTGTATATGGCCACGTTGCCCGAGCTGCCCGGAACGATCTGGTATTTGGAGAGATCCTCCTCGAACTGGATGGAGACGATGACCCGCCCGGTGCCTTTGATCTGTTCGGGGTCGACAAGAGTGCCGCTCGGAAGCAGCTGTCCCTGCGGGATGTAGGCTCCTGTGGTGGCGACTTTGGCTTTAAAAAAACGGCCGGGCACGGCAGGCAGGATGACCTCCGCTTCCGAGCCCTCGATGATTCTCTGCGAGCTGTTCTGCAGGAAAGCTCCCGCAAACATGGCCTGCTCCTTGTGCATGAAAACCATCACGGGCCGCATGGGCATGGGAACCGCATACATGCCGGGGCGCAGGAAGAGCTGGACCACGACGCCATCGGTCGGGGCGCGCACCACGGTCTGCTCCAGATCGAAGCGGGCGCTGTCGAGTTCGGCCTGAATGCGCGCGACATCGGTGTTGACGCCCTGAATGGCGGCAGCAGCGTCCAGCGCGGCCCGCTCGGCCTCCGCCTGTGCCGCCTGCGCCTGGCTTTGGGCGGCGAAATACCTTTCTTCGGTCTGCTTGAACTGGGACTGCGAGATCACCCCCTTTTCCTGTAGGGGTTTCGAGCGGTCGTAGAGGTCCTTGGCCCCGTCGCGGGAGGAGGCTGCGGCGTCGGAGTTTTTCTTTGCCGTTTCGGCGGCGGACTTGAGCTGTTTTTCGGCCTGGGTTGCATCCGCGAGTTCGGCCTCCTTGGACTTCACTGCGTTTTGATATTTCTCGGGCTCGATCCGGAAGAGGACATCGCCGGCTTTGAGCGGGGTATTTGGCACAACCGGAACCTCGATGACCCGCCCGCCGACAGTCGGCGTGATCGGGGTCGTCACAAAATAGAAGCGACCTTCCGAACTGAAGGGATGGTTGTAGTTCATCGCCAGCACGAGCAGGCCGATCATTGCGGCCCCACCCAACGCGGCCGTGAGGAGACTGAACCCGTTGACCGGGATCTTAAAAAGCTTGAAGATCCCGATGGCGAACGCCGCGTAGATGAGAATAAGGAGGAGTTCCATGGGTCAGGATTTTTGTTGGGGGCCGGCTTTTTCGATTTCAGCGAGTCGCGCTTCGAGGCGTGCGATCCGCTCGTCCGGCTCTCCGCCCGGTTTCGGCAATTTTGAATCGGGGCGTCCCGCGTAGCCGCCCTCGGGATGATAGGACGTCGCCCAGATCCAGAGGAACGGCCAGATCACATGCAGGGTGAAAAGGCTAACCCAACCCGCGGTGTGGATGGCATCCTGGTGTGGATGGTTCCGCTTTTGGGCGATGTGGTAAGGGATGTCGTGGATCGCGATCATCCCGTAGGCCAGGATGAGGACGACAACCACGATCAGGCCGAGGGCGAAGTAGCTGAGGAAGTCCATGGTGGTGAATTGGGGCAATTCCCGCCGGTTGCGGGCCGCTCAGAATAGGGCGGGACAATCTTTTGTCCATGCGTTTCGCGCAGCTGCAAAGCCGCTTCGTTGAGCATGAAAGACGTGACAAACTGCCGCGATCGGAGTTCGCTGGATACCGCAGATCTCTTCCCCGCATAACATGAAAACCAAACAGGTCATCAAAGCAGCCCGCAAGTTCTCCAAGCCCTACCGCGTCACCGATGGAAAGGGATTCCGCCTCAAGGATGTTGACACCGGCGATACGCAGGATTTCAAATCCGAAGACAAGGGGCGCGCGAAGGAAGTGCTGCAGGCCGGAGTGGCTGCGCTCGCGGAGCTGCAGGACAGGCTCTACGCGCAGGACCGCTGGTCGGTGTTGCTGGTCTTCCAGGCGATGGATGCGGCGGGGAAGGACGGGACGATCAAGCATGTGATGTCGGGCATCAACCCGCAGGGCTGCCAGGTCACGTCGTTCAAGGGGCCGAGCAGCGAGGAGCTGGATCACGACTATCTCTGGCGCTGCCAGAAGCATCTGCCCGAGCGCGGGCGGATCGGGATTTTCAACCGCAGCTACTACGAGGAGACGCTGGTGGTGCGCGTGCACCCGGAGTTTCTCGCGGCGCAGAAGCTGCCGGAGAAGCGCGTGACGAAGCACATCTGGGATGAGCGGTTTCAGGATATCCGGTCCTTCGAGCGCTACCTCAAGCGGAACGGAACGATCGTCCTGAAGTTCTTCCTCCACGTCTCGAAGGAAGAGCAGAAGAAGCGTTTCCTCGAACGGATCGAGCTTCCGGAGAAGAACTGGAAATTCTCGTCCGCCGACATGAAGGAGCGCGGATTCTGGGACCAGTATCAGAAGGCTTACGAGGAGACGATCCGCGAGACGGCGACGAAGGATGCGCCTTGGTATGTGGTTCCGGCGGACAACAAGTGGTTCACGCGCCTGGTGGTGGCCGCCGCTGTCATCGACGCACTGGACTCGTTGGATCTGCAATACCCGAAAGTCAACGACGAGAAGCTCGCGGATCTCGCCGTCGCGAAGAAGGCACTGCTCGCGGACAAATGAGCGCGGCGGCCGGCCATGCGGCCCCCTCCGGGCGCTGGCGCGGGATCGTTCCGGCGCTGGGCTGGCTGCGGAGCTACGAGCCGGGCTGGTTTCGAGCGGACCTTGCGGCGGGCGTGACGCTTGCGGCCTACCTTTTGCCGGCGGCGCGGTCGAGGCGCTCACGGGCATCCTGATGTGCGGGTGGTCCACGGCCTTCTTCTTTGCAGTTGTCAGCCGGAGAAACGTGTCGAAGACAACCGAAATAATCCCATGAACCCACTCCTCAAAGAAATTCGCCACAATCCCCTGCTCTGGCTTCTGGCCTTCGTGCCCGTGGTGTTGGTGGCGCAGAAGCTCATGCCTGGCTCGCACACGCTGCTCTTCGTTCTGTCCGTGCTGGCCATCGTCCCGCTGGCGGCGCTGCTGAGCCACGCGACCGAGTCGGTGGCGACGAAGACCGGCGACGCGGTCGGGGGGTTGCTCAACGCCACGCTCGGAAACCTCACCGAACTGATCATCGCGATTGCGGCCCTGCGCGCCGGCGAATACATGCTCGTGAAGGCGTCCATCGCCGGGGCGATTGTCACCAATACCCTCTTCATGCTGGGTGCTTCATTCCTCCTCGGTGGACTCAGGCACCACGTCCAGGAATTCATGATGCTCATCGCTGCTCTGACCGCCTCGCTGGTCACCAGCAGCGGCCGCTCGGCGTGGTTCGTCGGGGTGTTGGTGCTGATGGTCTATCTCGTTTTTGCAATGACGCTCTACCTTCTGCCGCCTGCACACTAGTGTAGTCCGTCCAACGGATTGCGGGTTATGTTGTGGAGGCAGCCGAAGCGGAGCGGAGACAGCTTGCCGCAGGCAACCCGTAGGGCGAGCGCAGCGAGGCAATTATGCCACCCTCCAGAAAATTCGTGCCCGATTCTCTAGCAGATGGCAGGCTGGTTTGCATGAGAATTCTGATTGCGCCGGACAAGTTCAAGGGCTCGCTGACGGCGGCTCAGGCGGCGGAGGCGATCGAACTCGGATGGAAGGACGCCATGCCGGAAGCGATCTTCGACCGGGCTTGTCTGGCGGATGGCGGCGAGGGAACGGCGGATGTTATTGCATCCTGGGCAGGCGCGGAGATCAGGCGGGCAGATGTCCATGATGCCTTGGGGCAAGCTCTGGGCGCGGAATTTGTGTGGATTCCCGGCGAGGGCCTCGCGGCGATGGAGATGAGCGCGGCTTCGGGGCTCGAGAAGATTCCGGAAAGCGAGCGGGACATTCTTCGATCGACGACATTCGGCGCGGGGGAATTGCTGCTTGCCGCCATGGCTACGGGGGCCGACACGGTGGCGGTCGGCTTGGGTGGCAGCGCAACGAACGACGGCGGGGCGGGATGGGCCTCGGCCATCGGGTGGAAATTTCATGACCGCATGGGCCGGGACATGGAGCCGACGCCCGGAAACCTCTGCGCTATCGAAGGGATTATTCCCCCTCCCCGGCGGGCCCCAGTGAAGATCCTGGCCCTGTCCGATGTGAAAAATCCCCTGCTTGGACCGCGAGGATGCAGCCGGGTTTACGGTCCGCAAAAGGGTGCGACGGAGGAACAAATTGAACTCATGGAGGCCAACCTCGAACATTTTTCCAATGTGTGTGAAAAGACTTTCGGCACCAGCCATCGCGGGACACCGGGGGCAGGTGCCGCAGGCGGAACCGGGTTTGGCTTGCTGACGTTTTGTGGTGCGGAAATTGTCTCCGGCTTCGACTGGATCGCGCATCGCCTCGACCTCGAAGCCCGTGTCGCCGCCTGCGACCTCGTCATCACCGGGGAGGGCTCGCTCGATGCCCAGACACTCGAAGGCAAGGGACCCGGAGCACTTGCCGCGCTGGCAAAAGCGCATGGAAAGCCGTGCATCGCTTTTGCCGGGCGCATCGAGAATGCGGTTCGGGGCGTCTTTTCGCGCTGCGTTTCCATCGGCGATCCTGCAATCGGGCTTGCTGAGAACCTCGCCCGTGGGGCACAATCGCTGCGCGCTGCCGCCAACAAGACGGCGCAATCACTTCTATCATGACCAAAAAACTCGCTCTCCTCTTCGCAGGCCAGGGTGCCCAGTCCGTCGGAATGGGCAAGGACCTCGCCGCCGAATTCCCCGCCGCCGCCGCCCTTTTCAAGCAGGCGGATGAAATCCTGGGATATCCGCTCTCGCAAATCGCATTCGAGGGCCCTGCGGAGGAACTCACGAAGACCGCCGTCTGTCAGCCCGCCCTCTATGTCCATGGGCTGGCTTGCCTGGCGGTGGTAAAGGAGAAATTTCCGGCGCTGGACTTCCATGCGACGGCTGGCCTCTCGCTCGGGGAGTTCACGGCGCATACCGCTGCGGGAACATTTGATTTTGAGACCGGCCTCCGCCTCGTGGACAAGCGGGCCCGTGCGATGCAGCAGGCCTGCGACTCCACCGAAGGGGCCATGGCGGCGATCATCGGAGGTGACGAGGACCGGGTGCGCGACCTCGCGTCCGCCGCGGATGTCGATGTCGCAAATCTCAACTCCCCGGGCCAGATCGTCCTCTCCGGAGAATCCTCGAAAATCGCCCTGGCGGTTTCGCTGGCCAAGGAATACGGCGCGCGCAAGGCGGTCGAGCTGACGGTCGCGGGAGCATTCCACTCGCGGCTCATGGAGTCCGCCTATCAAACCCTCAGCCAGGCACTGGAGGAAACTCCGATGCTGCAGCCGCGTGTGCCGGTCGTCTGCAACGTCGATGCCACCGCTGTGGGCGATGCGGAAAACATCCGCCGCACGCTGGCCGACCAGGTCACCGGCAGCGTCTGCTGGTCGCAGAGCATCGAATACATGATCGACCATCTCCATATCACAAACTTCCTGGAGCTCGGGCCAGGGGGGGTGATCGCCGGGCTCGTCGGGCGGATCCGCAAGGGGACGCCGGTTGTCTCCGTCTCCAATGTGGCGACGCTCGACGAGGGCCTGCCGCTGTTGATGGCCTGCTGAAGAGCGGGCATCAGTTGCCCTCGTGGTCACTGACCTTGCGAAGATGTTCCAGGAGCTTCAGTAATCCGGACTGGATTCCAGGCGTGGGGTGATCGGCGGAGAGGATTTCGACGGCATCCGATTTCGACTCGAAGGTGAAAACGCCTCCGTAGTCGCGGAGCGCGCGGGCAATTTCCCGTGCGGCTCCGAACTTTTCCGGATCAAGGTTTTTGGAAATCGCAATGCGGGATCCCAGGCGGCACTTGCTCCTGGTCAGAGACGATGGAAGCCCGAGAGAAAGAGCATGGGGGATGCCGTTTTCAAGCTCTCCCGGCCGGATGATTCCGGCGAGGAGCGGTTGCCCGGGGCCCTCTCCTTCGACGTCGCCCGCAAGGTCAACATGCCGGGCCGCTGCCGCCCCGATGCGGCCCTCCCCAATCGGGCGGGGCTCCGTCACCTCCCAGGCGGTGAGGCCGTCGGCGGAGACAAGGATCAGTGGCGATTGCCGGAACATTTGCAAGTCGACCGCCGCCGGCATGCGAAGGACTCCGAGCCGGGAATCCCCGACCCACAGCTCGCGCTCGGGCATTTGAATCTCGCTGACAAAGACCGGCTGCCACCGCAGGCCGATTCGGAGATTTGTATTCTGACCGGCCAGTCGGACACTGGAGAGTTTGCTGTCTGCGGCAAGAGGAAGATTCCAGCGGCAGGTATCGGCAAACGGGCGGGCGCGCGGATCCCGGGTTGCCAGTGCGACCGCCACAACGGGGGGCGGCGTTGGTGTCGCGGCGGCCACGGAGGTCTCCGGCGATGGGGAAGCCTCGGGTAATGGAATCGATGGCAAAGGCGGAGGGGTTGCCTCGACATAGGCTGGAGATGGAGCGGGCTGGATCTCCGGGGTGGACGGCGAAGGCTGCGGGGGCGGAGTGGATTCGACCATGCGGAGCTCCGGGGAGGACTCCGGAATGGCCGGGGATGCGCCCGGAGTCGGGGCGGCAACAATTTTTCCCGGAACGCGATATTCCGCAGGCGGAAACAACCGAGCCAGGAGCACGAGGGCCACACAGGCTGCGGCGGCCAGCCAGGCACCGATCCAGAACGTTCTCCGATCGTCATCGGATCGCTTCCTCCTCGCTTTCTTGACTGCCGTTTCAGAGACGATCTCCCGAGCTTGTTGAGGAGCGGAGGAGCGGATGTCGGCCATCACGGAGGCACGGACTCTGGCCGACGCCTGTCCGGAGTCGTAAATCGCCGCGAGGGCCTGCGCCATGCGCTCTTGGTCGAGCATTCCTGCGTGAAGGTCGTCTCCCTCCGGCAGTCGAGTGATCGGTTCCGGGTCCCCATCCACCCACGCGGCGATGGCCTCCTCAATGTCCACTGGCGGCCTCCTTCAGCTTCTGCTCGACGCAGAGCTTCAATTGCTGTCGCAGTCGGAAGAGCGTGATGCGGACCCATTCCAGCGACTTTTTTCTCATCCCCGCCATCGTGGCGGAGTCCCTGCCTTCCCGGTATCTTTCCTCGAGAAGCTCGCGGGCTCCCGCCCCCATGCGGTCGAGGCATTGAGCAAGGTATTCGGCATCCGGCGCATCGAGGCGCTCGGAGGCGCGGGCCTGGGATTGGACGAGTTTCCATTCCTCGTAGCGTGAGCGCCCGGCCTGCTCGCGGGCATGACGCTGGAGTTCTGCGCGCAGGAGGTTTGAGGCGATGGCACGCAGCCAGGCGGAAAACGAGGTTTCCGCTTGGAAACCGTGAATGTTGCGGTAGGCAAAGACGAAGGACTCGTGCGAGATTTCGTCAATGAGATGGGGGACCGGAGCGCGCAGGGCGATAAACGCGCGCAGCTGCGGGAGATGCCTCTCCAAAAGCGGCTCAAAGGCCTGCTGATCGCCCCGCTGGACGGCCCTCACAAACTCGGCATCATCGCTCATGACAACAGCAATATGGCAGGTTGGCGCATGGTTATCGATCAAAAGGCGGGATGGCGTTCCTATTGAAGCATCATTCGCAGGCGAAGGAACCTGCGCGGGGTGACGGCGAGGTTTGCGGAATCTGTCACGGTCGTTGTTCCCGCAACATTTGCCGCGCCGGTGCTGCTCCAGATCGGTGCGGCTCCCCAGTCCAGGAGATCATTGCTCGCCTCAACGGAATACGTCAGGAAAGGATCCGCGATGCGTTGGAATGTCAGCGAAAGGAAATCCCCGGATGGCGATAATGAGAGGGCTGGACGGGGCGCACTTGCTGCGGCCAGCGGGTCCCCGCCCATGGAGTATTCCAAAAGGTTGGACAGGCCGTCGCCATCGGGGTCCGCAGATTCGCCGGCAACCAAAGGATCTGCCGCCTGCAAGCCAAACCGGTCTTTTTGCCAGAGGAGAAAACTTTGGGGGCGGCTGGTGATGCTAAGCCCGTATCCATTGCTGGTAATCCAGACTTCGTCCGGCGAGTAGGGGTTGAAAAACACGCGCTCCGGTGCCCGAAAGGGATATGAGGTCTGCTGAAATGTCGGGTTCGCCGCATCGCGATCCTGCGAGATCCAGAGCCCCGCGAAGCGGGTGGTCATCCAAAGCTCGTACCTATTCGTGGGGTGGACGGTCACCGAGATGACGCTGCATCCCGCCGTGCCGGGTTGGCCGGCGACACCCGTCTGGCCATTCCAAACGAGCGTCCAACTCCCCCCGCCGTCGATCGTTTTGTAGAGCCCACCGTAGGTGGTGGGGGCGTCCGCCGAGGCGGGAACTGTTGTGGCGAGATCGGTATTGCTCACACAGGCATACCAGGTGAGCCCGGCAGGATCGCCCGGATCGACGACCACATCGCGGGTAAAATACCGGAGCTCGATGCGGGTGGATTTGTCAGTCCATGCGCCCGCAGATTGTGAGTAGAGGAAGACTCCCGAACTTGGCGTGTAGCCGGCATTGGCATTTCCGGCCTGCCTGGCGGAATAGCTCACCAGCAAGTCGCCGTTTGCGAGGATCCGGATGTTGAACGGATGCACGATGGCTGTGCCTGCGGGGCGGAATGCACCGGGTGCGGGCGACGGAAGTTTTTTCCATGCTCCGGTGGTCAAGTCATTTTGATAGATCCCATCAGCCGCCGGGTTGCTGTGCTGGATCGCGACATAAAGCCTGCGGCGTGGCGAGTCCACTACGACCCAGCACGGGTTGGCTCCGCGCGTGAGCGGGGACCCGGGCTCGCCGACCCCGAAGTCGTTCCTGACGAGAACCCACTGCGTCGCTCCGGGCGGGAGCGACCAGAGGCCCGGAGCAGGTTTTTTCGCTGGCCCGGTGTTGTCCACATGCAAGTCGTCTGTTCCGAGAAATTCATAGAGAGTGTTGGCATACGTGCAGATCGCGTAGCGGGTGCCGGTGAGCGGATCGCTGACGACCTGCGGGATGTCTCCGCTGGGCAGGGTGGTAGGATCATAGTCAAACCCCCACCGCATGCCCCCATCCAGGCTGTGAGGACACTGGTAATCCAGAGCACCGATAAACACATCCGACGCGGAGGACCAGTCCACCCAGTAAGCCACGGTGAGCTCCAGACCGCCGGTCTGGTAGGACTGTCCGTGCGGAAACAGTTCTCCCGGGCCATGGAGCGGGTTGTCCGGGGTCGTATAGATTTGCTGCCACACGGGCGAGGCCTGCGCGGCATTGTCGCTGCGGTGGATCACACAGTTGTCGCAGATGACCACGCGGTCGGCATCGACTGCGGATACCGCCATCCCGCACGGAAACGAATAGCTGATGTTTGTTTCGAGGGTGCTCGCAACCGGCCCGCTGTTGGCGTTGATGCTGCCCCAACCGGTATGAAGGTTTCCGTTCCCCTCGGTGAGCATTGTTCTCGTCCAGGGTGCCCCCGGTCCGTCCTGCCGGTAGATGCTGTGCTGGTTCGGATAACTTGCCGAGCGCGCGACCGCGACGTGCGCGCAATCCACGCGGTTCCCGGCCATCCCGACGAGGACCGGATAATCCGCAGCCGGAATCCCCCCTTCGATCGTCCAAGCGGAATCCTGCGGCCAGTCCATGTGATAAACCCGGTTGCTCGAGCCGCCGGAAAAACTCTGCGGTGTCTTGGTCGCATCCACCGGCATCTGGGTGGTGACGCAATAAAACCGCAATACCCCGCCCTGGCGTGCACCAGCGAAGGAGATCATTTTGTTTCCAGAAGGCGGGCTGACCGCCAGCGAGAAGCTCCCCCCGGCGAAAGGATCCGAATGATGGAGCAGGCCATCGCTGGATCCGACCCAGACCTCCGGGGTCGTGCTGCTCCAATGGACGCCGCCGACCCGCGCGTTCCCGCTGGGGAACGTATACAATAGAGTAAAATTTCCAGAGGTCCCGCCGCTTCGATAAAACCAAAGGCGGGCATCGCTCGCGACAAGGAAGCTGTCATCCCGGTTGGGGTCCGCCCAGACCGACACAGCCCGTTCGGACGGGTAAGTCGCCGGCGGCCAGGATGGAAACGAGGACCAGTGGTCGCCGAGGTCCTGGCTTTTTTTCGGGCGGAAAACATTTCCTTCGGCAATCGGATCCCGCCCGCGCTCGGCTGCATAGATCGTCGAGGGAGTCGAGGTGAACTGCACCTGCGTCTGCTGCTGGCCCTCGATCTGCTGGAATGGCAGAACCTGCCAGGATGCCCCGGCATCGCGGGTCCGGAAGACGTGCCCCATGTCGATAGCCAGGAACATCACGTTCGGATCATGCGGGCTGATCGCCGGAGAAAACATCCCCCCACCCCCACCCAGCCCCGAGGGTTCCCATGCATCCGGCAGTGTGCCGGATGCCCCCGCTGATGAGCCTGCTCCCGCGATAAGGCATGCCACGACCAATGCTGCAAGAGTTCGCAATCGAGTATTCATATAACACTCCATAGCGGCAGCCGGTCCCGGCGTTACAACAATCTCCTCCAAGAGGGTGTCTCCCTGTGTGTCAGAAAATCAGTCCAGCGTCCGGCGGTAGCGGCCGACGCCAACGACAAGGGCGACGACGAGGAAGACTGCGATCGGTCCGAGCTCAAGCAGCGTCGGGGAAAGCCCGTTTCCCTTGAGCAGGATCCCGCGCACGATGCGCAGGAAGTGAGTGAGGGGAAAAGCCTCACCGAGATACTGCGCCCAGACGGGCATGCCCCGGAACGGAAACATGAATCCCGAAAGCAGAAGCGATGGCAGGAAAAAGAAAAAGGACATCTGCATGGCTTGGAGCTGGTTTGTGGCCACGCTCGAAAATGTGACCCCCACCGCGAGGTTGGCCGCGATGAAAACAAACGACGCTCCGAGCAGCAGGGGCAGGCTCCCCATCATCGGCACATGGAAAACCACGGCGGCCGCGGCCAGGATGAGCGCGACCTGGATGTATCCGACAAGGATGTAGGGCAGGATTTTTCCGACCATGACCTCGATCGGCTGCGACGGCATCGAGAGGAGGTTTTCCATCGTGCCTCGCTCGCGCTCGCGGGTGATGGCGAGCGCGGTGATCATCACCATCGTCATCGTCAGGACCACGCCCATCAGGCCGGGGACAATGTTGTATTGGGTGATTGCTTCCGGATTGAATTTGGCATGCACGATGAGGTTCACCGGCCCGGGTTTTCCGGACAATCCGGCCAGCGGCCCGGTCAGGTCCCGGCTCCAGACGGACCGCACCAGCTCCTCGACGGTCGAGATCGCATTGCCGGTGGCCGCCGGGTCGGTCGCGTCGGCCTCCAGCAGTATCTCCGGCCGGTCGCCGCGCAGGAGCGAGCGAGAAAAATCCGGCGGGATCGTCAGGACAAACTGGACGCTTCCGAGCTGGAGCGCCTCGCGGGCGGCCCCCGCGCCGAGCTGACCGCGAATTTCGAAATACCCGCTGTTCCTCATCCCCTGGAGGAGGGTTTGCACGCAGGGGCTGTTGTCACCGAGCACGACCGCGGTCGGCAGGTTCTTCGGGTTCGAGTTGATGGCAAACCCGAAGAGCGTGAGCTGGAGGAGCGGAACACCGACCATCATGCCGAAGGTCAGCCGGTCCCGCCGCATCTGGATGAACTCCTTGATGACGACCGCCCACAGGCGATGGATGCTGAAGCTGTTCATGGAAAATTATCGCGGGAGGTTTCCATGAGGTGGATAAAGACGTCCTCGAGGCTCGAGGGGATCTTCTGCCACACGAGGCCGGGCGCCCGCTCCGGGCGGATGGCTTCTTCCAGCTTGGCCGGATCGGTGCCGCTGATGTGGAGCGTGGTTCCGAACGGAACGAGTTGCTCGACGCCGGGCTTTCCTGAGAGGCGCGCGACGATTCCCTGGAGGTCCGCGCCGCTTGCCGCCCAAGTGTGCAGGCCGGACCCTGCCACAACCTCCGGCACGGTTCCGGCCGTGAGAAGACGCCCGTAGGAAAGATAGCCGATCCGATGGCAGCGCTCGGCCTCGTCCATGTAGTGCGTGGTGATGAGAACGGTGAGCCCCTCCGCCGCCAGCCCGTGGATGGACTCCCAAAAATCGCGGCGCGCCTTCGGATCAACCCCGGCCGTCGGCTCGTCGAGAAGGAGCAGCCTCGGGCTGTGCAGCATGCAGGCGGCCAGGGCGAGGCGCTGCTTCCAGCCTCCGGACAGTCCGCCCGCGAGCTGGTTCCTGCGCCCGCTCAACCCGTGCCCGTCCAGGATTTTCTCCACGGCGATCCTCCGGTCCGGCAGACCGTAAACCCGCGCGACAAAATCGAGGTTCTCCTGAACGGTCAGATCCTCGTAGAAACTGAACCGCTGGGTCATGTAGCCGACACGGTTTTTGATCTCCCGGCTCCCGGTGAGGAAATCATATCCGAGGCATGTTCCCTCCCCGCCGTCCGCCTTCAGGAGGCCGCAAAGCATGCGTATGAATGTGGTCTTCCCGCTGCCGTTCGGACCGAGAAACCCGTAGATTTCGCCCTGCTCGACGCGGAGGGCCACGTCGTCAACGACCTTTTTTCCGTCGAAGCTTTTCGTGACCCCGCGGACGTCGATCGCAGGATTTCCGCTCACAGCTTTCCCCTGCTCACCGTCACCGGCAACCCCGGGTGCAGCGCCGCCGCCGTCTTCGGGTCGAACGAGACCTCGACCAGGAAGACGAGCTGCGCGCGGCTCTCGCGGCTGAAGATCACCGGCGGGGAGTATTCTGCCGACGGCGAGATATACGAGATACGGCCGCGGGCGGGCGATGCCCCGTCGGCGGTGACCGTCACCTCTTCGCCGGTCTTCAGCGAGGCCAGCGTTGTTTCGGGCACGAAGAAGCGCACGCGGACCCGTTCGGGCGGGAGGAGGCTGACGACCGCCTGGCCGGCCGGAATCCATTCTCCGGGCCGGAACATCGTGTCAAAGACGAGCGCTTTGGATGGCGAGCATCTGGTTTTTTGCGCGAGGTTCCAGCGGGCCTGAGCGAGCTGGGCCGAGGCAATATCCACCTGGGCCTTCGCGGCGGCGACCTGGTCCACGCGGCCCCCAAGGCCAGCGGATTCGAGCGAGGACTCGAGCGACGCGGCGATTTCCATGAGGGCGATATCCGCACTCTGGTAGAGATTGAGGTTTTGCTCGGCGACCACCTTCGTGGTGTAGAGCTCCTTCGAGCGTTTGAGCTGGATGTCGGTGTAGGTCTGTGCCGCGAGCGCTGCCTTCTGCTGGTGCTCGATCGCGGCGATCTCCGTTGGCCGTTTTCCCTTCTGCAGATCGGCAAGATTTGCCTCCGCCTGCCTCAGCGCGGCGGCGGCCGCATCCATCTGGTCCCTCTCGGGCTGCGGGTCGAGCACAAAGAGCTCGGCCCCCTCCTCGACCCAGGCCCCGCGCTCGACGGGCAGCCGCTCCAACCGGCCGGCTGCGGGCGAGGCTACGAGCACGTATTCGCCGGACACATAGCCCGCATACCGCCCGCCATCCGAAGGCCGGCATCCGGTGAAAAACCCGGCCAATGGCGTGGAAACGGCCAGGCAGGTGAGGGAGAACAGCGCCGCGCGGGTGACATCCATGTTCCTCCAAGAAAATCAGATGTCCCCCCGACTGACAACCGCGAGTATTTCCGCCGCAAACTTGATCGGAGCAGGCTGATAGTCCATGATTCCGCCATGGCAACGGCTTCCAACGATCTTGTTTCTGAAATCCTCGAGCTCAAGCGCGAGCGGAATGCCGTGATCCTTGCGCACAACTACCAGACCGCCGACATCCAGGAGCTGGCGGACTTCGTCGGCGACTCGCTCGGGCTGAGCTACAAGGCGGCGGAGACGGATGCGGACGTGATCGCATTTTGCGGCGTCCACTTCATGGGGGAGACCGCGAAGATTGTGAGCCCGTCGAAGACCGTGGTGATCCCGGACATGGACGCCGGGTGCTCGCTCTCGGACTCGTGCCCGGCGGACAAGCTGGAGGAGTATCTCGCCGCGCATGCGGAGAAGAACTATTTCGTCATCGCCTACATCAACTGCAGCGCCGGGGTGAAAGCCCTGGCGGATGTCATCTGCACGAGCGGAAATGCCGTGAAGATCGTCGAGTCCGTGCCGCCCGGCCGGAACATCCTGTTTGTTCCGGACCAGAACCTCGGGGCGTGGGTGATGGAGAAGACCGGCCGCTCCATGGATCTCTGGCGGGGGAATTGCTACGTGCATGTCGAGTTCACGCGCGACAGCATCGGCCGGATCCGCACGGAATATCCCGACGCCAAAGTCGTCGCGCATCCGGAGTGCACGCACGCGGTCCGGCTGCTCGCCGACGAGGTCTGCTCGACGGAGAAGATGGTCGCGTATTGCCGGGACAATCCGGCTCGGGAATTCATCATCGTCACCGAGAGCGGGATGCTCCACCGGCTCCGCCGCGAGGTGCCGGACAAAATTTTCATCCCGGGCCCGACCGACCTGTGCTCGTGCGGCGACTGCCGCTACATGAAGCTCAACACGCTGGAGAAGCTGCGCGACTGCCTCGCCACGCTGAATCCGGAGATCCAGATCCCGGAGGGGGTCCGCGTCACCGCCGAGCGCTCGGTGCGCCGGATGCTCGAGATCTCGCGCTGAGGCAGATCACTCCTTGAGCAGCTTCGTGATCCAGGTGCCGTAATTGTCGCGGGCGTTGAGCGCCCGGAGGACCCCGGCTTTGTCGAAGATGAAGACGGTCGGGAGGGCGTTGATGCCCAGCGGGCGGGCGACCGCATTGTCCCAGCCCCTGCCGTCAAAATTCGTCGGCCAGTCCTCGATCTGAAATTCTTTGAGCCTCTGGGAAAGTGCGTTGCCATTGGTGTCGAGGCTGACCGTGACGATGCGCAGATCGGCTTTGGGGAGCTTGGCGAGCGCGCTTCGGAAGCTCTGCATCCACATCAGGCTGTGGGGGGATTCGGCCGACCAAAACACGACGACCACGACTTTGCCCTTCTGCGCCGAGATGTCAAAGCTGCCTCCCTGAAGGGTGGAAAACTTCAGCGCCATCGGCTTGTTGAGCTGGTTGAGGCGGACGAGGTCGTCGGCGATCCGGTGGTTGAGTTCCTCTTCTTTCGAGAGCGCCCGGGCCTCCTCGAGGAGCTTTCTTTTGAGTGCCGGATCGTTGTCGCAGACCGTGGCCGCCTCGACCAGCAGCCGCGGCCCCCGCTTGTCGCCGGGGTATTTTGCCACGAAGTTCCGTGCGGTGTCGACGATGGCATCCCGCATCTCGGATTCGTGCCCGATCGTGCCCTGGAGGAAAAGCGAGACCCGCCGGAATCCGGCATCGGCTCGCTTTCCGGCCGGCGCATCGGATGATTTTTCGAGGGCCGTGAGAATGCGCATGGCCTCATCCGTCTGCTGCGACACATTGTCCATCTTCCCGGTGGCGGCCAGGATCGCGGCGAGGTGAAGCTTCGCATCAAAGGCCCGGGGATCGGAGGGATACTGCGAAAGAAAAACCTCGATCAACTTTTTCTGTTTGGCCAGGTGGGTCCTGGCCAGAACCTGGGCCTCCTCGCGGGTCGCCGGCTTCTTCGACGGCCCGGCATCCATGGCCACGATCGCCGTCCAGTCGGTGTCCGGGGTGGCGTAGGCGCAGGCGGCGCAGAGCAGGATGGCGGCGGCGAGAAGTCGTTTCATTTTTGAGGGGTCTTGATGCTGGTGAAAATGGCCCGGTGGTCGCTGGCTTTGGACCAGACCTTTGAGCTGCTGATGCCGCTCTTGTCCATGTTGATGTTCGGCCAGAGTTTCAGGCTGACGAGCAGGTAGTCAATGCGGGAATAGATGTCGGCCGCTGCCCAATAATGTGTCCAGCGGTTGCCGTGACGGTCGCTGAGGTTGAGATCCTTCATCCGGAGCGGATCCCTGGCGGAGCCGGTCAATTCCTTCACCGCGTATTCATTCTTGGTGTCGTTCAGATCGCCGAACAGAAGGACTTTCTCCCCAGGGTTGGCCTTCAGAATCGTATTGAGGTGCTCGCGGACAAGCCCGGCCTCTTTTGCCCGCACGGCCGCCTGGTCGAAATCCGGAACCTCCCGGCGGGATTTCAAATGCGCCCCGACCAGACGAAGCTGGCCGTTGTCCTGGAGCCTGACCGTCACGTCCAAAATCCCCCGCCCGATCCGCATCCGGGCACCGTTGAGTTCGAAGGGAACGTCATCACGCGAAGCTCTGGCGATGATCGGAAACCGGCTCAGCAGCGCGAGATGCCTTGCCGCATCCGCCCCGCTGACCCACTCCTTGTGCGGATAGTCGAGACCGGCGGCTTTCAGCCTGTCTCGAAGATCATCGAGCATCGGCTCATCCCCCATCTCCACGATGCCGAGAATATCCGGATTGATTTCCTTGATGACTGAAATGACAGCGGAGATTGCCTCCTCGGGCTTCGGGGCATCGGGAACCGTTTTGCCGGCCACCCGGCGTTCCATTTTGAGGTAGTTCTCGACGTTATACGACGCCACGACGACATCGCGCGCAGAGGCGCCGGCTGACGCCAGCAGCAGGCCAAGAAGAGCAGGGGCAAACTGGAGAAATGCCCGTTTCAACGCGGAGCTCCTGACCGCAGCTCAGGCGGTTTTCGGCGGTTCCTTGGGCGCTTCCACAGCCTCTGTCCCGGCACCCGGTTTCAGGAAAGGCTCCTTGGCCGGAGCCGTCTTGATCTCCACATCGGTCGCGGATTTGTGGACTTCGCGTTCGAATTCCTCACGCGCTTTTTTGAACTCCCCCAGGCTCTGCCCGAGGCCTCTCGCAAGCTCCGGCAGCTTCTTGGCCCCGAAGAGCAGCAGCACGATCACCAGGATAAAAATCAGCTCGGGGCCGCCGGGCATCGTAAAGGCCAGAAGTGGATGCATCATGGTCCCTCAATACACCTGAAAATCAGCGGATGCCAGTAATTCCTTTGGCTCGGGCAGCTGCGGGTGTGATCAAATGTGGGTGCGATTGCAAATAGGACATGGGAGGGAGGGACGTCCCCGGCCCGCCGCCTTCTTCCTCTGGTCAGCCCGGAGGTCTGCCCCTGCCTTTCACGGAAAACATCCCCCACATTTCATCACACCCGCAGCCGCCCCCATGTCCGAATCCTTGATTCCGCGACCGCTTCCATGCAGACTCACCCATCAGCTTGAGTCCACAAACCACGAAAAAGACCAGGGTTCTTCTCCTGACCGCCAGCATGGGAGAAGGCCACAACACCGCCGCGCGCAACATCCGCGACGCCATCCTTGCCGAGTGTCCGGACACCGCCGAGGTTCTTGTGGCGGACCCCTACACGCGAACGAACCCGATCGTGAACCGCCTGATGCAGAGCGGCTACACCATGGCCATCAACCGCTATCCCAGAGCCTGGAAAGTCGTATTCGAGCTCCTGAGCCGACGCGGAGTCGTGGAGGGGATGGGGCCGATGCTCGCGGAGCTGACCGCGGCCGTGCGGTCGCTCGTGGAGGAATTTCAACCTCACGTGATCGCCTCGACGTATCCGGTCTTTTCGTTCCTGAACGCAAAACTCCGGAGGCGCAACCCCTCCATGCAGATCCCGTTTTTCACGGTGATCACGGATTCCACACAGATCAATTCCGCGTGGTATCGGTGCCCGTGCGACGGCTCGATCGTTGCCGACGAGCACACGGCCAACGTGCTGAGGGCCGACGGGGTTCCCGAGGACAAGATCCACGTGCTGGGCTTTCCGGTCGGGCTCAAATTTGAAAATCTCACGCCGCCGCCGGCCTCGCAGCCCTGGAAGGTCCTGTTCTTTCCCGGCGGCACCTCGGCACGCGCCGTGGCCACGCTCCAGTTCCTTGCCTCGTTAAAGAACGTCTCCGTGGATGTTGTCACCGGCCGCCGCAAAGCCACGCACGACGCGATCGCGGAAGCCAACCTGCCGAAGACCGGCACGCTGACCGGATGGACGGATCAAATGCCCGAGCTCATGGCGTCCCACCACCTTTTTGTGGGCAAGGCCGGAGGCGCGACCGTGCAGGAAGCCATCGCGGCACAGATTCCGTTTCTGGTCAGCCACATCGTGCCCGGGCAGGAGGAAGGGAATATCGCATTCATCGAGCAGATGGGGATCGGGGCCCTCGCCGCCGGCTCGCCGGAATATATCCTGCACCGTGTCCAGGGAGCTTTCGCCAACGGGGGCAACGTCTGGCAGGCTTGGAGAAAGAACCTCGCGGCCATGCAGAAGCCCTCCGCTTCCCGGGCGATCGCGCGCTTCCTTTTGGAACGCTGTTCGAAGGGGTGATTCCGTTCCGAATCCCTACTCGTTGTAAGCGGCCTCGCCGTGCTGCGAGACGTCGAGACCCGTGGCCTCATCCTCGGGCTCGACGCGCAAGCCGATGGCGGCATCGACAAGTTTGAGAATCGCGATCGTGACGACGCCTGAAAAGACCGCCGTGAAAACGATGGCGATGATTTGATTGCGGAGCTGCTCCAGTCCGCCAGCCAGCGAAACCAGCGTTCCCTGGACCTTGAAGGTCGCCGCGATGGCGGGGTTCACCTCGGCGCTGGCCAGCACGCCGACGAGGACCATGCCGACCGTGCTCCCGACCCCATGGACGCCGAAGACATCCAGCGAATCATCGTAGCGGAACTTTGCCTTGAGCTTGGTCACCGCGAGATAGCAGCCCCCCCCACCGGCGAGGCCGATGAGGACCGCGGCGGGAATGGTGACAAAACCGGATGCCGGCGTGATTGTGGCAAGCCCTGCGACCATTCCCGACGCCGTGCCGAGCACGCTCGGCTTGCCTTTGAGATACCATTCCAAAACGGTCCAGCTCAATGCGCCCGCAGCGGCGGAAAAGTGCGTCGCCGCAAAGGCGCTGGTGGCCAGCGCTCCGGCTGATACCGCGCTGCCCGCGTTGAAGCCGAACCATCCGACCCAGAGCAGGCCAGTGCCGGTGAGGCTCAGCACGACATTGTGAGGAAGCATCGGCTCATGCGGAAAGCCGAGGCGCTTTCCCACGAGGACCGCGCAGACGAGGGCCGAGATGCCGGAGCTGATGTGGACGACCGTTCCGCCGGCAAAATCCAGGACCGGGATCCGGCCGCCGAGCGCCCAGTTGAAAAATCCCCCCCTGCCCCAAACCATGTGCGCGAGCGGAAAATACACGATCGTCACCCACAGGATCACAAAGACCAGATACGCGCTGAATTTCATTCGCTCCGCAATCGCGCCGCTGATCAGGGCGGGCGTGATGATCGCAAACATCATCTGGAAGAGCATGAACGTCTCCTGCGGAACCGTCGGCGCATAGTCCGGCTGCGGGGCCGCCCCCACCCCGTGCAGCAGGAAGTGTTGCAGCGGATTTCCGACAAAGGCGTTTCCTTCGCCGAACGCCATGCTGTAGCCGAAAATCATCCAGAGGATCGAGACCACGGACATCAGGATGAAGCTGTGCATCATCGTCGAGAGGACGCTGCGATTGCGCACAAGCCCGCCGTAGAAGAGCACCAGGCCCGGCGCGGTCATCATCAAAACCAGCGCCGCGCTCACGAGCATCCAGGCATTGTCGCCGGTGTTGATCGCGCCGCTAGCGGCAGCAGCCGCCCCGGCTGTTTGCACTTCAGCCGCCGCCCTCTGAAGAGGAAAAAAACAGGACGCGCAGAAAAGGAACAGCGGAAGCAGAATCCGGGAGGTTCGGGAGATTTTCACAGGCGGAAAAGGCAAAACGAAATGCCGCCGGGTGTCAACTCCAGGCCCGCGACACTCCAGGCCGCAAGGCTTTGCGCTAATTATAAGCTTTTCTTAACTTGCGCCTTGACGCCGCGCCTGAAAACCGCTGAGCTTTTCCCTGCTGACCGGACATTTTCCGGCCGTTTGTTCTTTTCAACCAATCCGCCGGCCTAGGAAAGCGGGGTGAAATTCCCCCACTGTCGCGCAAAGGTCAAAGTCCGGGTTCGAACCGGCGGAGAAAACTGCACCGTCCTGAAATGGACAACGGCGACGCGTATCGTCCGTGCAGGGGTAGTCCTTTTTCTATACGGGGGAAAGGCTGTCCGAAGACACTCCCCGTGAAATTCGAAATAGAAAAAAGGATAAATGAAAAAGACACTATTGGCATTCGTGCTCACAACTCTGGGCACACTGATCACCCCGGACTCCGGCTACACTCAAATCCAGGTTGGAAGCGGGCCGGATTCTTCGTTCCTGGTCGTGGAGGCTGCGGCATTTGGAGCTCCGCTCGTTTACCAATGGAACTATACTTACAATGTTTCGGCCCCGCCTTCCACTGCGGACATGATCACCGCAGTCGATTTGGTCTCATTGGAGCTCAACTTTACCATTCTCTACAGCGGCACGTTCCTCGACTCCATCGAGCATTCCAGTCTGACGCTGACAAACGCCAGCAGCTACCCATACAGCCCTTTCTGGGCCCAGTGGGTCAGCGGCGGAACATCAGGCAGCCCTCTCGTCGCCAAACCCTCCGGCGTCTGGAGTGCCGGCTATGGCATAACCTATCGGGAGCTCGCGCCGGGATCATGGGATGGGTTCATTTTCAACGGGGTCTATGATTCGAACCCTCCTTACGATGTGATCTCCCTCGCTCCCTCCGTTGCTCCTGTGCCGGAATCCTCCTCCCTCATCCTCCTGACCGGGGCTATCCTGCTCCTTCTCATCCGTGCAAGAAAAAGGCTTCACGCTTGTTGAACTCCTGACGGTGATCGCCATCGTGATGGTGCTGAGCATGGTGTCGTTCGGCGCCGGCTGGAGGGTCTACGAATCTTCCTCACTGGCCGTTTCCGCCAACAATATCAGGCAGCTCTCCGTGGGCGGCATCAACTACCTTGCCGAGCACAACTACGTTTACTGGCCTTGGTGCCAGGAAAATGTCGAAGTCACCGGCGATGCGGCATGGTGGTTTGGCTACGAAACACCGCAGAGCAGAAAACGGGCCGAAGGGTCAAGGGATTTTGATCCTGCCAAAGGACCGCTGAGCGGGTATATTCCAAAAGGGATCCGCCCGGATCCGAGCTTTTCCCTGGAGGGGAACGCCTTTAAACCAAAATACCGGAACGGGTATATCGGCACCGGCTACAATACTCTTCTCAGCGGTGGCTGGAGATGGGTGAATGATGAAATAACTCCGCGGCTGAACCACTGGCAACTTTCCGACCCTGCAAAAGTCGTGGTCTTCTTCACCTCTGCACAAGTCGCATTCCAACCTCCGGCGTCCCCCAAAAAGCCGATGTTGGAAGAGTTTTACGGTGTCGATGCCTGGAGTCAGCCAAGCGTCCACTTCCGCCACCACGGAAAAGCAATGGTCTCCTTCGCGAGCGGCAATGCGGGGTTCCTCGACATGGATGAATCAACGCGCGACATGTCCATGCCAAAGGCCAACGTCGGGCGGTTTGCTCCTAAAGGAGATACGACGTATCTGAAATAGGCTTTCGGCTTGACCCGCAATGAAATAAAGTTACTTTATTTCCATGAAAGTGGTGAATCTGTCCATTCCCGAAGAGACCTGGCGCATGGCGCGGATCGAGGCGGCGAAACGCAATACGAGTTTAAGCGCGATCGTCCGCGGCTACCTGCAGGCCATGGTGAAGGGAAAGGCTCCGGTGGTCTTTGCAGACTCCGCCGACAAGGATCAGCAGGAGCGGAGGAAACTTGTCGAAGCCCTCAAGGACTGCAACCTCGTTCTCGGCTTTAAGCCCTCGCGCGGAAAAACCTATGAGCGTTGAGGCGTTTCTGGACTCGAACATCCTTCTCTACGTCGCCTCCAAAGATCCGGCGGATCGCAGGAAAGCGGCGCGGGCAGCCGAGATTGTCGCCGGAACCCGGTTTGGTGTCTCTTTGCAGGTCGCCCAGGAATTCTATCACAACGCCCGGGTGAAAGCCCGGCTGGGCATCACCTCCGGGCAGGCGGAAAAGATCATAAGCCTTCTGCTGTCGCGCCCGCTCGTCATTTCCGACGAGACCCTCTTCGCGGAGGCGCGGCGCATCACGGAGCGGTATCAGCTCCGTTACTGGGATGCCGCCATCGTGGCGGCTGCCGCCCGTCTCGGCGCGCCCGTGCTCTATTCGGAAGACCTCAATGACGGTCAAACCTACGATGGCGTCAAGGTCGTGAATCCGTTCAGCTGACCGCTCAGAACGTCACGCCGAAGTGCACGCCGAGCACGGTGGCATTCGCGACCTGCCCGTCGCCGCCGGGGCGGATGACGTATTGCAGGAACGGCTGGACGAACGACCACTTGTTGACCTGGACGCGGTATTCAAATTCCAGCACGCCTTCATAGGTGTCGGCGATCTGCCGCCCCTCCTCCCGGTTCGCCAGAATCTGATAGTAGCTGTAGTTGCCATAGGCCAGCGCGATGCCGGCCTGGTCGTGGTCGCGGGTCGGGATCAGCCCCTCATAGACAAGCCCGGTATAGAAGAAGAACGGCAGGCAGTTGTCGTATTTGGGCGCGTAGTTCACGAACCCCAGCCACCGCAGCCCCTGCCTGGAATCCTTTGGTGACGCCGCGACAACTTTGGATTTTCCGTCAGTGGTTTTTCCGCCCGATACCTCAACGTCCGGCGCGGGCTCGCGATAGAGCGTCTGCTCGGCCATGGCGTAAAATCCATACTTGCCGTCATACCTGGCTCCGAAGAACGAGGTGTTCTCAAGCCCCCAGTAGTAGCCGCCGACGGAATATTTTCCCGGAAGCCCGGCGATCTTCGGCATCACTCCGGTCTCCCCGAGCGCATACCAGCCATTCCTGTTCCAAGGCTGCGCTCCGGCGAGTTCGAGCCCGTGGTTGGACGTCGAGGCATCACCCGGAATCGCCATGTAGAGACCGCCCTGCGCATAAAACCAATCCCAGGGAGCAACCTTCGCCATCCCGCCCCAGGCGGCGTAACTGGATGACCACCCCACCCCGTTCGAGCTGATTCCCTTTCCGCTCACGATGATATTGTTCCGGAAAAGCTTGGCGTCCTCCTGGCGCGCGAAAAGTTCATAAGGGTTTTGCCATCCCCCGGAGATCGTCAGGAAATTCCGGACCCCGAAAAGCTCGGGTGTGGTGTAGGTGAGATAAAACGGCAGCAGGCGCCAGTGCATCCCCCCCTGGTAGGAGGAGGGGTTGAACGCCGGTGAGGCCCCGACGTAATTGTTGACGTTCGTCCCCTCGCGCATGCGGACTCCCCCCACCGCCGTGAGACCTTCCAGCCCATCCCATCCGGTCGCTTTTGCAAAATCGAGCCTGGCCTCAAATTTCAGCTCCTGATCGAACGTGGCCCGGTGCTCAAGCCCTCCGTCGACGACACCATAGACGGTGCCCAGCCACTTGCCGCCGAGAGTGAGGCCGTGATCCACGACAACCTCCCGCGCGCCGAACCAGTCTCCGGCCGCCCCGCGCCCGTTCCACCATCCCTCGACTTCACCGGCCGAACACACCCCCACCAGCCCTGCGGCCAGTGCCAATACGAAAAACCACGATTTCATTCAGGATTAGTTTTTCTAATCCTCATATTGGTTTCAATGCTTTTTTTACTTTTTCTAATACATCGCCACTCCCCCGCACTTCCCGCCGGTGAAATAATCTGGCCCGAACCGGCAAAACGGTTTATTTCCGGCTCATGAAACTCCTCCTCTCCCTCGCCCTGCTCGTCCCGTTTTTTGCGCTGCATGCCGGCGATCATGCCGGGGCGCTTTCCAGCCTGAATGCCCTGCCTGCCAAATACAAAGACGGGGTGCTGAAGCTCTCCGCCGACAACGCGAACCCCAATCCGGAGACATGGTATGTCGTGGCCCAGCGGGGCGGCAGTGACAGCGACATCCACAACCTGACCATCGAGGGCGGGCAGGTCATCTCGGACAAGCGGACGATCGGCCTGCGGGAGATCTTCGGCCAGGCCAGCCCGATCTCGCTCGCCAGGGTGGCCGTGGATTCGCGGGACGCTTTCGCCATCGCGCAGAGATACGCCAATGCCAACGGCAAGACGGTCGGCAGCGTCAGCTTTGCCCTCCAGCAAAAAGGCGGATCCTCGGCCCCGATCTGGTCGGTCTGGTGCTACGGGCCGAGCGGGTCCTACCAGGGGCTCCTCCAAATGCTCGCCACCGACGGCACGGTCATCTCGAACGACGCCTTTCCGATCAAGCCGTAGCCCGCGTGGAAGTCTATTCTCTGGCAAAGGCCGATTGGGAGGAACGGCTCTCCCTCCTCGGCGAGCCGCGGTTCCGCGCAGGCCAGATCCTGGAATGGCTCTACAAGCGCCGCGCCTCCCGCTGGGAGGACATGACGAACCTGCCCGCCCCGCTCCGCGAAAAGCTGTCCGCCGAATTCCCGATCGCCCCGCTCGAGATCGTCCGCGAGAGCGGGTCCGGGGACACCACCAGAAAATTCCTTTTCCGGCTTGAGGACAGGCAGCTGATCGAAACCGTCCTGATCCCTGCGTCCCCCGCCCTCTACGGCGAGGCCTCCGACCGCCGCACCGTCTGCATCTCGAGCCAGGTCGGGTGCGCGTATGGGTGCAAGTTTTGCGCCAGCGGGCTCGACGGATGGAAGCGCAATCTCACGGCGGGTGAGATCGTCGGGCAGTTCCTGCGCGTCGGGGCGCTGGGCGGCGAGAGGATCAACAACATCGTGTTCATGGGCATGGGCGAGCCGATGGCCAACTACGACAACCTCCTCCGCGCGATCGGCATTTTGAACGCCTCATGGGGAGTCGGCCTCGGAGCCCGGCACATGACGATCTCGACCTCCGGGCTCGTCCCGGGAATCCGGGACCTCGCAGCCCAGCCGCTCCAGGTCCGCCTCGCAATCTCGCTCCACGGGGCCACGGATGAGATCCGCAACAAGATCATGCCCGTCAACCGGAAATACCCGCTCGCCCAGCTTCTGGACGCCTGCGCCGATTATGTCCGGCAGAAAAAGCAAAAGCTCACGTTCGAATATATCCTCATCAAGGACCTCAACGACACCCCGGATCAGGCCCGCCTCCTCGCCGCGCATGCGCGGAAGCTCGGCGCGAAAATCAACCTCATCCCCTGCAACTCGGTCGAGGGGCTCGATTGGGAACGCCCCGACGAACCCCGACAGATCGAGTTTCTTTCCATCGTCCGCCGCGGTGGTGCCGATGCCACCCTGCGCCGGGAAAAAGGTTCCGACATCGCGGCCGCCTGCGGGCAGCTCCGCCTGCAGGCCGAAAAATCCTTTGCACAGTCCAAGCCTCTGAACTAACGGTTTGTTGATGCCGCACGACGACGATGATTTTTCCGGGGATATCTGGGACGAATACCAATGGGAACGGTTTCTCCAGGAGCAGGATCGGAATACCGAGAAGTATTTCGGCCTGCTCGAAAAGTTTGCCGACCATCCGGAGCGCGACGAACTGATCGCCAGAGAGATGGGGTGGGACTCGTGCGCGGACGACAGCGAGATCGAGGAAATCGCCGACCTCATGTGCGGGCAGGAATTCGAAGACAGCAAAGAGGATCCGGCCAGCGAGGGGGAATTTGACAAGTTCACAAAGTCCCCGATCTACGAGGACACGCTCCGGCTCCACCGGTGGATCAACAAATGGATCGACTCGGACAAACGGCTCAGGGACCACCCGGAAGCGATACGCTTCGCGACGCGCTCCGCTGTCTGCGGAGCCAAGCTCGCAGCCGCTCTCTGCGGGGATGACATCACCGAACTCGGGATGACGATCGCCTATCTGAAGCGCGCGCTCAAAGCCTCGAACGACGCGCTGGATGCAACCGCCAAGCTGGTGGATGCCGGCGTGCTGGACAAGCGCCGCGCGGCGGTGGCCAGGAGATACGTCTTCAAAATCCGGAACCGCGTCGTGGACCACATGAGCGAATTCCGTGCGGAATGGCGCAAGCGATACGGGGAGCGTTGATCTTTTCTTTGAATGCCGCGCGGGGATCGCGCGTTGCCCCTATGGACCATGAACGCGAATTGCTCGAACGCGCCCATAAACACCTCCAATCCCTCCTGAAAGACGCCCATGAAAGATTTTGAATCCAACTTCAACCGCTGGCTGGACGGTTCGCTGAACGAGGCCGAGCGCCGGGAATTTGAGGCAAGCCTGGATGAGGAAACCCTGCACACCGCGAAATCCTGGCCCGGGATCCGCACGCTCCTCAAGGAATCGGCCGCGCAGATCGCCCTCCCCCACCCGGATTTCCTCAACGAGCAGGTCCGCCGCGCGATTGAGGAAAAGCCGCCCCGCCCGGCGGTTCCCTTGAGCCGCCTTCTCTGGGCCGGCTCGTTTTGCGTCGCAGCCGCCGTGGCGCTGACCCTCTGTTTCTTGCCGATTCAAAACCACGGAAGCACGGTGGTCTTCGTTGCCGGGACTTCCGTCCACGGCGCCTCGGCGTCCACATTCCAAACGCCCGGGGAGCGCGGCGCTGTGATCTGGTTGGATGGCATGCCGTATATTCCGGATGGGGAGAGGGTCCAATGAAACGTATTCTTCTTGCAGCCTTGCTGGCGTTGATCCCGGCAGCTGCCATCCAGGCCTCGGACAACATCTGGTCCGCCCTCGTCCTCGCAACCAATGAGACCCCACCGGCGGACGTCCCCAAGGCGCTCGGGGACTTTTCGGCCACGATCAAAAAAGTCTTCGGCTACAACTCGCTCTATCTTCTCGGGCAGAAAAAGCGCGAACTCGGCGGCGCGGGCGGCGACTGGCTGGTTCCCAGCAAGGACTTCTTCTTTCAAATCACCCCGCTCGATCAGGATCCCGCCCATTACCGGCTCCGCATCGAACTCTTCCGCAACAAGGATCTGCTGCTCACGACCGAAGCCGCACTCCCGCGCGATGCCCCGCTCTACATTCGAGGACCCCAATGGGGCAAGGGCCAGCTCATCCTGCTCCTCGAAGTGCGCTGAGCTTGATCCCATGCACATTCGAGCGTAGGGTGTGGGTCTTTTCCTATGAAACCCGTCACGATCTACGACACGACACTGCGCGATGGCACGCAGGGCACCGGCATCTCCTTCTCGGTGCTGGATAAGATTCGCGTCGCGGAGAAATTGGATTCGTTCGGAGTGGATTACATCGAGGGCGGATGGCCGGGATCGAATCCTCGCGACGTCGCATTTTTTGCCGAGGCGGCCAACCGGACCTGGAAGCACGCGAAGATCGCGGCATTCGGGAGCACCCGCCGCGGCGGGGTTTCCGTCGAGACGGACTCCCAGGTGCGGACGCTCCTGGAAGCCAATACGCCGGTCGTCACGATTGTCGGAAAAACCTGGCTCCTCCACGTCACCGAGGTCCTCGGGGTTTCTCCGGAGGAAAATCTGGCGATGATCGCCGACACGGTCGCCTTTCTCAAAAAGAATGGTCGCGAGGTTTTTTACGACGCCGAACATTTTTTCGACAGCTACAGGGAGGATTCCGAATATTCGACCCGGACGCTGGCTGCCGCAAAGAATGCCGGAGCGGACCTTCTCGTTCTCTGCGACACCAACGGCGGCACCCTGTCGGATGAGGTCGCCCGCATCACTGGCGAGGTCATCCAGGCCCTGGGCTGCCCGGTGGGAATCCACACCCACAACGACTGCGGGCTGGGTGTCGCCAACGCCCTGGCCGCCGTCGCGGTCGGAGCCTGCCAGGTCCAGGGCACGATCAACGGCTACGGTGAGCGCGTCGGCAACTGCAACCTCACCACCCTCATCCCCACGCTCCAGGCGAAGAAGGGGATACAGGTCGTTCCGGATCTCAGGCGTCTGCGCGAGGTCTCACGCTTCGTGGATGAGCTGGCGAATGTTCCGCAGGATATCCGTGCGCCTTATGTCGGCGGCGCAGCCTTCACTCACAAGGGCGGGCTTCATGTGCATGCGGTTCAAAAACTCGCTCGCAGCTATGAGCACATCGATCCCGCGCTGGTCGGAAATGCCCAGACGATCCTCGTGTCCGACATGTCCGGCCAGAGCAACATCCTGGCCAAGACCGCGGAACTCGGATTCGAGTTTCAAAAAGGCTCCGCCGAGGTGGCCGCCATCCTCCGCCATGTCAAGGACAGCGAGGCGGCGGGCTACGAGTTTGAGGCGGCGGATGCGTCGTTCGATCTTCTCGTCCGGAGAACGCTCGGCCGCCACCAACCGCTTTTCGAGCTGAAGGAATACCATTGCTCCTTCAGGCGGTCCGCGCTTCACGGCTTCACCACCTGCGAAGCCACGGTAAAAATCCGGATCAACGGGGTCTCGGAATACACGGTCGACGAGGGCGACGGGCCGGTCAATGCCCTGGATGCCGCGCTCCGCAAGGCGCTGCGTCCGTTTTACTCGTGGATCGATGACCTGCGGCTCGCCGATTACAAAGTCCGGATCGTTGACGGTGCGCGCGGCACGGCCGCGCGGACGCGGGTGCTCATCGTTTCGACCGACGGAAGCTCCACGTGGGGAACGGTCGGCGTCTCGGACAACATCATCGAGGCCAGTTGGCTCGCCCTGGTGGACAGCTTCGAGTTCTACAGCGTCAAGCAGCGGGCCTAGTTCGTCTCCGGATCGATGGAGGGACCGGCTCTGTCCGGTCCGACTTTATCTTGGGACGGCACAGCGGCCGTCCCTCCATTTTTCCGGCATGCGCGATAAATAAATCCATACCGAGAGCCCCAGGAGAACAACCGCCCGCACAAACCCCACCCGCGTGGACGCCTGGAGGATCTCCCACTTTCCGAAACACCCACACGTGACGTCGAGCCCCCGCGCCAGAGCAGACGCATAAAGCACAACAAAGCAGGCCGACAGGCCGCAGGCCGCTAATGCCGCAGCCGACCGCGTGCGCCTGCTCAGAACCCCGAGGCCGGTGAGGATTTCAAAGTAGGGAAGGATCATCGCCATCGGGTTGATGATCCAGGCGGGAAAAATCTGGAACGCTGCGATCCCGTCGGAAAATGCCAGCGGATCGCGCAGCTTGAGGACGCCCGCTACGAGGAAAATCAATGCGATGAGAATCCGTAAAATCATTTTTCCACAGGCGAGCCGGATGCCGACCATTCCTCCCATCCTCCGGAATAGACCGAGACTTTTGAATACCCCATCGCCAGGAGCCCCTTGGCGACGATCCTGCTGTCATCACAGTCTTCTCCCGAGCAATACACGACGAGCGGGCGCGCCTTGTCCGCCAATGCCGCGATGGACCCGGCCTGGACGATCGAATCGCGCGGCAGGTTGATGGACCGGGGGATGTGGCCCTCCTCAAAGAACGGCGGGTTGCGGGCGTCCACGAAGAGTGCGGCCGATGCCTTCCAGGTCTGCACCGCAACCTTATACTCCAGGACCTCGGGCTCGCCCGACGTGATCGCCGCAGCAGGAGACACGGCGCTCAGCACTCGGGCCTCCGGATTTTTATAGAGCATGGGCAGCGGAACCCGGCGCAGGACATTTGTCGAAATGCCCAGCACCACCGAGGCGGCGAATGCCGCTGCAATGAGCGCAATGTCCCGGGCAACCCAGCTCATGCCTAGTTTTCGATCCTCGCCTGCAGAAGCACCGAGCGCTTTTTGGGATCTGCGATTTGGATCTTGATGGAGGTATCCACAGGAATTCCGGTCGAGCGGGGGGTGACGACGAGCCGGTATCGGATCCCCGCATCCATCTCCTCGAGCCGCGCATCGAACTGGTCGTTCAGCGACTCGACTCCAAGGATCCGTGCGCCGGCGCCCAGCTCGACGATGGATTCCTTCGGCGTCGCCGGCCCGCCGGAACTCCACACAAACTCCCTCTGGCTGAAGGCCACGGGATCCTGGATCAATACGCGCAGGACCAGGGTCTGCCTGGTGCGATCCGAGGTCTTGACGACGATCCCTTTGACCTGCTCGCCTTTGCGGCTGCCGATGTCAAACCGCACATGGACGGCTCCGGCCTCACCGGGCGCAATCTGCTTTTTGTCGATCTTCGCCACCGTGCAGCCGCACGAGGTCTCAAGCGAGGCAATATCGAGCGGGGCGGTCCCCGTGTTCTTGAAGCCAAAATCGGCGAACAGTTCCTTCTCGTTCGCGGGAACCCGGATCTCCCGGTAGGTCGTCTCCCAGACCAGACCGGCATAAGCAGAGTGCATGAGCGAACCAACGAGGACCAGACAGGCGGAGAAACGCATCCCTCCCTTTTCCCCCGTCGCAGGACGAATTTGAATACAAATCTTCCGGTGGGCTCACGAATGGGTGCGATCAAAACTGGGTGAGGTTGGACGCAATGCCTGGCAGATGACATGTAGCCGACAGGAGGCACCGGAGGTGCCATCCTGTCGGCGTCATGAACACTAACGAGAAAACCAAAGACAGTTCTTTGGCGAAAGCCAAGGAAGAACCGACAACTATCAAGCTGGG
>JAPLTF010000092.1 GCA_026398275.1 Verrucomicrobiota bacterium
ACAGCCTGCCGCAGGCAGCCCGGAGGGCGATGCGAAGCATCGGCAACACCGCTGTGGGTATTGCCGCCGCCTTCGTGCCTTGGCCAAGCCAAAAATCCTCAGCAACGCGGCTTTTTCCTAATTATTTCACAGGTTCTAAGGTTTTTGGGGGATGCTGGCCAGCTAACATTTCCTGTCCCGCCCCCCCGCGTGAGATCAATCATCATGGACACGGGGGCGGACTCTGGTAAAAGAGCGCGCTTATGGACTGGATCATGAACCCCGAGCTTTGGATCGCGTTTCTGACGCTGTGCGCGCTGGAGATCGTGCTGGGCATCGACAACGTCATTTTCATCTCGATCCTGGCGGGGAAGCTGCCGGGGCATCAGCAGGACAAGGCAAGGGTGATCGGGCTCGGGCTCGCGATGATCATGAGGATCCTGCTGCTGCTGACGATTTCGTGGATCGCGGGGCTGACGAAGCCCTGGCTCACGGTGTTCGGGCACGGGCTGAGCGGGCGGGATTTGATCCTGGTGGTCGGCGGGCTGTTCCTGGTGGCGAAGAGCACGAGCGAGATCCATGGAAAGCTGGAGGGCGACGAGGGGCACGGGCCCGGGGCTGCGGCGGCATCGTTCGTCGCGGTGCTGATCCAGATCATGCTGCTCGACATCGTGTTTTCGCTCGACTCCGTGATCACGGCGGTCGGCATGGTGAACAACATCCCGGTCATGATCGGCGCGGTGGTGATCTCGGTGATCTTCATGATGTTTTTCTCCGGTCCGATCAGCCGGTTCGTCGAGGCGCATCCGACGATCAAGATGCTGGCCTTGAGCTTCCTGCTGCTGATCGGCGTGACGCTGATCGCCGACGGGTTCGGGCAGCACGTCTCGAAAGGGTATATCTATTTCGCGATGGGATTTTCGGTGTTCGTGGAGGTGCTCAATCTGAAGCTGATCAAAAAATCGCAGAAGCCCGTGCATTTCCACCAGCCCTACACCAAGGACGTCTGATCCGTGCGCGTCTTCTTCCGCGTCCTGCCGTATGTGCGGCGCTACCCGCTGCTGGCGTTTGCCACGCTCGGATGCGCGGTGCTGAGCACCCTGATGGTGGTGATCTTTCCCGCGGTGACGCAGCGGATCGTGGACGACGTGATCCGGGGGAACCAGCCCGGGCTTTTGGCACCGCTGCTCGGCGTGGGGCTCGCGGCGTTTTTTCTGCAGGAGCTGCTCGACAGCCTGCGCATCATGTTCAACAACCATTTCGAGCAAAAGGTGATCTGCGACCTGCGCAGCGAGCTCTACGGGCACATCCAGAAGCTGCCGCTGCCGTGGTTCGACAACCGCGCGACCGGGGACATCATGACCCGTCTCATCGAGGACGTGACGAGCGTCGAGCGGGTGCTGATCGACGGGATCGAGCAGGGGACGGTCGCCGTGCTGCAGATCCTGATCGTGAGCGGGATGATGCTGGCCTGGAGCCCGTCGCTGACGGTGGCCGCGCTGGTGCCGATCCCGTTTCTGGCCGCCGGGGCATTGATCTACACGCTCACCGCGCGCTCGCGATACAGCCTCCAGCGCAAGTCGGTGTCCGCCCTCAACTCCCTGCTCCACGACAACATTGCCGGCATCCGGCAGATCAAGACCTATACGAGCGAGGCGCGCGAGCATGAGAGGTTCGATGACGCCAGCAACGCGGTGCGGAAGGCCACTCTGACCGTCATGCGCGCGTGGGCGATCTACCAGCCGTCGATGGCATTTTTCACCTCCTGCGGGATGCTGCTCATCGCAGGCTATGGCGCGCGCGAGGTGCTCGGCGGGCGGATGGATGTCGGTGTGCTCGTCGCATTCTTTGTGCTGGCGAGATACCTCTATGAACCGGTCGGGCGGCTGCACCAGCTCAACCAGATCTTTCAGGCCGGACGAGCGGCGGGAGACCGGGTATTCGAGATCATGGATTCCGATCCCGAGGATGCCGACGCGGCGGACGCTGCCGGCAAGCCCGTGCTTGGAGCGGTCGAGTATCGGGATGTCTCGTTTTCGTATTCGACCGAACTTCCGGTGCTGGCCGACGTAAACCTCTCCGCGCAGGTTGGTGAGACGATCGCGCTGGTCGGGCCGACCGGGGCCGGAAAATCCACACTTGTGAACCTGCTGGTCCGGTTCTACGAGTTGGGCGGAGGCGAGATCCTGGTTGATGGGATTCCGCTGCGGCAGATCCCGAGGCACCATCTCCGGCGGAACATCGCCGTCGTCACCCAGGAGACATTTCTTTTCAACGGGACAACCGCCGAGAATTTGCGCGTTGGAAAACCGGAAGCCACCGAGGACGAGATGTGGAAGGTGCTTGAGGCGGCGAACGCGGCCGACTTCGTGAGGCGGCTTCCGAAAGGGCTCCATTCGCCGGTCGGCGAGCGGGGGATCCGGCTCAGCGTCGGCGAGAAGCAGCGGATCTCGATCGCGCGCGCCCTGCTCAAAAACCCGCCGATCCTGATCCTCGACGAGGCGACCGCCAGCGTGGACACGGCCACCGAGATCCTCATCCAGGAGGCGCTCGACCGCCTGATGGAACACCGGACCAGCTTCGTCATCGCCCACCGGCTTTCCACCGTCCGCCATGCCTCGCAGATTCTGGTGCTCGAGCGCGGACGGATCATCGAGCGGGGCCGGCACGACGGGCTTCTTCTGCAGGACGGGCTCTACGCCAAGCTGTGCAGGAACAGCTTCATGGAGACGCGCCGGCATTGCCCCGGCGATCCATCCGTTTGACATCCTTCTTGAACCGGGAACCGCGCGCAAGTGAGGGTTGCCCTGTCGATAGAGTAAATATCCGTTCCGAAGCGCAATACGGAAGAATCCATTCGAGTTGCCAATCCTGCGACCTTGTGGGAGTATTATTTTTTCTAATACCACAAAGTCATGTCAAAACCCGCGCCCGCATTTACGTATCAAAAGCCTTTTCCTCTCGGCCAGGACACGACCGAATACAAGAAGCTGACCGATGAGTTTGTTTCGATCGGCGAGTTTGAGGGCAAGCCGGTTTTGAAGATCGAGCCCGATGGGTTGGCATATCTGGCAAAGTCCGCGATCCGCGATGTCTCGTTCCTCCTGCGCCCCGCGCATCTGGCGCAGGTGTCGGCGATCCTCGACGATCCGCAGGCCAGCGAGAACGACCGGACCGTGGCGCTCACGCTTCTGCGGAATGCCGAGGTTTCCGCGCACGGAGTGCTGCCGTTCTGCCAGGACACCGGCACGGCGACGGTGGTCGGCAAGAAAGGCCAGCAGGTCTGGACCGGCGGCCACGATGAGGAGGCGATTTCCCGCGGGATCTACGAGACCTACACCGGCGAGAACCTGCGCTATTCGCAGACAGCGGCGCTGAATATGTATGACGAGGTCAACACGGGGACGAACCTGCCCGCGCAGATCGATCTCTACGCCGCGGACGGGATGTCGTATGACTTCCTTTTTGTCACCAAGGGTGGGGGATCCGCGAACAAAACGTATCTTTTCCAGGAGACCAAGGCACTCCTGAATCCCGCCAGCCTCGAGAAGTTTCTCATCGAAAAAATGCAGACGCTCGGGACCGCCGCCTGCCCGCCGTATCACCTCGCCTTCGTGATCGGCGGGACATCCGCCGAGGCGTGTTTGAAGACCGTCAAGTTCGCGAGCACGAAATACCTCGATGCGCTGCCGACCGAAGGAAATGCGCTCGGCCAGGCCTTCCGCGATGTCGGGCTCGAAAATAAAATCCTGAAAGCCGCGCAGACGTGCGGAATCGGCGCGCAGTTCGGCGGAAAGTATTTTGCGCTCGACGTGCGGATCATCCGCCTGCCCCGCCACGGCGCCTCGTGCCCGGTCGGGATGGGGGTGTCCTGCTCCGCCGACCGCAACGTCAAAGCCCGGATCGACAAGGACGGGCTCTGGCTTGAAAAGCTGGAGACGAACCCCGGGAGGTTCATCCCCGACAGCCTCCGGCACGCCTCCGCGAAGAAGAGCGTGAAGATCGATCTCAACCGTCCGATGCCCGAGATCCTGAGCGAGCTCTCGAAGCATCCTGTCACCACGCAGCTCGAACTCACCGGTACGATCGTCGTCGCCCGCGATATCGCGCACGCCAAGCTCAAGGAGCGGCTCGACCGCGGTGAGGGCCTCCCGCAGTATTTCAAGGACCACCCGGTCTATTACGCCGGCCCCGCCAAGACGCCGAAGGGCCTGCCGTCCGGTTCGTTCGGGCCCACCACTGCAGGGCGCATGGACAGCTACGTGGACCTCTTTCAGTCCAACGGCGGCTCGATGATCATGATCGCCAAGGGCAACCGCAGCAGGCAGGTCACCGACGCCTGCAAAAAGCACGGCGGGTTCTACCTCGGCTCGATCGGCGGCCCGGCCGCCATCCTCGCACAGGACAACATCCGGAAAGTCGAAATGCTCGAATATCCGGAGCTCGGCATGGAGGCGGTCTGGAAAATCGATGTCGTCGACTTCCCGGCGTTCATCCTTGTGGACGACAAGGGGAATGACTTCTTCCAGCAGATCAAGCCCTGCGAGGATTGTGCGGTCGCCGCGAAGTAGGCCGGGGGCTGCGGGCGGAACCACTCCGCCTGTTGGGGGCCTGGCGAGGGCCATGAAAATTATCATCGCTTGAAACCCCGCATCCTGCGCATGATGACGGAAACTCTGGCCGTTTTCCGGACATGCTAAAAAAAGTCGTCCTCACGAACATTTACACTTCCAAGTCGACGGAGATCGTCGTGGACACGGATGACGATACGAAGGCCGTGCTGGGCGCTGGAAAAGCCCCCAACGAATCCGCGCTGGTCACCGACATCGGGGGCCTGGACGAGGCGGTCTACCGGATGACCGGAAAGAAGGCCGGACTCGATGAGACGGTTTCCCTGTTCAGCGGCATGGCCCGCTGCCTGGAGCGGAACATCTCCACGGTCAAGAGCCTTGAACTCATGGCCGCGCGCCTCAAATCCCCGCGCTACCGCGGCGCAATCGCCGACATTTCGTATCACATTCTTGCCGGCGACAAGCTGAGCGACTGCTTTGCGATGCATCCTGATCTCTTCAGCAGCGACGTGGTCGCCCTGCTGCATGCCGGCGAGGAATCCGGGCAGATCGCGGCGGTTTTCAAGCAGATCGCCAACGGCCAGGGAAAGGCGCAGAGAATTCTTCGCAAGCTCCGGGCGGGCCTCATTTATCCGTGCATCGTCGTGGTCCTGGCGATTGCCGTGGTCATCATTATGGCCTTCACGCTCATCCCGGCGATTTCAAAGCTGTATGTTTCGATGAATGCGACGCTTCCGATGGCGACGAGGATCCTGATGGCCTTCTCGGACATCCTGCTGAAGCAGCCCTGGATGGCGGCCATTCCGATCATCGCGCTGGTGGTGTTTTTTAAATACTGGCCGAAAATCTACCGCAAACCTGCCGTGCAGATCGCCATCACGCACCTTCCGACCGTGGGAAACATCATCCGCAAGTCGGCGGCCATGGTGAGCTTCCGCACGCTGGCCCTGCTGCTCCAGGCGAACGTGCGCATCTCCACGGCGCTGGAAATTGCCGCGAAAAGCTCGAACCACATCGAGTTCGAGCGGTTCTTTCTAACGGTGCGGGACCACATCGCCGAAGGGCTCTCCCTTCCCGAGAGCTTCCTCATGGAGTCGCACCGTCTCGGTCCCGATGGCCGGATGGTGGCGGCTGTCGTGCAGATGGCGGGGGAGACCGGCGGGGTGAACGAGATGCTGGACGAACTCGCCACCGACTACGAGGAGGACCTCGATATCGTCGCCAACTCGATCGACAAAATCCTCGAGCCGATCGTGCTGGTGATGCTGGGCTTGATCGTCGGCGGACTGGTCTACGCGATCTACGGCCCGATCTTCAACCTCAGCAAGGTGATCCTTCCGCAAAAAAAAGCTCCTGCTGCTGCGGTGGCTCCGCGTTGAGTGAATGACGGCCGAAACGGACGCTTCTCCGGGCCAGACCTCCTCCGGATTCCGGAAAAAGGGAGGGCTGATCGCGAAGGTTCTACAGCTGCCCGGCCAGAGCGTCTATTCGAAAGCCCTCATGCTGTTTGTGGTGTTTTCGCTGCTGCTCGGCATGGCGGTGGTGCTGCTGACCAGTGAGATCATCCTGCGCGAATTCAAGGAGACCGAGCGTCAGGAAATGGTCGCGACCCTCCAGCGGTTCACGCTCATGCTCGCGAGGGAGACCCGCCCGATCGAGATTTCCATGGCCGATTGGCTGCAACGGAACTCGCCGCCGAATGGCGGCCGCCTGATTTTGCCCCAGTCAGGTGCGCTGGTTGCCATGCAGCTGGATTTTCTCTCGATGGCGGATTCCTATGGCCAGATCCAGGGCACGGTTTTCCGCGACTCCGCCGCCCGCAGGAGCTTTCTGCAGTCGCCGGCCTGGCCGCTCTGGATCGCGGACACCCCGGGCCTTCGTTTTCCCAAGTCGGGCTTCATCCTGATGGGCGACTCGCTCACGGCCATCACCTGCCTGGATGCCGGCGACGGGCGGCGGCTGGCTGGCGGAAGAATTTTCGACTCCGAGTCCCTCGCGTTTCTGGAGGGCATGTTCGGGGCGAGGGTCGCATTCAAGACGCTCCGCTCGGTGAGCGTCACCGGGGAGGGGACCGAGCCGCTCCTGACCATGCTGGCCCGGAATGAATTTTTTGTCCAGGCCACGGGCGACAACGAGATCGTGGGATATATCCTGATCCGCGGAATCAACGGCATTCCGATCGGCCAGGTCCAGCTCATGCAGGCCCGGCCGCTCTACGCGGAAGGGCTCCAGGCGGTTCAGGTTTTTTTGACCGTCCTAACCCTCGCCAGCGGCACTCTGTTCGCCGTCATGTGGCTCCTCCTCGACCGCACGATTCTGAACCGGATCCGGGATCTCACAAAAAAGGTTGAGAGCGAGAAGGACACCCTGCCGCTGAGGCTGGATTTCGAGGGGAGCGACGAGCTGGCCACGCTGGCGCGCAGGATCGAGGACCTGGCCCTGCAGTTGGACCGCGCCCGGTGGAGCTACCGGGCGGTTGTCGAGGACCAGAACGAGATCATCTGCCGGTTCACCGCCGGATTTTCCATCACATTTTCCAACGGGGTTTTCCAGAGAACCTTTCCCCACGATTCGGAAAAGCTCGCATTTCTCAAGGTCTGCCTGCCCGCAGCAACTTTCGAACTGCTCGCGAAAAAGTTCGGGGATCTCGCGCCGGAAAAACCGCTCGATACCTTTGTGCACCAGATCCCCAATCCGGACGCCTTGAGCCAGTGGTTGAGGAGCACGCTCCGCGCAAATTTTCTCGCCGACGGCACGTGCGCCGGAGGGCAGTGGGTCGCGTCGGACATCACCTCCCAAGTCCAGACCCAGCAGCGCCTTCAGGAGTCCGAGCGGCAGCTGCGCTCGCTCTCGAGCAGGCTGCTCCGCCTGCAGGATGACGAGCGCCGGAAGATCGCCCGCGAGCTTCATGACTCGACCGCCCAGAGCCTCGCTGCGCTTGAGATGAACATGAGCCTGCTCGAGCCGGTGGTGGGGGATGAATCCATGCAGCGGATTGTCGCCGAGACCCGGCAGATTGCGCGGGACTGCTGCCTGGAGCTGAGGACGATTTCCTACCTCCTGCATCCGCCGCTGCTGGACGAGGTCGGGCTGCCGTTCGCCATCGAGTGGTTTGCGGACGGCTTTACCAAAAGGACATCCATCGTTGTCGTCCCGCAGATCATGCCCGGCTTTCCCCGACTGGATTCCGATGTCGAAACCACGCTCTTCAGAATCATCCAGGAGGCGATGAGCAACATCTACCGGCACTCGGGCGCGAGCCGGGCCTGGATTACCCTGAACCGCAGGAACACCGCGGTCGACCTGGAAATCCGGGACAACGGATCCGGATTTCCGGAGGGGGAGGCGACAAAAGGCGGATCTTCCGCCGGGGTCGGGCTCGCCGGGATGAGAGAAAGGCTTGCCGAACTCGGCGGACGGCTGGAGATTCGCACGTCACCCTACGGGGTGAGCATCATTGCCAACATCGAGCATCATGTCCCAAACCAAAAAACGAATCCTGATCGCTGACGACCACGAGATCGTCCGGCACGGTGTCCGCAACCTGATCGCCAGCGTTCCCGAGTATGAGTGTTGTGCCGAGGCGACGACCGGCCGCGATGCGGTGCGCCTCGCCCAGGAGCTCCAGCCGGATGTCGCCGTGCTCGACATCAGCATGCCGGAGCTCAACGGGATCGAGGCGGCGCGCCAGATCCTGAAGGTCTGCCCTCAGACAAAGATCCTGATTTTTACCGTGCATGACGCGGAGCGGCTGGTCTACGAGGTGTTCAATGCGGGGGCCCACGGGTATATCCTGAAGTCCGACGCGGGACGGCATCTGCTCTCCGCGATCGAAAGCGTCCTGCAGGGAAAGCACTATTTCAGCTCGCAGGTCTCCGAGGTTCTCTTCGAGAGCTTCCAGAGGAAGGACATGCCGCACGCGCCGGTCGACGAGGGCAGCAAGCCCACGTCCCGCGAACGCGAAATCATCCAGCTGCTCGCCGAGGGGCGGAGCAACAAGGAGGTGGCAACCGCCCTGGGCATCAGCGTCAAGACCGCCGAGACCCACCGCGCCACGATCATGCGCAAGCTCGGGCTGCACTCGATCGGCGAGCTGGTCCGGTATGCGATCCGGAACCAGATCATCCAGGCGTGAGCGCGGTCAGAGCAGCTCGGCGATCTGGACGGCGTTGAGCGCGGCCCCTTTGAGGAGCTGGTCGCCGCAGACCCAGAAGGCCAGCCCGTTTTCCAGCGCGCAATCCAAGCGCAGGCGTCCGACCGCGCAGTCATCCTCGCCGGCGCAATCCAGGGGCATGGGATAACCCTCGTCCATGATCCGGATTCCGGGCGCCTTGCGAATCGCCTCGGCGGCCTCGTTGAGGCAGACCGGCCGCTCGAACTCGGCGCTCACCGCTACCGAGTGGGCGCGGTAAACCGGCACCCGCACGCAGGTCACAGAGGCCTTGAATGTGGGAAGGTGCATGATCCTGCGCCCCTCGTTCTGCATCTTCATCTCCTCCTTCGTGTATCCGGTGTCGATAAACGAATCCACCTGCGGGATGACATTGAACGCGATCTGGTGCGGGAAGACCTCGTGCGTGAATTTTTTTCCCTTCGCGAGCGCGTCCACCTGCTGGCGGAGCTCCTCGAGCGCCCTGGCCCCGGCGCCCGAGACGGCCTGGTAGGTGGAGGCGAAGATCCGCTTCACGCGGAATTTTTTATGAAGCGGATGCAGGGCCATGAGCGTGATGGCGGTGGTGCAGTTCGGGTTGGCGATGATTCCCTGGTGGTTTTTGATGTCGTCGCCGTTGATTTCCGGCACGACGAGCGGCACGGATTCCAACATGCGAAATGCGGAGGAGTTGTCGACAACCACCGCACCGGAGCGCACGGCCACCGGGCCGAATTCCTTCGAGATTCCCGAGCCCGCGCTGAACAGGGCGACATCAATGTCCTCGAACGAGTTCATGCCGAGCGTCTCGATCTGGATCTCGTCGCCGCGGAACGCGAGGGTTTTTCCGGCCGAGCGGGCCGAGGCGAGAAGCCGGAGCTTGGAGACAGGGAAATTGCGGCGTTCCATGACGCGCAGCATCTCGACGCCAACGGCCCCGGATGCACCAACGATTGCGACTCGAAGAGATTTTGACATAGTAAGAAGGTATGACTGACAACGACATCCCCCCCCCGGCATGTTCGCTCCGGGTGGACGTGGCGCGACAGACCCTCCATCTTCTCTCGAATGGCGCTGCGGTCAAGTCCTGGCCTGTCTCAACCTCAAAATTCGGCCTCGGCTCCGAGCCGGGAAGTTTCAGGACCCCGCTCGGGCGGTTCCGGATCTGCGGGAAATTCGGTGCGGAGGCACCGCCCTGGGCGGTTTTCAAAAGCCGCCTGCCAACCGGGGAAATCGCATCGCCGGGCGGGGAGGAGGATGGCGTTCTGACCCGCATCCTCTGGCTGGAGGGGCTTGAAGAAAGCAACCAGAACACCCGCGAGCGCTATATCTACATTCACGGCACCAATCAGGAGCACCTGATCGGCGAGCCCGCCAGCCACGGATGCGTCCGTCTTCGCAATGAGGATGTCATGGAGCTGTTCTCCATGGTGCCGGAGGGCGCCGGGGTCGAGATCGCGTGAGAATTCGCGGCAGATACTACACTCCCCGGAGCAACACGTCCCATTTGCACCGGAACGCAGTTCGCAGTTTTGAAGCGATCACGATGGTGGGTTTCTTCCGGCCCGCCTCGATTTCTTGGAGATAGCGCTTGTTGACGCCTGATATCAACGCCAATTCCCTCTGGGTCCAATTCTTTGCCAAGCGCAGACGACGCACATTTTTGTGAAACATAAAACAACTGGTTGAATTGGGGGCAGCCAACCTTCGCCGTTTGAAGATGCGCCGGAAAGTGGATTTTCATTGAACCGTTTAACCAGGGTGGCGCGCACGGAATCGTTTCCCCAAATATCTTGCATCCGGCGCGTGTTTCGCGCACTCCTTCGCGACTTTGAAAATGAGATGTGGAGCGATGCGGGGAGTTCTGGCTTGGGCGGGCTTGTTTCTGACTCAATCTCTGTATGCCGGGGGCACGGAAAAGGTTCTGAAGCTCACCCCGGCAGGAGAGATCCAACGCGCAGAGTTCCGGTGTTTGAGTTTTTCGAACCAACCGCCTTCGGCTGTTCTGATGCTGTGCCCCGGCCAGAATGGAGACGGGGCGGAATTCCTGGCCGGTGAGGAATGGAAGACCTTCGCGAAGGCAAACAACCTTGCGCTGCTGATTCCAGGCTTTGTCTCCGGTGACGAGGAATTGAAATCCGGCAGAGGATACTTCGTGGCATCCCGTGGCTCGGGGAAAATGCTACTGGAGGCACTCAAACTGGCCGGATGGTCGGACATTCCTCTGCTTCTGTATGGATTCAGCGGCGGCGCGCATTTCACGATTTCCTTTGCGGCATGGTCGCCCGGGAAAGTTCTGGGCTTTTGCGCCTACTCCTTTGGCTGGTGGAGCCCTCCGCCCGCGAACCTTCAATGCCCCGCAATCATCGCTTGCGGGCAGTTCGATGCGGCACGCTACGGGTCGTCGTTCGCCTATTTTCAAGCCGGTCGCCGACAGGGAAGCCCCTGGGCATGGGCGAGCATTGAAGGGCAGGAGCATGACCCATGTCCGAAGCTGGATGCTTTCGTTCGCGAGCATTTCCGGTCCCTGCTCCATTCACAGGTTAAAGATCGCGTGACGGTTGACAATGTGAGGAAGACTCTGGTCAAAGGATCGGCGGGCGATCCATTGGCGACATCGGTTCTGCCCTCCGAATCGATCCTCGAATCGTGGCAAACCCTTCACCATCCATGAAAAAACTCCTGTGCTTTTTTTCAGTGCTACTCGGCTTTTCCTGCCAGGCGCAGGTTGCAAAGCCAGCCCTCTACGAACGGGCGGTTCAGACGTGGGAGGAGTCTCAACCGGAGATCAAGCTGCTTCTCCGGGTGCCGGAAGGACACACGCCGGAGACCCCGACCGCGCAGGGCGTCCTGGCATTCTGCACATGGGAAATGGAAGACGCATCGCTTCGCAAGCGACTGTTGAACGAGAGCGACCCCCTCGTGCTCTACGCCAAACGCAACAAGCTCGCCATCCTGACATGGAATACCGCCACACTCTGGAAAACCGGGAAGAGTTTCAACCAGATCAGCCGTTCGGAGCGGCTGGACCAGGAGCGGACATTTATCGCCATGACGCGGGCGTGGGAACGGGGAGTCAACCAGCTGTGCAAGGAGCACAATCTTCCGCAGACGGGATTTCTTCTCTATGGCATCTCGCGCGGAGCCCACTGGAGCGAGCGCCTCGCGGTGCATGCCCCCGGAAATTTTCTCGCAGTCTACATCCATGTCGCAAACAGCTATGAAAAAGTGACCGGGAATTCAGGCGGTCCGCTCTGGCTGGTAAGTTCCGGGGATCTCGATGTCGGACGTGACAACGCGGTCACGTTCTACCGGCTTTGCCAGGCCAAGGGCCTCCCCGTTGTTCTCAAGGTGGCCAACGGACTCGGCCATGCCACCAGTCCCGAGATTGAACACCTGCGTGATGTCTTTTTCGATTATGCGCTGGAAGTCCGTCAACGGGCGGTGAAAGAGACTCCGGCTGCCGTGATGTTGGGTGACCTCCGCCGCGCAAACCTCACCGGGGATCTGCTCACGCAGGAAGTTTATCGCGGGGCTGAGGCCAATATCGTTCCCGCCGCCCAAAGGATTCCTCTCCCGGATGAAAAACTCGCAAAGGCCTGGGGGTTCCTCAGGAAATGAAGACCAAAGAAGACGCCCGCGAATTACGCGAAAAGACGCAAATGGGCTGCAATCTGTCGGCTATCAACCTCCTGCTTCGTCTCAGTTTGATTGAATTCGCGCCCATTCGCGGAATTCGCGGGCAACCCGCAGGATGGGAATGACCTTCGCCTACCGCCAGGATTTCGGATTCGGAAACCCCAACATTGCGGGCGCGTTCTTCGCCGTGTTGGTCCTTGCGGTTTTCCTGGTTCCGGCAAAGGCGCGTTGGATGCTGGCGATGCGGTTTGTCCTTTCCGGCATTTTCTTTGGCTGCCTTTTGCTGACAGCATCAAGAGGGGCTCTTGTTGGATTGGGGCTTGGTTCGTTCGTGGCATGGGCCGCGTCCGGTTTTCCGCGGCCCAGGTCGGGATGGCTGATCCTGTGTTGCGCATTGGTAGCCGTCGTCTCGATCTTGCTGGGCACGCGGGCGGTCCAGCGCATGGCTTCGCTTTCTCCAAGCGAGGGGTCGACGGCAAGTCGGATCACGATTTACAAAAGCATTCCAGCGATGGTGATGGCGGCTCCGGGCGGATGGGGTGCCGGATGTGCCGCGAGCGCCTACGAGAACTGGTTTCAAGCCCCGGGCAACAGGACTTCGTTCAAGAACCTGCTCTCCACACATGCCACATGGATCGTCGAGAGGGGACTGCTGTTCTTTGTCGGCTACGTGGTGCTGTGGATGGCGGCTCTCTGGATGTGCAATCCCGTGGCGCTGGGCGTGTTGATCGCATGGGGGACTTGCTGCGCTTTCAGCCATGTTGGCGGGGCCTGGTGGATGTGGATACTCCCTGTCATCGCGCTGGGAGTTTCGCTGCGTGAAAGGCGGAATCGGATGGCATGGCCTCCGCGTGTGGCATGGGCTGGCGCGGCAGGATTGATCGTTCTCTTCTGCGGTGCGGGAATGTGTTCCCATACCAACGTTCATTACGATGGCCGGGTTGTCCGCGTCGGGTCGGGGCAGCCGGTTCTCTGGTTCCTGGCTCCCGATCTCTCTGTCATGGGGAAAACGTATGGCAAAGATCTTCGCGCCCAGGGGAACGTCGCTGTTGCCCAACGGTGGGAGGATGTCCAGAGTCCGCTGGTTCTTTCGGGAAATGCCCCCGACCCGGCGGATATGCCTGTTTGCAAAAACATCATTTGGCTCAACCCGCCCGCAAGAATTTCTCTCCGGCTCAAACAGGCTGTTGGGATGGCCGATCGAAAGACCATCGTCTGGGGAACTCTCCGCACTGATGCGAGTCCGCAGGAGGTCCGAGCTTGGGTCGAAACTTTGCATGGCGCGCAATGGGTCGCCTATCCCGGCCGTGGAAAGTATATGGGCGACGTTTTGGGATCTGTGACGGAATTGTAACATGATTTCCTGTTAACGCTTGATGGGTCGTCAACTATCACCGCGCGGTCGTTATTAGGAAAACTCATAACAAATGCAATATCCGCCATGAAAACCATTCTTCTCGCCATCCTGTCCTTTGTGCTCCTGATCGCTCCGGCATCGCGCCTTTCAGCTGTCTGCCAAAAACCGCCGGGAGGGAACGGCAATGAAGGGAAAGCCACTCCATCGCCAACGCCGAGCCCGACGCCTACCAAGCCCGCCAAGTAAACCTCCTGCCGTCTCCCCAGAGCGATCGAAATGAAAATCCTCATAAAAAATCTCGCTCGACTGATTCTTTGCCTGGCTGCATTGGCCGCCGCGCCGCTGGTTCACGCGCTTCCGCTTGCACTCGACCCGCCATCCCCAAACTTGGACGCCCTCGACTACGATGGCACGCTGCTCGTTGTGGATGATTTGCGAGAGGCAGACTTTGGCGGAGGACTCCGGTTGCCGGTGCGTTGGGTTTATCACAGCTCCGACCAGTCCTCCGACAACCCCTATGGTTGGGCCGGATTCAATCTCGCAGTTTTGGAATGCAAGGCGGTGAAGAAGACCGCCGGGCTCTACTTCGTCACCATGTTGAACGGGGAGGTTGAATATTTCCGCACAAACAGCGGGGATGATTATTTGGACTGGCACTGGCGAAGCAACAACAACCAGTGGACCGGGGTCGAAGACGGAAACAAATTCACGATCACGCGCTGGGACGGCTGGGAGATCGAGTTCCACGATGGCCGGATCTACAGTCTCAAGACCGACGACAACCGGACGTTGCGCTGGGAGTATGATTCCGTGAATCCGGCCTTGGTGACCCGGGTCTATGAGCCCTCCACCAACGAGACGACGATTCAGGTGGGGATCAGCGCGAGTGATCTCCATATGTGCGGGAGTTCCACGTTGCGCGGAGCGCACACCCTCACGGTCAACGGAGATACCTATACGTTTTCCTACTTCGGAGGGACATTGCAGGATATTGTGTTTCCCGATGGCAGGAAAACACAATGGAAGTTTGAGTCGCTCGGACAGAGCGACAAGCGCCTCACCCTCACACAGGAAAGCGGCTGGTGGAGAAGCTGGGTGTTCGACGCCCAGAGCCGAATGGTGAAAACCGACGACTACTGGAATTACACGGTCGGAGGGGATCCGGTCCCCGCTGATGATGTTGTTTATGAGAAGGCGAGTGTCGAGCGCACACGCGTCGCGACCGGGGAGACCGAGAAATGGACGTTCAGTGCATTAAGCTCGATCAAGACAACAAAGGATGTGCTGGGCAATGAATCGATCAGTTACACGTATCAGACGGTTGGAAAGCTCTACAACAGGGTTTTCAAGCGTGAGCGCAAGAAGGCGGGCGAAAGCACAGCCTCTGTGATTTGGCGCGGGGTCTATGACTCGGCGACGGGCGACCTGCTCAGCAGTTTTGATGCGTTGGACAAACAGACAACTTATTCCTACGAGCGGTTTGCTGGCGGGAACGAATTTCTTCCGCCCAAGAAAGTGACGATTACCGATCCGATGGAAAGAGTGAGCACCATCGAGCGTGACCAGCAGGGGAACATTATTGAGGTGGTGGACGCTGCCGGGGTAAAGCGGAAGCTCGAATACGACAGCCGCGACCGTCTCACCCATGTGAGGAATGCCGCCAACGAAGTGCTCATGCGGTTCGTTTATGGAGACAAAGATCAGATCTTGGAGCGTTATGACGCTCAGGGAAACAAGACCGCTTTTGATTACACGGTCCACCTCGGCGAACCGCTCCTGACAAAAGTCACGACCCCGGAAGGCCGGATCACGGAATGGCCCCGCGACACCATGGGGCGTGTGAGTAAGCTGAAAACTTCTTCCGGGGCAGAGTGGAACTTTGCCTATGTCGGGGACTGGAGCGTGACGGAGACGATCACCGATCCACTGAATGCGGAAACGAGCTTTGAATACGACGCCCGGCTGAACGAAATCAAAATCACCGACCCGCTGAACCGGATCACGCAAACCGTGTATGACGATCTTGACCTGCCCAAGGAGGTAACCGATGCTCTGAACCAGAAGACGAAGTTCGAGAATAACGGCAACCGGGACATGAAAAAACTCACCGACGCCCGCAACAATGCCTACAATCTGGCATGGGAAAAAAGCGGCGTTCGCAAATCGCTGCAATGGCCGGACGCTGACAAGCAGACAAATATCTTCGACCTCAACGGCAATCTCAGCCAGTGGAAGGCAAAGGGGGATGCCGGGGTCGTGATCTTTTCCCGGAACGATGCGGGAGAAGTCACCGGGCGGACCTGGACGGCTGGCAACGAGAGCGGAAGTGTCTCATTTTCGCGCAACGCACTCGGTCAGATCAGCAGTGCCACCGCGACGACGATGGGACTGGCGATTGCCCAGGGGCTTTCTTACAACGCAGACGGGCGACTGTCGGGCCTGTCCCAGATAGTCGCCTACTCCGCAGAGCGAACAGCAGGGTTGACGTATGACCTCGACGGACGGGTTGCCACGATCACTTATCCGGAGGGGTTCGTGGTGGCCTACGTATACAACAACGACGGGCAGATCAAATTCATCAAAAAAGACGGGGCTGCAATTGCCAGCTACGCCTACGACACGGCCGGAAGGCTCTCCACCCGCACATTGTCGAATGGCGTGGTGACAACCTACACCTACAACGCAGCGAACCGACTGGCCTCGATCACGGTCAGCAACGGGGCCACGGTTCTGTGGGCGGAGCGTTACGGTTACAATGCAGCCGGGGAGCGCATTTATACTCTCCAAGGCGTCAGTGGGACAGTCGGCGACGCCTATGGACTTGATGCCACAAGCCAACTACGCGGCGTCAAATACGGTTCGACAGATGCCACGTTGCCGTATGCGGACCAGAGCGGCCAAACCGCATTCCTGTGGCAATATGATGCCGTGGGTAACCGAGTCGCGGAGACTGGCAGCGGTGGCAACACGACGTATTCCAGCGGCAACACGAACCAATATACGTCAGTGTCATCCGTTAGCTCACTCGCCTACTCCGACCGGGGAGACCTCGCGCAATTCGGTGACTGGACCTACACATATGACGCCCGTGGCAACCTGATCCGCGCAAACAATACCCAGACGAGCGTGTCATCGCAGTATTGGCGTGACGCATTTGGGCAGCGAGCTGCAAAGGATGTCAATGGAAGCAAAACTCTGTTCTTTAACGTCGGCACCACGCAGCTGGAAGCGCGTGACGCGACGAGTGGCGCGACAACCAGCACGATTTATGAACCGGGAATTGACCGTCCGCTGGCTGAAGTTAGTTCGTCGGGAGCCTTGGCGTTTTACCACCAGGATTTTCTGGGCAGCGTGGTTTTGCTCACTGACGCGAGCGGGGCCAAACTGCAAAGTTTCACCTACGATGTCTGGGGAAAGCCAAGCGGATTTGATGCTTCTGGCACCAGCATTCCGATTTCAAGTTTTGCTTCCCAATATCTCTACACGGCACGGAGCTATGATGCCGAAAGCGGACTCTACCACTACAGAACGAGAGCCTGTTCGACGGTCCTCGGTCGCTTCCTTCAGGCCGACTCGATAGATTTTGATGGCGGGGATGTAAACCTGTTTCGCTATGTCGGCAATAATCCTGCGACTTGGCTCGATCCCACCGGTCTTCAATCGTCTCTTAATTCTCCGGCAGGTGCCTCCGCTCTAGCCAGCTTGGTTGATGCTGGTGCATTGAGCGCAGAAGAGGCGCTTCAACTTGCCGGAGCCGGCGCTCTTGCCTCTGAAATTGCAAAGGGCGAATCTGAATGCGTCGCGCCCAAGCCACCGTTTCAAGGTGAACCCGGCTCAACGGCTAGTGGAGAAAAACAGACTCGCAAATATGGTTCCGATGGCTATCCAGAAACAGACGTAGATAGTGGACATGACCACGGTGCAGGAGATCCCCATGCGCATGACTGGGGACGCCCTGAAGATGGTGGGAAGCCAACGCATGAGGATCGTGGTCCGGGGCGCCCATTAAATCCCAACGATCCTGCACCGCCTGACAGTTCCCGTTAACATTTATGAAAACTACAAATTTGCCTGATTTGCCTGATCTGCATGATGGGTATTTAATTGGAATTATACTCTCAGGAAATAAGACCCTAGCACTACATTGCCGGGATGTTAAGAATAGGACGTATGAAATTTGTATCCCAAAAATTCAAAGCCTTAAAGCCGATAACTTTCTTGAGGGAAATATCATTTTCGAAATCAATTTATATTCGGGGTCAGAGTGTTCTCCTGAACTCGTAGCAAAAGTAAAATCATATAATAATGAGGCTTCTACTTTTCTCCAAAGAGACTTGGAATTAATTGCGAGTCAGAAATGGACTCTTATAGAGCTAGTAAGTTCTTATGGGTGTGATCTATTGGCTTTATCTCAAGCAGGAGTTGAAGAAATACATGTTTCTCTTTTATCGCCTGTCTGAAAGGGCGAAAGGACCAGCCATTCAACGTTGATGTGTCTGAAAGTCTCCTGTGGCATTCACAAACTTCAACAGGAAAAGGGGTCGGAAAAGGGGTCAATCCTTTCATATTTACAAACCCTTATGAAATGACCCCAGAAACTCACCATGCAAGAGCAAAAAAATTGCACCGTGAACCGATGAGGCGCTGGAGATCAGGGATCGTATTTTCGGCAATATTCGGCTTGTGCTTGATGGGAGACCATGCTCTTGCCACAAGGGATGCGGGATCACTCTCGGGCGTCTCCTTAGAGGGTGTCATGCACTTTGATGGAAAATGGAGTTGAGCATAAGGGTGATGAAAGCCAGCCAATGAAGAGCGGCCAAGGATGCAGGCAATCGTTCGTAATCTCTGGCCAGTCGGCGGAAGCGAGATGCCCAAGCAAAGGAGCGCTCAACGACCCAGCGCTTTGGCAGAAGCACGAATCCACGCTTGGCTTCTTCAAGTTTTACGACCACCAAATGCACGCCCTGCTCAGCCGCCTGCGCTGCGGGCTCCGCTCCCGTGTAGCCCTGATCAACATAGGCTATCTGCACGTTTTCTCCCGTGGCCTTCTGGACTTCCTGAGTGAGATCTTTTACCTGGGCTCTTTCCTGCTCGTTGGCAGGCGTCACTTTCAAGGCCAGCAAATGTCCGAGCGTGTCCACTGCCGCATGAACCTTCGAGCC
>JAPLTF010000088.1 GCA_026398275.1 Verrucomicrobiota bacterium
GTAGGCATCCAGCACACCCCAGTCGGTGGTGACTTTGTAGTTCGGGTCATCGACTTTACCATCCCAGAAAAGCTTCACCCGCTCCGGATTGACATGGTAACCGGGCGCGGCGATCCTTCCCGCCCAGGCGATCGAGATCGTCGCGTAGCCACGCTTGGCATTTGTCAGGACGGCTTCGGATTGGGCAAACTGGCCGCCGCCGTGAATCTGTACCAACCCGGGAAGTTTGCTTCCGCCCTTGGGGAATCCATAGACCGCAGCCATCATCACTTTTTGGCCTTTGAAGACTCCCACACGATACCGCAGCACCTTCAAAACCACGCCGTCCTCTTCCCACTCTTTCAGGACTTCAACATCCAGAGGCTCCGCCCGCATGTCGATGCCGGCCCAGAGTTCCTCCGGCGTCTGCGGTGCATTGGCGGATAACGAATCGCCATAGGAGGAGCCCGGTGTGGGAGCCGTCTGTGCAAATACGTTCAAGGCGGAGATCGCTGCGAAAGAGAAGGCAGCGAAACCAGTGCGCACCGCAAGGACTGAAGAAATATGCCGTATTTTTCCGATCGCTTTCATTGCTTTAAGAGCCATGGCAATTACCTGCCGCTTTCCGAAAGAACAGTGACCGGCCCGAGCAGCCCGGACACCTCCAAGGTTTCATTCCCCTTGTAGAAGGGCCACGTGGTCCAAGTGATGCGCTTGGCGGGGTCGAGTTTAGCATCACCGACAAGCCGGTTCTTCCAGACATTCGTGACCCGGATCTCGATCTCGTTGTCGCCCACTTTGGCAGCTGGGGTGATGTCGATCCGGGCGGGCTTCATCCACACCACGCCAAGGCTTTTTCCATTCACGACAACCTCTGCCAAGTGAGGCAACTCTCCAAGATCAAGAAGCAGCTTCGAGCCTGCTTTCGGCTCTTCCAGCCGGATGGCCTTGCGGTAAGTCGCAGTCCCGGAGAAGTACTTGATGCGATCATCGGGGTGCTCGTTCCAAGCAACAAGCTTGTCAAAGCTCACGGCTTCGGCGGGACCACCAAGTTCCGGAGGGAAGGTTACGGACCAAGGCCCTTCGACAGCAGTCATGACCTTGGTCTGCTCTTCGCGGAATGCGACAGGCTGTCCGGCAGTCTGCCGCTTCTCCCCGAAGAGAAAGAGAAGCGACTCATGCGGCTGGAGCGTCAAGGCCACAGAGGTTGCCGCTCCACTGTCCTCGGTGCGGACATTATCCGAGATCGCACCCGTAACAGGATCCCAGATCGCGAGCTGACGTCCGGTGTTGCGAAATTGCAATGTCACCGGTTCGGCGCGGTCTTTGAGGTTGCACACGAAATACAAGTCACCCTCGGGCAGGATGCGGCGGATGTAGTGGATATCGGCATCCCCAGACGCCGCCGTGGCGGTGAAGTCCGGCTTCAATCCGTCCGCGGCAAGGATTTCCTCGAAGGTTTTGCCGCTAATGACGCGACCGCTCCCGATCCGACGCTCGCCGGGGTTGCCGTTTTCAGGCCAGATCTCTGCCGCGAGCCTGCGGACAACTTGGTCAGCTTCCGGAAAATCGGTCAGCGACGGCGAGCGCGAAGGGGCCGGTCCGATAAGCGTTGCGCCCGCCTCGGCCAAACGTCGGACCTGCTCGATGTCCTCCGGCACCAGTCGCGCATGGTCCGGCAAGACGAGGTAGCGGTAGCGCATACCACTCGGCAGGACCACTTCGCCATTTTCCACTTTCATCTGCTGGAAAATGGTGGCATCGCTGACATCGTAGTCGTAGCCCGCCGGCAGAACCGGCTTCATCGATTTCCGCGGATCCACGGCATCAGGAACGAAGTAGCCGGCACTGCCGGGAACATCCCTTCCGTAGTAGTAGCAGACGTCGGCATGGAAGCGCCCTTGGCGCAGGAGGTGTTGGCACCGGGCGAGGTAGTCAACCCAGCTGCGCCCCTTCTCCCACCACGTGAGAGTTCGGTCAAAGTTCAGCCCGAACTGGCCGAGGCTGACACCGGGGAAGCGATCATCCGGTTGATGCGCGTAGCGATGGAAGACAACTTCGTTCATGCCATTGCAAAACTGCTTGTCTGCATAAGGCTTCAGGCGAAATGGATGCTGGGTCCAGCCATCGTCTTTGCCGAACGAGGTGAACGCCTCGCAGGAAACGATGGGCTTGCCATAGACGTGCGCGGCCGCAGCCGGTTCCTTCGTGTTGTCCTGGCCGCCTTTGGCATAGGGCGGATCACCCGGGTTAAGTTTGCCACCGAGCCAGAACTCGCCTTGCGGGATATCGACCATCCCAAGGCTCTGGATCTGGTCGATCGGGATCGGCATGCCGATGCCGGGAGCCTCGGCCTCGAGCAAAACGCCATGCTTGCTTAGTATTCTGCGAAACTCCCCGTAGAAGTTCTCGTTGATGAGGTCGGACACCGTCCGGCGATAATCCCACAGAAAGCGCTCGGTTTCGTCAACGCTGCCAACCACGCGTCCTGTGAGGGCCGGAAGCCACTTGGTAATCTCATAGCCGCGGCGCTTGAGGAACTCGGCTGGGAAGGCCGCGGTCCACGTCTGGCAACCAGCTTCCCAACTGTCCAGGTTCACGTCCTTGAAGACTGTTCCGAAGAGAGGCCCGAGACGTTTCTTGACTGCGCCGAGCATGCCATGGTCGAAGTGGTATTGCAGCGCCGCCGCACTCATCCTGTCCACCTCGAGCCCGGTCGATCGAGGGTGCACCGGCTTGATCTTGTTGGCGTTCGTGGTGTGTCCGACGCGCAGAATGGTCCACCGCCCCTCGGGCAACGTTGTTTGCAGCACACCACCCGGAAGCAAATCCGCGGTCAGGTCGAGGATCTTGTCCGGCGCTATGGTGTGGGTGTCCGGCAGGATTTGGCTGGAGGGAATGGAGATTGCGGGGGAGGAACGCATGCGGCCCGCTTTCGTGTGAATCTGAGCGAGTCGGGCGGACTGAAAATTCAGGTCGCGCAGTTGGAAGCCGCGATGCACACCCTCGAATTCGACCCGAACAAAGCGGCTGGTCTGCTCGGGAAAGCCATCGATCAACTCCGCTTCGTTCGGCTCCACCTCGCTCTGCCAGCGCCGGGAACCCACCAGCTTGCGCCACGTTTGGCCGTCGTCACTCACGGAAAGCGTGGCATTCAGGTCCTTTTCCTTTTCCAGGAAGTGGAAGTTGAGCGAGCGAACCGGCACGGGTTTTTCAAACTCCATCGTGAGGGAGAATTTCTCACCCTCCGCGATCGGCGGCAGCGTGACCGAGGTTTCCGGCTTGCCGTCGAGAGCCGGCGACCAATCCACACCCGGCACGGAAGAGGTGATCTTGGGTTTGAGCGCCAGAACCGGTTGGTCATCTCCCTCCAAAGTCGGAAAGGCCAAGACGGCGACGTCCCGATAAAACTCATGGTTCGTGCGGGGCTGCGGCAGCGTCAAAGTTTGGAGTTTCCCTCCGGTGACGTGTGTCGCACTCCAGACCACCTCCTGCATCGAGAGCTCCGGCGTGATCCATGGACCGCCTGATCCCGAGCAACCCGATGCGCTCGACATGCCGAGTTGCAGTCCCAGCCGCTGACACTCCTTGGCCGCATGCTCGACCAGATCAAGCCAGAGGGGAGTCAGGGCACATGCAGGGCCGGCAGTTCCATCCGGAAGCCCTCCCTGCCAGATGTTGGTGATGTGGGCACCTTTGAGACCGATGCGCCTCATGGCTTCAAGGTCCTTGGTGATGCCCTCCTTCGTGACTTTGTCATCGATCCAGTGCCACCACGTGCGTGGACGCGAGGAATCGGGCGGATTGAGAAATTCTTCCCGCAAGGGAGCTGATCCAGCGTGAAGCCCGGATGAGGGAAACAGAAGGACGGCAAGAAGTGCGAAGAGAGCGAGGGGTGGAACGGATTTCATTGATGGAACACTGGGGCGGCGATAGAGGTTTCCTGCGAAAATGTCAGGGGAGACGGGGACACTCTTTCGGCATTCTTAACAGACGGCCTTCACCTCGATGCCGGCGCGTTTGAACACGGTCCTTGAGGCCGTCAAACTGGGCCCAATAGGTGTCTAGCCCAATGCCGTACAATCCGACTTTTAGGTTCTCGCTCATGGTGCCTTTCATTCCCTTTGGGTCTGATACCCAGAAGCTTGCTTCGGCTTTTCTTCATGTCGTAAAATCATATCCTTAAATGCCTCGGGGCATGCCCCTAGGTTCTTTACTTTGCTTTGACCCACAGGTCCAGATGATATGTGTCTGGTGCAGGAAACAGGGCGGGCTTCACCAAATCGGAAAGTTTCCGATACGAATCGCCCTCCGGACGATTGACATATCCATATCCGAGCAGGCGCTTCCATTTGCTGTTATGTTTCTCCAGGCGATAGGCGTAGGCATTGTTGTAATAATCCGCATCCGGATGCCCGATCTTCTTGGCGTCCGTTTTGGCTGGCAGCTTTTCGTCCCTCACGACGATCTCGAGGTTATCAAAATCAGGGAGTATAGAAAGAAACAGGCATTCGTGAAAAAGGCTTCACGTTCAGACGGTATTGGGCACGGGCGGAGCGGCCGCCAGGCCGGGGGCGAAGCAAAAATCCGAGAACGCGGCCAGGTTTCGAGTCAGGGTCGGGCGGGAAGCGGGATTGGCAGTTCATCGTTGGCAACAGGTCGTTCGCCGCGAATGACACTTCCGGCGAATCCCGTCAGCCGCAGGTAGAAGTCGCTGGGCAAACCCTCGTAGGTAATGAACTGCACGCCAGGGCCGGGACCGACGGGGGGAGCATTCGTCACCTTAAAAATCGCGGTGGCTTCATCGACTTCGTCAAACATCGCAACGTAGAGCATCTCGGCGCCCACGCGTTTCGCGGCGGTGATCTGCGACCAAAAAAAGCGGCCTTGGAGACGGGGAATCGCGTTGAGCGGTGCCTCGGGCTTCATGTTGTGCCAGCTAAAACCGGGGAAGGCCACGGGCAGAAAGTCGATCCGGCGTTCGCGGCACCACGCGATGTCCGGTTGCCAGCAGGTCGCGGCGTGCGCCGCGGCCGCCTCGGGCGTGCGGTAACGGCCGGGCGTCCACGGTGAGATCACGTCGGCGAGCGCGACGAGCTTAAGCAATGCGGGATCGGCGACCGAATCGCGGTCGAGGGTGCGCCAACCGCTGGGCACGCCGAGCATGATCGCGAGGCCCCCGCTCTCTTTGTCGTCTTTAAGAAAAGTGATGATTTTGCGCCAGTCGTCCAGCGACGGCTGGGGCTTGTTGTCGGATTTGAACCCGCAGCCCCAGAGTGCTAGGAGCGGTTTGCCGCGATGGTGCAGATATGTCGGATCGCTCGTGAGCCGGGTATCGCGGAGCAGTTTTTTCCAATCGTTGATCAGGACGTCGGCTTGCCCGGGGGCCAGGCTGCTGAGGTCATACATGAGGGCGTAGACGCGGCCGTGTTGGCGCGCACCGGCCCGGACGTTTTCCAAAACGGCATTGTTGGCGGCGAGGGAATTGCCGCGCTTGAGCGAATTGATGAAGCGCTGCAGGAAAACGCCGTCGATGCCATGCTCTTCCATCCAAGCGAAGTGGCGCACCACCGTCGGGCGGAGATGGGAGCTGAACACTTCAGCGCGGGTGCCGTCGGCGTGAACAAGGCCGGTCGGAAACCGCTCGGCGGCGGGAAACTCCGACAGGTCCGGCCACATATCCACGCGGACATTTCCGGGTGCCGGCATCACGCTGCCGCGGGTCCAGTGGTTATAGTCGCGTTTGGCGCCGTCGCCCTCGGCGTTGAACCAACCCTGGTAGCCGACCATCACTTTGCCGGTGAGCGTGGTCGGGGTGATGGCGATGCAGCTCGGCGACGTGTAGCCCGCGAAGAGCAATACGAGCAGCAGCGCGGCGAACAAAGCAGAATACGGACGTTTCTTCATTTGGAAACAGTGCTGTCCCACAGGAGCATAAAAAGGCATTCCGAGCAAGCATGGAAGCTGGTCAGAACTCGAAACTGCGAAAACAGCTTTAAGAATTTCTACTTACTCATGGGGATATTAGTATTATGACAGGGTTGCTGTCCCATAGCTTATCGCCTGAGAGCCGGGAAATATGCAGATTCCGGGGTGGCTATCGCTCGAAAGCTACCACCTGCTGTCCCACAGCTTTTCAAAAGCGCAAGCAGGTCCAAGCGCTGCCAAGTCGCAACGCGTCACACACGTCATTGAGGCCGATGGAGTGAGCCAACTGCGCGTAGAGCATCGCGACCACATGGCTCCACGCCGAAAATGTCCGGCAGGCTTTGTCCACCCCGGTCTCTCTCGCCAACTTCGGCACGAGATGGGAAGGAATGAGATTGCAGAGTTGTCGCAAAACGCTGAACTTAGATGCCGATGGGCGGGGTTGTTTTTTCACACCCTGCCAAGTGGCAGGTTTAAATGTCCCCGTCCATATCAACCCCTCAACTTTTTCGCCTCCTCTGTGGGACGGCTGTCGATGAGATTCGTTATTTCCGGCGCCCTGACCCGGTCATGCGGGGAGTCTTGGCGAGCCAGCGTCCGGCCAGAAGATATGCCCCGATTTTTTCCTTCAGTGGAGCCGGCTCGGATTGATCGGAAACGTCCGGCTGAGCGAGACCCCTTGCTGCCGGATGGCGGTATCCAGCGTCATGGCGCCGGATTCGTAGAGTTTGACTCCCGCTGGGCGGAGGGACGTGAGGGTGAGGGTGATCGATACCGGGGTATTGGGCGTGGCCAGGAGTGCCCCATCAAAGCCGTTGGATGTCCAACTGACTGCGGCGCCGGCCAGAAGCCCCAGACTGGTGAGAGTGCCGTCGGGGGCCAGATAATTTAAGGTGACCTTGGTATCGACAATATTTTCCACGAGGTAGTCATCGAGAAGCGTCTTCCCTCCGTTGTCCGCCGCATGAGTGGCCCAGTAATCTTTCCAGAAACCGGCGTGCAAGTCGGCCACATCGAGAAAGGCGGTAGCATTTCCAGACAGAGTCCTCGGCAGCTCGGTTCGATAGAGGGCAAGCCTCTTGTTGGAACCGCCTGGCACCATAGGGTCGAGGAGGAGCAGGCGATAAGAAACCGCCCGGATCTGGCCTGGATAGGAGCTGCTGGTGGGGCGGCTCAGCAGCATGATCCAGAACGAGGAAATCTCGTTTGCCCCGCCCGGACCCGCCACCACCTCGTGAGCGAGGGTCAGGGTGGTCCGCCCCTTCTCTGCGGGAGCGAGGGCATCAAGGTCGCGCTCCAAGAAGTCCAGGGCGACCTTCGTATCCTGCTGGGCCAAGAGGCGCCCATGGATCAGCGTATTCAAGCTCAAGCTCGACGACGTGATGGATGCGATCAGAACGAGCAGCAGCATCGCAACGGCAAGAGCGACCAGCATCTCGATCAGCGTGAACCCGGCCGGGCATGGTCTGTTCTCGCAATTCCGAGCGGAGGCCCTCATTGCGATATGACCATGGGATACGAATCCACCAAGGTCGCAGCGGTTCGAGGTTGGGAAGCAGATGAAAGCGCATGAATGGAAACTTTGAGCGGCAGGTAAGCCTTGGAGTAATTGGAGCTGGCGCTCACGAGGGTGGAGGAGGGGAGGATGCGCGTCTCTGGCGCAAGGATTTCTGCCGCCAGCACCTTGCCCCCGACGGTTCCCGCAGGGGCACTCCGGGAGATGGTGTAGCCGGCCTGCGCGGCGTTCGTCTTGTAGGCATAGATCACCTGGGCGCTGGCCGGGGCTTGCCGGGCGGCATAGGTCCAGCCATAAACCGTGGCGAATGGCACATTTGAGGAGGTGGCCGGATCCCGAACCTTACCGCTAAGGTAAAGCTGGAGCGAGCTCGCTGCGGAAAACGCCTCTCCACGGTCCATCGTGGAGGAGGAAGACGAGGAAAAGACGGCCATAACTCCCAGGACAGCAGGGATGGCGACGGCAACGATGCCCACGGCAAGGACAACCTCAACAAGCGAGAATCCGAGGCTGCTATGATTTCTGGGATGGGCATTCATGGGATGGTTTCGGTTAGGGTTTGCTGATGTCGCCGGGAGATCTAAAATACGCGAGTCGGCCGGTCTGGCGCAGGATGAAGCCGTCCCGGTCCATTGGCTTAGGGATCACTGGCGCCCCGCCGGCATCATCCATGACAGCCTTGGTAAACGCCCATTGCACGCCGCTCTGGGCCGGGTATCCCAAGGCATCGAACTCGATGAAGACACAGGTTGCCCCCGAGGCGCCGTCCTGAACGGCCCCCGGCTTGGCAAGGTCCAGCTTCATCGTGTTTTCTGCGACCGCCGGGGTGCTGTATTCCGGCCAGAAGATCGTCCCTTGGGGGAGCGTCTGCCCCCGGACGGAGGGTTTCCATCCAACCGTCGCAGGGTTGCCATCCGCATCGGAGAGGGTGGTCACAAAGCGCAGGTATTTGACGCCGGCAGCAGAATCCACGCAAAGCGCAACGCGGGTGCGGCTGCCGGTTGCGATCGCCTCGTCGCGGGCGACGGCGGCCATGCCGGCCACAAGTTCCATCGCCTTGGCGGGACGTCCTCCGGTCGGACGGAGCGCCGTTCCGGCTACCCCCATGGCAATCGCAATGATCCCGATCACGACCAGCAATTCCAGGATGGAGAAGCCGGCAGCGGGCTGCGGGATTGCGCGATCCCTCCGCGATACTGTTCGCCCGGAAATGGCTAATGTCAGATTCATGGGGTGGCAGCGGGCTTGGGCGGCTCGAGAGGAATGATTTGCGTGAGAAATTTCACTTTGGGTAGTCCGGCGGGGTTGGCAGGAGGACCGATGAATACCATCTCGCGTCCCGTGGGCTGACCGAACAAGCGGGTCTCAAAAGCAACCTTTCCCTTGGCGTCTTCAATCACGAAGGGAAGGAACCCCCCTTTTTCCGGGGCATTGGATTTGACGACACTGATCTCGCTTGCAGGCAAATTCGTGGTCTGACCGCCGAACTTGATCTTCAGCGCCGCCGTGGAGAAATTGAGAAAGCGAAAAGTGCCCGGCGGGAAGACCGCGAGCGCATCGTCGACCCCGAAGACCCTGAGCGGCAATCCGGTGGAGTTCGGCACAGGATCGATGATGAACAGCATCCGCCGGGTTCCCCCGACCAGGGGCGCCTTCCCCACCAGTTTGTAGACGACTGCGCCGTCCGCTCCGAGCTCCTTCACAGATAGTTCCAAGTCCGTGCCCTCCTTCAGCGGATAGATCTGCGAGCGGTTGCCGGGAGAGAACTCCAGCGGCAGGTAGCTTTTCCCGTCCCGGTAGTAGACCGCCGGGAGGGGGAGAGGCTCCCAGACCAGGCACGAGAATTCCACTGCCGGTTTTGCGGGGGCGGGTTGGGCTCGCAGAAAAACCGGGCAGGCGGCCTGCAGGAAGACGCACACAAGAACCAGTCGCCGGAAAGATGGGCCGCACATTGAGCGTTGGACTTGCATGCTATCGGGGGGAAGAGGCTTTTTTCCGGGGGGTTGGAGTTGCGGGAATGACATCGGATAAAAATTTCAAAGACATCTCCGGCCGGCCATCGGCAGGCGGGCTGATGACGACCAGCTCCCGCCCCGTGGGCTGCGCGAAGAAGCGGTTTTCGAGGATCTTCCGGCCTTCCGCATCCTTGATGATGACAGGCACAAATCCTCCGGCCGCCGTGAGATCCGGCGCCACAACTTTCGCCTCGCCCTGGGGCAGTTCGTGGGTGGCTCCCCCAAATTCGATGCGCAGGAGATCCGGCGTCAGGTTGATGAAGCGGAATGATCCGGCCGGAAACGATTCCACCGAATCATCCAACCCGCGAAGCTGGAGCGGGAGACCGTTAGAATCTTTCTTAGCCTCGATGAGGAAGAGCATCCTCTTCGCCCCTTCCAGAAGCGGAGCCAGGCCAACCATCTCGTAGTGATCAGGCGAAGCTGGCTTTGCTCCATCGGCAGGGCTTTCCATTGGGATGAACAGCTCCAAGGCGCGGGCATCCTTGAGGGGATAGGACTGCGAGCGCTGTCCCGGGGATAACTTGATCGGAAGGTATTTGTTTCCCTGGCGATAAAAGAGATCCGGGCAGGGCAGATTATTCCACGTGACACAGGAGAACTCGAGGATTCCCGGAGACGCCGGCTCTTTGGCTTCCAGCATGCCTGGGGTGGCGGGCAGAAGGATCGCAAGGAAGGCCGGCAGCAAGAGTTTCGTGATCACAGGCGAGAGAGGTCTATATTTCATTGGGATTCAGCCAGCGGAACGAGACGACCTTGAACCGGCGGCCGAGCGCCTTGTTGGCTTGGTTCAGGCCCGCCCCCTCATCCCAGGGTTCATTGCTGGCAGCATCTGTGACAGGATCCATGTATTCCGGCACCCGCTGGACGATCGCCTCGCAGGTCGCCTGGGAAATGACTCTGGTGCCATCGGTCGAGCGAACCTCGCCATAGGAACGGATACGAAACGTGTCGGAGCGCGCGGCGAGCCGAGGGGCGAGAGGCAGCAGCAAATCGGCCTGGGTGATATCGGTCGGAATGCCGGTGGTGGTTGTACGGGAACCTATCGGAGGTGGATCGGGGAAAAACTTGGAGATCGCGCCGGCATAGACTGGTGCGACGCCGCCAGCGCCAGTTTTGACCGCTGAGTTGATATTCGCGGCTTCGATGGCAGCCTGCAGCGCTCCCATGTAGTTTTCCGTGGTCTTGGGCGTGCCAACCCGATGATTGATAAAGTCCGAAAGGCTCATGAAAGGACCGCGCAGTTTGACTTGCTTCACGATCTCTTCGGCGAGAGTCGCTACTTGGGCATCATTGAGCCTGGAAAAACCCGACCAGAGCGCAGCGGCCCCATTTCCGGGCGCCGCCGGAGAGGTGCTGGATGGAAATGGACTGCCTAAGCTTGTATCCGAGCCGCCATTCTGCGCATAGCTCAACGCCAAATCGCGGTTGGCCCGCAGGAAGGCGGTCCATGCAGGGACTGAAGTGGAGTTCACGTTGAAGACCCCTTCGATCAGGCTGTAGGCCCCCGTTTTTTTGTATCCGTCATCCGCGCCCAGCGCCGCGGTTGCGTCGGTGGCGGTCTGGCCCGGTGGCAGATACGGACGCAAGACAGGATTGGCCAGGGCGGAGGTGTAATCGGCGGAGAAGAAATTGGTCAGCGTGCTGGAGAGAGTTCCCGTCGCTGAGTATCCGCCGCTGCCAATTGTGAAGGCCGGGGCGAAAGCGGAGAGGTAGTAGCGGTCAAAGAGAGCGTCGTTAATCAGCCACGAGCTGTCTGATGCTGTACTTGTGGAGCCGACTTCCGAGGGACCATACGTCGAGACCGGAGAAACGAAAAGGTTTGACCACGAATTTCCAACCGCATGGTAGGGTTCCGAGGGGCGCACGGACAGGGCTGCATGGGAGAAGGAGGCGAGGGAGACAATCGGCGCCGAGGGGATGTTCGACATCGGCACCTTGGTTGAGCCGGATGCATAACTCTGGCCCCAGAAACCATTGTTCAGCGCGGACGCAGGGAAGTTGATCCCGCACTCCTGCAGGAGCGTATTTGCCCCGCCAGCCTTGCTCACCATATTATAGATCTGGTTCAGTTGGCACGGGCGCCACATGTCATTGTAGGAGCTTCCGACCGGTGCCGGATTGAACTGCGAAAAAACCTCCACCGGATTCGGATAAGTTCCCGAAAAGCTTGCCGGTTTGGCGAGGTAGCTCACGATCCCAAACCAGTTCTTCGTGTTCTCGAGTGATCTGGCAGTATACGGCCCCAACGGCGGCACCACACCATTCTGGCTGGGGTAATAGTATTCGCGGATCGATATATCACCAAAGTTGTTACTGTCGATCGCCTGGAGCTCTTCGCCGAGCCTGTTCTCATCGGCGAGATCCTTGGCCGTCGTGCCGGGGGCGGGAAGATAGCTGCGCAAAAAGAAATATTCCGAGCCACCCAGATTCGCTTGTATGCTTTTCTGATTTGAATAAGTCAATGTGACCGTATCAGTGTCCAGATTCAAGGGGACCTCCTGCCAGGAAATTGATATTACACCACCGGTTGTTCCGTTGAAAGTCACGTTCGGGATTTGGGTCAGGATGACACCTGAAGCGTTATCGGTGTTGGTGCCGGGAATGGCTTCGTCATTGAACGCATCGGCCGACCCACTGCGACTTGATGACGGCGTCACCACCATGATTTCCCCGGGAGCCATCGTCAGGTCCGATACAAGATATGTTAGCGCTCTATATCCTGTAGAGCCTGCCCCATAGACGGCAAGAAAGTCCCTGGATCCCATTGGCCCATATGTTTTCGTGCTTCCTCCCCGGGTCACGTCGAATTTAACGTGACCCGGGAATCCGTATCTTGCGCTAATCGCGAGCTTATCGACCGTCAATGTCCGGTTGAAGGGATTCCAAAGATAGAAGAACGGATCGATTCCGAGTCCCAGCTTGGCCGTCGTGCCGTTGGACTGGGTGGCGATCGCGCTGAACAAACAGACCGAGCCCAGCAGCACCGGCGCATAGTTGCTTCTCGCGGGGCGGAAGATGTGGGTAGAGCCTGGGCCGGAGGTAAACCCGCCGCCGTTGTGGTTCTCCTTATCCCAGTTATTGCCGCCGGAGTTTGGACCGGTCGCCGTTCCTAAAGTATACGCTCTATTCATCGCGCTGACATTCGGGTAGTAGCTGCGTGCGCTCAGGGTATAATTTCCTCCTGCCCCGCTGAGCCGCTTGTAGAGGTTGGCGTAGTCACGCAACGCCCACCAGTTCGGGCCCCTGACGACGGACCCAGGCGCCGTAATGCTACCGGAGAATGGGGTTCCTGAACCTCGCATGTCCCGGTAGAGATATCGCTCCTTCACTCCGCCCATGCCTTGCGCGGCCTGTGGCGCGGTCAGCCGGTCATTGCCTCCGACAAATTCACCGTCCTGCTGATTGAACTTCGTAGGTTGTGAGGTGGCGGTGACATCCGCCGTGCCGTCCATTTCAAAGGCGAGGCTCAGATCGCGGCGCAGGCCCCCTTTTTTGACATCGCACAGGATCCCCATGCTGCCCCAGGTGATATTGGCTCGCTGATCCTTGAGCCAGGTGGCCGTGGCATTCATCGAGACCTGCAGGTCCGCCGGGTCGCGCATCGGGGCTATGGCGTCCTTAAGGAACGCGCTGTCGGCAATCCTAAAAGGGTGCGTCAACGAGGAGAATGGCCCGCTGGTTCCGCCAGTCCCGTTGAGCGCGTCGTAGTCGGGGCCTGGCGCGGCAGAGAGACGGCCGGCCTGGGCCCGCTCCGCCGTCGTGGCCGCTGCGGGTGTCTCACTCCAGGAAAGATCGGCCTTCACCCCCTCATCCTCGACCGCGAATGCGAAGTAACGCTTGCCGCCCGGGACGTCGTCGATCTGGACTTTGCCAGCCTGAATGTGGGGGGTCCCGTCCGTTTTCGTAAAGAGCGTCTTCGTCTGGTTGGCGGTGAGCGTGGAACTGGACGTCGGGGCGGACAGGGCTGCGGGGAGGGCAAAATATCCGCTGGCATCCGTGGAGGAAACCAGCCAGCCGACAAAAGCCTTAGTATCGGGCGCGGCGGGATTGAATTGCGCGGCATCCCCGTTGGGAGCCGGGACGGTATTGGCTTTCCAGACTCCGGTCCACGCCGCCTGGCCCGTGACAGGCTGGAGGTTTCCCGTGTAGGTCGAGTTGCCAAGGATCGAGGCCGGTGCCGTCACCCGCTGATCCGGACCCGCAGCCGCCTGCAGTTCGCCCAAGGCGACGTTTAGCCCGAAGAGTGCCGACTGCTGCGCGGAATCCGCATTCCGCTGGGCGGACCCGCTCCGCTGACTGAGCGTCACAAACGAGGCGAGCACAGCGATTCCGCCCAAGAGGATCGCGAGAAACAACATGACGACGACCAGCGCGAACCCCGAATACGGCGACGCAGTGCCGTGGCTACATCCGGCGTGCAAGTCGCCCTGCGCACCCGGAATCGTCGCAACCTTGGCACTATGATTTTCGCGTTGGGAGCTTTCAGGCATGTTTCGAGTCCAGCAGGCAGAGCCGATCGGGGGGCTTGTGTGAAAATAATTTTTCAACTTCTGATAAAACGGTGGAATGATAGGCTATTATTTGCTCAGGCACCCCGCTCTTCGGTATTTCCTAGTAATTCCAGAACATGTTTTTTTGCTTAATCCCGCCGATCGCGGCTATGGCCGCCTCGGCACCTCTTTTAGCCCAGGGAAAAAGCAAGGCCGCCAGCACCGCAATGCTACCAACGGCAACCAGGAGCTCAAGCAGGGTAAACCCCGTGCCTCTCAGATTTGGATAGTGACTCTGCGATATCGGGTGGAGAAACATGATTCCAATGCGAGGGAGCTTGGGAGAACTCATACATCAGCGTTAATACAAACACCGCGCGAAATCAAATCCTTTATTTTCTCTTTGATTTCTCTTTGATTTGTTCTGAAAAAAAGAACCTTCTACTACTCCTATCGCACCATCGAAACATGGTGGTATGGGCACGCCCGGAACGGGTTCGCGGGACTGGCGGGAAAAGCCAAGCGCGCGGACGCCGGGAAAAGCCGGGTGATCGATACCGAAACCGGCCTGGGGATCATCGAGGCCATCGCCAAGACTCCCCATACGCCGCTTTCCGTGCTCTACCGCCACTGGCAGGACCACGGGAGGGGACTTCCCTCGCTCAGCGCGCCGTGATGCGGTTCCTCGCCGCTCACGGTTACGACCGACGCAGCCTCAAAGCCGGGCGGTTGGAGGGCGGCCCGACCAAAGCCTTCGAAGCGCCCTCGCCCAACGACTTGTGAATGGTGGACTTCGCCTCCCCATCGGAAACCCCGCGCCGCAGACCGCCCAGGTCCTCGACCTCGACGATCTCCATATGCCCGCCAAATGTCGCGATGTGACGGGTTGTATCGCTCGCGATGTCGAGCATCCCGTTGTAGTAGTGCCCCATGAGCCCGAGCCGGTTGTGCGACATCACGTTGGCCACGCGGGCCGCGTCAAGCCATGCGCCGATCTCATTCCAGCAAACCTGATCATCCTCAAGAACGCCGGTGACCTGATGGAATAGAATGCCTGTCCGCTTGAAAACGTTGGCGATCTCCGGAACCGGGCAGGCGGAGCAATGCGCCAGCCAGTCGCCGGTCATGCGCGACAAGCCCGCGAGCTTCTTATGCAGGGGCGCGATGTCAGAAGCGTCGCGCAGGCGCTCGGTGTGAGCTACCTGACACTCTACCGCAAATTCAAACAAGCCACCGGACTCGCCCCGAAAGAATATGCCAGAGAGATCCGCTTGGCCCGCGCCGAAGATCTGCTGGCAGGCACCGACCTCAGCGTGAAGGAAATCGCGGGGCTGCTCGGCTACTATTCGGCCAGCCACCTTTCCCTTGAATTCAAAAAGGCCCGCGGCAAGTCTCCCTCGCAATGGTCTGACAGGGCGCGCTTGCCCCGATAGCCACGGCTCGTCACTACCCGGAAGCCAGCGTTGAAAATGATTGTGCGGGTTGGGACCTCGAATTCCTGCCGGGGCACGACCGACAATGCCGGGGCGAAACAGCTCCTTCATCAGGTTCTTTCTCTTGGAGATCCTACTGCCCCGCGCCCTCCGGATTCCAATCCGGCGACCGCAGTTGCACGGGTCCGAGCAGTCCTGACAAAGGATCGCCCCGATAGCCGGACGGAATTGTCTGATAGTGATTGGCCAACGTGTTGAAAACAAGCACGTCGAGTTTGTTCTCTCCGGCTTGGAGCAAACCGCTCAGGTCAAACTTCCAAGGCGGGGCGACGCGAACACCGACTTTTTTTCCGTTGAGTTGTTACCTCGGCAGTGGCAACGACGCGCCCAAGGTCGAGTTCAACCGTTCCGCTCGCCTCCAGCTCGGTGAGCGCGAAGGTTGTCCGGTAGCGGATGCCACCCGAGTAGTTGTGCAGGATCCCGAACTCCGAGCAATCCCCCAAGGGCAGGAAACCCCGGTCATTGGCCTCCACCCTGATGGATTCCGGAATGGACGATGCTCCGCGGCATCCACTCTCCGGAACCAATCGCACCGCGACCACCGCCGGATGCTCGATCGGTGTCTGCGCCTCAAAACATCCGCCCCCCCGGTCGATCATCGGCAGGCCATTGATCCAGGCCCGAATGGGTTCCTGACTCCAGGCGTTCAGGCGAATCGCCGTGGTGCCGGGTGCGGACAGAAAGCGGAACCATTCTGCGGAGACAGCTCCAGTCCGCAATCCCAGTTATACTTCATGTAGCCGGTGGTCGGATAATAATCCGGATTGTCTTTACCGAAATCCGTGTCCCGGTTGAGTCCCCACATTTGAGTGGTCTCGGAAAAGTGCACCCCGTCGTGTCCGAAATACCGGCGGGCCCGTTCTTTCAGCAGCGGCAGCATATTCCGATACATCGTAAAGAGCGGCACCATCTGGTCGTAATCCCCGGAATACAACATCGGCCAGTAAATCAAGCGCGTATTCTGGAACCAGTATGGACCGCCCCATCGCATGTAGTCGGGACCGATATACCGGCCCTCGGGAAGGTGCCAATACTCATCCATGCCATCCACAGTGAATAGGGAACCATTGAACTTGATCGGGTATCCTTAAAAATGCTGTGCACATTCCGCTGATACCACCGCACGATTTGTCCATCCGATGGCAGGATGATGTCTTTCTGCGCTCCGCCCCGGAGGTATTTCCCTTCCGCCCGCCAGCTCTCCAGGGTGATCTCCGCCGTGGAGGGTGCCGAACTTTGAATATCCACGTGAACCACCGGGCGATTCGCATCGATCCAGAAGCGGATCGAGCGCTTCAGATCACCAACAGACGCGTCAATGGTGATGCTTCCGGTTTTCAAGTCCAGTTCCTGGCGGAATTCCGCGCCTTTCTGAAAAAGCGGCTTGTCAAGGCGAACGCGAACCCGTCCCAGCTTCAGCAACTCCGGATCCGGACCACCGCCGCTCCAGGTGTCGCTTTTTGAGAGAAAGAAAATGAGTTCTCCGCCCGGCTCAACCCACACATTCGCGGCCAGGTCCCCATTCCCGATCGGCATGGATCCGTTGAAGTCCTTGCTCGGCGAGTCCCAGATGACATTGTATTTACTGGAGGGCCTCTCTTTTCCAGTTTCTGCCTGGAGCGAGTCGGCCGCACATGCGAACAAAGCGCAAGCCATGGCGATTCTTAATGTTGTGAGCCCGCTCAGGGGGGAGTTTGTCGTTTTCATAACATCACATTTTCTGATCGAAAATCAGTTCAGATATTTTTCCTTCTTCAGCCATGCACCGAAGTCCCTCACCTGTTGTCTCAAAGGCTCCTCATCGGGGGCTGTCCCTTTTCCCATCAAGGGCTCGTAAAAAACCCCGACGATATACTCGCCGCTTTTTGTCTTAAGGCCTTTCACCAGTTGCTCGGCCGCACCGTAAAAGTCCGTTATTCGATCGGTGTTATCGATCCGGTCAGGGACGTCTTCACCGGTGAGGATTTCGAAGGCGATCTTTCCCGTTTTGCTCACGCCATCCATCCCCAGCGGCATTTCACCTTCCACGGTGAACTCAATCCCCAGCTTCCTCGCTTCATCCCTCACGATGTTGCGCGCCTCATTCTCCGACCATGTCGGGGGCTTCTTGTTGCGCGAGGCCACCACGGAATCGGCATGCTGGCCTGACCCATGCTTGAACACAGGCGCGACAATCAGCACCCCCGTGCCTGTCATACTGGCATCCGCATCGCTGGACGACGAAGCGGTGGCATTAGCACCCGCAACCAGATTTCCAATTTCTTTGATCTTCGCGAGGAGATGGCGGCTGAACCTTTTGTTGTTTTCCCTGAACAACTTCTTACGAGTCGTTGCCGCTTCAACGAGTCTCGCGTCTCCCGCCGGCAGCGTCGCAATCGTCACTTGTCCGGGTTGAACACCATCCGCGGAAACACTTACCTGAATAGCGCCCGCATCCTTGCCAGACTTAACAATGGCAAGGGCCAGCCCATAGGAGGTCTCGACCTGATTTCCCTTAAAAGGTGAGTGGTTCATGTGGTGTCCGTTATCAACACCCACCAACGTTCCGGCTCCTTCGACCGATACCTTGAGCATTCGGTCCGAATCCGGATTGACCACGCCATTTTCATCCACCAAGCGGATTTTTAGAAAGCTGAGATCGGTGCCATCGGCAGCGATTTCGGTGCGGTCTGCGGTCACTTCAAGCCGCGTCGGTTTACCTGCGGTGCGCACGATGTCGGTGCTGACCACCTGTCCGCCGCTCCGTCCCACCGCTTTCAACTCTCCGGGCTCGAAGCCCACAAGCCATTCCGCATGCAGGCTCTCCGCACGATTGATCTGCTTCGCTCCAAGGGATCGGTTGTTGAGAAATAGCTCCACCTCATCGCTGTTGCTGTAGAGCCATACCGGTATAGGCGCATTGAACTGCGGCCAGTTCCACGTCTGCGGGACGATGTGCAGGGTTGGCTCGTCGGTCCAGTCAGCCTGATAGATGTAGTAGGAATCTTTGGGGAATCCGGCCAAATCCACGATGCCGAACAGGCCATTGCGTGCCGGCCATTTAAAAGGGAAACACTCGCCCAGGTAGTCAAAACCGGTCCAAGCGAATTGACCGGCCACCCAAGGTGACTTCCTCATACCGATCAGCGTTCCTTCAGTGCGATCCTCTCCCCAGAATTTGCCATATCCCGTGCACTCGGAGTTGTTCTTAATATTCTGAATTTTAAGCTTAAGGCCACGATCATTCACGATCTCGAACGAATAACTGCCCCGTGTGATGAAGCTGGTCGCGTTCTCCGTCCCGATCATGGCCTTTTTACCTTTGAGCTTCGGATAGGCTATCAGGTTGTAATTTTGGCCATAGACATCCAGGGCCGCTGTAATCCCGACCCGCTCACTGGCCTCCGGGGAATTGAGCGCAGCGGTCACAGCCCGGCTGGGATCATGCTGCCGGCAGATCGCGACCAATTTCTTCGCGATCACGCCACCCTGACCCGGAAAGTCCTCGCGGTGCTGTTCATTCATCTCGTTCCCGATGCTCCAGAGAATCACGCTGGGATGATTTCTGTCCCGGCGGATCATGCCGGTCAAATCGTGCTCATGCCAGTCTTTGAAATACTTATGGTAGTCATTCGGCAGCTTTTTCTGTTGCCATCCATCGAAGGCCTCGTCCATGACCATGAAGCCCATGCGATCGCACATCGCGTAGAATTCCGGCTCGCGCGGGTTGTGGCTGGTGCGAATCGCGTTGCAGCCCATCGCCCGTAGGATTTCCAACTGACGCTCGAGCGCCCGATCGGAAATCGCGCTGCCAAGCGCGCCAAAGTCGTGATGCAGGCAGACCCCCTTGATATCGACGTGTTCCCCATTCAGGAGAAAGCCCTGGTCGACGGTAAACTCAACGGTCCGTATGCCCAGCGGCGTTGTATAAGTATCGACCGTCTTACCGCCCAGCTTGACCGTCGACGCCACCTGATACATGTCCGGCGTGTCGGGAGACCAACGCTGCGGATTGGTCACGACAAAGAACTGGTCGAAGTCGTGCGTCGCGCCGCCCGCCACGCTCTGCTTGGATTCCGCCTTCGCCACGGCATTCCCTTGCGGGTCCAAGATCATGGACGCGAGGACCACATCCGCCGATTCTCCCGATGTATTCTTCACCTCGGTCCTCAGTCGCACAGTGGCTTTCTCCTTCGAAACCTCCGGTGTCGTGACATAGGTGCCCCAGTGCGCGATGTAAACCGGGTTCATCTTCGTCAGCCAGACGTGGCGATAGATTCCGGCTCCCGGATACCACCGGCTACCACTTGGTTCGACATTGACCCGGACAGCGATGTGGTTTTTTTCCTCTCCGAATTTCAGATAAGGCGTGAGATCGTAACGAAAGCCGAGATAGCCGTTCGGGTGGCGCCCCAGGAGATGCCCGTTGATCCATACCTGGCTGTCCATGTAGACTCCGTCAATGTCGATGGCGATGACCTTGCCGGCGTCGGATTTCGGCAAGGCAAACGATTTGCGATACCATCCGATCCCGCCGGGAAGATAAGCAACCGCCGAGCCGCCGGCCATGGTGGGGTCGTATGGCAACTCAATACTCCAGTCATGCGGCAAATCGAGGGTGCGCCACTTGGAGTCGTCAAAACCAGCGTCCTCCGCTCCATTCATATCGCCCAGATGAAACGTCCACCCATCACCGAGGGGTTCTGTGGTCCTACCGACGCCATTTGCATCAGCCACGAGTCCCGGATTTCCCCAGCCGACAAAAACAAGCAGAGTAAAATGGAGTATTTTGCTTTTCATAGGGTGCTGTCAGGCAGGCATCTCTTCAGCGTCTACGATGGCACGATGATTCATCAGCGTATTTCCAAGTCCGTGGGAAGAAGCTTCACTTGCGCTCCAGGACGATGACTTGGAAGGGCTCCAGTTTGAACGTGTGAGCCTTGCCGGCCGTCAGCGTGACGGAGGGTTGATCCGCCTCATCCGCCCACGGGCTTTTCATGGTGAATGTCCCGACTTTCTGATGTTGCGGCACCTCGAAAGCCGTTATCGGCTCGATGTCGATCGTCTGCGGTTTATCGGATGGATTGCGCAGCATGAGTGTGGCCTTCTGAGGGCTCCACGCCGCAACACCATAGACCTGCCCGTGACCAGGGTCGCCGCCCACCCAATGGGCATCGACCAGCACATCTTCGTTGGCTCGAGCCCATTTGGCACCTTCGGCCACAATGTCCCACAACTCATCGGTCATGAGTGCCTTGCCGGTATCCGGGTTTGTAGGACCGATATACAATTCCTGCAGGTTCACACCGATGCCAAAGAAGGAACGCACTTCATTTTTCCACTCTTGGAGCGTTGCAGTATCGAACCCTTGGTGATGCACATAGGGCGCAAGCACGATACCATGGAGCATCACCGATGAGACTGGGAAAAGCGGGCTTTTTAAAACGACCCCCGTGTACATGATCCAGTCGCGGTAATTGATCGCTTGCTCGCGCACCGGCCCCACTCCTTTCAGTTCGATGTCGCCGCCACCCCGCCAAATCGAGTCGGAGTTCATCAGGAAAAACGGGCTGGGCCAACTGCCGCATGTGGTGTTGATAAAGAGATCCGGCTTCTCCTTGCGCATATCCCGGATCAGTTCCACCAGCGCTTCGCGCTCGGATTCATTTTCTGGTTTCTCGTTGAAGCCATCGAATTTGAACATGGTGACTCCCTGATTGCGGAGGAAATCAAAGCTGACCTCGCGGAATCGGGCGAGGTAGGCCGGGTCGGACAAGCTGAAAGCCAAGTCCTTAATGACATAGGGGAGATTGTTCTGCCTGGCCGTTGCAAAGCGGACTTGCCGCCCACCCCACCCTCCTTGCGGGGACATCCAGACACCCAATGTGCTGCCGTGCTTCCCGGCAACCTCCTTCATGACTTTCCATTCGTTAGGATTCCGCTTGGGATCAAACTGCCAGACGTCTGTCGCGGTGCCGGAGACATTGTCCCACGGATCATCAAACATAAACAACTCCACGGGGACCCCCCGCTTGACCGTCAGTTCGTTGTTAAAGGTCTGAATCCGCTCAAGAGCTTCCGCCTCGTCCGCTTTTTTAGGACGCGACGTATGCAAAATATCATACCAGGCATTGTAATGAAGGACCTGATGATAGGAGTGCGAGCGCTCCCGCTCGAGATAGTAGTTGAATGCGCGGCGGCGTTGATCTTTTGGGTAAATGCCGATAGAAGCGCGTTGCTGAACCGACTCGCCCTGTTTGACCGCCATGTTTGCGCGGTCCCAGTAAAAAGTCAGGCGTTCACCGGCAATGAACGGCCGGGCGGTCGGATGATGAAATCCGAAGAAGAAGCGATCGTTCACCACCGGGCTCCCGGCCGGAGTCCCCAGTTGCTTCAGGTTCTTGGCCGTCACCTGCAGCATGACCAAGCGGTTCAGACTCAAATCTCCGCGCAACGACGTAACGGTCACATCAAAGAGGATATAGTTGGAATCGTCCCTGAGCAGGGGTTTCCACACGACGCGATAGGATTCATCGGGCGCAGTAAAAGTCAGGGCAAAGGATTTGGCCGGATAATGATCGCCCAACCGGGGCGAAGCCGGGTCCGGGGGGATCACTTCTTCCCGGATCTCCGGATCAAGTTTCAACGCCGACGCATTGACCGGCTTGCCATCGATGACCAAAGAGAACGGTTCATCGACGACAACGGTGGACCCCTCCTCGCCGGGGATGTCGAAGCGCTCATTCGTCACGCGTCCCTCCGTCACATCAAATTGGAAGGACACCAGATCATTTTGGAGTGTGCGCGTATTTCCTTTGACTATTGCCTTCGCCCTGCCGGGTTGACGGTGATCCGGGTAGTCGATTTTTGTAGGTGTCTTGGGATTTTCAGCCAGAGCCGCAGGTGCAGGCAAAAAGCTCAGCCCCATGGCCAGGCATCCAACGAACGGTAAGAGATCTTTCATGCTGTTGTTTACCGCTTGAGTGAAAATCGCCCTGCTTTTTGGCTTACGAACCGACAACCCAACGCAGGTTTCGGAATTCGGGAGGATTACCTTTCCAGTCCCCGCCAACGTCTTTGTTGGTTTTTCCTCTGAGAGTTTCCTTGGCCCCGAAGCGTAATTCTTTGCTCGTGCTCCAGTCTTTGAGGGGTTCGTTTGCCGCATCGA
>JAPLTF010000046.1 GCA_026398275.1 Verrucomicrobiota bacterium
CGCTCCATCTGTTGGAAGGCGGCAAGTTGCTGAAGAAGGTTTTTTTCTGTGTTCACGGAAAAAAGATATACTAAAGTATATCTCTTGAACACAAAAAAAGACGGAATTCAAAATGCATGAAGAAATTTGTCCTGCACCCGAACTTTCTGGAAACTATGAGGCTGAGGTCGATCAGAAAGGAGATCCGGCGGGAGCGATTGACATCGTGTTCGGTCCCGCGCATTTTTTGAAGGTGCATTCGTTTTCGTATATTGATGGGGCTCTTCATTGCGAGAGTGTGGATCTTGAGGAAGTTGCGGCGCAGTTTGGAACGCCTGCGTATGTTTATTCTGCGGCGACGATCAGGAACAATTTCCGGCGGCTCGACCTCGCACTCCAACCAATCGACCACCTGGTTTGCTATGCAGTGAAGGCGAATTCGAACCTGGCTATTCTCGATCTGCTTGCCAGGGAAGGGGCGGGTTTTGACATTGTTTCCGCAGGGGAGCTTTTCAGAGTTTTGAAGGCTGGGGGGCGCGCGGACAGATGCACTTTTGCAGGGGTGGGGAAGACGGTCGACGAGATCGCCTACGCCCTGAAGGAGGGGGTGTATTGCTTCAATGTCGAGAGCGAGGCGGAGCTTGAGCGGATCAATGATGTGGCCGATTCGCTCGGTCTTGTCGCGCCGGTGGCTGTGCGGGTGAATCCGGATGTCGACGCGCGAACGCACAAGTTCATTTCGACCGGCAAGAGCAAGAATAAGTTCGGGATTGGGCTCGACAGGGCGGTTGAGGTGTATGCAAAGGCCGAGGCGCTTCCGCATTTGAAGATCCGCGGCATCCAGACCCACATCGGCTCGCAGATTCTGGAATCCGGGCCATTCGCCGAAGCCGCCCGTAAACTGGCCTCGCTGGTCGCGGAGATCAATGAGCGCCACGGCATCGAGTTCTTCAGCATCGGAGGAGGGGTCGGGATCGTTTATGATGCCGCGCTCGCGAGCGGTGATCCTGTGTGGTGGGAATCCACATCTCATCCCCACCGGATCACGCCCGAGGAATATGCTGCGGCCATTCTGCCGATCCTCGCGCCGCTCGGTTTGCGCATTCTTTTCGAACCCGGCCGCTTCCTTGTCGGCAATGCGGGAGTGCTTTTATCCACGGTCCAATATGTGAAGAAAACCCCGTCCAAGACGTTTGTGATCGTTGACGCGGGGATGAACGACCTGATCCGGCCCGCCCTTTACGAGGGCTGGCATGAGATTGTCCGCCTGAAGGAATCCCGCGAGCCATCCGTCCAGATGGATGTGGTCGGCCCCGTCTGTGAGAGCGGGGACTTTTTTGCTCAGGACCGGGAGCTATCTCCGCTGGAAGCAGGGGACAGAATTGCGCTGCTCAGCGCCGGCGCCTACGGATTCGTGATGTCCTCGAACTACAACTCGCGTCCGCTTCTTCCCGAGGTGCTGGTGGATGGTTCGAATGTCCACCTCATTCGAAGGCGCCAGACCCTTGAGGATCTGATCTCCGGAGAGAAAATTGTGCCCGCTTCCTGATGGGGGCAGCTATTTTTCGCGGCCTTTCGTGATGTTGTTTACAATTGGCATCCAAATTGCTTGATTGAAGCTGCCGGCTGGAAAATCAGGGAAAAAACAACATCTGGCAGCCCAACCCGGCTTGGGCTGTTCAAAATCAGACACAGCAAACAACAAATATGGCGAAGTATAAACTCGAATACATCTGGTTGGACGGCTACGAGCCTGTTGCCAACCTGCGTGGAAAAACCCAAGTCAAGGATTTTGACACCTTTCCCTCGTTGGAAGAGCTCCCCCTGTGGGGATTTGACGGCAGCTCGACCCGGCAGGCGGAAGGAAAAAGCTCGGATTGCGTCCTCAAGCCCGTGGCCAGCTACCCTGATCCCACAAAGACCGACGGCGTGCTGGTGATGTGCGAGGTCCTGCTGCCGGACGGCACCCCGCACCCGACCAACTCGCGAGCATCGATCCTCGACGACCCGGGCGCATGGTTCGGATTCGAGCAGGAATATTTTCTTTACCAGGACGGCGTGCCGCTTGGATTTCCCGCCGGCGGTGGATTTCCCGCACCTCAGGGCGAATACTACACGGGTGTGGGTTACAAGAACGTAGGCGACGTTGCCCGCGAAATCGTGGACGCGCACCTCGACCTCTGTCTCGCCGCGGGCATCAACCACGAAGGCATCAATGCCGAGGTGGCGAAGGGCCAGTGGGAGTTCCAGATTTTCGGCAAAGGCTCGAAGACGGCCGCCGACCAGGTCTGGATGGCGCGCTACCTTTTGCTCCGCCTGACGGAGAAGTATGGCGTTGACGTGAACTGGCACTGTAAGCCGCTTGGCGTCGATGTGGATTGGAACGGATCCGGCATGCACGCAAACTTCTCGACCACGCATATGCGGGAAGTCGGCGGAAAGGATTACTTCGAAGCTCTGATGGCTGCGTTCGACAAATACAAGAACGAGCACATCGCGGTTTACGGACCTGACAACCACATGCGCCTCACCGGACTGCACGAGACCCAGTCGATCGATAAATTCAACTACGGACTGGCCAACCGTGGCGCTTCTGTCCGTGTGCCGCACAGCTTCGTGAACAACGGCTACAAAGGCTACCTCGAGGACCGTCGTCCGAATTCGCAGGGTGATCCCTACAAGATCGCCAGCCGGATTCTTCAGACGATTGCGACCGTGCCGACGAAGTAAGAATCAAAAATAGCAGACGTAGCGAAACGCCGTCCGGCTCTCCGGACGGCGTTTTTGCTGTGGACATGCCCGGTATGGTTGGAGACGGATTGAGCAGCAGCCAGTCTTTCCGGATTCCTTGGAGGCACCGGCGCTGTCCGCTCCGACCTATTCCAAGGACGACACGGCGGTCGTCCCGATCGATGATTTCTAATTCGTCATTGCGCGACGGAATTCCATCACGTTGATCGGAGGCAGGTTCAGGGCGCAGAAGGTTTTTTTGGCGAGTTCGAAGAGGTGATTCTCTTCGCAGAGCTGGGTTCCGAGCTGATAGGCGATAAACCGGCTGTTGGCGTCCATGGCGCCCGCGATGCGGGAGAGGATCCGTTTGCGGGTGGATTTTTCGATGACGGAAAATGGGATGCCCGAGAGGATGTAATCGCAGCGCGAGTGTCCGAGACCGTCCAGCGCCTCGCGGATATGGAGAGCGTCCGTCTGCAGGACGGTGACGCGGTCGTCCTTCCGGAACTGGCGGCGGAGATGCGACACGAATTCCGGGTCCACCTCGAAGAGGACAAGCCGTGAGTCCGGGCCCATGCGTTTGACGATCTCCCGCGTGTGGCAGCCTTCGCCCGGCCCGAGCTCCACGATCACTCTCGGGCGGGAATAGTCCAGACGCGATGCGGTCTGGCGGGTCAGGAACGGGGAGCTCGGGACCAGGTAGCCGACCCGCATCGGATTTGCGAGGACGCGTTTGAAAAAGAGAAGGCTCATGGGAAAACCGGCGCGGAAGCGCCTTGTCTATTGGGAAGAGAGGAATGTTTGGCCTTGGGGAGGCAACCGGAGCGGGGCGGAGTCATGAGAGCTGGGGGCGGCACGCTCGGTTCGCTAGGGAATTGTTGCAAGCACTTCTTTTGCGCCCGCCTGTTCGTAGGCATCGGCGATGCCCAGCAGGCGTGACTCGTCGAGCGGTTTGCCGAGGAACTGGAGCCCGACGGGGAGTTGTCTTCCCTGCTCCTCCACGAGCCCGCAGGGGACGCTGATGCCGCAGATGCCGGCGAGGTTGGCGGCGATCGTGAAGATGTCCGCAAGATACATGCGCAGCGGATCGTTCACGCGCTCGCCGATTTTGAACGCGAGGTCCGGGGAGGTCGGGCAGACGAGGGCGTCGACCTTTTCGAAGGCGCCGGTGAAATCCCTGCGGATGAGGGTGCGGACTTTTTGGGCGCGGAGGTAGTAGGCGTCGTAGTAGCCGCTCGAGAGCACATAGGTTCCGAGAATGATCCGGCGCTTGACCTCGCTCCCGAACCCCTCCTCGCGGGTCCGCTTGTAGTGGTCGAGGAGGTCGGTGGGATTTTTTGCGCGGTGGCCGTAGCGGACGCCGTCGAAGCGCGCGAGGTTCGCGGAGGCTTCGGCCGTGGCGATGATGTAGTAGACGCCGATCGCGTATTCCGTGTGGGGGAGGGAAACCTCGACGAGCTCGGCGCCCAGGCCTTCGCATGTCTTGATCGCGTCCTCGACCTTCGCCCGCACGCGGGCATCCATGCCGTCCACAAAATATTCCTTCGGAATCCCCAGCCTCACGCCCTTGAGGTCGCCGGTCATGCGGGAGGTAAAATCCTCCGCCGGAAGGTCGAGCGATGTCGAATCGTGCGGGTCTTTGCCGGCAATGGCATTCAGGATCGCGGCGCAGTCGCGCGTGCTGCGGGCGAAGGGTCCGATCTGATCGAGCGAGCTGGCGAACGCGACGAGTCCATAGCGGGAGACCCGGCCGTAGCTGGGCTTGAGGCCGATCACGCCGCAGAGGGAAGCTGGCTGGCGGATCGATCCGCCGGTGTCGCTGCCCAGTGTGCCGAATGCCTCGCGGGCGGCAACCGCCGCCGCTGATCCGCCGCTGGAACCTCCGGGGATCCGGGTGGTGTCCCACGGATTCCGGGTGATCTGGTATGCGGAATTTTCCGTCGACGACCCCATGGCAAACTCATCCATGTTCAGGCGTCCGAACGGGATCGCCCCGGCCTCGCGCAATTTTTTGATCGCCGTGGCGTCGTAGGGGGCCTTGTAGCCCGCGAGAATTTTTGAACCGCAGGAGCACTGCTCGCCGAGCACGTTGATGACATCCTTGATTCCGACCGGGACTCCGCCGAGCGGGAGCGAGACGTCTGCGGTTTCCGCCGCCGCAAGCGCGGATTCAAAATCCCGGGCGAGATAGGCCCCGACTTCCGCGTCCACTTCCTGGATCCGGGCCTCGAGCGCACGGACGGAATCGGCAGGGGTGAAGTCTCCTTTCCGGAAGCCGGACTGGAGTTCGGAGATGGTGAGCGAGGTGAGGTTGCTCATGGGTTATTCGATGACTTTGGTGACGACGACAAGGTTGTTGGCAGCGTGGGGGGCATTGGCGAGGACCGCCTTCCGCTCCAGGCCCGGCTTTGCCTCGTCCTCGCGGAAGACGTTGAAGACCGGGTTGGCGTGGGCGGTGGGTTCGACGCCGGTGAGGTCGAGCTTGCCGAGCTGCTCGACATACTCGAGGACGCTTCCCAGCTGGGCTTGGAAGGTTTCGGCTTCCTTGTCGGTGAGTTCGATGCGCGCCAGGCGGGCGACATCGCGGACATCAAGATTCGGGCTGCTCATGAGAGCCGGAATGTTTAGCAGCTTGGGCGACCGGTGAGGAAGCCCCAATTTTCAACGAGGCGGGACCAGGCGGCTGTAGGCGCGGCGCATCGCGGCCGAGAGGTCGGTCGTCTTCACCGGCTTGCTGATGTAATCATCCATCCCTGCGGCCAGGCATTTTTCCCTGTCCCCTTCGAGGGCGTTGGCCGTCATGGCAAGGATCCATGGGCGTTTTCCGGCCGGATACATCCGGCAAATCTCGCGGGCGGCCGTGAGGCCGTCCATGACCGGCATCTGGACATCGAGGATGACGGCATCGAACGTCTGCCGGCGCACGGAGGCCAGAACCTCCGCGCCGTTTGCGACGATCTCCGGCCGGTAGCCGAGCCGTTCGAGCATGAGCTTGATGATCCGCTGGTTCGTCGGGTGATCCTCCGCCACAAGAATCCTGAGTGGGCATTCTCCGGCAATTTCCAGATCCTCCAGATCCGCGTGGGGCCTGAGGATTTGCTTCTGGCCCGCCACGGCGCCGCATATGGTTTCGTGAAGGGTCACCGCCTTCACGGGCTTGGTCAAAAAGCGGGAGATGCGCAGGTTCTTCAGGCGCGAGCGGTCGTGATCCGCCAGCGAGGTGAGGATGATGATATTGAGGTCCGGCCGCCGGGCGCGGAGCTCCCCGGCGAGCGTGTATCCGTCCATGTCCGGCATCTGGACATCCAGCAGGACGAGGTCGATTTTTTGGCCGGATTCCTCGATGGCAATCGCCTCGACTCCTCCGGTGGCTTCGCGGGGGACCATCCCCCAGCTTCTGGTCTGCTCGGAAAGGATCCACCGGTTTGTGGCGTTGTCATCGACAATGAGAACGTGAACTCCGGTGAGGTCGTGGGCCGGTTTCGGCGAGACCTCCGGAGGGATCTCGGTCGCGGGCAGCAACGGGATGATAAATTGAAAGTCCGCCCCCTTGCCGACCGCGCTGGCCACCCAGATTTTTCCGCCCATGATTTCCGTCAGCCGCCTGCTGATCGCCAGGCCGAGGCCGGTGCCGCCAAACCGCCGTGTCGTCGAGCTGTCCACCTGGCTGAAAACCTGGAAAAGCCGGTCCCGCACCTCCTCCGGAATCCCGATGCCGGTGTCCCGCACCGAGAAGTGGAGAAAGTCTTTTCCGCCGGCTTCCTTGTGGCGTCGGACGCGGATGACGACCTCGCCGGATTCCGTGAATTTCACCGCATTCGTCGCAAGGTTGAGAAGGATCTGCTGGAGGCGCGTCGGGTCGGAGAGAATCGCGGGGGGCACATCCGCCTCGATCCAATACAGCAGCTCGAGGCCTTTCCGGGCGGCGGCGGAGGCATTCAAATCCAGAACCGCTTCGACACATTCGCGCACCTGCACCGGCCGGGATTCCAATTCGAGCTGCCCGCTCTCGATTTTTGAGAAATCCAGAATGTCGTTGATGATGGCGAGGAGCGAGTCGCTGCTGGTCCTCACGGTATCCAGATGCTCATGGACCCGGTGCGGCAGCCCGGAGTCGAGCAGGAGGTCGGTCATGCCGATGATCGCGTTGAGCGGTGTGCGGATCTCATGACTCATGTTGGCCAGGAAGTCGGCCTTTGCACGCGCCGCCACCGAGGCGGCCATGGCCAGTTGTTCGGCATTCTTTTTCGCCTCGTCGAGCGCAAGGTTTTTCGCGGCGAGCGCCTGGTGCGCGTTGCGCCGGTTGATCACCGACCCGACCAGGCGGGCGAGCAGGCGGACGAATTCGATCTCCGCCTCATCAAACGGCTTGACCCGCTCCATGGTCGAAAGGAATTCCAGCGTCCCATAGGCCCTGCCTTCGACGATCACCGTGCTGCCGATAAAGCTCTCGTATCCGAACCGCTGAAAGCACGGCTGCGAGGCGTGCGGAGATGCCGACATTTTCTGGATGGCGAGAACATCCTGCGCCTGGATGGTCAGTCCCCCGTAGGTCTCCGGGAGCGGAAGGGAGGAGTGTTCGCCGACTGTGCGCGGGGTGCGGATCTCCAGCACGAGATGGTCCCCCTCCACACGGCCGAGGGTGGCTTTTTCGAACAGAAGCTGCTCCCGGCCTTTCTCGATCGCGAGACGAAGCGTTTCTGCGGGATCCGTTCCGGGCATTTCGGCAATGCTGCTGAGAGCATGGAGGAGTCGGATCCGCAACGCCGTGGATTCCTCGGCAATCTTTCGGCGCGTGCTCTCGATCTGGATCGAAACATATTTCGTGATGTTTCCGCTCGAATCCTGGAACGGGACGACGATGGCATCCACCCAGTAGAGCGAGCCGTTCCTGGCGCGGTTGCAGATCTCGCCGCGCCAGATCTCGTTGCTGCTGATGGTTTGCCAGAATGCTTTCCAGAAGCTCTTGGGGTGGACCCCCGAGTTCACGATCCGGTGGGGTTCGCCGGTCAGTTCCTCGTTGGAGTATTGGCTGATCTCGCAGAACTTGTCGTTCACATAAGTCAAAACACCGTCCGGATCGGTTTCGGTGACGATCGCCAGCCGGTCGAGGGCGTCCTTGTGCGCGGAAAGGGTCAGCATCACTTCGCCGGCCAGCTTTTTTTCCCGGAGGAGCTGTGCCTCCAGCGAGGCGCTCCTCTGCTCGAAGCGGGAAAAGATCGGCAGCAACGCCAGCGCCGTGAAGAGGCTGAGGAGCACCGCATCGAGCGTCACCTCGTGCCACAGGCTGGCCGGTTCCGGCCAGATGAAGGGAATGACCACGCCCATGACGAGAAACTCGCCCGCAAAGACAATGGCGAGCGTGATAAAAAAGATCCTGCCCCAAGTCACCGGTTCCCGGGGGCGGCGATCCGGCGTGGAAAGGCCGCCTTGGAAACCTCGGGCCGACCTTCCTGCTGGCGGTGACATGGTATGTATGTTCCTCTCGGGAGTGCCGGGGGGGCAACCTAAACCTTGATCCGCTCGATCTCCGCTCCCAGAGAGTTGAGTTTCTCATCGATCGACTCATAGCCCCGGTCGATGTGGTAGACGCGGTTGACTTCGGTGATCCCCTCGGCCTGCAACCCGGCCAAAACGAGAGCCGCCGAGGCGCGGAGGTCGCTCGCCATCACGGGGGCACCGCTCAATTTTTCCACGCCGTGGATGATCGCGGTCGATCCCTGGAGCTCGATGTTCGCTCCCATCCGCTTGAGCTCGGCCACGTGCATGAAGCGCTGCGGGAAGATGTTGTCGGTGACGACGCTGATCCCGTCGGTGGTGGCGAGCAGCGCGCACATCTGGGCCTGCATGTCGGTGGGGAATGACGGGTAGGGGAGGGTGTCGAGCTTGAGCGGGCGGCGGGCACCGTTCGGGCTGATGGTGATCCGGTTCTTTCCGGTCTCGATGTGAAATCCCGCCTGCGAAAGCGGTTCGGTGACCGCCGTCAGGTGCGCCGGCTCCACCCTCATCAGCGTGACCCCGTCGCCGCAGATGGCCCCGGCCACCAGAAATGTTCCGGCCTCGATGCGGTCGGGGATGACCTCATGCTCGGCCCCGTGAAGCTCCTTGACCCCCTCGATGATGATCCGGCGGGTTCCGGCTCCCTCGATTTTTGCGCCCATCGCGATGAGAAAATTGGCCAGGTCCACGACCTCCGGCTCCTCGGCCGCCCCGTCGATCACCGTGGTGCCCTCCGCGAGCACGGCAGCCATCATCACGTTGTCGGTGCCGAGGACGGTGGAGCCGAATTTTCCACGCATCGTGATCGTGGTTCCGCGAAGCTCCGGGGCGAGAACTTTAACATTCCCGCTCTGGACGCGCACCGCCGCTCCCAGGGCTTCGAATCCTTTGAGATGAAGGTCGATCGGGCGGTCGCCGATGATGCAGCCGCCCGGCAGCGAGACCGTCGCCTCCTTCTCGCGCCCGAGCAGCGGGCCAAGGATGCAGACCGAGGCGCGCATCTTGCGCACGATGTCGTAGGGGGCCTCGGTGGTGACGTTTTCCGCCTTGATGGTCACGACGCCGCTCGCCCGCTCGACCTCGCATCCGAGCTCGCTCAGGATCGTGAGCATGTAGTGGATGTCGCTCAGGTCCGGAACCCGCGAGATCACGCAGGGCTCTTTTGTGAGCAGTGTCGCGGCAAGGATCGGGAGGGCGGAATTTTTTGAGCCGCTGATGCGAACCGTTCCGCTGAGGCGTCGGTTTCCGTGAACGAGTATTTTATCCATGTCTGGCGATGATGAACCTTTCGATATTCTGATAATCGCGGCGGGGGGAGATGTCCCGATAATTGTTGGCCTGCAGCAACTCGCATACCCGCGCGGCCTGGTCGTGCCCGATCTCCAGCGCCAGAAGGCCGCCCGGTGACAGGGCCGCCGGGGCCACCGCCACAAGGTGCCGGATCAGGTCCAACCCATCGGCACCCCCGGCCAGCGCGAGCACCGGATCGTGCCCGACCTCGCGGGATAAATCCTTGAATTCCGCCTCAGGAATGTAGGGGAGGTTGGCCACGATCACATCCACTGGACCCGGGGTGTTGGCGAGCAGGTCGGACTCGATCAACTGGACCCTGCCGGCCAGCTCGTGCCGGGTCGCATTCTCGCTGGCGAGGGCGAGAGCCTCTGGCGAAATATCGCACCCGGTGACGGCCGACTGGGGTCTTTTCAGCGCAAGGCTCAGCGCGATCACGCCGCTTCCGGTGCCGACATCGAGGACCCGCTCAAAATCGCCGGAGGCAAGCACCAGCTCCACCAGTTGCTCGGTTTCGGGGCGGGGGATCAGTGCCCGCGCGTCTGTCGCGAAGGTGAATCCCAGAAACTCGACCGTCCCCAGCAGATGCTGAAGCGGACGCCCGTCGGCCCGCTGCCGGACGAGATCGCGCAGCGGAGCCCGCTCCGTTTCGCCCAGCGGACGTTCGAACTCGAGGTAGAGCTCGATCCGGTTCTTCTTGCCCAGGACGTGAGCCAGGAGGTGTTCCGCATTCAGGCGCGGGCTTTCAACGCCCTGCTTGCCAAGGTAGTCCGTGGCTGCGGTCAGAACTTCAAGGACTGTCATCGTTTTTCAAATTGCATGGCCGGCAGGGAATCTGTCACGGACAGCGATCCCGTGCGAGAGAGAAAGAGAGGTCCTGTTCCAGGAAATGATTTTTAAGCCTTGGATGACTCGCGTATCCCGAATCTCCTCGCTGAGGAGCGGGGAGGCGGTTATGAACACTGCGTCCCCATGAGCACGAACGACAGTTGCGACGAGAGAAGCATTCCCAAGAACATCCTTCAGTTCTGGCACGACAAATCCCGCATCCCCTTGGAAATGCAGGAAGCCATGGACGAGACGAGGAGGCGGAATGGAGACTACAAACCGGCGCTTGCTGATGATGCGGAGATCCGATCCCTGCTTTTGGGGGACGGCAGGCGGGAGTTGCTGATGCTCTACGATTTGGTTCGCCTGCCTTCCTCCCGGAGCGATATTGCCCGGTTGGTGTTGCTTCAGAAATACGGCGGTTTTTACCTTGATGCCTCGATGCAGTTCCATATCTCGCTCAATGGATTTCTTGCCGGCGATCCGGAGCTCGTTCTTGTGCGGCGGGACGATTTCCCCCAATATTATGACACTCCCGACAAGGCGCATGTGATGGGGGGAGTCATCGGCGCTCCGGTGCGCTCGCCATTCATCGAGCTGTGCATCGAACGACTCACGCAAAACCTCATAATCGGCACCTTGAATACCGATGCCTGGGCGGCAACCGGACCGGGCGTGATCAACCAGACGCTGAGGTGCTACCAAGCCATCCGACCAGTCAGCAAACTGAGTTTTACGGAATTGCTGCGCGGTTCGGTTTCCTACCGCAGGTCGCCAGGCATAACGAATATGTGGGTCCAGAATCAAAAGGATGGCATCATCGATCCGTCACATTATGCCTCCGGCCCGATTTCCCTGAAGCATCCCCTTGCAGGCTCCGGGAATCAGGCTATCGTCGCGGGATGTTTGAACTGACGCGCCACGAAAAGGTGCTCATCGCAGGATTTCTGTTTATTTTTTTGCTTGGCTTTGGAGTCAGGCAATGGCGGGATTCCGCCGCGTTTGACGCCCGTTCGGCGCAGGTTCCCTGATTTCACCCATTCATGCAGACTACCGGATTCCAAGAGGCGGTCGAAGCGGTCTCCCGCGACGACAAGCGATACCACCCCGAAGCGTATGCTTTTTTGCGGGACTCACTCGAGGCCACGCTCAAGCGGCGCAAGAAGGCGACAAAAGAGGTGGGCGGGCATGTTGCGGCGACCGAGCTGCTCGACGGGTTCCGGATCCACGCGCTCGCCGAGTTCGGACCGATGGCGATGACCGTGCTGGATTATTGGGGTGTGCGGTGCTCCGAGGATGTCGGGCACATGGTATTCAATCTCGTGCAGGCCGGGGTGTTTGGGAAGACCGACGAGGATTCGCTGGAGAGCTTCGTGACCGGCGGGTTTGATTTCCGCGCCGCCTTTGTGGCCCCGTTTCATTCCGGGAAAATTCCTTTGAACGCGCCGGGGGCGGATCAGGTCCCAAGTGAGGAATGAAAGTATTACTGATGCTCGCAACCCTCGCTGCCACATCTGCCCATGGGCTCCCCGCCAAGGCCCCGTCGCTTCCCGAAACGAAAGCGCGTGTCTTCACCTACGAGAACGGGCTCACCCTGATCGTTGAGGAGGACCGCAGCGCGCCGGTCGCCAGCGTCCAGGCGTGGTGCGGCACCGGCAGCATCCATGAGGGGAGTTTGATGGGGGCCGGGCTTTCGCACATCCTCGAGCACATGCTCTTCAAGGGCACGGAATCCCGTCCGCCCGGAGCCATCGCCAGCGAGGTCCAGAACCTCGGCGGCTACATCAATGCCTACACGTCGTTTGACCGGACGGTCTACTGGATCGATGTCCCTGCGGACGGGGCCTCGGAGGCCGTTGCGATCCTGGCGGATGCGATGATGAACGCCACTCTTCCGGAGCAGGAATACACGAAGGAGCAGGAGGTGATCCGCCGGGAGTTTGCCATGGGTTTTGATGATCCGAACCGCCAGAGCTCGCAGCTCATGCTCGATACGGTCTTCTCGGAGAGCCCGCTGCGCCACCCCGTGATCGGCTACCTCGATGTCTACAACAAGCTCACACGGCAGGACGTCCTGAATTACTACAAATCGCGGTATGTTCCGAACAACCTGACATTCGTTGTCACCGGCGATGTCGATGCCGACAAGATCCACGAGGAGCTCGGGAAACTCTTTGAATCCCAGCCGAGGCGCGCGCTGGAGCCGGTCTATACCGCCACCGAGCCGCTCCAGCTCGGACGCCGGGACGCCCACGAGGAATTTCCCACCGAACTCACCCGGCTCTCGCTTGCGTGGAGGGTTCCGGGCCTCACGAATCCCGACACGCCGGCGCTCGACCTTCTTGGCGAAATTCTCGGTTCCGGGCGCAGCTCGCTCCTCAATGCCGACATCCGCGAGCGGAAGGAACTCGCCCACAGCGTCTCGGCCGGAATGATGTCGATGCAGAACGAGGGGGTCTTCGTGATCCAGGCGGTAACCGATCCCGACAAGCGCGAGGCGGTCGAAAAGGAATCCCTGCAAATTCTGGATGGGATCAAAGCCAAGGGGGTGACCGAGGCGGAGCTCGACCGCGCACGGCGCGGGCTTCTCGCCAGCCAGCTCCACGCCCTCACCACCTCGCGGGGGATGGCCTCCGACCTCGGCTCAAACTGGCTGCTCGCCCGCAACCTGAACTTCAGCAAGCAATACCTCGACGCCCTCGGGAAGGTTGCCGTTGCCGATGTGAAGAGGGTCGCCAATGAATACCTCCGTCCCGACCGACTGAATTCGACCTCGATCAACCCGCCGGGATCGCTTGCAAAAAGCGATAAGACCGCCGCCGAGTCCCACTCCGGGCAGGTTCAGAAATTCACGCTCGCCAACGGGCTGCGCCTGCTCGTCCGCGAGGATCCGCGACTTCCGCTGGTCTCGATCAATGCGGTCTTCCGCGGCGGTCTTCTCGCGGAAGCGAAGGAAACCAACGGCATCACCAAGCTCTTTACGAAGGCGCTCCTGAAGGGCACGAAGTCCCGCACTGCCGAACAGATCGCCGAACAGATCGAGAACACCGGCGGCAGCATCTCCTCGGACAGCGGGAACAACAGCTTCGGAGTTTCGGTGGATGTCATGCAGCCGGACGTTTCGAAGGGGCTGGAAGTCCTCGCCGATGTGCTGATCAATCCGATCTTTCCCGGGCGGGAGGTCGCCCTCGAAAAGCAGAGCCTCCTTGCCGGCATCAAGGCGGAGGACGAGCAGCCGACCGCCGTCGGCAGGAACCTCGTCCGCGAGCAACTCTTCGGCTCCCACCCCTATGGGCTCCGGAACGCTGGCGCAGTGGAGTCGGTCACCTCACTGACCGCCGAACAGCTCCGCGCATTTCAGAAAGATTTTGTGACCGCCAACAACGGGGTCATCAGCGTCTTCGGAGATGTCAAAGCGGGGGAAGTGAAGGCGCTCGTGGAAAAGTATTTTGCCGCGATGCCCGCCGGCCGGCTTGCGTTCGAGCATCCTCCTGTTCCCGCTCCAGTCAACCAATCGGCGCCGGTCAGCACTCATCTCGACAAGCAGCAGGGGATCGTGATGCTCGGGTTTCAGAGCACGGCGGTGAACGGACCTGACCGCGCGGCCCTCGAACTGATCAACGAGGCCTCCAATGACCTCGGCTCCCGGTTCTTCAACCGTATCCGCGAAAAAATGGGCCTCGCCTACTTTGTGGGAGCCGCGCAGTTCTACGGCCTCGCCCCGGGCGCATTTATCTTCTACCTCGGTACGGATCCGAAAAAGGTCGGGCCCGTGACCAAGGAACTCCGCGACGAAGTCGCGCTTCTCGCCAAGGACGGGCTCACGGAGGAAGAGCTCCAGAAGGCAAAGAAAAAGCTGCTCGGAGCCGAGGCGATCCGGAACCAGAGCAACGATGCGCTCGCCGCCACATCTGCCATGGATGAGCTGATGGGGACTGGATTCGACAGCTACACCCGCCGCAAGGAGGAGCTCGAAAAGATCTCTCTCGACGACATCCGGCAGGTTGCCTCAAAATATTTCCCCGCCTCCTCATCCGTCGAGGCCACCGTGGTCCCCCCCGAAAAACCTACAAAATAATCCTATGCCAGAAATCCAAAAAACCACCGCCCTCGGGGAAATGACCCAGAGGTTCATCGAATTTGTCATGATGCAGGCCCAGCAGGCGGCCATGTTCCTCGGACGCATCCCGAACCCGCAGACCGGGAAGCCGGAGGTCAACCTCGAGATCGCCCGCATGTTCATCGACCAGCTCGAGATGATCCACGAGAAAACCCGCGGCAACCTCACCGGCGAGGAATCCGAAATCCTCACGCGCGTCCTTAGCGACCTGCAACTGACGTTTGTGCAGGCTGCTGGAGGAGCAGGGGCTCCATCGGCACCTTTGGTCCCGGATGCGGTCGAGGAATCCGCCCCGGCAGATTCTCCCGCGCCCGTACCAGCAGCCGCCCCCGAGCATCCCTCCGTGCCAGCGCCCGAAGCCGAAAGCCGGAAAAAGTTCACCAAGAGCTACGGGAACTGACCCCCCCGTGAAACCCACCGTCCTGGTCTGCACGGTCATCGTTGGCGCGCTGGCGATTCTGCATGGGGCGGAACCGCCGCCTGCCTCGTTGACCGCTTCCAACAAGTTGCTGGCCGCCATTTCCGCCGGCGATTATGCGGCATTTGTAGCCGACGGTGATGCGGCGTTCCAGTCGCTGAAAAGGGAACAATTCGAGTCGGTGGCCGCCCAGCTCGGTCCACGTTTCAAATCCGGGTATGATGTCACATACCTCGGCGACATGCATCAGAAGGGGTACGAAGTCACGTTGTGGAGGCTGCGGTTTGCAGATGGGGGAGATGACTTTCTTGCCACCCTGAGCCTGAAGGCCGGAAAGGTCGGCGGCTACTGGATCAAATAGCGGCGCGGGATTTTCCGGAGCTATCGGAAAATTGAAAAGTGCCCGATCCAGGCCCAGACCTGCGTGCCGAAGAATAGTAATGCCACGATCACCGCAGCGAAGTAGAGAAGCGTGGCGACCCCCCAGGCGAGGGAAACCATGACCATCAGGCCGTCGCGCTCCAGCCAGCCGACGCAGGCGAAGATGACCATCAGGGCGGGGAGGGTGTTATTGAAAGGCAGGTTGGCAGCGGGAACGGCGATCAGTGCGCCGCCGGCGAGGATCAGCCAGCCGACGAATCGCTCGCCTTTTGCCCCGGATACCCAGGAGGGCATCCGGACACGGGTAAATTTCCGGCAGAAGGCCAGCAGCCGCTTGCAAAATCGCAGGACACCGACCCAACCCTTCCCGTGGATACTGAGTTTCGCCGAAGCTTGAGGGAGCACGGGTTTGCTTTTTCCCGTCCCCATCTGCCATCCGATGATCATCAGCGCGATGGCGGCCATCATGGTGAACGGCCCGAGCGAGAACGGCTGGACAAAGGGAACAGCCAGCAACAAAGCCGCGAAACAGAAACTCGAGCGGCCCAGGCGCTCCAGCATATCCCTGAGAAGTATGCCCTCCGAGGACGCATGCCGGAGGCAATCGTCCAGCGCTTGGTCGAGGGAATCGGGTTCGTTTGGCATGAATACGATAAACACGCATGGGGGATCGGGCGCTCCGTCGCACGATGGGAAAACCTGCGCGGCCTCGCCGCCACTCACTTGTTCCCATCGCGATCGGAGGTCGCAATCCACCTCGCATCAGCTTTTTAATCACACTTGTGGGAAATGCGCCCGACAAATTCCTGTTGCATCAGCCCCCTCGGCCGCGCATAAGAGCACCCGCCATGTCTGCCCTGATCGACTTTTTTCTGCACGCCGAGAACCACCTCCGGGTATTTATCGAGCACTACGGAGTTTGGGTTTACGCACTGCTTTTCGTCATCGTCTTCTGCGAGACCGGGCTCGTCGTCACCCCGTTTCTTCCGGGGGATTCGCTGCTTTTCGCCGTGGGGGCGCTCGCCGCGCAGGGGATGATGAAGGTCGAACTCGTCGGCCCGCTGCTGTTCCTCGCCGCGATCCTCGGCAACTCGACGAACTACGCCATCGGCTCCTGGTTCGGGCCGAAGGTCTTCCATTTCGAGTCCGGATGGTTTTTCCGGAAGGACTACCTGATGAAGGCGCACGCGTTTTATGAAAAATACGGCGGGCGGGCCATCACTCTCGCGCAGTTCATGCCGATCGTGAGGACGTTTGCGCCGTTTGTTGCCGGGGTCGGCAGCATGACCTACCGGAAATTTCTCGGCTTCAATGTGCTGGGAGCGGTGCTTTGGGTCGGGATCTTTGTCGGGGGCGGGTTCCTCTTCGGGGGACTTCCTGTCGTCCAGAAAAATATGAAACTCGTGATCCTCGGCATCATCGTGGTTTCGATTCTTCCGATTGTCTTCGAAGCGGTGAAGGCCCGGCTCGAAAAGAAGCGTGAGCGGTGAAGCCGGGCCCGGAGCCTGAGAAATAGCCGTCCTGTTTTTATCACGGGGACCCAGCTCCTGCGGGTATCAAACTCCAGCAGTTCGATTTTTGTCTATGTGCCGAACCAGAATTACTACGTGGTGATCACTGGCCGCAGGCACTCGTCTCCCGCTTCGGCGTGGAAAAAGCCCGCCTGTTCCCGTTCGGCTGCAGCTTCGCCAGCCCGGCCGCGCCGAATACCAACGAAGAGGGCCGCACAAAAAACCGCCGCGTTGAAATTGTTCGCGGGAATTAGGCCGGGGCCGGATTTCCTGCGCCAAGAAACGCCTGCATGGCCGCTGGAAGTCCGGATGTCCAGATCAGCGGCACTCCGTTCCATTCCAGCGCAAGCTCCGCCGAATGCAGGGCGTGATGCCGGAGGAGGAGACGCTCCGCGAGCGCGGGCGTCCAGCCGGTGCGGATAAATTCCAGGTAGCGGTCCGGGGAGGGGCCGTAGAGTTTGTCGCCGACGACCGGATGGCCACAGTGGGCGAGGTGGACGCGGATCTGGTGGGTGCGGCCGGTGAGCGGCTCGGCGGAGACCAGCGCGAACCGGCCTTCGCTGCGCTCGATTCGCGAAACGACCCTGAACCGCGTGTGCGCCCGGGCTCCGGACGGATGCACCGCCCGCATGAGATGGATCTCCGACGCGGCGACCTCGCCGAGGCGGATAATCGGGGCCTCGGATTCAAATTTGTCCTCCGGCCAGCCGCAGACGATCGCGAGATACAATTTTTTGATTTTCCCCTCCTGCATGGAGATCGAGGCGGTCCGTGCGGCGCGGGAGGACTTGGCCACGAGGACGATTCCGCTGGTCTCGCGGTCGAGGCGGTTGATCAGGGAGACCTGGCCGCCGTTTGCGAGTTCGTAGCGCAGCAGTTCGCGGAGGCCGTCCCAGAGGGTCCACGGGCCATCCGGCTTGGTAGGATGCACGAGCATCCCGGCCGGTTTGTTCACGGCAAGGAGGTCCGGGGTTTCGCCGAGGATCTCGAAGTCTTCTTGAAGTGGGCTCACATCGCGGCAATGGTGGTGGGCAATATGATCCATTTGCGGAATGTCACGCGAACGTATTCTTCCGGCAGCGGGCTTGTCCGGGCGCTGGATGCCGTTTCGCTCGACATTCCGGCCGGGGAGTTTGTCACGATCTCCGGTCCGAGCGGCTGCGGGAAAAGCACGCTCCTCAACCTGCTTGGCGGCCTGGACCGCCCGACCTCCGGAGAGATTCTTGTGGACGGCCTGCCGCTTCATCAGGCGGATGAAAAAGCCCTCACCGCCTACCGCAGGCATACGCTCGGGATCGTTTTCCAGTTCTTCAATCTGCTGCCCGCCATGACCGTGCGCGAGAATGTGGAGCTTCCGCTTCTCCTGCGCGGCGACCCGCACAAAAAGGCCGGACTCCGGGTCGCCGAGATGCTTGATGTGGTGGGCCTGAGCCGTCGGGCGCACCATTTTCCGCACCAGCTGAGCGGCGGAGAAATGCAGCGGACCGCCATCGCCAGGGCGCTCGCCGGAGGCCCGCGGCTGCTCCTTGCCGACGAGCCCACCGGCAATCTCGATTCCGCGAACGCCCTGAATGTCTGCGAAACCCTCTCAAAGATTGCTTCCCAAAAAATTGCCGTGCTGATTATTGTGACGCACAGCGAACCGGTGGCCGCGATGGCACCGGTCCGGATTCAGATGCTCGATGGAAAAATCCTCACACACCACAATGACCGCAATCCAGCCCGATGATCCCCGGCTGCAGAAGTTCTGCATTTTCGCCGGGCTTGGCGGGGAGGAGCTCTCGGCACTTCTGCAGCTCACCGACGCCATCACCTGCCCCGCCGGAAGCCGGATCGTCGAGGTGGGCGAAGCCGGGCACTGCCTCTATGTCCTCCTTGAGGGGCGCGCCAGGGTGAGCATCGAGGCGGACGGGCGGGAGATCGAGCTTTCGCCCCTCGAAACCGGAGATTTTTTCGGAGAGGTTTCGCTGGTCGATGACGGCCCCCGTTCCGCCAGCGTGGTCGCGCTTGAGACCTGCGTGCTGCTCCGGATCACCCGCATGACGATCGGTGTGCTCAGCGGGCTGCAGCCCTCTGCCGCCATCCAAATTCTCGGGGCCATCGGGCGCGCTCTCGTCCGGCGGCTTCGCGCCAGCAATCAGAAATACATCGACATCCTCCTCCGCACAGGAGCTGAGGAATAGCATTATCAAACCAAGACCAGTGGACAACCAACGCACTCTCGCATCTCCCGCAACACTCACCGGCAGCGCCCTTCACACCGGAGAAGACGTCACCATCACGATCCTCCCCGCGCCCGCCGGGCACGGATTCAAATTTCAGCGCGTGGATCTGCCGGACGAGCCGGTCGTCGAGGCGGTGGCCTCGCATGTCAAAACCGTCGAGCGCGCCACGACGCTCGTTCAGGGGATGGTGAAAATCCATACCGTCGAGCATGTCATCTCCTCGCTGACCGGACTGGGGGTGGACAACGCCCTGATCCAGATGAACGCCAACGAGCCCCCGATCGGCGACGGGAGCGCGACGGCCTTTGCCGCGATGATCCTCAAGGCCGGGATCGTCGAGCAGGACGCTCCGCGCAGCTATCTCGAAATCCGCGAGCCGCTCACCATCGAATCCGGCGAATCCGTGCTGGTGATCCTTCCCGACACCAAATTCCGCATCTCATGCACCCAGGTCGGTCCGCAGGGCCGCTTCACACAGTTCCTCTCCGCCGAGATCACGCCGGAATTTTACGAGAAGGAGATCGCGCCGGCGCGCACGTTTGTTTTCTACGAGGACGTCAAGCCGCTCATGGACAAGGGGCTGATCAAGGGGGGGAGTCTGGAGAACGCGATCGTGGCACGCGGAGAGAGCGTGCTCAGCAAGGAGCCGCTCCGGTTTCCCGACGAGTTCGTCCGCCACAAAATTCTGGATATCATCGGCGATCTGGCCCTCGCCGGGCGCCGGATCCGCGGCCATGTTGTCGCGGTGAAGCCCGGTCACGGGATCAACACCGAGGCGGCCAAGCGGCTTGCCGCCCGCCACGCGGAAATCGTTGCCGCCGCGCCGCGGCCGGTCGCCGCCACGGCAGGGGCGTTCGATATCAACGAGGTCATGCGCACGCTGCCCCACCGCTACCCGTTTCTGATGGTGGACCGCATCATCGAGTTCCAAGGGGATGTGAAGGCCATCGGGGTCAAGGCGGTTTCGATCAATGAGCCATACTTCCAGGGGCATTTCCCCGATCACCCGGTCATGCCGGGGGTGCTCCAACTCGAGGCCATGGCGCAGGTCGCCAGCATTGTCATGATGCGCAAGACCGAGAACGAGGGGAAGATCGGCTACTTCATGAGTGCCGACGCGGTGAAGTTCCGCAAGCCCGTGATGCCTGGCGATACGCTCTTCATCGAGTGCGAGCTGACCAGCGCGAAAAAGCGGCTCGGGAAAGCCTCGTGTCGCTGCCTGGTGAATGGCGAGGTCGTCTCGGAGGGGCAACTGCTTTTCGGGCTGGTCGACAAATGACCGTGATCCACCCCAGCTCGGTCGTGGACCCTTCCGCGTCGCTCGGCGACGGCGTGGAGATCGGTCCGTTTTGCCATGTGGGTCCGGGCGTGGAGATCGGCGCGGAAACCCGGCTGCTCGGGCATGTGACGATCGCGGGACCGGCAAAAATCGGCGCGGGCAACACGTTTTATCCCTACACCTCGATCGGCCAGCGCTCGCAGGACCTCAAGTATGCCGGCGAGCCGACGCATCTGGAAATCGGGGACGGAAACTCCTTCCGGGAGTTTTGCACGGTGAACCGCGGGACCCTGCCCGACACCAAAACCGTGATCGGCAGCCACGGTAACTTCCTCGCGTATTCCCATGTCGCGCATGACTGCTCGGTCGGGGACCATGTCATCTTTTCAAACAACGGAACGCTTGCCGGACATGTGGTGGTCGAGGACCATGCTGTGATCGGCGGGCTCTCCGGAGTCCACCAGTTCTGCCGCATCGGACGCCACTCCATCGTCGGCGGATGCACCAAGATCGTGCAGGATGTCCCGCCCTACATGATCGCCGATGGAAATCCCGCGGAGATCCGGGGGGTGAATCAGGTCGGCCTGGAGCGGCGGGGGTTTTCTGCGGCAGATGTCCGCGCCCTGCGCGAGTGCTACCGCCTCCTCTACCGCTCAAATCTCAACGTCAAGCAGGCCTGCGAAAAGATTGCGGCGGAGATTGCCTCCTCCGAAGTCCGGGGAAACCTGCTCACCTTCATAGAACAATCCCAGCGTGGCATCGTCCGCTGAACCTCTTCGCGCGGTGTTGAGGGCTTCACGGGATGCTGCCCCTTCAGGGCAGGCCGTCCTTTATTCGAAGACCCAGGGCGGCGCGGACGCTTGCCCTGGGCTATGGGATGTTGCCCCTTCGGGGCTCCACTTGGCGCTGCATCCAGCGTCCCAACCCCGGCTGACCCGATGCTGACGATCCGGGATTTGCGGAAAAGCCACGGGGGACGGTTGCTCTTTGAGGAAGCATCCCTTCAGGTCAACTACGGGGAGAGGGTCGCGCTTGTCGGTCCCAATGGGGCGGGGAAATCCACGCTCTTTTCCCTGATCCTCAAACGGGACGAGCCCGATGCGGGGACCGTCCAGCGCGATGAGTGGACGATGCTCGGCTACCTCCCGCAGGAAGGGGAGGCGGTCGGTGAGGAAACCGCCCTGGACATCGCCACCGGAAAGGCAGGGGAAATTCCGGCGCTGGAGGCTGTGCTGGCGCGGCTCGAAAAGGCCGGGGATGTCGAGGGGGCGGAATATCTGGAAGCCCACGCCAAGCACGAGGCGCTCTGCAATCCGCACGTGGAGGCGCGTGCGCGAAAGATGCTCAAGGGCCTCGGCTATCGCGAGGAGGAGTTCGAGCGCCCGGCCAGGGAGCTGAGCGGCGGATGGGTCATGCGCGCACACCTCGCACGGCTGCTGGTTATGGAGCCGGATCTCCTGCTGCTCGACGAGCCGACGAACCATCTCGACCTGCTGTCGCTTCTCTGGCTCCAGCGCTACCTTCAAACCTACTCCGGCGCCGTGCTCCTCATTTCGCACGATCTCGAGTTTATGGATGCGCTCGTGGAAAAAGTGTTTGAAATCACGAACAGAAAGATCGTCTCCTACGCGGGAAATTTTTCCGATTCCCTCCGCCAGCGGGAGGCCAACTATGAGCAGCAGGCGGCCGCATGGAAAAACCAGCAGAAGGAGATCGCCGCGCTCCAGGAATTTGCGGACCGCTTCCGCTCGGTCTCCTCGAAAGCCGCGCAGGCCCAGAGCAAGCTCAAGCAGATCGAGCGGATGGAAAAAATCGAGCGCCCGGAGCCGCCGAGAAAGCCATTCCGGTTCCGGATCCCGCAGCCGCCGCGCGGCGGCCAGCAGTCCATGAACCTCAAGGGAGTTCACATGTCCTACGGGGATTATCCGGTTTACAAAGGTCTGGATCTACTCGTTGAGCGGGGGGAGCGGACCGCGCTTGTCGGACCGAACGGCGCCGGCAAATCCACGCTGCTGAAAATCATGGCCGGGGTGGTCCCGATCCAGCAGGGCATCTGCCAGGCCGGACACAATTCCAAGATCGGCTATTTCAGCCAGCACCGCTCGGCCACGCTGAACCCCTCGAATTCCGTGATGGACGAAGTCCTCGCCAGCAACGGCAAGCTCCGCGAGGAGGATGCCCGCAGCATGCTCGGGTCGTTCCTATTCCGGAAGGACGACATCCACAAGAAGACCGCCGTGCTCAGCGGCGGAGAAAAGACCCGACTCAACCTCATCAAGTTCCTCGTCGATCCGCCGAACCTCCTGCTCATGGATGAGCCGACGACCCATCTGGACATCCTCACCGTCGAGTCCCTCGTGCTGGCCCTCGAAGCCTACGAAGGCACGCTCCTCTTCATCTCGCACGACGTCCATTTCATCCGGAAGCTGGCCAGCCGGATCCTCCACATCAACGCCGGCAACGTGACCTCCTACGCAGGCGGATACGACTACTTCCTGGAAAAGTCCGGGCTGCTCGGATCAGAGCGCTTCGCGCTGACGGCGTAGTTGCCACTTCCCCTCCAGGCGCGAGAATTTCCAGCGGCGCGTCCGAGCCCCCGGTGTTCCTGACAAGGAATTGTTTCTTCTGCGCGTCTTTCTCCGAAAACCCGCCCAGATTCAGCACCCGCTCCGGACTCATCTCCAGCTTCGCAGGGGCCGGGAAAATCCGGATGGGAATCCGGCCGACAAAGTTGCCGCTCCGGGCGGTCACTCAAGTCGATCCGGACGGTAGGCCACGAGCCGGCAGAGGAATGCCATCAGCACGATCGCAGGTGTTGTTTTCCGGAGCACCGGGTTCATGGTTGGCACATGGGCCAAAGCAGAACAAAAATCCATCGGAAACAAAAGACTGATATCCGGAAGGCTGGGGAGCCGGGGGCGATCAAATGTGGGTGCGGTTTCCTTGGTCCGCGAAACGCCTCAGGATCTGTCGTGTTTTTGAATGGCTGTGCTGATTGTTGAGGCCTTCAAGATCAGGACCAGCCCCGAGACGACCGGTCCCTGCCACATGTAAATATTGGCGGAGACCTGCCGCTTGTCCATGGCCTGTGTGAGGGCGACGATGAGCGACGCCGATGTTGTGACAAATGAGGCAAGGTGGGTGGCCACCAGGTAGAGGCCCACCACCCGCACAAATAATACTGTCCAATCGTTTTTTGTCATCGGGTTCTGCTCGTTTTTCAAAATGGATCTTCTGTGAATTCGTATCGGTGCTAAAAGTCGGTTCCGTCAAATGTCCCGGCCGCCACCATTCCGTCGCGGACGACGCAGCGGGTGAGGCGGGATTGCGGGGCGACCACGGCATTCTCCCACAGCACGCAATCCTGGAGGATGGCATGCCTGCCCACGGTTGCTCCAGCGCCGATCGCACAGGCCCCCTGCAGGCTGGCGGTGGAGGCGATGCGGGAATCGGCTGCCATGGCTGCGGGCCAGCCATCGCGTGCATGCGAAAGTGGATATCCTCCGGGCTGGAGGAGAGCGTGCGCTGCCAGATACGCATCGCGTGTTCCGAGATCAAACCAGAGCCCTTCATCCGCGATGTGTGCGCCAATTTTTGCACCGGCCCGCAGGAGGTCGAGGTAGATCGGGATGATGGATATAATCTGCCCAAGGGGGATGTGCAGGAAGATTTCCGGTGAGAGAATCGTGATGCCGGTGAAGAGATAGGAGGGGTCGGATGGTGCGACGGGAGGCAAGGCTGGCGACGTGGGGCGACCGTCCCGGTTGCCTGTTTGGGATAGCAGTCGGGACGCCTGCTCCACATCATTTGCCAATCTGCCCCGGATATCGGTCACCAGGCCGCCGTGCGCCTGGACGTGCAGCGGGCCGCCGGACGATCTCAGGACCAGGGTGGCGAGGTGTCCGGATTTCAGGTGGCGGTCGATGGCCGGACGCAGCGGAAAGTCCGCAAGGATGTCGCCGTTGTAGGCGACGAACGACTCGCCGCCCACAAATGACTCCACGTTTTTTATGCCGCCACCCGTGTCGAGGAGGACGGGTTCGTGGCGGTATTCGATTGGAATTCCGCAGTAATCATCACCCGGCAGAAGTTGATCATATGCCTCCGGGCAATGGTGGGTATTGACGACAAACGATGTGATCCCATTCGCGATCAGGTGATCGAATCCAAATGTGATCAGCGGTTTTCCGTAGAGGGGCACGAGCGGTTTCGGGCGACGTTCGGTGAGCGGGCGAAGCCGGGTTCCCAGTCCCGCGCCGAGCACGAACGCCTTCATCGGCCGCCGGCCGCGAGGCGGAGGATGGCATCCGCCGCGCTCGCCGCGCCGAATCCGTTGTCGATATTCACCACGGTGACCTTGCTGCTGCAACTCGTCAGCATGCCGAGCAGCGCGGAGAGCCCGCCGAGGCTTGCGCCGTAGCCAACACTTGTCGGGACGGCGATCACCGGGCGGTCCACGAGCCCGGCCACCACGCTCGGCAGCGCTCCCTCCATGCCGGCAACAACAATCAAAACCGAGAGCTCCCGGAGGCGGGCCGTCTCGTCGAGAAGCCTGTGGATCCCGGCGACTCCGACATCGGTGATCCGCTCGACCCGGTGTCCGAACGATTCCAATGTCACCGAAGCCTCATCCGCCACCGGCAGATCTGCGGTTCCCGCGCAGATCACTCCGACGGTGAGATTCGAGTCCGAGGGGGGGGCGGAGCCGATCGTGATGCAGCGGGCGCGCTCGTGCCAGACCGAATCGGGAAATGTTTCTGCGACGGCGTCAAAGTGTTCCTTCCGTGCGCGGGTCGCGAGCACCGTCTGGCCCGCCTCGCGGAGGATCGCAGAGATCGCCGCGACCTCGGAAGGCAGCTTGCCCTCGCAAAAAATGGTTTCCGCCCGCCCGCAGCGTCCGGCGCGGTCGAGATCCACGCGAACGAAATCAGGGCTCATTGGCGAGGTAGAGCCGCATCGGAATCATCCCGCTTTCCGAGAATCCGTGCTTCAGATAGAACTTGCGCGATTCGTTGGGCTTGTCGGTCAGCAGGGTGATGCGAAGGAAGTGCTTCTGGCGCGCGAACTCGATCGCGTGCTTGAGGAGGCGCGAACCGTATCCCTGCCCGCGGTGTTCCTGGCGGATGACCAGATCCTCCAGCAGGAGCACGAAGCCACCCTCGGCGGTGCTGATGGTGATGAGCAGGTTGATCATCCCGATGATCTTCTGGTGGTTGCGGAGAACAAAAATCCTTCCGCGCGAGGGTTGTTCCAGGATCAGGCGCAGGCCGCGGAGTTGCTTCTCGCGGTCCGGAGTGAAGTCCTCCTCCTGGGAAAACAGATCCATCAACAGTTCCGTCAGCTCGGACAGGTCGTCCAGGGTGGCCGGCTCGATGCGGAGTTCACTCATGGCGAAGTCATTATTTCATTCTGCCCTTTGAAGCAATCCGTGATGTGCGAACCGCCCACTTTTTCTTTTCAGGAAGCCGTGAGGATCAGTGCCTGGGCGGAAGCGGATTCGGGGTGATGACGACGCGGGCTCCAGTTCCCACAAAGCCGAACAGTTCGATGATGTCAGCGGACCGCATCCGGACGCATCCGTAGCTGGCCGGAATTCCGATATTTCTCTCTTCCGGGGTGCCATGGATGTAGATGCAGCGCGCGAAGGAATGCCGGTTTTTGAACTCGGAGCCCTCCAGCCAGAGGATTCTGGTGACGATCGGGTCCCTGCCGGGGGCATCCACCGGGATGACCTCCCCTGTCGGACGGCGGCCTTTGAAAACCGCCCCTGCGGGCGCCCCCGATCCGATCTTTCTTTTGACGCGATGAGAGCCGAGCGGCGTGGCATTGCTGCCGGGCCGGTCACCGAGGCCGAACTTGGAGGTGGAGACCGGGTATTCGGCGATCGGTTTGCCGTCGCGGAGGACGACCATTTTTTGGTCGGCGGTGCTGACGATCATCTTGTGGTGTGTGTCTCCAGCGCACCCGGCGAACAGCAGCGCCATAAGAATGGCCGCGCAGCAATTGCGGATCATGTCTCGGCGATCGCGCCTTCCGGAGGCGGGACGAGTATCGACATTTGCTGGATCCAAAAGCCGATGGATTTCGCGGACACGTAGCTAAAACCGACGAGGAACAGAAGCAGGAATGGAACGCTCGTCCATGCCCCGGATTCCACGGCGTTCCAAGTGCAGAAACTGAAATAGAGCGCGAACAGGATTTCCACCGCCGGCAGAATCGAGCGGATCGGGGGATAGCGCACGGCGCGGACCCTCCGGACGGCGGTGCCTTCGCCGTATTTCGGCGTCCGGGTGAATTCCGATTGCCGCTTGAACAGCGCCTCGAGCACGCCGCGTGCGTTGTTGACCGACATCCCGATGGCCAGGGCCAGAAGCATGGGCATCAGCAGGAGATCGCGCGCCCAGGACTTCGGATTCAAATGCCGCTGCGCCACGATATAAAAGGTGGCGATCGAAACCGTGGTGACCAGAAAGATGGGAATGTCGACCAGCAGCGTCTGCATCCAGCCGCCGTGCGCGGCATGGCTCTGCGGGAGGATCAGGATACAGAGGAGGAGAAGGAGGAGGTAGCCGAAGTTTGAAGTCAGGTGGGCGGTGGCCTCGAGCTTGATGAGCAGCGGGAGCTTTTCCCGCCAGACCGCCGGGAGGAGCTTCAGGCAGGTCTGGATCGAGCCCTTCGTCCAGCGGTGCTGCTGGGATTTGAAGCCGTTCATGTCTGTCGGGAGCTCGGCCGGCACGACCACATCCGGGAGGAAACGGAATTTCCATCCGCGGAGCTGGGCGCGGTAGCTGAGGTCGAGATCCTCGGTGAGCGTGTCGTGATGCCAGCCCCCGGCATCCTCGATGCACGATTTCCGCCACATGCCAGCCGTGCCGTTGAAGTTGAAGAACCGCCCGCTCCGGTTCCTTGCCGTTTGCTCCAGAAGGAGATGGCCGTCGAGGAACATCGCCTGCACGCGGGTCAGCAGGGAATGGTCGCGGTTGATGTGCCCCCATCTCGTCTGGACCATGCCGATCCCGGGATCCGTGAAGTGGTGGATGCAATTTTTCAGAACGTCCGGTGGCGGCACAAAATCCGCGTCGAGGATGAAGATGAATTCTCCGGTGGCATCCTTCATCCCCTCGGCCAGTGCCCCGGCCTTGAACCCGGTGCGGTCGATGCGATGAACGAGCGAAACTTCAAAGCCGGCCGCGCGGAATTTATCGACTTCGGCGGCGGCGATGTCCGTCGTCTCATCGGTCGAGTCATCGAGAACCTGGATCTGAAGGCGGTCCTTCGGATAGTCGAGTTTCCCGACGGCATCCAGCAGGCGGCGGATCACAAAGTATTCGTTGAAGACCGGCAGCTGGACGGTGACCTTCGGGAATTCCTCAAACTCCCCGAGCGGTTTGAGCCGGGCATTTTTGTGCTTCAGGAACAGATAAATGATCGAGTAGCGATGGATGCCGTAGGCCGACAATCCGAGAAGCACCACGAGGTAGCAGACGCTCCACAATGCGTTGTTGAAAACAGCGTCTAGAGAATCATTTATACCCATTGTTTTTCTTCCGGGAAAGCGGGGACATCAAATCAGCACCCCCGGCACGGTCAAGTGCAAAAACCCGGCCCGGATTTCTCCCGTTCAAGATGAGTTGGAAAAGTTCAAAAAAAAATTGACCAATCAATATGTTGTGTTGAAGTGACCCCATCAACCCTGTTTGCCCACAATATGCGTTGCCCTAAGTGCGGCTCTTTGGAAGACAAAGTCATTGACTCCCGCCTTTCCAAGGACGGCGGAAGCATCCGCCGCCGCCGCGAATGCCTGAAATGCGAGATCCGATACACGACTTACGAGGAGCTGGAGCGGCTGGAATTGCGCGCCATCAAGCGGGATGGCCGTCACGAGCCCCTGGATCGGCACAAGCTGCTCGGGAGCATCGCCAAAGCCTGCGAAAAACGTCCGATTGGGCTCGAGGAAATGGAGGAGGCGGTCGAGGATATCATCCATGAGCTGGAGGCTGCCCAGGAGCGCGAGGTTCCGACCAGGACGATTGGTGCCAAGGTGATGGAAAAGCTCCACGGCCTCGACCCGGTGGCTTATGTCCGGTATGCCTCTGTCTATCGGCAGTTCCAGGAAATCGGAGACTTCATCGACGAAATCCAGTCGTTCGAAAAGCGCGCCGGGAGAACTCCCGCCCAACCGGAGCTGTTCAAGCCATGATCGCATTGAGGGACAGCCTGCCTCTGGTTCGGTTCCATGATGGCAGCGTGATGAATTTCGAGCGGAGCTGGCTCTCGACCGCTCTCGTCCGCGCGGCGGAGACGGCCGGCTACAAAAAGTGGTGGCTTGCGGACCACGTCACGGAGAGCGTCACGACGTATCTTGAGCAGGACTTCAACGACAACGTGGTCACGATCTGCCGGATCGAGCGGGCGGTTCAGTCCGTGCTGCAGGTGATCGGGTATTCCGATGTCGCGCGCCACTTCCGGACGATGCCGCCGCCGGTCCGGATCTCGCTGGTCGAGATCGCGCGCGATGCGGGCGAGGGGTATGAGCTCCTCTTCTTCGAGCTGCTCCGCGCCCGTCTTCGCGGGATCATTTTTTCTGAGGCCCAGCAGGTCGAGATCTGCGACCTGCACCGCTGCGTGAAGCTATTGCGCTCGGCAAAAAACTGGCGGCGCGACTGCTCCGGCCTCCGGGGCGAAATCGTGTCGTTTGTGCGAGGTGAACTCGATCTGAGCCACCGGGCGCAGGATATCAATCTGCAACTATCGTGACGCTCTTCCAAAAAATCATCGCCCGCGAAATCCCTGCGGACATCGTCTTCGAGGATGACCTGTGCCTCGCGTTCCGCGATATCTCCCCGAAGGCGCCAGTCCATATCCTGGTGGTTCCCAAGCGGGTGATCCCGCGCGTGGCGGAATCGCTTCCGGCGGACATGGAACTTCTTGGGCATCTCCTTTTCACGGCCGGGCAGATCGCTAGGTCCGAAGGCGTCGCGGATTCGGGATTTCGGCTTGTCATCAACAATGGCCCCGACGGCGGAGAAACGGTCCCGCATCTCCACGTGCACCTGCTCGGCGGGCGCCCGATGGCCTGGCCGCCGGGGTAGCCAACCAAGAAGAGGAATTCTGAAAGAATTTCTCCCCGGACCGATTCTCATCCTCCCCGCGCCGCCTCCAACTTCATCGGTTCCCCGTGGTCGAGGGATTTGCGGCAGACATGAAAAAACTCCGCTTTCGTCGCGACCCGGCGGATGTCGTGCAGAAAATCTGGACCAATTCCTTCGCCGAGGAAATTCGTATATTTCTTCATTTTCTGGACCTGTGATTTTTCCGGGACATCGTCCGAGCAGGAGGATTCGTAGAGCGCATCGACATAGGCGAGCACATCGCGCCCGGTCGGGAGCGTGACGGGGTTCCCGTCGAAATCATCGCGGATCTGTTGGAAAATCCACGGATTCCGAATCGCCCCGCGTCCGATCATCAGGCCCCGGGCGCCGGTGGTTTCCCAGACGTGTCGGGCCTCCGCGACGGTGCCGACATTTCCGTTGGCGAGGACCGGGCAGGGCATCCGGGTGACGGCCTGCGCGATCCGGCCGAGGTGAACGTGCGGGCCGTATTTTTCGGAAACCGTTCTTCCATGCACGGTCAGCAGATCGAGACGGTGTGAGGCAAAGACGTCGAGCAGGCGGTCGAATTCCGAAGGGTCGGAAAACCCGATCCGGGTCTTGACGGTGAACCGCCCGCCGATGCCCGATCTCAGCGCCCCGAGGAGCTCGTGGATGCGGCCGGGGTCGCGGAGCAATCCGCCCCCTGCGCATTTGCGATAGACCACGGGAGCCGGGCAGCCGAGGTTCAGATCCACGGCTGCGACAGGATGCTGCTCCAACTGTTGCGCACATTTCACCATCCACTCGACATCGTTGCCGATGATCTGCGCGATGGCGGGCTTGCCGGTGGGATTTTCGATGACCGATCTCAGGATCGAGCGCTGCAGCCGGTAGCCTTTCGTCACGCGGAAATATTCGGTGAAATACACGTCCGGCCCGCCGTAGCCGGCCAGCAGTTTCCAGAACGCCCAATCGGTGACGTCTTGCATCGGGGCCAGCGCGAGGAGGGGACGGTTGTTGGGGAAATTCATAGCCCGGGATACGTTGCCGCCGCCTGGCCGGCCCTCGTGCCGGTGGAAAAGCAGCCCTGCATGAGGAATCCGCCAGTAGGGGCTTCCCAATCCAGCATCTCTCCTGCCACAAAAATCCCGGGACATTTTGTGATCATCAGATTCCGGTCGACTTCATTCGAGCGGATGCCGCCCGCGGAAGAGATTGCCTCCTCAATCGGACGGGGCCCGGTGAGCACGACAGGCAGGGATTTGACGGCCTGGGCGAAGGCAGCGGGTGTCTGCCACGTTGGGCAGTCGGAATGATGCTTCATCACCACCCGGGCACTCTCCTGGATCCGGCACCGCTCGAAGGCCTCGTGGAGATGGAAACGTCCGCCTGGCGGCATTTTTGCGACCAACTCCTCGAAACTGAACGCTGGCTTGAGGTCCAGTCGAAGCACCGGCGAAGCTCTCAGAGCCGGCGTCAGCATGTAGATCACGCCGCCTTCCAGGCCATAGTCGGTGATCAGCAACTCTCCGTATGCTGTGGCGACGCCGGCCGAGGCCTGAACATTTTTCAACGGCTGCCCAGCTGCTTCGTCGATTAACTGTCTCGGCCACGGGACCTCCCAGCCGCAGTTCGCTGGAACAAGCGGTTCGACCTCAATGCCGAATTTCCGGAACGCTTCCTGCCACCGCCCATCCGATCCCGTCCGCGGCCATGAGCCTCCACCTAGAGCAAAAACCACCACCGGGGTTTCGATGCTCCGTGGGCCACTCGGAGTTTGGAATTCCAGCTCCCATTTCCCGGATGATGCCTGGATGCCCGTCCAGCGGTGCCTGTGATGAAACTCAACTCCCTGGGATTTCAACCGGGCGATCCATCGCCGCAGCAAGGGGGCGGACTTCATTTCCTCGGGGTAAACCCTGCCGCTCGAGACAGCGAAAGTCTGCACGCCCAGGTCTCTGGCCCACGAACGAAGCGCCTCCGGCCCGAAACTCTCAAGAAGATCATTCCAGAGGTCGGGAGAAAGGCCGGAATATTTCGATCCACCCTCCTTGCCCGTGTTCGTCAGGTTCAGGCCACCGCGCCCCGCGACGAGAAATTTTCTTCCTGCCGATGGCATCGCTTCGAACACCGCAACCGCGACGCCGGATCCGGCGGCGACCTCGGCCGCCCGCAGGCCCGCAGGTCCGGCCCCGACAACGCACAGCCGGCCGCTCATGGGGAAAGAAGGAAAAGTATCAGGAGCGCAAGAATCCGGACCATGCCCGCGCAGAATGGTTGAGCGGCGGAAAATTACCAGCCTGCATACGCGTTCTTCTCCCATTGACTCCCGTCAATATGCCGCTACATTGCGCCGCACTTCACTATTACCCATGAGCAAACCTGAAATTACTGCCTACCTGAAAACCCACTGCGGCTGGAGCAAAGGCGTTCGCGCCGTCCTCTCCAAATACGACATCCCCTACACGGAGAAAGACATCATCATCAATCCGGACTTCCGGTTTGAAATGGAACAGCTCAGCGGCCAGCCGCTTTCGCCCTGCGTGGTTGTCAACGGGGTGATGCTGCCGGATCTCAGCGGCGAGGAACTGGAGAGCTACCTGCTCACAAACGGCCTCGTTCAGGAATCCGCTGCGGAGACCAATGTCCCGCTGAATTCCGCCTGCTCGGATGCCGAGCATGCCGCGATGGTGAATCTCAAGCTTTAGAACCTGTGAAATAATTAAGAAAAGGCCGCGCGAGAGCAGAAAAGGCCGGATGGCAAGGCGCTCGCGAAGGCGCATCCCCTCTGCGGGCTGTAACTGAGCGAGCAACGCCGCCAGACGGCCTTTTCTGCTCTCGCCCGGAGGGTTGCGTGTCTTTTTGGCTTGGCCTGCGTTGCTCAGGCGGGACAGCCGATCCCGCGACTGCGGGAGAGACAGCCTGCCGCAGGCAGCCCGGAGGGCGATGCGAAGCATCGGCAACACCGCAGCGGGTATTGCCACCGCCTTAGCGCCTTGGCCAAGCCAAAAATCCTCAACAACGCGGCTTTTCCTAATTCTTTCACAGGTTCTGAGCGCTCATTGGAGGCCGTCCGGCCTTCCATTCGAGGGGAGTCTGGCCGGTCTGCTTTTTGAACCAGCGGGCGAAGTAGTTCTGGTCGAGGAATCCGGCCTCCGCCGCCGCATCGCGCACAAATGCGTGTTCGCGGAGAAGTTTTTGCGCGTGCTGCAGACGGACCTGTGATGCGAGCCCGCTTAATCCCAGCCCGGTTTCCGCCCGCACGAGCCTGCTCAGGTAGTCGGGGTGGTAGCCGAGCGCGGAGGCGACAGCCTTCGGTCTGGTGTCATTCTCCAGAAGCTTCTGGACCCGGTGGAGGACGGTCAGCGCCGAGTGGCGGACGGATCTGGGATACCAGCCCGAGGCCTCGGCGATCTGCGCGAGCAGGCGCAGGGAGAGCGCGGCGCGCCCGATCTGGTCGGGCATCCGCTTGTCATCGTTCAGGCGGGCCATGTCTGCGAGGACGGAGCGCACGCGAGCAATTTCAACCGCCGCCAGCGCGCGTACCGCGACCCGCTTCTGCCACGGTGCCCGGAAATCCAGCATCAGGCAGAGTGGCGGCTGCCCGGCTGCCCGGCGGAACGCGTGTCTAGATCCGGGCGGGAGGATGACCAGCGATCCGGACGAGACGGGGTGGATGCTGCGTCCGATCTGCTGCACTCCGTGGCCGGAGAGATAGAGCAATGCCTGCCAGTGGGCGTGGAAATGCGCGCCGAGCTTTGCGGTTTCCGGAAGATGCCGGTGCAGTTCCAGGCGCAGGACCGCCGTGGATCCCGCACGGGCGTCGAGGCGTGTCCAGAGCAGGTCTCTGAATGGGCGGACGGGCATGGCGCAGGATGATAGCTGCCGCAGAGGATTATGCCAATAAAAAGTCGGATATGTGCTAAAACTGTCGCCCTTTGCTCTAACGCTGCCGGCCGGATTGTGTGAGGGTGTGGGAGTTCCGCATGATCACACCCGACCGTTCCCTCACGCCATCCGACCTGGCCTCCGATATCAGGAAGCTCTGGGAGGCTTCCGCCACGAAAATCCTTTCGATTGACGCCGCGGAGGTTCCCGGCTCCGCCACCCCGGTGTTCACCGTTAAAGGCCGCTACACCGCACGCGGTTGGACCGAGTGGACACAGGGATTCGTCTACGGATCCGCGATTCTTCAATACGATGCGACCGGCGACGAGCGGTTTCTGACCCTTGGCCGCGACCGCACCAGGGAGCGGATGGCCCACCACATCACACATACCGGGGTGCATGATCACGGGTTCAACAATGTCTCCACCTACGGAAACCTCCTGCGCCTGATGGTTGAAGGCCGGATTCCATTCGACGCGAGGGAGAAGGAATTTTATGAGCTTGCCCTGAAGTGCACCGGAGCCGTGCAGGCGGCGCGGTGGTCAAAAACCTCATCTGGCGGCGGCTATATCTACTCGTTCAACGGGCCGCATTCGCTCTTTGCCGATACCATCCGCTCACTTCGTGCGCTGTCGGTTTCGCACAAGCTCGGACATGTCCTCATGGGCGAGAAGGATCTGAAGATCTCGCTTTTGGAGCGCCTGCTCCAGCACGCCCATACCACGGCGGATTTTGCAGTCTTTTACGGCGAGGGGCGGGATTTTTACGATATCCGCGGCCGGGTCGCCCACGAGAGCATCTTCAACATGAACGACGGCAATTTCCGCTGTCCGAATTCGCAGCAGGGATTTTCGCCCTTTACGACATGGACCCGCGGGCTCGCATGGATCATTGCCGGATACCCGGAGCAACTGGAGTGGATCGCGACGCTTCCCGATTCGGAACTTCTGGCATTCGGTGGCCGCGCGGAGGTCGAGGCCATGCTCCTGAGGCCGGCGCTGGCCTCGTGCGACTTCTACATCGCAAACACCCCGACCGACGGGATCCCGTATTGGGACACTGGCGCGCCGGAGCTCTATCGCATTCCGGATTTCCTGAACCGTCCGGCGCAGATCGAAAACGATTTCGAGCCAGTGGACAGTTCGGCGGCCGCGATCGCGGCCCAGGGACTCCTGCGCCTCGGGCGTTATCTGCAGGGCAAGGGTGATGCCCGTGGCGAGAAATACTGGCAGGCCGGGCTGACGGTTTCAAAGACCGTCCTGTCCGAGCCCTATCTCTCCACCGATCCGAACCACCAGGGCCTGATCCTTCACTCGATCTACCATCGTCCGAACGGATGGGACCATATCCCTGCAGGCAGCAAAATTCCCCGTGGCGAGTCCTCGATGTGGGGCGACTACCACGCCCGCGAACTCGCACTCTACATCCAGCGCCTCGCCGAAAATAAACCTTACTACACGTTCTTTGGTGGAGTCTGACTTTCTCAAATCTGAACTCTTAAAACATAAGCATGACCATCTCCGATCTCTCACAAATTGAAGGCCGCCGGTATCCTGCACGGCGCAGAACGCAGAACCTCGCCGGCGGGGTCGCGCCGATCCAGGCAAAAAACTTCTCCATCGGGAATGTGACCCTCGATCCGGATGGTGGCCAGGTGCCTTGGCACAATCAGGATCAGGAAGAGGTCTATTTTGTTGTCGAGGGAACCGGTGAGATGTGTCTGGGTGAAGAGCGCCGGACGCTCACGAGCGGCCAGATGGTTTACATCCCGCCGGGAGTCTTTCACCAGATGACCAACATCGGTTCGACTCCGCTCCGCATGATCTATTGCTATGGTCCCGCAGGCGACGTTGCCCACTGGCGGCAGGAGCTCGATGGGACGCTCCCGAAAGCCGGAGTCGACGCGCCCGCGCTCCCTGAGGGCGCCCGCCCGCAATGCACGGAGAAACCCTGATCCAGAAATTTCACTACTGAATATCACTAAGACACACTTAAACACATTCATTGCACATTGATCGGACCGTTGATTTTTTGCCGATTGCTCAGTGAACTTTAGTGGCTGCGGGCGCCGGTGCGAACGTCGGATGATTTGGCCGGTTTGAAAACCGGATAGCAAAAAGCAGTTTTTCAGGCATGGGCGTGGTTCAGGTTTCGATACGGTCTTTCATGCGGAAGCTTGAGCCTTCAATGATGACGGTTTC
>JAPLTF010000093.1 GCA_026398275.1 Verrucomicrobiota bacterium
GAAACCGTCATCATTGAAGGCTCAAGCTTCCGCATGAAAGACCGTATCGAAACCTGAACCACGCCCATGCCTGAAAAACTGCTTTTTGCTATCCGGTTTTCAAACCGGCCAAATCATCCGACGTTCGCACCGGCGCCCGCAATTCCTACCGGGACACGACCGATGATGCCGCCATCCTGCGCGTGACCGGCGAAAAGGGAGCCTCATTCTTCAAGCAGCGCTTTGAGTTGAAGATCAAAGGCGACCTGATTCCGGAAGCCGTTGCCGAGGAGATCATCAGTGAACTGCAATCCCTGTTCGCCCGACACAACGCCGGGGCCGCCCTCAGCGCGAAGGCCGTGTTCAAGCCCACCAACGAATTCCACGCCGCCCGCCATAAGCTGTATTCAGCAGAGGAGAATATGGAGATCGATAAAGTGGTGCCGGTCGCGACTAGTGTAGTCCGAAGCTCGGGAGGGCTGGCGGCGATGAATAGCACAGAGAGAAATAACAGTGCACTCAATGGATACTCAATCCCGTGGCCGGATCAAAAAGATGGACTTGCTCAATATCGATCTCAAATAGCAGGCGATGACCTGCTTCGCGCCGATCCACGGTCGCATGGCTCCTGCTGATGACGGTGTGGGCGCCGGTTTTCAGGTAGAAATACGTTTCGGCTCCCATCGGCTCCACGATGTCCACGACCGCTTGGAAGGAACACGCCGAAGGAGGCTTTCCAGCGGGCAGCAGATCGCAGTTCTCGGGCCGCACTCCTAAAATCACATCCCGGCCCGCATGGGCCTGCGCGGAGGGCCGGGGACCCAGATTCAGCTCCACAGCTCCCCCCGTCATTTCCTTGAAGACAACGCTCCCGCCATCCTTCCTTAGCGTGCCTTTGAGAAAATTCATCGGAGGGCTTCCCAGGAATCCTGCGACGAAAAGGTTGGCCGGCTCATTGTAGAGTTTTAGAGGGGCATCGATTTGTTGGACGATTCCTTCTTTGAGCCCGGTTTCCGGATTCATGACTGCATCCATCACGACAATCCGCGTGCCCATCGTCATCGCTTCCACCTGGTCGTGGGTGACATAGATCATCGTGGCCTGGAGGCGTTGGTGCAGCTTGATGATTTCGGTGCGCATCTGGACGCGCATCTTGGCGTCGAGGTTCGAGAGCGGCTCATCGAACAAAAAAACTTTCGGCTGCCGCACGATTGCCCTCCCCACGGCAACCCGCTGGCGCTGGCCACCGGATAGTGCCTTTGGCTTCCGCTCCAGGAGCTGCTCGAGGCCAAGAATCGCGGCGGCCTCGGTCACGCGCTTCTGGATTTCCGCCTTCGGAAATTTCCGCAGCTTCAAGCCGAATGCCATGTTCTCGTAGACGCTCATGTGCGGGTAGAGGGCGTAATTCTGAAAGACCATGGCGATGTCGCGGTCTTTCGGCGGCACGTCGTTGATGCGCCTGTCGCCGATGAAGATATCCCCCCGGGAGATTTCCTCCAAGCCCGCAACCATCCGGAGGGTTGTGGATTTTCCGCATCCAGAGGGGCCGACGAACACGACGAATTCGCGGTCGGTGATTTCGATGTTGAAGTCCCGGACGGCGGTGACGTCCTTGCCTTTGTCGCCGGGGTAGATTTTGTAAACGCTGTTCAGTGAGACCTTGGCCATATGTCTTTCTTTCTTTTTATTATTTTCATGCCCGTGGATTTAAGACCCGCAATGGGCGGTTGCGAACCTGTTAAAAGCTACATTAAAGTCCCCGAGGGAGTGGAAGTCAACCGGTGGAACACTGGGCGGGGGGAATCCTCTCCAATTGCACTTTGGGCGTCCGGCGACAATGCAAACAAGCCACCGGACTCGCCCCGAAAGAATATGCCAGAGAGATCCGCTTGGCCCGCGCCGAAGATCTGATGGCAGGCCCCGATCTCAGCGTGAAGGAAATCGCGGGGCTGCTCGGCTACTATTCGGCCAGCCACTTTTCCCTTGAATTCAAAAAGGCCTGCGGCAAGTCTCCCTCGCAATGGTCTGACAGGGCGCGCTTGCCCCGATAGCCGTGGCTTGTCACTACCCGGAAGCCAGCCTTGAAGATGATTGTGCGGGCTGGGACCTCGAATTACTGCCGGGCCACGACCGACGAGGCCAGGGCCAAAAAGCTCCTTCAGGATTTTTTCACATTTCTTCCAACGTGAGCCCTTTGGTCTCCTTGGTGAACCTGAGCATGAAGAAGATCGAGATTAGGGCAAATCCGCAGTAGATTCCGTAGGCGACTCCCAAGCCTGCCTTCGCGAGCAATACGGGAAAAGTCATCGTCACGATAAAGTTTGTGATCCACAAGGCAAAGCCGCTCACGGCAAGGGCGGCTCCGCGAATCTGGTTTTTGAACATCTCGCTCAGCATCACCCAGAGTACGGGCCCCCAGGACACACAGAAGAAAAAGACATAAATATTCGCTGCAACGAGCGCAGTGCGTCCCTCGACGGCCGACATGGCCAGTCTTCCACTTGCATCAACGGCAGACCTTCCGAAGATGGTCGAGAGAAGGCCCAGCGACACCACCATACCAACCGCGCCCCAAAAAAGAAGAGGCTTGCGGCCAACCCGGTCGATCAGCGCGATTGCAACAAATGTCGCCATGATGTTGACTGTCCCACTGATTAGATTGATCGCCAGCGCATCCGATTCGGTGAAGCCGGCTGCCTGCCAGAGCGTCGCTCCGTAGTAAAACACCACGTTGATCCCCACAAGCTGCTGCAGGCAGGCCATTCCAATTCCCACCCACACAATCGGCTGGATTCGTCGGGTCGTACGGTCGATCAGATCGCTCATTTGCGGACGGTGCCCCGCCGCCAGCGTTCCCCGGATTTCCTCCACCTTGCGATCGGCGTCTTCGGGGTGGCTGAGCCTGGCGAGCACCGCTCGGGCCTGACCCAACCGGCCCGCCGCCACGAGGAAACGCGGAGACTCGGGGATGAAGATCAAGACGCCCGCAAACAATGTTGCCGGCACCATGTTGACCCAGAGCATCCATTGCCAGGATTGGAAGCCCCACCAAAATACCGCTTGTGATCCGCCAGCAGCACGAACGATCAGATAGTTGCTGAAAAATGAGGCGGACAGTCCGAAGATGATTGCCAACTGTTGGAGTGACGCCAGGCGACCGCGCAGATGAGCCGGGGCAATCTCACTGATATATGTCGGACATATGACGCTGGCCGCACCGATGGCAAATCCTCCCATGATGCGGTAGATCACGAATTCCGTTGATCCTGTCGCAATCCCGGAACCCCAGGCGCTGACGTTAAAAAGGATCGCGGCCATCAACATCACCGGCCGACGACCATATTTATCGGCAAGGTTTCCGGCCAGAAATGCCCCCGCAGCGCACCCGAGAAGAATCGAGGCAACATTGAATCCTGATCCCACCGAGGACGAATGAAACGCCGCCTGGAGCGCATCCACCGTGCCGTTAATCACACCACTATCGAACCCGAAGAGAAAGCCGCCGATCGCCGCAGCCAGCGAAATGAAAATGACCTGCAGATGATTGGATGATGAGGGGTGGTTCATATTCAAGCGGGAGGGGAACAGATATTTTGGACAATTGTTTGGTGGCTCTTTTTGGTCTTGTTCAGCGGAAGTCCGCGCGGGGCAGCAGTTCCTCCCGCCAACTCAGCTGGGCACAAACCATGCAGATGAGTTGCCAGCGACCGCAGTTGCACGGGTCCGAGCAGTCCAGACAAAGGATCGCCCCGGTAGCCGGACGGGATGGTCTGGTAGTGATTGGCCAACGTGTTGAAAACAAGCACCTCGAGTTCGTTCTCACCGGCCTGGAGCAAACCGCTCAAGTCAAATTTCCAGGGCGGGGCGACTCGAACTCCAACTTTCCTGCCATTGATCGTCACCTCCGCGGTGGCAACGACGCGTCCCAGGTCGAGTTCAACCCTCCCGCTCGCCTCCTGCTCAGTCAGCGCGAAAGTTGTCCGGTAGCTTATGCCTCCCGAGTAGTTATGCAGGATCCCGAACGCCGACCAATCCCCCAAGGGTAGGAAACCCCGGCCATTGGTCTCTACCCTGATGGGTTCCGAAATGGACGATGCTCCGCGGCATCCACTCTCCGGAACCAATCGCACCGCGACCACCGCCGGATGCTCCATCGGTGTCTGTGCCTCAAAAAACCCGTCCCCCCGGTCGATCATCGGGAGGCCATCGATCCAGGCCCGGATTGGTTCCTGACTCAGGGCCTCCAGGCGAATCGCCGTGGTGCCTGGTGCGGACAGAAAGCGGAACCATTCTGCTGAGACATCCCCGGCAAAGGGATCAAACCGCAACACGCCGACATCCTCGAACCAACGCATCGCTAAGACATGCACTTGCTCCGACCGCGGCACGTTTTTGCGGCGAAGGACAACATGACTTTGCCCGCAGTCCTCGTAACGAAGGAGGATCGAATGCCGTCCCTCCTTCAAGGGCATGGTCCTCGACAGATCAACGACCTGCGCCCCGTCCACGAATATGGCCGCCGGCGCATTGACCGGTGAAGCATTCGTCACCGCCGGGGCTGGCTGGCTGACGTGAAGAGTCACCTCACAGTCCTCTGTCAAAAGAACGGAAGACCAGAGGTAATAGCGGTTCTTCTCGTCCGCCCCCAGAACAACTCCGCTGTGCGGAACAGCATGACCTTTGCCGAGGCGGATGAAGTCATCGCTGATCGTCCCTTTTAATCCATGATAACCTTGGTGGCCCGGATCCCCTTTCCTGCCGTAACGCCACGAGAAATCGTAAAGCTGCCAGGTCAAGGAGGTCTCCCCGACAACCAGAGGGACCGACGGATCCACCCTGTCGAAGGAGGCCAGCTTCGCATCCAGAACGGCGGGGTCGAGGGATTCCGGAATCGGACCCAGTATATAAAATTGCGGACCGTATCCCTGGAGCTGTTTTTTCCATGATGTGTCATCCACCTCCGGCAGCATCGCAACGGCTGGGTCCACCTCGCACTCGCGCGCCCACGCAAAACTCCGGGCTTCAAGTCCGATAACCTCGTTCGCCGGGGTCACCGGAAGCCGGAAATCGCCGCACCGGTTGTCCATGGTGGGAACAAAGCTCACCTGCCAGCCGTCCTGAGGAAGCGTTTTACTGATGCCCGATTGCGCTGGCTGGCGGGTCGGATTCTCATGCTCCTGCCCGGGGAGGAAAACAACCACCTGCGCCTCGTATTTTTCGAGTGGCAGTTGAACCTGCGTCCCGTTCGCTGTCTCACTGACAACTTGCAGCGCACGGCTCTCACCCGTCCAAGGATCCCACAATTCCACGCGGCCCGTGGCTCGAAACTCAACCACATCGCCAGGGGCCGCATCCATGACAAAATAGACATCGCTCAACCCGATTTTCCGATGAAGCGCGCGGACGGTGCCGTTGAGTCCTTTGACATCCAGGTCAATGGAGCGGCGGATCTGTTCCACCGCCTCACCGGCACTGCTCAGACGCTGTTCCGGCTGGAAAATCGCATCCAGCTTCTCCGCGAGCCGCGCATCATTGCGGCCCGCTCTTTCCGTTGCGGAGGGCAGCGCTCCAACGGCCAGCACCAAACCGCCGCCCTTCGCGAAGGCTTCCGCCTTTTCAACCGTGCTCCATCGGACCGCTTCCATGTTCGGAACAATCAGCGCCTGATAGGACGCGCAGGCATCGCGAACGACGAGCCGACCGTCGAGCACCTCTGCGCGAGCCAGCGATTCATGGTCGATAAATTCAAAGTTGATTCCCGCCGCCATGAGTTGCGTTCCCAGCTCAAACGCCGTGTTCCTGGCTGCATGGCCATTCATTTCCGCCTCGTAGGGCGTGACCGGGTAGATCACGGCCACATCCAGGACCGGATGCCCCTGGCTCATCAGATAGGAAAGCCGCTCAAAATACTTCAGGAAGATACCCATGTGCTCCCAGTAAGGCATGCGAAAATGGTAGCAGGGCGGCGCCCACTCCCAATGCGAGCCCAGCATCGTGTAATAAAACCCATGCAGGCTGAACAGGGTGCATCCATACAAATAGTTTTCACGGGTGGCGAACATCATCTGCTCCAGCGTGGCTCCCCACCCGAGGCTGTGATAGCCTTCGAGCCAGACGCGCGGACGTTGATAAAGGTTGGCAATAGACGATGAGACCTTGCCTTTGATCGGGTCCGCGCTGCCGCCCGGCGTGTCGTGTCCCGGCGCCGAATACCAGCGGCAAGCCCGAAAATAATCACCGTAGGCATGCGGATCCAATCCCCGTCCGTGGTTATCGCATCCGAAAATAATTCCCCGGGAAGCGTGCCACTCATAGACAGGCTTGAAGTATCGCTCTTCCATCAGGCTCATGCGCACCTCGGCGTAATCGATGCGGACCTTCGGGGTGATGTCACCCATGTCTTCCCACATGGCCGGCAGGACTTCAAACAGGTCGTATCCCCGGCGCTGCTGGAACTGCGCGGCGAAATCGTCATGCCAGGCGAACTTTCCGAACCCGATTTCGAGTTCGTCATTGAAGAAAAAATTCAGCCCCTCGGATGTTTTGCCGGGATTGTGATCCTCGAATGGTTGGAAGAATCCGCGCACAACCGCTTCGCCGGCACCGGGCAGGAGCGGATTCAGGGATCCGGACTTACGAACGGCGCGAAAGGTCCACAGCTCCCACTCGCCCTCCGGCGCTGTCCACCCCAGGTGGCCATCCTTCACCAGGCCGGTCAGGTCGATGCCGCCTGCTTGCAGCACTCCGTCTTTCACGGCATAGACACGGGCCGCAAATTGATCAATTTCAACGGCAACGCTGGCCGTCTCGCCGCCCGCCAATCGCACCCGCTCACCAGCCATCAGCTCAATCGCATTCAGTTCCGGCTTCGAATAAAACAGGTCATAAAAAACATTTTTTGCACCATTCGGCCAATCCAGGGTGTATGTGCTGATGCCAATTCCCATTCCAAGCTTCGCGCATTCCTCGGAGATTCTGGAGTAAACCTTCCACCAGGCGTCGGTGAACAACGCCGGTTCACCCGAATCGCTGGGCCAGCCCGGCGTGTCATAATGCGAATAATTCACCTGAAAGCCGCTGATCCCCTTTTTGTGCAGCTCACGCACCTGCCAAATCAATCGATCCACATCCAGGTCATCCCCGCTCCACCACCAGAACGGAACTTCGCCATAACCCGGCGGCGGAATATTGAATCCGGGCAACGCATCGAGATTCGATTCGCGACTCGGGTAGCCGGGAGCCATGGGACGGGGCATATTGTCGTGGTGTTGGGCCGTATTCATTCTTTTGAAGACTTACTTTTGTTACTACAGACTTGCTCCTACCTTACCATTTAGACGGCCCGCCAGTCGTTATTGGGGCACTCAATGAAACGGTTCATTTTGCATCCTTCGTCATCACGACGACATCCTTCCGTCTCGATTCCGGGGTGACTTTGAGATCCACCAGCGCCCCATTTACCACGCGACCCTCGACGGTGGTTTGATGGGGAGCGTGAAGTTTGAATTCGGCGTTCCACTCCTGCGGCCACGCAGGGAGCAGGAGGATCTTTTTGCCATCCGTCTGCATGAGCATGTATTGCAGCGTGGCGAGGATCACGGAGCCGTTGCACTGGTCGGGGATCCAATCGAAGTTCGGACCCCAAAACGCGGGGAAACGACTGTCCGCGCGTTTCGCTTTCTCATTGACCCCGCCCATGAGATTTTCCGTGGTGACATTCTGGAGGAGAAAAGCTTTTGCATCTTCGGTCAGGCCCAGCAATGCGGCCTGGATCGCATCCTGCTGCCACCCACCGGTGCGCTTGTTCTCGCGTCGTGCATAGGTTTCCAGGCCGATCTCCAAATCGGGTTTCCCGACCCCATAGACGGGATAGGGAAAGACGGCATACATCTCAGCGTTCTCGGAATTTCGCTTATTGGAGAAAACATGGGCCGGCTTGACCCACTTCTTGCCGGCTTCGTCCGCGAGAGGAATTTCCTTAACCTCGCCGAGCACGCGCTTCCAGCGCTCCCGCTGTTGACTGGTGGTCAACGGCTCAGGCAATGCGAGCAGGCCCGTCAAGACGACACGCAGGCCGGCGACGACGGGAACTGGATCCTCGGCGGTTTGCCACGTCTCCAGCGCCTGGGAGGGCGAGATATGCAACTTTCCGTCCTTGTCGCGCTTGTAATGCTGCTCGTAAAAGGTCACAACTTGATCGGCAATTGGCAGGAGCGTCTCTTTTACGAAAGCCGCATCCTCGGTGTGCTGGTAATAAGCCAGCAGCATGGTGGAGAGCTCCAGGCCGCAATCCCAGTTATACTTCATATAACCGCTTGTCGGATAGAAATCCGGATTGTCGCTGCCGAAATCCGCATCCCGATTGAGTCCCCATATTTGCGTGGTCTCAGAAAAGTGCACCCCATCGTGGCCGAAATAGTGATGCGCCCGCGCTTTGAGAAGCGGCAGCATATTCCGATACATCGTAAAGAGCGGCACCATCTGGTCGTAATCCCCGGAATACAGCATCGGCCAGTAAATCAAGCGCGTATTCTGGAACCAGTAGGGCCCGCCCCACCGCATGTAGTCGGGCCCAATGTATCGGCCCTCGGGAAGGTGCCAATACTCGTCCATGGCATCCACGGTAAATAGGGAACCATTGAACTTGATGGGGTAGGCACCACGACCGGCGCAGGCCTGAATCCAACGTTGCAGGGTGTAAGCCTGACTCACGGCAAAGGCCTCGTCGAAATCACTTTTGACCTTTTCGCTTTTCTGGCCGGCAATCCGCTCGCCGTTGAGATAGATCTCCATCCTTTCTTGAGTGGCATCCACGGCAACGGCAACGTGACTCCATTGATCTGCAATCAGGCATTTGGGAACCGTGAACTGCCTGTCTCCAGCAATCAAACGCAGTCCGTCGCCGGGGTAGGTATCCAGCAGGAATCCCGCATCGTCTCCCGGAGTGGTCTTGTCGAGGATTCTTCCGGGCACGCTGATGTCGCCGGGCTTGATCCACGCTTCCAAGGTCATTCCCGGGCGATCCGTCCAGACGTCCGAGTTCTCGATGTGTAAATAGAGTTGCCCGCTCGAACTGAAGAGAATGTCCTGCTCTTTCACGCCCACATCTTGCGCCTGACTGCCGGCCATTGTTTTGATTTCGCCGTCGCTCAAGGCTCGGCTCAAAATGCTCACCCGCCCCACCTCACCCTGAAATTTTTCGCCTCCGTTCCTCGTCTCGCCGATTCTGAAATTGAGGTCGTTAGACGGAATCATGCTTCGAACGATCGGCTTTGCCGGCGCAACTGCCTGAGTGACACCGATCCAGCTTCTCTGCCAAAAGGCCTCCCACCATTTCACATGGGCCGGCCAGGCCTTTTCACGCGGGACCGCATCCACAGTCTTTCGCTGCTGCTCCAGCTGCGCAAGCCAATCCTCCGGGGTTTTTGTTTGAGCGGTGAGAGCATGGATGCTCACGTGAATTTTCTTGGCGGGGGCGGCGGTCACCAGCGTTTTTTCATCTTTGGACTTCAGGCCTTCGCCGGAAATCAGCCCTCCAAAGGTGCGGTGCAAAAGGGGATCGTGGAATTGATCCACAAACCCGCCCATATGCTGATTGATCATGGTCTGCTTGTAGATGCTTTGCTCATTGCGCTGATACCACCGCACCGTCTCTCCATCCGATGGCAGGATGATGTCCTTCCGAGCGCCCCCCCGGAGGTATTTCCCCTCGGCCCGCCAGCTTTCCAGGGCGATCTCCGCCGTGCAGGGGGCCGAGCTTTCGATATCCACGTGGACCACCGGGCGATTGGCATCGATCCAGAATCGGATGTCTCGCGTCTGGTCGCCAAGGGATGAATGAATCGTGATGCTCCCTGTCTTGAGATCGAGTTCCTGGCTGAAAGTTGAGCCTTCTTCAAAGAGTGGCTTGTCAAGGCGAACGCGAACCCGTCCCAGCTTCAGCAACTCCGGATCCGGACCACCGCCGGTCCAGGTGTCGCTTTTGGAGATATAGAAAATCAGATCGCCGGTCGGTTCGACCCAGACATTGGCGGCAAGGTCGCCATTGCCGATCGGCATGGAACCGTTGTAGTCCTTGCTGGGCGAGGTCCAGATGACATTGTATTTGCCAGCGGCCTTCGCGTTTCCAGTCTCAGCCCCCTGTGCGGCAGCAACAGCGGAGAGGACAAATGCGGAAGAAAGTTGCGATACAGTAAATCCAATCCAGGCAATGCACTTCATTTTCATATCGTAATTAAATGCTCCACTTCTAAATCTTATTTCGTAAGCGAAAATCCGTCGAGCCGGACCACTTCCTGATCACGTTCTGTTTTCACGACGAAGCACAAGCTGCTGGTGCCCGCTTCATTGTCCAGCGTGCATGTGGCTGTCTGAAACGTATCCCAGCCACCCGTATTCGAAACCGGTAATACGCCCAGCAAACGTCCCTGCGGGTTTCCGTCGCGCACCTCAATCGCCCCGTCACCCGCACTTCCGCACGCGATCGACACATGCAAGGTGGCATTTGCCGGGATGTTGTGGATGTTGGGATAATACAGTTCGCTTCCCGACGTCAGGCTCCGCATCTCAAACCCACCGACCGGGCATTCGCGTTTCTCGGCCCGAACAGCCTTAAAGTAATTCTCGGCTTCGATGCGTCCGCCATCCGCATCGTACTGGCCCACTCCAACTGAATCGATACGCACCGGGGCCATGTCGCCATTGTCCAGATAGTGGAGATAGGTCATGACCGATGCCCGGTAGACGCCTTTGTAACCCGGTTGGCTTGCATCGTTGACGACATAGTACCACTGGTTGTTGAATTCAAAAAAGTTGCCGTGCCGATCGATCCACACATTGCCTTTGCGGTATTCCGGAGCAAGAAGTTCCGGTTCGATCACCGTTCCCCGGTATTCATAGGGACCATACACGGAGTCCGACACCGCGTAGAAACTGCTCCACGATAGGTAGTAGATACCGTTGCGTTTATGCAGCGACGGTTTGTCATCGGTCGGTCGCTCCGTATTGCTGCCATCCAGATTATAAGGACCGCGGGGGGTGTTGATCGTGATCAAGCGGGGCTCCTCGGCGAAGCTGATCATGTCTTCATTCATGCGGGCGATATGGTAGTTCCAAACCCCGTATACCATGTAATACTCGCCGTCATCATCTTTCAGAAGATCCGCATCATACCCTTCGGGAATCAGCGGCTTGCCCAGAGGGTCACGCCACGGGCCGTTCACAGAGTCGGCCACCACCACCCCGCCTTGAGCACCGCCGACGGAGAAATAAAAGTAGCACCTGCCATGGCGAAACGCCCCGCAGGGAGCCCAACAGCTCGTGAGCGGACGCTTGAGATACGTGTCTTTGGGATCCAATACGCTCTCCAATTGCCAGTCCAATAAGTTCTCCGACGACCAGACCCACCAGTCATTCATCACAAACGTCGGATTGTCCGGGGAGAAATCATGGCCTGCGAACAGATAGACTTTTCCATCGTGAACCACCCCGTGCGGGTCGTTCAACGCCGATCCAAAATCATGATTCAGGGGATTATTGATCATCGTCACGGCACTGTCCCGTACCCAGTGCAGGTTTCGGAATTCGGGAGGATTACCTTTCCAGTCCCCGCCAACGTCTTTGTTGGTTTTTCCTCTGAGAGTTTCCTTGGCCCCGAAGCGTAATTCTTTGCTCGTGCTCCAGTCTTTGAGGGGTTCGTTTGCCGCATCGA